>JBJEIZ010000034.1:25299-53972 GCA_051877535.1 Brotaphodocola sp.
TTACCGCCGTGGGGAACGTACCAGACATCCGGTGAGTAAAAAACAGTATCTGCTGCTTACGATTCTGACCGGATGGATAGGCGGACATCGCTTTTATGCGAAACGCTATTATCTTGGAGCTTTGTATTTGATGTTCTGCTGGACCATGATTCCATTTATGATGTCTGTGCTGGATTTTTTAGAAGCAGTTCCGATAAAAAGCGATGAAAAGGGTATCATTATGATGTAAGACATTTACAATATGGCGGAAAACCGGATGCAGACATACGTCCGGTTTCCCGTCATAAAGCGGTTTACAATGGGAATAAAGAAAGGAGAAGCGTATATGTTATATCCGGTATTGACAGAATCCAGAGGCTTGATGGATTTGAGCGGAATCTGGGATTTTAAACTCGACGATGGAAAAGGATTCGAGGAGGCATGGTATAAGGCTCCGCTGAAGGCTCCGATGACTATGGCGGTTCCGTCTTCTTACAATGATTTGAAAGAAGGGGAAGATTTCCGTGAGCATTATGGATGGGTATTTTACCAGAGAACCATTGCCGTGCCGAATTATATGAAAAGTCAGCGAATCGTGCTGCGCATGGCGGCTGTGACGCACATCTGCAAAATATATCTGAATGATGCGCTGATCTGCGAGCATAAAGGCGGATTTTTGCCGTTTGAGGTGGAAATCAATGATTATCTGAAGGATGGCGAGAATCTCCTGACGATTGCAGTGGACAACCGCATTGACCATTCCACGCTGCCGGTCGGAAGTGAAAACGGAAGCGGTCTTCTGGGCACCAATCTGATGCCGTCCAAGACAGGAAAGAAACGCAACTGCCCGAATTTTGACTTCTTTAACTATTGCGGAATTACCCGTCCGGTAAAAATTTACACGACACCGAAGAGTTATATTGCGGATGTGAGCCTGACTTCAGAGGTGGATGGAACGACCGGTTTTGTCAATTATGAGATTGAAACCGCAGGAGCAGAGTCTGATGCAGAAGTACGCGTGGAGTTTCGCGACCGGGAAGGCAATCTGGTGGCATCGGGAACCGGGGCATCCGGAACATTGACTATTGAACGGGTAAACTTATGGCAGCCGTTAAAAGCATATCTGTATGAAGTGACGGTTTCTTACGGTGAGGATGTTTATCACATGACTTATGGTGTTCGCACGGTTAAGGTGGAGGGCGGTATATTCCTGATCAACGGACAGCCGTTCTATTTTAAGGGCTACGGAAAACATGAGGATACGTTCCCGGCTGGACGTGGGTTGAATATTCCGATGAATATCAAGGATATCAGTCTGATGAAATGGCAGGGAGCCAACAGCTTCCGTACCAGCCATTATCCGTACAGTGAAGAGATGATGCAGCTTTGTGATGAAGAGGGAATCGTTGTCATTGATGAAGTTCCGGCAGTAGGCGTGCATCTGAATTTCGGAGGCGGCGCAAACTTCAAAAACGGAAAACGGGTAGAAACCTTTGATCCGATCGAAGCAGGAGGAATCCGTACGTTTGAACATCATAAAGAGGTCATCCGTGACGTGATCGCCCGTGATAAAAACCGTGCCTGTGTGGTAATGTGGAGTATTGCCAACGAATCCGATTCGGGAAGCAAGGGGGCTTATGAATATTTCAAACCGCTCTACGACCTGGCGCGTGAATTGGATCGGTCGAAACGTCCGTGTACCATCGTCAGCGTACAGATGCAGAACTACAAAGACGACTGTACGATCCGCCTGAGCGACGTGTTCTGTCTGAACCGTTATTATGGATGGTACTCCTGCGGCGGTGATCTGGAGGCTGCAGAAAGTATGTTGAGAGAAGAACTGAGCTTCTGGAATTCTCTTGGAAAGCCGTTTATGTTCACAGAATATGGTGCGGATACGGTATCTGGTCTGCATGATACGACTCCGGTTATGTGGACGGAGGAATATCAGGTCGAATATTACAAGACCAATCACCGCGTGGTAGACGAGTTGGAGAATTTCGTGGGTGAGCAGGTATGGAACTTTGCAGATTTTGCTACCAGCCAGGGCTTGATGCGTGTACAGGGCAATAAGAAGGGTATCTTTACCCGTGACCGCAGACCGAAACTGGTTGCACATTACTTCCGTGACCGCTGGACCAGGATTCCGGATTTTGGTTACAAAAAATAAAGAGGGATAAAAAAGATAACGTTGAGATTTGGCGCATAAAGTCTCGGCGTTATTTTTTTGTTGCCATGCATCCGGAGGAAGCTGCCAGCTGCAGGTTCTGTAGGTTGAAGAAATTTGAATACATCCTCCGTGATTCTCTTGCATAGCAGGAAAAAATGAAGTAAGATAATGCAAAGATCGTTTTCGCAAATGGATAATAAGACAGCATATAAGGAAGTAATATAATGGAAACAAAATGGATAAAAATAGAAGACACAGGGGCGATTCGTGATGAAGAGCTTCTGGAAGCGGCTCAGATTTTGCGCGGCGGCGGACTGGTTGCGTTTCCAACGGAAACCGTGTATGGTCTGGGGGCCAATGCGCTGGATGCAGAGGCAGCTGCAAAAATTTATGCGGCAAAAGGACGTCCGTCGGACAATCCGCTGATTGCGCATATTTCTTGTCTGGATGAACTTGTACCTCTGGTTTCTGAAATTCCGGAGGCAGGAAGAAAATTGGCAGAAGCATATTGGCCAGGACCGCTGACAATGGTATTTCCGAAAAGTGAAAGGGTTCCGTATGGAACAACCGGAGGTCTGGATACAGTTGCAGTCCGTATGCCGAGTGACCCGGTGGCGAATCGTCTGATTGCGTTGGCAGGTGTGCCGATTGCGGCTCCGAGTGCTAATACATCCGGCAGACCGAGCCCAACGACTGCAGAACATGTTTATCAGGATATGAATGGAAAAATCGAGATGATCATCGATGGAGGACCGGTGGGAATTGGTGTGGAATCGACGATCGTAGATGTATCCGGTGAGGTTCCGATGCTTTTAAGACCAGGGGCCGTGACGATGGAGATGCTTCAGAAGACAGTCGGTCATGTGGAAATTGACCCGGCTATTCAGGGTCCGCCGACAGCCGATTTCCGCCCGAAAGCGCCGGGTATGAAGTATCGTCATTATGCGCCGAAATCGGCTCTGACGCTGATAGAAGGCGAAGAAAAAGCAGTCGTTGAAAAGATTAATCAACTGGTAAAAGAGCACCTGGAATCGGGAGAAAAAGTTGGAATCATCTGTACCGAAGAAACTTGTGAACGTTATCCGCAGGGAATTCTCAGAAGTGTGGGCGAACGGGAGCATGAAGAGACAATTGCTCATAATTTATTTGCGGTTTTGCGGGAATTTGATGATCTGCAGGTGGATTGTATTTACTCAGAAAGCTTTGCCAGTGACAATCTGGGACAGGCGATCATGAATCGTCTGATGAAGGCAGCAGGATATCATGTAATTAAGGTGTAAAGCAAGATCATGCAGAATGAAGCAGATGGGATAGAATCGAATGTAAGGAGGACTCACCATGGGTGACGCAGTAAACGATATAAGAAAACGCAGAAACTACATTTCCTGGGATGAGTATTTTATGGGGGTCGCAGACCTTTCCGGAATGCGTTCAAAAGACCCGAACACACAGGTCGGTGCATGTATTGTGAGCGATGATAATAAAATTCTGTCTATGGGATATAACGGATTTCCGAGGGGATGTTCTGATGATGAATTTCCGTGGAATCGGGAAACAGAAGGAGATACTTACGACACAAAGTATATGTATGTGACGCACAGCGAACTGAACGCAATTTTAAATTATCGCGGCGGAAGTCTGGAAGGAAGCAAATTGTATGTAACTTTATTTCCATGCAATGAATGTGCAAAGGCGATCATCCAGGCAGGGATTAAAACCATTATTTATAAAGCCGACAAATATGCAGACAGTGCATCTACAAGAGCATCGAAACGAATGCTGAATGCGGCAGGAGTTCGTTATTATCAGTACGAAAAATCAGGAAGAAAGATAGAGATAGATGTATAAATTATGAAATTTTTATTGACAGCGATCAACGCAAAATATATCCACTCCAATCCGGGCGTGTATAGTTTGAAAACATTCGCAGAGCATCAGGGAGGAGCTTGTCCGGTTGGGCAGGACCTCCCTCCTGTGCGTGTGGAGATTGCAGAGTATACCATCAATAATCAGATGGAGCAGATCCTGGAAGATATTTATGTAAGAAAACCGGACATGATCGGTATTTCCTGCTACATTTGGAATGTGCAGTATGCGCTGGATCTGGCGCGGGATATTCACAAGGTTTTGCCGGATACGGATATCTGGATGGGTGGTCCGGAAGTATCTTTTGATGCAATCGATTTATTAAAAAGAGAACCGGAAATTTTAGGTGTGATGAAAGGAGAAGGGGAAGAAACATTTGCGTCCCTTCTGCGTGCATATGGAGAATTAGGCTGTACGGTGCGGCAGGCCAGCTCTCTTTCTGCTTTTTGGAATTCTCTCTCTCAGATTGCGAATCTGACCTGGCGTATGGATACCGGAGAGATTGAAGACATGCCGCTGCGTCCGGTCATGGATATGAGCCGGATCCCGTTTTTATATCCGAATCTGGAAGGGTTTGAGAACCGCATTGTTTACTATGAAAGCAGCCGCGGCTGTCCGTTTTCCTGCAGTTATTGTCTTTCTTCGATTGACAAATCCGTTCGGTTTAGGGATTTGGAGCTGGTGAAGAAAGAACTGGATTTTTTTATGAAAAAGAACGTGCCGCAGGTCAAATTTGTGGATCGCACATTTAACTGCAGAAAGAGTCATGCTATGGAAATCTGGAAGTATATTTTCGAGCATGACAACGGCGTGACCAACTTTCATTTTGAGGTGGCAGCAGATCTGATTGATTCGGAGGAACTGGAACTGATACGACAGATGAGACCGGGGCTGATTCAGTTGGAAATCGGTGTACAGAGCACCAATCCGCGGACGATTGCGGAGATTCACCGGAAAATGAATCTGGATGAGGTGCGCCGTGTGGTTGCTCAGATCAATGCGGGGCATAATGTGCACCAGCATCTGGATCTGATCGCAGGACTTCCGTATGAAGATTATGAAAGTTTTCGGCAATCTTTTAATGATGTTTATGCGATGGAGCCAGAGCAGCTGCAGCTTGGATTTTTAAAGGTGCTGAAGGGTTCTTATATGTATGAAATGGCAGCGCAATATGATCTGGTTTATCGAACGCTGCCGCCTTATGAGGTGCTTTCAACCCGCTGGCTGCCGTACAGCGATGTGCTTCGTCTGAAGGGCATAGAAAACATGGTGGAGATTTATTATAACAGTCGTCAGTATACACAGACGCTGGAACTTCTGGTAAAAGAATTTCCGGATGCGTTTACTATGTTTGAACGGCTTGCGGAGTATTATCAGGTGCATCATCATGCAGGTCTGAATCACAGCCGACTGGCAAAGTATGAGATTCTGCATGCGTTTATTCAGGAACTTCTGGCAGAAAAAGAGGATAAAATTCCGGTATATGAAGATGCTTTAGTGTGTGATGTTTACCTGCGTGAGAACAGCAAGAGCCGACCGGCATTTGCGCTGGATCAGGCACCTTATAAGAGCCGGATTCGTGAATTGGTACCAGAGCTGCGGACATTGGGAACACAGATTCATGTGGAAGCTCTTCGTTCCGGGGAGATTCTTTTATTTGATTATCGAAACCGAGATCCGCTGACGAATAATGCGATGGTGGAATCTATAGATGTTGGGGTCAAAAGATCTTTTGACCCCTGTGATACCGAATTGCTCCGTGCTTTGCACTCCTGCAATTCTCAAAAACATTCGTAATCCGCTCATTTTTCTTCGAAAAATGGCTACTTACTCATATTTTTGGCGGGTCCCAAAGTCAAAAATCCTCCTGCAAGCAAGCTTGCGTCAGATTTCTGACCTTTTGACCCTGGTATCATCTATATTCAGAATGGAGAAATGATATGGAAAATCATCAAAATTACATCGCCGTAGATATTGAAACGACTGGTCTGGATGCGAAGACAGAAAAAATCATAGAAATCGGGGCAATCCGCGTGCTGGACGGACAGGAGACTGCGCAGTTTCATACAATGGTAAATCCGCATCGGATGTTAGAACCGCGCATCACAGAACTGACCGGAATTACGGACGAGATGCTGGAAAACGCGCCGGATATTGGGGATATCATCGGAGATTTTCTTGATTTTTGTGGAGAACTTCCGCTGTTGGGACATCATATCATTTTTGATTACAGTTTTTTAAAACGGGCGGCCGTGAATCAGAAATTAACCTTTGAACGATGTGGAATTGATACGCTGCGGCTCTGCCGCACATTTATGCCTGCGGAGCAAAAGAAAAATCTTGCTGCGGCATGTGAATTTTACAGGATTGAGCGTCAGGGTGCTCATCGGGCATTAGGGGATGCCCGCGATGCCCATCATCTGTTTCTGGCACTTTTGAGTCAGGCAGCGGCAGAACAGAGGGAGCTGTTTTGGCCGAAACCCTTGAATTATAAGGTAAAACGGGAACAGCCGGCTTCCAAAAAGCAAAAAGAGGACTTGCAGGAATTAGTAAAATATCATAGAATAGAACTACCTGTGCAGATTGACTATCTGAGCCGGAATGAGGCGTCCCGGATAAAAGATAAGATCATCTCGCAGTTTGGAAGAATGAGGTAGTATAAGGCAGCAAGAAGAGGTGATAAGTTATGATGAACATGCACGATAAGAATAACCGGCTGATTGTTACGATCATTACCGTTATTCTGGTAATCGCAATGATTCTTCCGGCAGTTTTGGCTGTAGTGAAGTAAGGGGACAATATATGAAAGACGACTGCTTCGTGCTTATGCACGGCGGGACTTTCATAGAAAAATCGAATGGGTACAGACAAGCAAAGGTTGAAAGATTCTTTCAACCTTGTGTTTTGATATCTGAACGATTTTTGATCCCGAATACATTTGGGATGACAGGAGACAGATTATGAAAAGATGGAACATATTGGGCAGCGTGGCGGCAGCAGCAGCGGCAGTCATGCTGATGGCATTTCCGGTCTGCGCGCAGGAAACCACGCTGCCGGAGGGCATTTATGTGGGCGATGTCAGTTTGGGCGGTCTGACGCAGAAAAAGGCGGAACAGGAGATTCAGGCACTGGTGGACCGCATGGCGGAGCGCAAGGTTGTACTGGAAGTGGAGGGCGTAACAGCTGAAACGACCGCACAGGAGCTGGGATTTTTCTGGAGCAATCCGGACGCATTGGACAAAGCGGCCGAATACGGAACAGAAGGGAACCTGATTCAGCGATACATGGCTCTCAAAGATTTGGAGAAGGATCCGGTTCACATTCCGTTTGAGACGGAAGTAGATCAGACATTGGTGGAAGCATTTATCGATGAGCAGTGCAGGAATTTGCCTGGAGAACCGAAGAATGCAGCAATCCGGAGAGAAAACGGAGAATTTGTTATTACAGAAGGAACAGAGGGTATTGCAGTCGACGTTGAGGCAGCTAAGAAAATGCTGGATGAAGCGCTGAAAGCAGCCGATGATGGGGATGTAAGAGTAGAAGCACCGGTGACGATTGCACAGCCGAAGATTCTGGCATCGGATCTGGAAAGCATCCGTGATGTTTTAGGAACATTTTCCACAGATTTCAGCAGCAGCGGAGCTGCGCGTTCCAAGAACCTGCAGGTTGGTTCTGCGAAAATCAATGGTCATGTACTGATGCCTGGTGAGACGTTATCAGGATACGAATGTATGCAGCCGTTTACTACAGATAATGGATATTACACGGCAGCGGCTTATGAAAATGGTCAGGTTGTTGACAGTGTAGGCGGCGGTGTGTGTCAGATTGCGACGACCCTTTACAATGCGGCACTGAGGGCAGAATTGGAAATCACGCAGCGTCAGAATCATTCTATGTTGGTTGGTTATGTGAAACCGTCTATGGATGCGGCGATTGCAGGTACTTATAAAGATATTAAAATTACGAACAATTACAGTACTCCGATTTATGTGGAGGGCGGTACTTCGGGAAGAACGCTGACCTTTACGATTTATGGAAAAGAGACCCGTCCGGAGAATCGCGAGGTGTCTTTTGAATCCAAGACAATCAGTGTGAATCATCCGGGGGATCCAAAGGTTCAGTTGGACCCGACCATGGCTCCCGGCAGCAGAAAGCAAGTGCAGTCGGCTCATACTGGCATGAAGTCTGAACTGTGGAAAGTAGTCAAGGTAAACGGTGTGGAAACCGAACGAACCCGGCTGAATCAGGATACGTATATGGCGTCAAAAGCAATCGTTCTGGTTGGTCCGGCGGCACCGGCAGCAGCACCGGCAGTTCCGGAAGCGGCAGACATTGCAGCCGCTGAGACGGGAACCGAAGCAGGTACACCGCAGCCGGAACCGACGGAAGGAGAGAATGGCGGTCCGGGAGTGACAGCTGCAGCAGAGATTCCGGCGGCAAGTCCGGTTCCGGCAGAGACTCCGGCGGCACCAAGTCCGACGCCGGTGGAAACAGCACCGGTAAGTCCGGCTCCGGTATCTGAAATTCCGGCACCGCCTGAGGCGTGATGAAGTTTAGTCGGACAGAGGTACAGCGTTATGATGCGAAAAATAGAACGAGACAATACCGGTCTTTTGAAAGTGGGGCAGGATCTGGTCATAGCAGGTTTTGCCGGTCTTACCGGAAGCCGGATCATTGCCGAAGAGCGGCATGAAGAATTGTGCCGGTGGTTTTCAGAGGAATACCTGGAAATGGCAGCATCACGTCAATGCGTGAGGGAAGGACTGGGTATGGATTTCTGGAAAAATTTCGGCGCGGTTGAGTGTGAACCTGCAGGTGAAGGCGGTATTCTGACTGCAATCTGGAATCTTTCGGCCGCGTATGGCATGGGTGTGGAATTTGTATTGCGCCTTATTCCGGTGGCACAGGAAACGATCGAAATCTGTGAGCGTTTTGAGCTGAATCCTTACCGTCTGTACAGTGCAGGATGTTATCTGCTTGCAGCAGAAAATGGCGGTCAGCTGGTGCAGGCACTGGCATCAGAAGGAATCCCGGCACAAGTCATAGGAAAAGTGAATCCGGGCATTGCACGTGAAATGATAGGCGCGGAAAGCCGCGGATATCTGGAACGTCCGCAAAGAGATGAACTGTTTAAAGCAGTTTCATATATAAACAAAAATGAACAAGGAGGCAATCAGCGATGAGAGAAAAAATTTTGGCAGTAATCGAGAAAAACAGCAGAATCGATGTCCACGACCTGGCGATTCTTTTAGGAGAAAGTGAAGTCGCGGTCGCCAATGAGATTGCCGAAATGGAAAAGGAACATATCATCTGTGGTTATCACACCCTGATCAACTGGGATAACACCAGTGAGGAAAAAGTATGTGCATTGATCGAGGTTAAAGTGACTCCGCAGAGAGGCATGGGATTTGACAAAATCGCAGAGCGTATTTATCAGTACAGTGAGGTAAACGCAGTATATCTGATGTCAGGCGCATTTGATTTTACTGTGATCATCGAAGGCAAAACGATGCGGCAGGTAGCTCAGTTTGTATCTGATAAACTGGCTCCGATGGATTCCGTGCTGAGCACCGGTACCCATTTCGTACTGAAAAAATATAAGGATCACGGCACGGTTCTCTGTGACGAGATTCAGGATGAAAGGATGTTGATTTCACCGTGAGAAACCCGTTAAATAAAACCATTTCAACGATTCCGCCATCTGGAATCCGTAAATTTTTTGATATTGTAAGTGAAATGAAAGATGCGATTTCCCTTGGTGTAGGTGAGCCGGATTTTGATACGCCGTGGCACATTCGCGAAGAGGGCATTTACTCTCTGGAAAAGGGGCGCACGTTCTATACATCCAATGCCGGTCTGAAAGAATTGAAAGTGGAGATCAGCAATTATCTGAACCGTCGCTGCAATATTTCTTATGATCCCAATACAGAGATCATGGTAACAGTAGGCGGCAGTGAGGCGATCGACGTTGCAATGCGTGCAATGCTGGATCCGGGAGATGAGGTTTTAATCCCGCAGCCGAGTTATGTTTCTTATGTGCCGTGCGCGATTCTGGCGAATGGTACTCCGGTCATCATCGAACTGGAAGAGAAAGATGAATTCCGTCTGACTCCGGAAAAATTGCAGGAGAAAATTACGGATAAGACAAAAGTTTTGGTTCTCCCGTTTCCGAACAATCCGACCGGTGCCGTTATGCGCCGTGAGGAGCTGGAAAAGATTGCAGCCATTATTGAGGAGAACGATTTATTTGTCATTTCTGATGAGATTTATTCGGAACTGACTTACGGTGACCAGGAGCATGTTTCCATTGCGTCTCTCCCGGGTATGAGGGACAGAACGGTTTTGATCAATGGTTTTTCGAAAGCATATGCGATGACAGGATGGCGTCTGGGTTATGCCTGCGCACCAGCTGTTTTGCTGAAACAAATGCTGAAAATTCATCAGTTTGCAATCATGTGCGCACCGACTACCAGCCAGTACGCGGCTGTTGCAGCATTGCGTGACGGCGATAAAGATGTACAGTTTATGCGGGAGTCCTATGACCAGAGAAGACGTTATCTGATGCATCGTTTTGGAGAAATGGGACTGGATTGCTTTGAGCCGCATGGAGCATTTTACATGTTTCCGAGTATCAAACGGTTCGGTATGACGTCGGATGAATTTGCCACCAGACTTTTAAAAGAAGAGAAGGTTGCTGTTGTTCCGGGTACTGCATTTGGTGACTGCGGAGAGGGATTTCTGCGTATTTCTTATGCCTATTCGCTGAAGAGCCTGAAAGAGGCACTGAACCGTATCGAGCGGTTTGTCAATCGTCTGGACGGAAAGACGGAATAGGAGCAGCTTATGAATATCGTATTATATGAGCCGGAAATGCCAATGAATACCGGCAACATCGGCCGTACCTGTGTGGCGACCAATACTCGTCTGCATCTGATCGAGCCGCTGGGATTTAAAATCAATGAGAAGGCGGTGAAGCGTGCCGGGCTGGATTATTGGGATAAGCTGAATGTGACGGTTTATGATGATTTTCAGGATTTTCTTCAGAAGAATCCTGGTGCAAAGATTTACATGGCAACTACGAAGGCACCGAAGTGTTATACGGATGTGACATATGAACCGGATTGTTATATCATGTTCGGCAAAGAAAGTGCCGGAATTCCGGAAGAAATTCTGGTAGAAAATAAGGAAAACTGTGTGCGTATTCCGATGTGGGGCGATATTCGTTCTTTGAACCTGTCCAATTCTGTGGCAATCGTGCTTTATGAAGCACTGCGTCAGAATGGATTTGAGAAGATGAACCTGGAAGGACATCTGCATCGGCTGGAGTGGAAAGATGAAACGGGTTATTGAGAAAAGTTTTTGGAAAAAAATCAAAAAAAGTACTTGTCAAATAAGTTAGTGTATGCTAATATATAGACAGTTAGTTAGCCTAAACTAACACATGTGAATATTCTATACATTTCGAAACTGTTTCATCTGACCCGTGAAACAGCAACTCAACTCCTATGTAACGAGAACCGCTCTGTATGTGCGAACAGAGCGGTTCTTTTGTTCTACAAATTGCTGATATGATCAAATTCCGCATTAAAATAATAAAAATTTTTCGCGTTCAAATTGGACTTGAGCTTCTCCAATGCTTCCCCGAATCGCTGAAAATGCACGATTTCTCTTGCACGGAGAAATTTTAAAGGTTCTCTCACTTCCGCATAGGGAATGATACGGATCAGATTGTCATACGTGGTGCGGGCTTTTTGTTCAGCGGCGAGATTTTCATGAAGGTCCGTAATGGCATCGCCTTTGGACTGAAATTCGCAGGCGTTGAATGGGATTCCGCCTGCCGCCTGGGGCCAGATAGCTGCAGTATGGTCGATATAATAGGCGTCAAAACCGGCGGCCTTTGCGTCTTCGATCTTCATGTTTTTGGTCAGTTGGTAAATGATGGAGCAGATGATCTCCAGATGACCAAGTTCTTCCGTTCCGATATCTGTGAGAAGACCGCCGATCTCTTTGCATGGCATGGTGTAGCGCTGGGAAAGATAACGCATGGAAGCGGCCAGTTCGCCGTCCGGACCACCGAACTGACTGATGATCAGCGAAGCAGTTTTGGGACAGGTTTGTGTGACATTTACAGGATATTGCAGTCGTTTTTCATATGTCCACATGGATTAAACACCTCCTTGATTATCCCACGGCAGCGGACCATCGGACCAGGTAAAATGTTTCTGGCCCGGGTATTTGCAGAGGGTATTGGTTTCATTGTTGGTATCCGGACAAACGCAGTCGCGTGTCAGCGGCTCAAAATCACGGGCATAATTTTGCAGTAATTCTTTGCGGCATTTTTGCATGTCACTGAATGTGTTTAAGGCATCTGCATCTAATGGATGAGTATCCAGATAAAGAGTCAGATCATCCAAGGTGAAGCTGACTTCCTGAATTTGCTTCAAAAGCTGGCTGCGGTCAGTCATGTTTTCCACCTCCTTTTGTAGTTGGAATCGTGCCTTTTGGACCGCTGTCGGTTATGAAAAAAGGAAGATCCAAACTTGGAAAAATGGTACCTTGGCAGAGTGCGGTTGTCGAATCGTAAGGAATTTCCCAGTGCTGTACCGGAATGGAAGCAATAGCAAGATGCAAGTTTTCCATAAATAAAACACTCCTTTTCTGATTGAGATTTTATCTTCAATTTTAGTATGAACTTCAGAACAAAAATTAAGATGAGAGATTACTGGTTATTTCGAGGCAGAGATTTCATTGTCTGTCGATCGAGAATCATGTATAATAAGGACAGGACATCTTCAGTTAAGGGCGGAGAAAAATATGAAAATCAAATATTCACTTTATTATAAATTTATTTTAGGTTATCTGATTTTTGGGATTTTGGGATTTGCTGCGATCGGTACGGTTTCCAGTGAAATGATGTATGAGCATTATATAGAGGAAAAGGCGGAAGCCATGTACGATGAGGCGAACTTGATCGCATCTTCTTATAGCACCATCTATCTCGGAAAAAAGCAGGAACTGCAGTCGGCATTTCCGCAGCTGAGGGCAGTTGCGGAATTTTTAAAAGCAGAAATCTGGGTGATAAACCGGCAGGGAGTTGTGATTATCGACAGTATGCAGTCTGCCCGTTCCGGCGAAACAATCGAAGAGTTTGATCCCACGGCGATGGGAACAAAATCATATTGGATCGGGAATTATTTTGGAGAGTTTCCGTATGAGGTATTGAGTGTATCTGCACCGATCACAGGAAATTATAATACTTATGGATATGTAGTGCTGCACATGCCGACCAGCGTCATTCAGGAGCAAAGCTATCATGCGCTGGATGTTGTATATATATCCGCGGCGATCATCTTTGTTTTGTCACTGATCATTCTGGTTGTTTTTACGCTGACGGTGTATGTTCCTCTGAAAAAAATTACTGCGGGTGCCAATGAGTATGCGACCGGAAATCTGTCTCATGAGATTGATGTTGTGACAAATGATGAAATTGGATATCTGGCGGGCACGCTGAATTATATGTCAGATGAAATCAATAAAATGGAAGAGTATCAGAAGACATTTATTGCAAATGTTTCTCATGATTTTCGTTCTCCGCTGACATCGATCAAAGGTTATCTGGAAGCGATTCTGGATGGTACGATTCCTCAGGAAATGCATGAAAAATATTTAAACCGTGTTCTTTCTGAAACAGATCGATTAACGAAACTGACACAGGGACTTTTGACGTTGAATACCCTGGACTGCAAGGGGTGTCTGACCCGTTCCAACTTTGATATTAATCGTGTGATCAAAGATACGGCAGCAACCTTTGAAGGAATCTGCGAGAAAAAAGATATCACATTTGATCTGACGTTTACAGACAGTATTCAGATGGTCAATGCGGATCTTGGAAAAATACAGCAGGTGCTTTATAATCTGATTGATAATGCAATTAAATTCAGTCATAATGATTCTGTTATTTATATTCAGACTTCCGTTCGCCATGAAAAGGTTTTTGTGTCGGTAAAGGATACAGGAATCGGAATTCCGAAAGACAGTATCAAAAAGATTTGGGAGCGATTTTATAAGACGGATTTATCTCGCGGCAAGGATAAACGAGGGACAGGACTTGGTCTGGCAATTGTGAAAGAAATCATTCAGTCACATGGGGAAACGATTGATGTGATCAGCACCGAAGGGGTAGGAACAGAGTTTGTATTTACCCTGTCCAGACCTGCAATGTAAAGAGGGAGGATCGGCTGTGAAAGGTGACAGATGCGGCAGTTGCTTGATTGTTCGGAAGAAAAAGCAGGAAGGAGAAGGATGGTTTATGTGGAAAAAAATAATGCTGGTGACGTTGATCCTGGCGATGTTGGGAAACAGTCAGGTACAGGCAGAAACGCGGACAGAAATCACTTCCGTTCATCTGCATATTGATTCGGAAATCGTGTCCGGAGTCAGCGGAGGAAATGTTCATGTCAGTACCAGTGATTCTGAATATCAGGTTTCCGGAGTGGAGATCTTGAATGATGATGACGATTGGATCGGCGGTATGCAGCCAAGGATTTCTGTAAATCTGACTGCGCACAGCGGTTACTCTTTTGGAGGGAAATCAAAAAGTATGTTCACATTTTCCGGCGATGAAGTGTCCTACTCGACATCGCGTCTGGAAGATAATAAGACAACTTTAGTGGTCACATTGAAGTTAAGCAAATTAGAAAATGGTGATTTAACGGTGACGGGAGCTTATTGGGATGAGTCGGATGGAACTGCTGTCTGGACGGACAATCCGAATGCAAAATATTATCAGGTAAAATTATATCGTGATGATTCTTCCATCAGCGGAACCCGCACAACAGAGGATCACTATTATGAATTTGCAGATGAATTTACCCGGCGTGGTGATTATTATTTTGAGGTACGTGCGGTAGGCAGCGGCTCGGAAAAAGGTGAGTGGGAAAGTTCAGATACCTGGTATGTTTCTGCGTCTGAGGCAGAGGATATCAGCGGAGACTATGACGGACCGGGGGGAAGAACCTGGGGAAGCAACTGGGGACCTGGCGTGGTCGGAAACGGATATTACGGTTACTATGGAAGCAGCGGCGGACCGGGAGTGGTTGGAAGCAGCTATGCGAATAATGGCGGACCTGGGGTAACCGGAAGTTACAATGGTTCGACTAATGGGGGGCAAGGAGCAATCACTGGTGCCAACGGTCACTGGTGCCTTGATCAGAATGGCTGGTGGTATGAGTACAACAACCGGACGTACCCATACAACTGTTGGCAGTGTATCGACGGGCATTATTACTGTTTTAATGAGTATGGATATCTGCGATATGGATGGATTTACTGGGATAACAAGTGGTATTATACTGGTTCGGATGGAGCATTAATGGCGAATACACGGACGCCGGATGGATATTATGTCGGCGGAGACGGTGTGTGGATTCCGTAGATAGAAATGGGTCTGTACAGAAACGGTTGTTCTGCACAGACCCATTTTAAGAAGATTTTTTATCGTCTGACTTCAAACTTATATCCAATCCCCCATACAGTTGTCAGCGCCCAGTTTTTATGATCTTTAATCTTCTCGCGGAGACGTTTGATATGCACATCCACGGTTCGGGTATCGCCGATATATTCATAGCCCCAGATGTGGTCCAGAAGTTGTTCTCGTGTAAATACCTGGTTCGGTGAAGATGCCAGGAAATACAAGAGTTCCAGTTCTTTCGGAGGCATATCCACGGAACGTCCGCAGTAGGTTACGGAATAGTTGGTCAGGTTGACAATTAAATCCGGATATTCTACAAATTCGCCTTGCTGCTCTACAACTGGTGCGGAAACGGCAGGGGAGGCGTGGTAACGGCGCAGTACGGCTTTTACGCGGGCAACCAGTTCTTTGGAATCAAAGGGTTTGATCATGTAATCGTCAGCGCCCAGCTCAAGCCCAAGAACTTTATCAAAAATCTCACCCTTTGCGGAGAGCATGATGATGGGAACCTGAGAGCTGGTGCGCAGTTCCCGGCAGACCTGATAGCCATCGATGCCCGGCAGCATCAAATCCAGAAGTATCAGATTCGGCTTGAATTCAGGGAATACCCGAAGTGCCTCTTCGCCGTCATTTACAATATAAGTTTCATAACATTCCTTCATCAGATAGAGAGAAATCAGCTCTGCAATATTCTCATCATCATCTACAATTAAAATTCTCTGTTTTTCTGCCATGTATGACCTTCTCCCCTTTTTCTATTACTTAAACACAACAATCGTTACGCCTGCGTCGCCTTCTCCGTACTCGGCAAGACGGAATTCTTTCACGTGTTTCAGCTTTTTCAGATGTTTATGAATACCCGCGCGCAGTGCACCGGTACCTTTGCCGTGAACAACGCGAACCTGTGAAAGATGTGCGATATAGGCATCGTCAAGATATTTATCCAGGTGTGCAATCGCCTCATCAACGGTCATTCCAAGCAGGTTGATTTCCGAAGAAACGGAGGCAGATTTTGACATTTTGATGTTGCTGCTTCCGCTTCCGGTTCGGCTGGTCTGCAGTCCCGGAGCGCTGACAGAATTTTCCTGCAGTAATTCCAGATCGCTGATGTTGACGCGGGAACGCAGAATTCCCATCTGTACGAACAGATTGCCCTGAGCATCCGGAAGGGTGCTGACGGTACCTTTCAGATTCATGGAAAGCACTTTCACCCCATCTCCTATATGCAGTTTTTTGGGGTTGATTGCCTTGTGTGGTCTGGTATCTTGTTTGAGCGTTAATTTACTTTCCACTTTCTTCAAATTGTCACGGATTTTGCTGCGTTCTTCTTCCAGAGCTTTGGTGTCTACACCGGAAGACGCAGCCAGTTTATTGATATTTTTTATCGTGCGGTCAGCTGTTTCTTTGGCCTCACGCAGAATCCGTTGTGCTTCTTCATTGGCATTGCGGATCATCTTATCTTTGCGCTCATCGAGACGTTCTTCTTTTTGCTCCAGACGTGCTTTCAGGCGGGAAATCTCTTCCTTGTAAGACTTGATTTCCTGCTGTTCTCTTTCAATGGTGATACGGCTTTCTTCCAGGTGGCTGATGATGTCTTCAAAAGTTTCATCTTCCGCTTCCAGATGGTTCTTTGCATCTTCAATGATATAGTCCGGAAGCCCCAGCTTTTTGGAGATCGCGAACGCGTTGCTCTTACCCGGAATACCGATCAGAAGACGGTAAGTCGGACTCAGAGTCTGGACATCAAATTCACAGCTGGCATTTTCAACACCAGGGGTGCTGAGCGCATACATTTTCAGTTCGCTGTAGTGAGTTGTTGACATAGTGCGGCACTGCATGTTGTGCAGAAAGTTCAGGATGGAAATGGCCAGTGCAGCACCTTCCGTCGGATCGGTTCCGGCACACAACTCATCAAACAAGCACAGAGAATGACTGTCGGCTTTTCCTAAAATATCAACAATGTTGGTCATGTGTGCAGAGAAAGTACTGAGGCTTTGCTCAATGCTCTGTTCGTCACCAATATCTGCAAAAACTTCGTCAAATACAGCCAGTTCGGATCCCTCAAATGCCGGGATATGCAATCCCGCCTGCCCCATTAAAGTGAAGAGACCGACGGTTTTTAGAGAAACCGTTTTACCGCCGGTGTTCGGTCCGGTGACGATCAACAGATTGAATTTGTCACCTAACCAGATGGTGATCGGAACTACTTTTTGCGGGTCAAGAAGCGGATGGCGTCCATCTTTAATATGGATACGCCTCTCCTGATTAAATTTTGGTTCACTGCATTTGTAATGGCGTGAAAGAGCAGCTTTTGCAAAGATGAAATCAAGTTTGGTCAGAAGCTGCAGATCAATGGCAAGAAGTTCCGTATAAGGTGCCAGTTGGTTGCTCAAGTCTGCAAGAACTGCCTCAATTTCTTTGTTTTCCTGAATAGCCAAAGTACGCAGTTCGTTGTTCATCTGAATGATCGCCATTGGCTCAATGAACAAGGTAGAGCCGGTTGCAGACTGGTCGTGAACCATGCCGTTGACCTGATTTTTGTACTCGGCTTTTACCGGAAGACAATAGCGGCCGTCCCGCATGGTAATGACTGCATCTTGTAAATAACTGCGGTTGGCGTTTAAAATACTGTTCAGCTGAGTATGAATGCGATTGTTGATTCCTCGAATGGTGCGGCGCACGCGGCTCAATCCAGGACTTGCTTCATCGCTGATCTCATCTTCGGCGATAATACAGCGTTTGATTTCATTGTTGACGGATGCGATCGGATCCAGATCGCGGAACAGTGCTTCGAGTGAATCGTCCGGAAATTCATCCGATTCCTCATGCCGGCCATAGGCTTTTGCGCGTGCGGCAACGGTCAGAAGGGAACTGACGGAAAGCAGTTCGGCGGTGTTTAAGGAACTGCCGATTTCCAGGCGTTTCAGAGAGTCACGGATGTCGCGGATGCCGCTGAAAGAAACGGTTCCTTTCATGCGGATACGAGTCACTGCATCGGTAGTTTCTGACTGTGCCTGAAGAATTTCATTCAGGTCGGTAAATGGAACCAGGCTGCGGCAGAGCTGCTTGCCGGGTTCTGACGCAGCATATTCGGTCAGCTGGTCGATGATTTTTTCATATTCCAAAATTTTTAAAGCTTTTTGATTCATATATCTCCTTAATTTGCAGCGATTTCAAACCAGATCAAAATTTTTCAAGATCGGTTCGGAGTCGTTACAATCATAGTTAGTGTTTCTGCATCGTGATACGGAACGATTGCGTTCTTAATTGCCATGTATCCGGAGGAAACTGCCAGCGGCAGGTTCCATAGGTAAGTATAACACGTTTCTGTGCTCGGGAAAAGCCCTGGTACTGACCTGAGAGCGAACTTTTTCTTGCACATTTACGGGAAGAAACGTATAATAGTATTAAGTCTGTGATAGGGAGGATTATGAGATAAGGAGGTTTAAAATGCCTGAAAAGCATGATCCTGATAAAAAGCGGGTCGAGAATCGACATTTTATCAACGAAAAAGTAGTGAAACGGCCATTAACGAGGGGGCAGATTGTAAAACGATTGCTGACCTTGTGTTTTGCTGCGGTTTTATTTGGAATCGTATCTGCAGTAAGTTTTGTGACATCCAAGTCGTTGCTGGAACGTCATCTGCACGAGAAAGAACCAGAGGAATCCTCTATTTCGATTCCGAAAGATGATCCTGCAGAATCGACGATATCAGAACAGGCGGAAGAAGCCGAAACGGAGACGACACAGGAGCCGATTCGCGAGGTGATTCAGTCGGAGATAGAAAAGTATCAGTTTACGTTGGATGATGTGAATTCAGCTCTGACAGCCTTGCGTGCACAGGTTCAAAAGGCGGATAAGGGAATCGTTACTGTCCATTCTGTGCAGAAGGAGATGGACTGGTTTGATAATCCGGTAGAGACTTCAGGACTCTATGCCGGAGCTGTGATTGCAGATACGCCGCAGGAAGTGCTGATTCTGACCCCGGAGGAGGCGGCCTTACAAGCAGATACGCTCAAGGTAACCTTTAACGATGGAAGAAATGCGGCTGCACAGGTCAAACAGAAGGATCACACGACGGGCATGGCAGTGATCAGTGTTGCCCGCAGTGATATTGAAGATATTACGTGGAACAATATGGTGACGCTCCCGTTAGGCAATTCTTATGTCATGCGGGAAGGAGATATTGTTGCGGCGATCGGAAGCCCGGCGGGTGTGGTACACTCTATGGATTTTGGTCAGGTTTCTTATGTGATGAAAAATGCACAGATGGTCGATCAGTTGGGACGCATCATTTACGCGGATGTGCACTCGGATATTGAAAAAGGCACATTTGTGATCAATACAGCAGGAGAGCTAATCGGTTGGACGATCGAGTCACAGACGGATGATTCGAATTGCAATATGAGTCAGATCATGGGTGTTTCCGGATATAAAGGAATCCTGGAAAAACTGACCAATGGTCAGGAGGCTCCATATTTTGGTATTATCGGTCAATCCGTAACGGAGGCTATGGGTGTAGAAGGACTGACAACAGGTGTTTATGTTATGAATCCTGTGGCAGACGGACCGGCTTACAATGCCGGCATCCAGAGCGGTGATATTATCACAAAAGTGAATGGAAAAGAGATGATTTCCATGCGTGAATTCCAGACGATGATCGAGAGTTTGGCGTGTGGACAGGATGTTTCGGTTACCGTAAAACGTAACGGGCGCGAAACTTATACAGAACTGCAGTTTACTGTGACAGTCGGTGTTCGCTGAAAGAATGGAGAGTAACCGGGAAGACGCCGATTCGTTGTGAAGATAGAAAAAAGTAGTGTTACGAAAGGAAATGGTTATGAAGTATATTGAAACATTTCGGGAAGGAATGCATATTTCCGGAGTGTATTTATGTAAGACAAAACAGATTGCGCTGACGAAAAATGGAAAAGAATACGGAAATCTGGTGCTGCAGGATAAAACCGGAACGATCGATGCAAAGATTTGGGATCTTGGTTCCCCCGGAATCGGTAATTTTGAGACACTGGATTATATTTGGATAGAAGCGGATGTGACAGTATTCATGGCAGCCAATCAGCTGAATGTGAAGCGTGTCCGCAAGGCGGATGAGAGAGAATATATCCCTGCCGATTATCTCCCGGTATCTTCGAAAGATATCAAAAAAATGTATGAAGAACTGATGCATGTGGTAGCTTCTTTGAAGAATCCTTATCTGAAAAAACTGGCGGAAGCTTATTTTGCAGATCCGGAATTTGCTAAGGCATTTCAGTTCCATAGTGCAGCAAAAAGTGTACATCATGGATTTGTCGGCGGTCTGCTGGAACATACATTGAGTGTTGTAAAAATGTGCGAATATTTTGTCAGTGCATATCCGATGCTGAATCGTGATCTGCTTCTTACCGCAGCGATGTTTCACGATATCGGTAAGACAAAAGAGCTTTCTGTTTTTCCGGAAAACGACTACACGGACGATGGGCAGCTGCTCGGTCACATTATCATCGGTACGGAGATGATCAGTGAAAAAATCCGTATGATTCCCGATTTCCCGGACAAACTGGCAACAGAGTTAAAGCATTGTATCCTGGCTCACCATGGGGAATTGGAATATGGTTCTCCGAAAAAGCCGGCGCTTTTAGAGGCGATGGCATTGAATTTTGCAGATAATGCTGATGCCAAAATGGAAACCATGATCGAGGTACTCCAGGGGGCAGGCAATAATCAGGGGTGGTTGGGTTATAATCGTCTTCTGGAAACGAATATTCGAAAGACAACCGAGTTTTAACAAAGGAGAAAGGGACTGTCATAAAAACCGGATTACGGTTTTTATGACAGTCCCTTTCGAGAGGTTAGAGGTATACTTATGGGGTTCTCAATAATTTATGTAAAGCGCTCCTCCTGCGGAGGGGGAATGCAGTGTGGAGTGCTGTATTGTTAGACGAACCTGACAACCGGTGCGCGCTGTTGCCGCCAGGTTCTGTAAAGGGGGTAATGATTACCTTCGATACGTTTTTTGCTTTCGTCATCTCTTTCGTATCATGGTTATATCATATCGTATAAATGTGTACAAAGTTTGAGGAAATTCTAAAGTATTTGGAAACTTCGGGAAGAAATTCTAACTTTTTTGAGAGAGAAAGTTAAGAAATATTGCAGAATGGTGAAAAACACCCTACAATGGGGATAGAGGCAGAGCAACCAGAGAAGATCAGGACGGTGGGCATGGAACCGTTGTGAGAAAACGCAAAAAGGCGTAAGATAGAAAAGGAAAAGAAAAATGAATTGGAAGAAGAACGATATATTTCAGGTCAAAATAGAAGATATCAGCGATACCGGAGAAGGTATTGGCAAAACCGATGGATTTACATGGTTTATCAAAGATGCAGTGATCGGCGATATAGTGGAAGCAAAAGTTATGAAAACGAAAAAATCCTACGGATTTGCACGTTTGATTCACGTTTTGGAACCATCGTTCTGTCGTGTGGAACCGAGCTGCAGTGTGGCACGGCAATGCGGCGGATGCCAACTGCAGGCCATGTGTTATGAAGAGCAGCTGCGTTTTAAAGAGAATAAAGTGCGCAACAATCTGCAGAGGATCGGTGGTCTTGAGAATATCTGCATGATGTCTGATGAGAATGGGACTGCACCGACGCAGGGAACGCAGGCAGGAATTCAGATGTACCCGATCATTGGAATGGAAAATCCATGGCGTTATCGCAATAAAGCACAGTTTCCATTTGGTAAAAGTAAGGATGGAAAAATCATTACCGGCTTTTATGCAGGACGGACGCATGCCATTATCGAGAACGACGACTGTCTCCTTGGTGTGGAGGAAAATCGTCCGATTCTTGAATGCATTCGTGCACACATGGAAAAGTATCAAATTCGTCCATATGATGAAGAAAATCATAGTGGTCTGGTGCGCCATGTACTGATCCGCAAGGGATTTAAAACGGGGGAAATGATGGTGTGCCTGGTCATCAATGGTTTGGTCAAACAGGTAAAACGGTTGGACATTCTTGCAGAGCAGTTGGTGCATCTGTTTGATGATAGAGAGGATGTGCGCATGGTCAGCATTTCCTGCAGTATCAACACGGAAAAGACCAATGTGATCATGGGAAAAGATATCATTCATTTATACGGACCAGGCTATATTACGGATTATATCGGTAATGTCCAGTATCGCATTTCACCGCTGTCATTTTATCAGGTAAACCCGGTTCAGACGGAACGTTTGTACAAAACGGCTTTGGAGTACGCAGAGCTTACTGGGGAGGAAACGGTGTGGGACCTGTATTGTGGAATCGGAACGATTTCTCTGTTCCTGGCACAGAAGGCAAAATATGTTTATGGCGTGGAAATTGTGCCGCAGGCTATTGAGGATGCTCGTGCGAATGCGGCACTGAACGGTATGAAAAATGTGGAATTTTTTGTTGGAAAAGCAGAAGAGGTGCTTCCTGAACAGTATGAGAAGAATCGGGTATATGCCGATGTGATCGTGGTTGATCCACCGCGCAAGGGGTGTGACAGTGTGTGCCTGGATACCATAGTGAAGATGGAGCCGAAGCGAGTGGTTTATGTCAGCTGTGATTCGGCAACATTGGCGAGAGATGTGAAATATCTCGGGGAGAGAGGATATAAGGTTGAAAAGGTAAGGACTGTGGACATGTTCCCGGGCGGGGTGCATGTGGAGACGGTTGTCTTGCTTTCCAAGGGTGAGGTCGACTCGAAAAAGATTCGGGTTGAGTTTTCTTTGGAAGATATGGACATGTCGGAGTTTCAAGATGGGGCAACCTATCCGCAGATCAAGGAGTATGTTTTGGAGCATACCGGGTTAAAGGTGTCCAACCTCTATATCTCACAGATTAAACGGAAATGTGGGATTGAGGTAGGCAAAAACTATAATCTGCCGAAATCCGAAGATTCCAGACAACCCCAGTGTCCGCCGGAAAAAGAGAAAGCAATCCGAGAAGCATTGAAATATTATGGGATGATCTAACATCTCAGATTTTGGAGGTTTCTTATGGATAGATTGATTTCTTGTGAGTTCAACATGGACACTGCCTGTGTGGAGCTGAAATTCTTTGATGGCAACATGATTGCGATTGATACGATTGTTGTGGAGAACGAGGTTGCTGACAATATGTATCAGCGGTCGGAGTTGGACTGGCTGATTTACAATAAGCCGTTGGAATATGCGCAGCTTGTGCTTGGTGGCAACTTGGAGCAGTATGTTCAAGGCACACTGGAGCATCGATTGATGGATTAACAAAATAAACACGGAACAGCCCATTGGTCAGATGATCAGTGGGCTGTTCCGCATTCAAGTGCTTCGAGAGTCCTTAGCTTTCAATCTTTTCTCAAAAAATAGCGTATAAATACAATGCCCAGTACCGCTACGATTCCAATATAGACATAGAGCAAAAAGAGTTCTGCCGTTCCCTTTCCTGCGCCCCACGAAGTTGTCATAGATTCATCCTTATATTCGTCTGTGATATCTTTGCCATTCTTATCCAGAAGACGAATATCTTCTATGTGCAAACCCGTGATGTCCTTGTCCAACAACCCCAATTCTTGTTCTAACTCACTCTGTTCCATGAGCCACATGAAATTTGGCTCAGAAAGTGTATATGTTTTAATTGCAGTATATGGATGAATTCCGTCATAGTCGAATCCAACATAATGAACCTCGGCAGAATAAATGTCCCGGCAGTTGTCGCCAGCCAGCATAAACAGTTTCCAGTCTGTCCCTCTTAGCGTCAGGCTTTCCCCGTAAACACCGGCAGTATATTGCGACGGCGAATAGGAAGATTCAATCGCCCGATACTTCCCGTTTACACCTCGAACAAGATGCATAACACCATGAACATTTTCCTCGTTATCAGCTGCGAAAAAGATCAGCAGGTGATTGTCTATTGTTTGCCACGAGACTGCACGAACCGGAGTTCCTGCTTCCACACCGGAAATAGTGCTGCCTTCCGGTGAAGGAATATAGTCACATACCGCTTCCAGCCTACCGGCTTCTGTATTGGCATAATGAAACTCCAAATCATAGAGCCACCCTATACAAAACAGGGCAACAAGTGCGGAAAGAATTGCCGCTATTAAGCGAGTGCGTTTAACACGCTTTAAAAATCTAAGTGCACGCTGTGGCGCTTTTTCAATAGGAACCTGCCTGCGCATATCCTCTTCAAGCTGGCGGCAGGCCGCACAATGCTCAATGTGTTCTCTGACCATAGCAGAGGTCTCTGTCTCGGTCAATTCTTCAAGATAGGATGGGAGTAAATCCCTGACTACGCAGCAGTCAAGATTGGTTTCACGCATTGTTATCACCTCCGATAATCTTTACAAGTTTTTCCTTACCACGATAAAAGCGCACTCGAGCCCATACTTCGCTGTGCCCAAGAATGTCACCGATGTCACGGAAAGAGAAATCACCGGCTAATCGCATATGGATTACTTCACGAGTTTCGGCATCTAACTGTTGCATTGCTCGATATAGTGCAAAACGCTCTTGCCGGTTCTCAAACTCTTTCGTGGGATTATCAGGAGCCGCAACATGAGTAAGTTCGCTTTCTTCCACAAGAGTGGTGCGCTTACGGTGTTCCAGTTCTTTAAACCATAATCTTTTGGCAATCGCACATAGCCACACTTGGGGGGGGGCTTTCTCCACGATATGTATCTATACTTTTCAGTGCTTGATAAAAGGTTTCTTGTGTTAATTCTTCCGCAGTATCCGCTTCACCGATTAGTGAAAAGAGATAGCGGTACACACTTTGAGCGTACAATTCATAAAAATCCTCGCCTTTGTGAGTCACGGAGATCACCTCCTTCTTGTGGTTTTCTATCTATTAGTTCTTTGGGAAAGCAATTCGTTACATACAATACAAGAAAAATTTTTTCCTGTGCTTTAAATTGATTTTCTTCTCAAATTTTACCAAATGAATTCCGACAACACATTAGGACTTCTGCTTTTGCTGTTACATTAAATATCAAATGAAAGCATAATTTCCTTTGGCAACTTCTCATTCTCACAGTTCAGGAGATAAGCAATCGCCCTGTTTGCAAAACGTTTTGTTTTTATAGTATCCCAATCGGCAAGCCGGATGATCGTCCCTGTGCTGTTCTCAAAATCAATAGAAAATTCGCCCCATTCGCCGTCGCAGTCTACCTGATATTTGTAGATTGCGGCGGCGATTTTCTTTTTGTGCGTTGTTTTGGATTTCTGTTTCAGCCGGACAGCGTGGATTGCTCCCTCGGCAACCAGAAGCTCTGTCAGCTTATCCACCGCTTTCCGGTAAGCCCGCTCTGCACCGCTGGCTGTGCTGCCCTCAAACATAACCGCCAGTTCTTCAAAGGTGGGGCGGACTTTCCATGAGCCGACACGCCCACAGGTCATGCAGATCGCAAGGCGCTTTTCAAGTAAGGTCTGTTCCCGGTAGTTCAGTTTTTCAAATGCCCGCTGCACCTTTTCAGCCTGTATGCCGTTCCAGAGAATGTCGGCATAGTTCCAGGTATCGTCAAGGGCAACATCCTCGCCCGTTTCCTCACCGTCCTCGTCTGTTACATAGAACGGCTGCTGATTGCGGATGCCACGGACAACTTTCAGATATTCTTCCGCAAGGGCAAGATCACAGTTGTACTTCTTGGAAAACTCGCTGACCGCATCCTTGGTGTTATGGTACAGCCAAGCCATTGACCGCACCATTTTGTAATTGGTCAGAGAGGACACCGACCACTTTTCTTCGCCCATACGGAAACGGAGCATAGCATCCCGGATGAACGGAAAAATGTAGGTGGCATACTCCGCACCCTTGGCGGGATCGTAGTCCATCAGCTTCTGGAGCATTTGTTCCCGGCAGGATAGCTTTATATCCAGAAAACGGTCTGTGTCGTACAGAGCGCCGCCATCCACACCGAGAAAGCCTTTGATACGCTTATTGAGCTGCGGTTCATAGTGGTGAAGGAAGAACGAGAAATACATCAAGTCCTTTTCTTGAAGGGCAGAAAGAATATAATCGTTCAAATTACCCACCACGGGTGGTTCCGGTTCCAGTTGGAAGATGCGCTCTGCCACATAGGGGATGATGCCATCGCCGTGCGGATTGACTTGGTGTTTCGGTATGTATCCGGTCAAGTTCCACGAAAAATCATTCAGCATAGCGCACCTCCCTCCCGATTTAATATTATATTTGCGAACATTCAGAAAGCTGAAATTTTCTGTTCCCTACAAATTGGAATGGGCTTACTTCTTTTTCTGCTTGTGTTTGATGATTGCTTTTATTACAAAGCATATCAGCAACATAACAAGGGTAAATGCTCCATAAACCAAAATGCTTGTGTACCAAGGTGCTGATTGCATAGCATACAGCTCAGGGCGAGTTTTGAAGTCCCAAAGAACATAAAACCCATGCCCAATGAATACACCAACAAAAGAACCAATAATGATATTTAAGATATTGTTCAGCTTTTTCATACAATCACACTCCTTTGTCAAATTCAAAGTTTTCTCATAGCTTCTTTATTCAAGGCCGCCTGTTCCATTTCTTTCTCATAATCGCCCTTGGCGTAAGCGACATTGCTGATCGCCTTCTGCATTTTATCCTTCGCCAGTTTCTTCATAACCTCCGCAAGATTAGCGTCCAGCGTGCCACGCTTCACATAGCGGTTTATGGTGTTCAGCCGCTTCTCATAAATCTGTTTCAGCGGATGATCGTCCGCAAGTTCCCTCTGTTCTCGCCCTTTCAGATTGCCGATCTGACGGCAAGTGCGGTGCAGCTTGTCCCCTGGAGCATAGCCACCGCAGTATTTGGTGTGCCTTGCATTGGTGGTCAGAAACCATTTGCCGCAGATACGGCATTTCTTCGGTGCATGACCGACACATAAGCCTTCAAACAGGTCAGACCGGAACATTCCTACAAAGGATATATAGTGCATCCGTTTGACGAGCTTCGCCACATCCTCGCCAGGACGGATGGTAGCCACATACTGAACAGAGTTATTTGCAACAGACATCCAGGCGTTACCCTCCGTGATAGAAAACTCCGGCGGGAAATAGCTCCCGAACATTTTTGCAAAGCCCTCCGCTGTGCGGTCTGCCTCGTTGCCGTCTGATTTTTCTGCAAAATCAAGCACTGCCTTTTGATATTCCCCAAGAGAGTATGCCAGATGCCCGAATACAGCGGTATAACGTTGGAGTATGATTGCATCGGCATAGTTCGGAACTTCTTCGAACGGCAAGGAATTGGTTGAGGCTTTTATGGCAAACTCCACATATTTTAATGCATTGTCGGCAGTAAAGGTTTTTTCAATCCGTTCCATGTGCTTGGGAATGTTCATATAGGAGAACGGCGGCGTTTTGCTGAGAATATCCAGCATTGCCAGAGCCGCATCCCGTGCCATAGGAAAGAGTGCAGAAGCATCCTGTCCTGCGTTCAGCATACCAAGCAGCAGATTGATTTTCTCACATTGCTCGTTCATCTTTGCAATGGTATCCGCAGGGACATTCAGCGCATCACAGGCAAGAGTGCCGACAGGAAGTGTTTTTTCCTCATATATGACCGTATCCTGCCAAAAATCCAATGTCATCAGATCTTGATTCATACTTGCCCTCCTGTCCTGTTTTTTCATTTCTTTCATTATACCATGCAAATGTGAAGAAATCTACATCCTCCGAAAAGCTGTCCTGTTTTTTGAAATGGGGTTGTCCTCCGATTAGCCTGTTTTTTGAAAAATCCGGCATAACCATAGTAGAAGGAGCGAAGCACCTGCCAATCACGGCGGGTGTTTCGTGCTTTCTGAATACTATGAACGGAGGTTTTTCTATGACAATCTATGAAACCATCAAAGCGGCAATCAGCGTCAAGCAAGCCGCCGAACACTACGGGCTGAAAGTCAATCGCAACGGTATGGCTTGCTGCCCGTTCCACAACGACAGGCATCCGAGCTTGAAGCTGAACGAGGACTATTTCTTCTGCTTCGGCTGCGGAGCCAAGGGGGATGTGATCGACTTTGTGTCAAGGCTGTTCAATCTGAGCAGCTATGAAGCGGTGCAAAAGTTAGCTGCGGACTTTGGACTTGACCCCAAGCCGCCTACTACCGCAGTTTTACCCAAGCCCAAACGTCCCAATATTCGACAGTTCCGGGAGGACGAAATGCTGTGCTTCCGGGTGCTGATGGATTATCTGCATC
>JBJEIZ010000035.1:0-53043 GCA_051877535.1 Brotaphodocola sp.
AACGGATTGATTCTTCAACTCCGGAGCAAACGGAATCTTTTTTCCAATTCTCAACGGATTGATTCTTCAACTCCGGAGCAAACGGAATCTTTTTTCCAATTCTCAACAGATTGATTCTTCAACTCCGGGGCAAACGGAATCTTTTTTCCAATTCTCAACAGATCGATTCTTAAAATATTCCATCCCTCTGTCGCGGACGCCACCATACATAAAAGGGCTGCCGCACCATTGATGATTCAGTCAATGATGCGGCAGCCCCTTCCATTATTTACGCTTTTTGTAACGATTCCGTACCTTCACAGTAACGTTTTGGCTAACTATTCAACCAGAATACTTGGTGATGCCTCACTCCATACTTCATACAAATCAGAATCCAGATCCCATGCACCCACAATTCCTCTTATACGGTAATTTTCTCCTCTGTCCAGATTCGGTACATCGACATACGCATACGCCATAGTTAACTCCTCATCCGGGTAATCTTCCGCAAGCCACTCAAGCTCAAACTTTTTCAACTGTGCCCAGTCATTATCTTCTGGAATCCACTGATCTAAATACAGATTCATCTTGATTTTTTCCATTGCCTGATGACACAGCACTTCGCCAAAAAGTTCAGCAGTACCACCGCCCAAATCTGTAATCGATAATTCCACGGAAGAGATCATCATCCCTCGCGGCGTACCGGTAATTCTGGCAGCATTTTCTTCGACACTTTCTGTCACATTCTCAATGCTGCGTGCTTGAGAAGTCAACTCCCCATCTTCGGCATATGCCGTTAAACCTAACCCCATCATCATAAACATCGAAAAGGCACCGATTGCAAAACGTTTCATTCCTCTAATCATCTTCTCACATGTACGTAGGAGAAATACATTACCTCCTTACCGTGTGATAAAATCCAAAACATATAGTAACTCCTACGGATTATTTTGCACGATAATCTTACTATATATTTAGTTTCAGATTTCGCTAGTCATATGATTTATGAATATTTTTTACTAAATCGATAAAAACATCTTCTCTCATAATACCTGATAAATAGTAAAGGACATCATTTTCAATAAATCCGGCACTATATTCTGTCAACCCATTATCTAATACATTTCTCTCAACTGTAATTTTACAATCTAACCATGGATTATAAACTTCTTCGCATTCTATTCGATCCGAAATAATAACATCTGACATCTCGTTTATATTTGGAAGTTTTCTTTGTTTAAAATAAATAACATTTCCATCCAAATAAAATTTCATAGATGCATAGTCTTTATCCAAAATCAACTCTTTAAATTTCATTTTAAAAGGGAGATCCCCCAACTCGTAAACAGTAATATCCAAAGATTGCTCTATTTGCTTATATGCAGCACCCAAATCTCCACTCTGATCCATTCTCAAAGCAGAGTTATGATTCGCAATCACATTTTTCTGTGCCTGGATCGGATACTGTTTTAACTCATACCCGCGATTCCCCTGCACCATCATTGTCGTTCCCAGTCCCAGCACAGCCACCGCTGCTGCAAGCAAATACATTTTTCTTCGCTTATTCCAAGTCAGCGACCGCTTCTTTTCCTTTGCTGGTTCTGTTCCCAACGTTTCCGTGAGAGCCTTTTCAATTTCAGAGCTTTTCTCCAGAATTTCTTCCAACGTCATATCTGCCGACTTCATTTCCAACTCAGCAGGCACTTCCGCTGCCTTCTCCTCATGCTCTGTATCATACTTACCAGACGCAGCCATCTCCTGTACTTTCTGAAATCCTGCAAGATTTTTCGCAGTAAACGTTTCTAATTCTTCTGCTGACATAGACTCCTGCCGCTTTTGGACCGCATGTATACTGGCTTCAAAGAGTTCCATCCACGCATCATCATCGAAAGCATCTGGATTCTGGCCGATTTCCGGACCCAAAATATTCAGTTTTTCATCAAAATCTTGCTTTTTTGTTGGTTTCACTGATATCCTCTGCTTTCCCTTGATTCCCGGATTTTCCTCGGAATCTTGCATAATTCGGGGTTGACTTTTTGCGGGTTACGGTTACTATAATACTAGAGATAAATCATTTCGGAGGCAATTTTATGAAGAAAATCATCCTGACCGGCGGTGGAACTGCCGGGCATGTTACTCCTAATCTGGCTCTCATTCCTGGTCTTTTGGCTCGTGGATATGAGATTCGTTATATTGGTTCTTATAATGGTATTGAGCGTAAATTAATTGAGAATGCCGGTATTCCTTATGATGGCATTTCATCTGGTAAATTACGCAGGTATTTTGATCTGAAGAATTTTACAGATCCCTTTCGCGTAATCAAAGGTTATGCGGAAGCTGTCAGCCTGATGAGAAAATATCGCCCGGATGTAGTCTTCTCCAAAGGCGGCTTCGTCAGTGTACCAGTGGTACTTGCTGCGAAACATTTTAAGATTCCGACTATCATCCATGAGTCCGATATGACTCCTGGTTTGGCTAACAAGATCTGCATCCCATCTGCGGCTAAGATCTGTTGCAATTTCCCGGAGACGCTCCAGTATCTTCCAAAAGACAAGGCTGTTCTTTCCGGTTCCCCAATTCGTAAGGAACTGTTGGAAGGCGACCGCCTCACCGGTCTGCAGTATGCCAATCTTTCTGCCAACAAACCTGTGATTCTGGTCATCGGCGGAAGTCTTGGTTCTGTTGCTGTCAACAAAGCTGTTCGTTCCATTCTGCCAAAGCTGTTAGAAACGTATCAGGTGATACATATCTGCGGCAAGGGCAATCTGGATGAAAGCTTGATCGGCCGGGAAGGATATGTTCAATATGAATATGTAGATGCTCCATTACGCCATCTGTTCGCTGCTGCGGATGTGATCGTGTCACGTGCAGGTGCTAATTCCATCTGTGAAATCCTGGCTCTGCGCAAACCGCACATTCTGATTCCGCTTTCTGCTGCTGCAAGCCGCGGAGACCAGATTTTAAATGCACGTTCTTTTGAGAAACAGGGTTTTTCTACAGTTCTGGAAGAAGAAGCTGTTACGGACGACTCTTTATATCAGGCGATTCAGACCACCTATAAAAACCGTCAGCAGTTCATCGATGCCATGAATCAGAGCACTTTATCTGACGCAGTCGGTACTATTACCGATCTGATTGCTTCTTATGCCGAAGGTTAAATCATTTTTTTGTTCCTATATACTGCCAGGGATTCCCGACGAATCGGGTGCCCTGGCAATTGTATTATCCTCGCATTTTGCAGTATTCCGTTTCGGCGTCCGCCATTTGGATTTCTTCCGTCCGATTCCTTTCGATCCGGCTTCTTTTCCTTCAGGACCTTGCCGATCCATCAATTTCCGCAGGTTTTCCCTGGCTCTGCAAAGTCTCGTACGGCAGGCTTCTTTCGAAATTCCCAGTTCTTCACTGACTTCCTCAACCGGACGATCCTCTATTACGAGTTTCTTTATGATTTCTGACCATTCAGGCTTCATCTTATTCAGTGCATCCATTACATCCTGATGCTCCTGTTCTTCCAGAATCATATTCTGCGGATCACTTCCCACCAAATTATCGGAGGAAACTTCCCCGCTCTCTATCTGTACCGGATCCACATAAGTAACTGGACGGCTGCTCAGTTTTCTCAGGTAATCCACATAACAATTCTTAAAAATTTTAATCAGTGCACCCTTGATCTGTACGTCCGACCACGTTGTTGATTCCTCAGAATAGCTGGCAAAATATTTTGCAAAAGTTTCCTGTATCAAATCTTCCCGATCATCTACAGGTATCCCCATGCTTCCTGCCATCATGTGCAGCGCCGATACATAGCGCAAATATATGGAGCAAGATAATTGTTCGTTATCCGAAATCATCTTTCCTCCTGAAACTGACAAATCAGAATGCTGCTTTGATCATGTCAGCTATTTGTGTAAGCTCATCTGATTCTGCTTTTCCTGGATCCCAGGATACAATGACCGGACCTCCCTCATAACGCGGAATCACATGTACATGAAGATGAAATACCGTCTGCCCTGCACTGCTTCCATTATTTTGAACGACATTAAATCCGTCCGCGCCAAGCCCTCTCTTCATCGCTGCACCGATCTTTGCTGCCAGCGGAAACAGTTTTCCGGCTGTTGCTTCATCGGCTTCACAAATGTCTTTAAAATGGTTCTTTGGCAGGATCAAAGCATGACCTTTCGATGCCGGTCCCAGATCCAGGATCACACGGAATTCATCATCCTCATATATGGTAGCAGAAGGAATTTCTCCATTTGCAATTTTACAAAAAATACAATTACAATCTTTCATAAAGCAGACACCTCATCTTTCGTAATATTCATTCCAAAGCTCCTGTACAGGTGTTCTTTTTGGCTTGCGATACATGATCATTGCAAGTACGAAACCGATGATCATCCCAGCAACATGTGCCACATTATCTACGCCTGTGCTGGTAAATCCAAAATATAAGGAAAGCACAATCATAACCACCAACTGTCTGGTACTCAGATCTTCCAACTTTCCGCGATTTGCCATCACTGCATACAGAAGTCCTCCAATCACTCCGAAAATAGCTCCGGAAGCCCCTGCTCCGACTGCAGGAACTGGATCATTCAGTTCTGCCAACAGAGACACTACATTGGCTCCGACGCCGCACAGCAAATAGAAAATCAAATATTTGACGCTTCCCAACGCCCGCTCCATATTGTCCCCCAATACAAATAAAACCAGCATATTGTTGGAAATATGATTGATTCCGAAATGCATAAATACGGCAGTAAGCAGACGATAATACTGATGATATTCTGCCACCAAAGGCGCATACATCGCCCCATGATGAAGCATAAACACCACATCTTCACTGGACCCGGCAATTTCCAGGTACAAAAAGTATAAAACATTCAGAATAATCAGGACACCATTCATCCATGCCCTTTTTCTTCCGTAATATTTCATTCGACTGCTCCTCTATTCTCACAATTGTGTTCGGAATGATTTGTTGAAAGTATCTTAACATAATATTTGGTTTTTGTTAAGTCATTCTATCGGAAACATTTACATAAATCGGTAGCGTAGATCGGCAATTCTCACCTCATCTCCCAAGTGAAGCGGCGCAATTTCATTATTTTCCAGTAATCTTCCAGCAATCATTGTCCCGTTTGATGAATTGAGATCCTGAATCGTCCACCCATCATCTGTCCGTTCAATACGAACATGAAGGCGGCTGACTGTCTCATGATTCAAATAATGATCCACCAAATGTTCCTGTTTTCCTATAATAAACGGATAATAGCGAAGCGTTATATCCTCCAATCCAGAATCCAACCCACACAATCTTCTCTCCTGGCTTGTGTCCGATGACAAATCTGCAAGAAGCGTGGTATTTCTGCCGGCATCAGCAAATATCTTCTCCGTGGAGAAATCGCACATTCTGCCGGAATCATCGGATTTCTTCATCCCTTGCTTCTGCCTTTCATCGCATTTTTCGACAAAATCCGACAAACCGCGTTCCTTCTGTAAGTCATCTCGAAACATCGGATCCCAGGTAATCTTTTCCGGATGATATGTCGATTTTTTTTGATTACATTTCCGCCTCCTTGCTTTTTCTTTCATTCTTGCCCAAAAACTTTGCTTTTTAGGCTGCTGTTCCCGTTCATACGTTTCCCGCTCCAATTCCTTTATTACATTTTGTTTCGTCTCCTGTGCGATTCCTGTTTCCTGTTCGGGATTTTTTTCTTCTTCCTGTTTTCTTCTTCCGGACAGCATCAGGCGCAAAACATCTTCCATTCCGTAGTTTTCTTTCCGCGTCTCCTGATATAATCCATATGCCAAAATTACACTTTCTTTATCCTGATGATCTACTTTTCTCAATAAATACTCCAGCAGTTTTCCATAATCATATGGAAAATCCCGTTCCATTCCCGGCACAAGACAAAGCCAAATCTGGAATTCTTCTGGTTCCACATAGATATAATCCGGTTCCAGGAGTACACAACTTTCCCTCAAAAGATACTGCTCCATGCGATCCAGAATTCTCGAAATTCCAAGAATGATCTGACGGATTTCCGGCTCTCGAACTGCATGTGTCTCCAACATCCGGCTAAGGGGCTGCCGGGATGTAATTTCATAATAAAAACGTATCTCATCATCAATCTGGCGCAGCTGAAACTGCAGAACACCATCGATTATGTTGCCGGAAAGCATCTTACATTCATAATTTCTCCACGTCAATTCCTCTGGGTCTACAATCAGATAATTGTGTTTCATTTCCCTTCTGTAACTGATTTTCATTCCTGCTCCTCCACCAAACTCCATGCCCGCAGTTTCTCCTCCGGCCGAAAGACCGGAGCACAGATTTCCAAATTCCAATCACGTCCGCTGGTTTCCAACGTAATCTCCTGCTCATCGATTTGAGCGATGGCGTGCCGTTTTTGCTCCACCTCTTTATGCAGCGCAAAACTTCCGGAAACTTCTGCATGAATCCGAAACGCCTGCCCGATCAATACCATGAGTGTAAAGAAAACCACTGCCATCACCCCCGCTGCCTCCACAGTATATCCGGCTTGAAGTCCTTTTTCTTTTATTCTCATGATTTTCTTTCTCATATCCTGTACATGCATTGATTATCTACCTCACAGCTCCATTCATCACAAGCCAGATTCCCGGTGGTATCAGAAATGGAAGAAACGGAACTACCTGCTTTTGCACCACACGTATGTCCGCGTATCGAAAACGCATCCATACCAGATAAATAAGGCTGTACAAACCACAGCATAAAGTTCCGCAGCTAAGCAGCATCATACTTTCCCGAAAATTCAGCATCATCCCGCTGACCAGAAAGAAACACCCATCGCCAATTCCAACACCTCCTCGACTGATGCTTCCGATTCCAAAAAGCAGGAATCCCAGACAGATTCCACCGATGTGTTCCATCCACCGATACCCGACATTCCCCCATAACTCCCGTCCTGCAGCCGCTGTCAATGCCAGACCTCCGAACAAAATAAAAACCCAGATATCCACCTGCTTTTTCTTCAGATCCTGTCCCGCAGCAATTGCTAAAAACACTCCAAACATCCACTGTTCCATCCCATCTCCTCCTTATTGTCCGCAATAGGAACATGCACCCAGATGCTCTGCCTCCGCAAGTGGAACCATCCGCACATAAGCTGTGATCGCCGTACAAGTTTTCGAACTGTGATAACTGGTTCCTTCCGGCATAATATACACCGTATCTCCGCTGCCGCCGGATGCACAAACTGCACAGGCATGATACTTTCCTCCGCTGTTATTTCGCAGGTTTTCTACTTCATCCAAAGACACTGCTGTGAGATCATGAAATAGATAATGACAATATCGGCTTCTGTGATATCTGGTTGCATATTTCCCCACATATACCATTTCTTCATCATTTTCTGCTGCGCCGTCACCATCCATGCCCTCTTTCCCTATCCAGGCCCGCCTTCTGCACCTCGCTGTTCGATCCATTTTCGACAGTCCGAGAACCGGAAACGGCATCTGGATTTCATAATCAAGAATGAAATCAAACCACTCACCGTCTTCCAGAAATTCCGACCTGCGCATCGTTACCTGCTGCACAGAATCCGTATCTGCATAATCCATGACTCGTGCCTCTATGTAGCCTTCCGCTATACCAGTCCCCAGCTGACGACAAAATGCTTTTGCAAAATCATTGGCACCTGGTACGGAAAGCTCCAGCCCTGACTCCAATACATTTTGTAAATACGCATACTGGCTGAAATCCTCTCCCGCCGCTTCCAATGCCGCCTGAATTTTCCGTTCTGTATTCAAAATACGCATTGGCAGCATCAACGTGACTGATGCAAAAATCAGCAGCGACAGCACCAGGGAAGCTTCCAATGTAAGTCCGGCGGAGACGGACAGGGATGCCTTCTTGCCATGACGTTTATTAAGAGGATTTTTATGATATATTCCGGGGATTCGTACTTGGAGAGTCACGATTTTTTTCACAAAAAAGCTTATGGATTTCCTATGTTTATTCGCCATGGAAAAAGGCATTCCTATCCGCCTCCTTTCGCTGCATTTTTCATTGCACACAATCAAATTTTCTAATACACTCGTTCTGTTTCCACCTGCATCATATACGTATGATCTTCAGAATTTATCAACTCTTGCACAAACGGAAGAGAAAAGAAAACATGTTTTCCACAAAATCTCCCTGTTATTTTCACCTCATACACCATCCGGTTCATCTGAAAATTTTTCTGTTCCAGACATAAGTTCATCTGCATTACATCCATCATGCGCTGCTCCTGAACCACAATTTCATCCAAAAACAGCAGCACTTTCAGCCAGGAAAGATAACCGATTCCCTGCTCTCCACCTCCCGTTCCAGCATCTTTTGTACTTCCCATTTTCAGCAATTCTTCCAGGCTTAACGTCCAATCTCCGGATGTTTTCATCAATGGCACCTTCCTGCCTGCCAGAAGTCCTCGGATATCCATGATTGCTTCTCCCAGTGCCCAGACAGACATAACGAAAAAAGCAGTTACAAACACCAATGGAGAGACTCCTGCCAGTCCGGTAATCGCCAGTGCCAGATTACGCGCTTCCGCCCGCTTTGACGCATCAGAAAGAATGTGAATCAGATTCAACCCCTCCCGCAGCGCAAGCAGCTGATGCAGCGATTCTAATAAATTCTCTTCATCTCTGTATTTGCCCGAAAGCAAATATTCCATCTCATACTGCAATGCATGATGATCATGGAATGTCGCTGCCTTATCTCCGGTATGAACATCTGTAAAACAGGTAAAAAACTCTCCGCAATACTCGTTTACCATAAGATGAGCCAGCGGCAAGATGCCTCTTTTTCCCTTTATCATTTCCCCCGACTGCGACGGCAAATCGGATTGCTTTACATACCGGTCAGAAACCACCGTACCTGCAGGAACCAGAAGTGCAATCATTCCTGACCGGTACATTTCTGCCACCTGATTCAGCCATCCCTCTTTCTCCTTATCCTTTACCCCGTGTGCAAAGGACAGCGATGGAATCACAATATTATCAAACTTTCGGATTACCGGTCTCCACAATACTTCTGGATCGGGTTCATCACCATCTTCGTCCGCATCGTCTTCCCACTCTTCCATCATGCGTTCAGCTTCATCCGCATCTTCCATAACTTCCTCGATCTGCCGAATCTGTTCTTCTGACAGATTTTCCAAGCGCTCAATTTCCTGCCTTCGTTCCCCATCCAGAGATACATAGGCCTCATATTGACAGATTTCCTCTTCTAACTGTCCATCCACTTCCTGCGAACAATCCTTTCGATAAACCGCACATGTGTCCCGACTCTTTTTCAGTGCCTCAGCAAGATCATCCGCCCGCTTTCGGTAGGTTTTTACCAATTTCGGAACTTTTTTTAAAAGCCGAATCATTTCCTCTGCTTTTCTCTGAAAACCGTCATTGTCATAACTGTGAAGCCGTGATAATCCTTCCTGCTTTTTCTCCATCTGCTCTGTCAGGTTTTCACTGATCGCTTCCAGCGATTTTTCCAAACGGAGTGCATCCGCAGCATGTCCTCGATAACTTTCTGCAACCTTTTTCACAGCTTCTGCTTCCTTTCCGCAAGTCAGCAGCTCTCCCGCCATATCTACATCAAAATCCAGATTCCAAACTCCATATTTCATATAATCCAGAATTTCTTTTTCAAAATAAGCACCATTTTCATCAAAAACCGTCAGCATTTCATCCACTTCTGCTGCCTCATATTTCATCGGATACCAGTTTTCAGTTTCCAAATACGGCTGGATAAAATCGGAAAAATCTTCTGTCAGCGCTTCTTCTGAATCATATTCCGCAAATAAAAGGCGATAAGAATCCCACATCTGGCGATGATACTGGCTAAATACAGAATCCATTGCTGAATTTGCCGCCATCTGCAGATACCATCTGGCGCCGGCGGTCCGGGCAGATTCCACCAGCACACAAAACAATGCAAACAAGCACATCATGATCAAACTGATAAATACCGTGATTTCTGCATCGACACCTCTGGACCGGCTGCCATTTTTCATCAATACACTTCCTTCGCCTGACTGTTGATTTCTTTAAAAATATTTTCCAGAAGTTTTGTGATCTGTTCCTTAAAAATAATAACCAGACCAATCAAAACGACCAGGATCAACACCACTTCAATTACACCAACCCCATCTTCCTGACAAAAAAATTCTTTTAACTCTTGCTTTATTCCCATATACTGTTCCTCCTGTTTCTTTCTTTTCTCATCCTACCCCATCGTCATCATAGCAGGAACCATAATCATCACCATAACAATTCCCAGCAGCAAAAACAATGGAAGCAGCAATTTTGTTCCGGCTTCTTCCCCCATTCTCCTGGCCAGATTCTTACGCAATTCAAACGCATCCGTCAATTCGATCTGCAAAATTTTTCTCAGATCCTTTGTACCGGTTCTTCGATTCTGTTCCAATAAACTGCTTAACTTCAGATATGGCTGCAGCCGACATCGTCTGCCAAAATCCTGATAAGCTTTGCTTTCGGGAACTCCGTTTTTCCATTGATAATAAGTGTAGCGCATCTCCTCATATGCAGCTCTTTGTTTTAAGTCATTCCGATGCTCATAATCCATAACCATACGTTCCCACGCATTGCGCACCGTCATCCCGGCACCGATAAATACCATCAATTTTGATACTATTTCCGCATAGTCTAACAGCAGCTCCTGTTCTCGCTTTTTCTCTGCTTTTCTTAGCTCAGATTGCCTTCGGGCAGGCCAGATGACTGCCATCAAAATTCCCAGAAAAGGCAGCATCACATAACGCGAAGATTTCTCCGTCTGATACCATATCCTTCTGCCTTCATATTCTAACGGAAGCTGCAGATACTCGGAACATTTCTGTTCTTCATCCAGCCTTTCTATTTCATGCCGTAATGCAGATATCAGGGTCTCTTCCTTGTTTTTTTTCCGTGGAAGTACCCGGACTGCAAGTTCATAATCCGCCTTATATTCCTCCGCAGACAGCTGCACATGCAGCGACATCAGGGATTCTTTCTCTATATCCGATTTTAATATTCCCGACGCATCCATCAGTTCCGGATTCGATGAATACCAGCGCAGACGAACCCCAAACTCATCCAGTGCTTTTGGCAAATGAAGATCCTGCGTCACTTCCATTAAAGAAGGATTGTCCCCTCGAATCCGTTCTTCCATTCCCTGCATGATCGTTTCAAATACACGCTCTGCTTCTTTTTGACTATAACTTTGAGAAGAAACAAAAATTCCCATTGGAAACTCCACCGTCTGGGTTCCGGATTCATCCTCTGACAACACAGTTACCTGATAATCCTGTCCATGATCCCCATATTGATTTCTCACAATTTTTCCATCTGCAGAAATGGGATTTTCAGATATCTGAACCATATTTAAAACGAGATACAGACACAGACTTCCCGCCACAAATAACGACTGTGTCAGACGTTCTTTCCAGATTTCTTTCATGCTACACCTCAATATTTAAGATTTTTCTCGACAGAAAAAAAGATATGAGATACAAAACCAGACATAGGCTCATCAGACATCGTCCCATCCAGGTTTCATACATCTGACGAAAAAAACCTGGCGAGGATATATCCACATAAAACACGATAAAAAATGGAATCAAATTCATAATCTTCTGCTCAAACTGCCGTGCTGCTGTCATAGTCCGAATTTCTTCTTTAACCTGCATTTTATCCCGAATCACCTCTGCCGTATGGCGCATGATACCGCTCAGATCACCGCCGCTGCGTTTTGCTGCTGTAAGAACTTCTGCAAAACTTTGAATATCCTCCAGACCGCTCCTCTCTGCAAATTCCTGAAACAGCCACTCCACAGAGCGATTCATTCGCATCTGCTGAATCATGTAAGAATATTCCTTTACGATCAGGCTGTCTTCTCCATATAAAAGAACCAATTCTCCACGACTTGCCACAAGCGCATTTTCCACCGAATAACCGGCGCTCAAAGCACCTGCAAGAACTACCATGCTTTCTTTAAACTGGGATCCCAGAATCAATAATCTCTGATGTTTCAGACGTCTTTTTTCATAGATTGGATAGAACCATGCGATGGGTGACATGACCAGAAATACCAAAAAACTGCGATAAAACGTAAATGTTAAAATTCCACAAACGATCTCTCCCTTCCCTATGGCAAAAATCCACTGTCCTGCTGATAAACGATACTGATCATACCGGATAACCGGCGTTTCTGAGTTTCTCGACCGCCTGAAGGTTTCCCACTTTTTTAAGACTGCCGTGAACCCGCCCCGTCCGCATGTGCTCTCCATGCGCATTTCCGGGCTTCCTTCCATCCCGCTGCATCCCACAGACTTTTTCTCCATGAAATCTTTCCTCTTCTTCCTCCGCATCTTCTACGAAACAAAACAACGGATTCAAATGAATCTCCCCCTCTGCATACTCACCAACTTCTACGATCTGCAGCACCCTCCGGCTTTTATCTCGCAGACGCCCCAAATGAACCATCACATCAATCGCCGCAGCAATCTGGCTGCGCACTGCAGGAAGAGGGATGTCACTCGCCATCAAAGTCATAGCTTCCAGGCGTGACAGCATATCTTTCGGATTGTTGCTGTGACCCGTAGAAAGACCGGAATGTCCGGTATTCAGCGCCTGAAGCATATCTGCACATTCTTTTCCCCGCACCTCTCCGATCACCAAACGATCCGGTCTCATTCGAAGAGCTGCCCGAATCAGATCACTGATCTCAATCGCGCCCTCTCCTTCTCCGTTGGCGTTCCGCGTTTCCATCCGCACCAAATTGGGAATCTGACGAATCTGTAATTCCGCAGAATCCTCGATGGTGATCACCCGCTCCTCCGTCGGAATAAACGCCGATAAAGCATTCAGAAATGTGGTTTTTCCGGAACCTGTTCCTCCGCTGATAAACATGTTGTACCCTGCTCCCACTAACATTTCCAGAAATTCTGCAGCCTCCTCTGTCAGAGATTCCATGCGAATCAATTTTTCAATCGTGATAGGTTCCGGAAATTTTCGGATCGTTACCACCGGTCCGTCCAATGCCACCGGAGGCAGCACCACATGTACACGCGAACCGTCCGAAAGACGTGCATCTGCGATAGGATGAGACACATTCACAGTTCGATTGATACTGCTGACAATCTGCTGAATCATATCTTCCAACTGCTCTTCCCGCTCAAAATGATGCTCCCATCGGCTGATTTTACCGTGACGTTCCACAAAAATGTGGTCTTTCCCATTAACCATGATTTCCGTTACCTCCGGATCATCCACCAGCTCCTGCAAAATATCCAGGCGGCGGAAAGAATCATACAGCCTGTTTTTTAATTCCAGTCGATTTTTTAACGGAAGATAATGGGTTTTTCCCGCCTGGCAGATTGCCTCATCAATGCAGGACAGCAATTCCTCGTCTTCAATCTGGCAATACTCCTGTAATTCTTCTTGTACTTGATTCCGCAGCATACCAAGCAGCATGTACATATCCTCACTTTTGCCGCCACTCCTTCTTGCTGCTTCTTCTATCATCCGTTTCTCCTTCGGCTGCTTTTCGACCATTCTGCCTACCTCCATTCTTTTTCCTTCCCTCGTACTAATTCACGCACAAAATCGCCCATTTCTCCCCAAAGAATCTGTTCCAGGTACCGTTCCGTCATCACCGCGGAATGCAGTTTTGGAAGACTCAAAAGTTCTACCTTCTCTTTCAGATTGGAACGCCCGGATACTTCCAGATATTGTTTCCATTCTTCCACCTTCGCCGCACCTATGCTGTCCTCAGGTACCGGTGTATAAATCACACAGCAAAGTTCCATCAATGCCTCTGCTCCCTTTCCGAAATGCCCAAAATCCAGCAAAATCGTGTCATACCCTCCATCTTTTGCAATGACCTGAAGCAGCTGCACCAGTTCTTCTCCTGTCACATCCCTTAAATCCTCTGCATAGGTCACAGGCGGCACATAGTCCAGACCATTCCAGTGATATGTCACACTGCCAAGTTTTAGTCTTGAATACGCCCCTAGCCGAAAGTAATATAAAAGATCCGACAAGGTTCCCTTATACTCGGTTCCCGTCATCCGGGAAAAACCAGAAAAATCTTCCAGACAGAGCAATAAAACCTTCTCGTTTTTTGCCATCACCTGACCAAGCGTCATGGCAAATCCAGTCTTCCCGCATCTGCCTGCCGGTGAATAGATTCCGACGACTGTACTCATTTCCCCTTTCATGGAAAAAAACGTCGGCTCTTCCTTCACCTGATAGCATGCCATCACTTCGCGCAGTACACGATCCGATGCCTGATATTTATAAACCACAGGTGTCCCATCTGCCTGCGGCATTCCCGATTCACTTAAACGAATCACCTGTCCAACCTTGATATCTTCCAAATTTTCCGCCAAAACCTCATCGCCGACCAGCAAAAGCTCCACTGCCTGTTTATCCGCAAAGTTTTTCAGCCTGGAAAGACTTGTAAACGCAATCGCCGTAAATGGTGTTTTCTCCTTCTCATTGGCAAACTCAGCAAACTTATTTGCGTAAAATGGATCCACATCGTAAACCGCCATAATCCGTTTCATTCCATTTCATTCCCCCTTCTTAACTTCAGGTCAGAGAAATTTCCAAAAATGTTCCAAAAACAGGTACAGATACACCCCCGCTGCCATGCAGACCGCCAGCGGAATTCGATATTGTTTTTCTGTTGCATTCTTTGACCATTCATCATACTTTTCAATTGTTCCATAGTTGATCATTCGCACGAAATATGCGAAAAGATAATTCAGACGAGTTCGAAAACTCTGATCATGCCAGAAATGACATATTGACCAAACTGCTCCCATGCACAGCCCCAGCCAGACAGCCAGAATTCCTCTGGAAAATCCCAAAAAACCTGCGATTACCGCCATCAATTTTCCGTCACCAGCCCCCATCATCCGAAAATACCACAAAAGAAATGCAGGTATCAGAAAAACGACTGCCGGGAAGAAAAATTCCCTGCTTCTGCACCAAATTCCGAGCACTATCCCCAAAATAAGCCACTGATTTTTTACTTTTCCACTGAAAAAATCTGTCCATGCTGCTCCTGCCAGTATTATGCACAAACAAAAATGTTCCGCACTGCACCACCTCTCTCCATCATAAAATCTATCAAAAGAATCTCTTTGCCGATACGGCTGACACTTACGGCATTCAGAATTGAACACTGCCGAAGCAAAAAAAGTAGAATCTGTTCGCCCGAACGGGCGTTGATTGTTTTTTATTATCCACATTTTTTCCGTTCTGTCAATACCTTTTTTATAAAATTGCTTTTTCGTGTCAAGAGTGATGATGGATTGTTTTTTTTACAGACAATTTATTCACACGATTGACTGTGTCAGAAAATAATGTTACAATATATTTTAGTCCAAATATTTAAACAAAGGAGGTGTTCTATGGTCACTGGCAAGTTTATGGAACAAACATTTACCGAATGTAAGCCGCTGTTTATCGCCCTTGGCGATGAAGTCCGCCTGAAAATCATCGGACTTTTATACACTACGTGGCCGGATGGCTTAAATGTAAACGAAATTACAAGCCAGACAAGTCTGTCACGCCCGGCAGTCTCCCATCATTTGAAAATTCTAAAAGACGCCGGCCTTGTGGATGTCCACCGAAAAGGCACATCCAATATTTATTATCAGACCCCAAAAGAGGGCACAAGGAAGTTGATGCAGCTGGGTTCATTAATTGAAGAATTCTACAAAGAATAATAATTTGCATACTTTTCCATTTTCGGCAAATAATATTTTCAAATAATGGAATTTGAAAGGAAATGGATTATGCAGACCGGAATATTTTTTAAACGGAGACGGACCGTGAAACCGTCACATGACAGCAAGGAACTGCGGGCAGAAATCGAACGGACACGCCTCCTGATCGACTCAGCTCAAAATCATTTTGAACAGGTGGTAGACCCCACGTTGATCGACTGCTACATTTACGAATTAAACGCAGCACAACTGCGGTATCAGTTTCTTCTCAGACGCTTCAAGCATCTGGAAAAGCTCTGACAAACACATCAGGAGGACCTATTTTATGAGTACTTGGTATGAAAAAGCCGTATTTTATCACATGTATCCGCTGGGTATGACCGGTGCGCCATTTCACAACAACGAAGCATATGTTACGAAACGTTTTGAGGAACTGAATCGTTGGATTCCTCACATTAAAAATTTAGGATGCAATGCCATTTATATCGGACCGCTTTTTGAATCCTCCTCGCATGGATATGACACCCGCGATTACAAACTGGTCGATCGTCGTCTCGGCACCAATGATGACTTTATCCAGTTCGTAAATCTGTGCCATGAATCTGATATTAAAGTCGTTGTTGACGGCGTTTTTAATCACACCGGACGTGAATTTTTTGCTTTTCAGGACATCCAGAATCACCGCGAAAATTCTCGCTATCGTGACTGGTATAAAGGTGTAAATTTCGGATGGGGAAGTCCAAAAGGAGATTCTTTCAACTATGAAGCATGGCAGGGGCATTATGAACTTCCGTGTCTGAATCACTACAATTCAGAAGTTCGTCATTACATGATCGACGTGATCCGCTACTGGATTGAGACGTTCGATATCGACGGCATCCGCCTCGACTGTGCAAATGTTTTAGACTTCCAGTTCATGAAAGAAATGCGTGCTGAGACCAGTCATATGAAACAGGAGTTCTGGCTGATGGGCGAAGTAATTCACGGCGATTACAGCCGCTGGGTTAATTCAGAAATGCTTCATTCTGTAACGAATTATGAACTCCATAAGAGTCTGTATTCCGGTCTCAATGACCACAACTTTTTCGAGATTGCTCACAATGTACGAAGACTGGAAAGCATCGGACGTGACCTTTATACTTTCCTGGATAATCATGATGAAAACCGCATTGCCAGCAAACTCAATCGAAAAGCGCATCTTAATTTGGCTTACCTTTTACTGCTTACTTTACCGGGCATCCCATCCATCTATTACGGAGGTGAATGGGGTATAGAAGGTATGCGTACCTGGGACAGCGATCGCGCACTTCGCCCTTGCATTACGATTGCAGAAGGTCAGAAAATGTATAATGAACTGACTGCATTTATTACCAAGATCGCTCACATTCATACCGAGGAGCCTGAATTCCACCATGGACGTTATCAGGAACTCCTCCTTACCAACCGTCAATACGCATTTGCACGTCATGCAGAAGGCTCCATGGCTGTAATCATCGCCAACAATGATGATGATTCTGCTGTCATCAACGTTCCTCTGAGAACTTCTGCTACTCAGGCACGCAATTTGATTGACGACAGTATGGTTCCGATTTATAATAATAAAGTTACAATGACCTTACCGGGCAATACCGGCGTCATCTTGAAAATCAGGGAGGGCCGTTAATATGGCAGATATAAAAGCAAAAAAGAAGAAGCAGATTGGAACCGGCATTATTTCCGATATGGATCGTTACCTGTTCGGAAACGGAACTCACTATGAGATTTATGAAAAGCTTGGTGCACATCCAACCACTTACCGCAAAAAAGAGGGTGTTTACTTTGCGGTCTGGGCACCACATGCCGCATCTGTCAGTGTAGTAGGTGATTTCAACAGCTGGAACAGCAAAAAGAATCCGATGAAGCCACTGGAAACTTCCGGAATTTATGAAGTATTTATCCCGGATTTAAAACCAGGAACCATCTATAAATTTGCCATTACCACTGCCGGCGGACAGGTTATCTTAAAGTCTGACCCGTATGCACGCCAGTGCGAATTTCGTCCCGGAACTGCATCCATTGTTGCCCCTAACACCGACTTCAAATGGGCAGATGACACCTGGATACAGAAACGTCAGGAAACAAATCCTCGCCAGTCTGCCATGAGTATTTATGAAGTTCATATCGGCTCCTGGAAGAAAAAAGAACGTGAAGAAAAGAACGGCTACTACACTTATAAAGAAGCCGCAAAAGAACTGGCCGATTATGTCAAAAAAATGGGGTATACCCATGTAGAACTGATGGGTATTGCAGAACATCCATTCGACGGTTCCTGGGGATATCAGGTGACCGGTTATTATGCTCCAACCAGCCGCTATGGAACTCCAGATGAATTCAAATATTTTGTCAACTATCTTCATAAAAAAGGCATTGGCGTTATCCTCGACTGGGTACCTGCACACTTTCCGCGCGACGCTCACGGTCTTGCCGATTTTGACGGTCAGCCGCTCTATGAATATGCGGATCCCCGGAAGGGCGAACATCCGGATTGGGGTACAAAAGTATTCGATTACGGCCGTAAGGAAGTATCAAACTTCCTGGTAGCAAATGCCCTTTACTGGATCGAACGTTACCATATAGACGGTCTCCGCGTGGATGCCGTTGCTTCCATGCTTTACCTGGATTACGGACGCAAAGACGGTCAATGGATTGCCAACCAGTACGGCGGCAACCAGAACCTGGAAGCTATCGAATTCTTCCGCCACTTAAACAGCATTGTTACCCGAAGAGGTAAGGGTGCCATCGTTATTGCAGAAGAATCTACCGCATGGCCGAAAGTGACTCACGACCCGAAAGACGGCGGTCTCGGCTTTACATTTAAGTGGAACATGGGTTGGATGCATGATTTCCTGGAATATATGAAACTGGATCCATATTTCCGCAAATACAACCATAATAAGATGACTTTTGGTCTTACTTATTTTACCAGCGAGAACTACATACTGGTGCTTTCCCACGACGAAGTTGTTCATTTAAAATGTTCGATGATCAACAAGATGCCAGGCATTTACGAAGACAAATTTGCCAACTTAAAGGTAGGCTATACCTTCATGATGGGACATCCGGGCAAGAAACTTTTGTTCATGGGACAGGATTTCGGACAGCTTCATGAATGGGATGAAAAGGTGGCTCTTGATTGGGATCTGACAGAAAATGAGCATCACAAAGATCTTCAGAAATATGTCAGCGACCTGCTTCATCTTTACAAAAAATATCCGGCCTTATACGAAACTGACGATGCATGGGATGGTTTCCAGTGGATCAATGCCAATGACGCTGACAGAAGCATTTTCAGCTTCATCCGCTACTCTAAGGCGCGCAAGCAGAACCTGATTTTCATATGCAATTTCACCCCGGTAGCACGTCCGGATTATTGTGTAGGTGTACCGAAAAAAGGAAATTATACCTTGATCATGGACAACAAAGAGGGACTCTACAAGGCGCCGATGAAATCACCGGTATATAAAGCCGTTAAGAGCGAATGCGACGGTCAGCCTTACAGAGTGAACATTCCGCTTCCGGCTTATGGAACCGTAATCCTCCGGTTCAATTAATCAATATTCCCATGAAGATACATCCGCATGACCTTAAAAATGCCGGAGCATCTTCATAAAAATGTTATAAAATCATCATAAAAACCTGAGGTCTTGCCAATTGCGGCAGGACCTCTTTTAGTGTATACTGTTCATGTGGGAATTTTTGCATGAGACTGAGCAAACAAAAAACAGGCATCATGTGTTCCCAAATACAAACAAAGGAGCTTTTTTATGCAGACGATTCTTGTATGTGATGACGACAAGCAGATTGTCGAAGCGATAGACATTTACTTAACTGGTGAGGGTTTTCAGGTAATTAAGGCATATGACGGCTACGAGGCACTGGAAGTTCTGAGCCGGCAGCCGGTGGACCTGCTGATTTTGGATGTCATGATGCCTGGACTGGATGGCATACGCACCACCTTAAAAGTGCGCGAGACCAGCAGCATTCCGATCATCATTCTTTCCGCGAAATCGGAAGATACCGATAAAATCCTCGGATTGAATATTGGTGCGGATGATTATATTTCCAAACCATTTAATCCCTTAGAACTGGTTGCCCGCGTCAAATCTCAGCTGCGCCGCTATACCCAGCTTGGCAATCTCAATCAGCAGACCAGCGATCAGATTTATAAATGCGGCGGCCTGACCATCAACGATGACACCAAAGAGGTCTGGGTAGATGACGAACTGATCAAGCTGACTCCGATCGAGTACAATATCCTGCTTCTTCTGGTCAAAAATGCCGGCAAAGTATTTTCCATCGATGAAATTTATGAACAGATTTGGAATGAAGAGGCCATTGGCGCGGACAACACCGTCGCCGTACATATCCGCCATATCCGCGAAAAAATTGAGATCAATCCACGGGAACCTCGCTATCTGAAAGTAGTCTGGGGTGTCGGGTATAAAATCGAAAAACAGTAGGTGAATCTCATGAAATTAAAAGATTACTCCATGCGGATCAAGAAACAGACTGCGGTCCTTTTGCATCTTATCTTTCTGACTCTGGCTGTTGCAGGAATCAGCTTTATGTATCTGAACACTCAGATCGGTTCCGGGATCAACTGGATGCTGAACCGAAATTATGAAGATTCTGAAGCCTTTGAAGCACAATTTCAGGAAGACCTGGATGATATTTTTGCTTACATTTCCTACCGGGATGTATTCGAAACGGACGGCATGCTGGATCTTTCCAGGGAAATGTTTTCTGTTTCCCGCGAAAATGGGCCTGAAATCATTTACACCTTGGAAGAAGTGCTTCGTTATGCCAAAAGCCAGGGTTTTTATCTGGATGATGACTTCCATGTTGTAAACGATATGTTCATCTATGGCGACGCTTCCACGGCCAAAGATCAGTATGTAAACTGGCGTGCTTATGACCCGGACGCCACCCTCAGCGAACCAGGTGATGCCTACACATCCCTCCTGGAATTGTGTAAAGAAGTTCTGTCCTGTCTGAGCAAATATTACACGGTTTACTACGGCATGCTTTCCGACCCGTCCAATCTGTATTTTCAGGTTGTCTACGGCGATGAAGACGAAGAACCTGTCATTTATTCCAATGCAGAAGACATGTCCATCGAAGAACTTCGCAGTTTAGGGCGCTACTGCTATCTGACCAGTGACTCTATCCTGATTGAGACGAATCTGGAACAGATTCCTTCAAATTTAACGATCTCCATGGAAGAAAATAACTTCTATGATACCGAAAATTATTACTTGATCGCTGCTGTAGATACTTCGTATCCTGCAGATGACAAATACGCATCGGCCGCACTGGATTATCATCAGATCCGGCGACGGGCACTGGAAGGCCTGCTCGCTCTTTCCATAGGCTGTATCGGCTGTCTGGTCACTTTGTTTTATCTTGCACAGGTTTCCGGGTATCGAACCGACGACCCGGACAGTCTGTATCTGCACGATTATGATCTGATCACTACCGAAAGCTGGATTGCATTATCCGTTGTCTGTACCATGTTCATGTTATTTTTGGGAGAAAAGATCGGCTATAAACTGCTTCATCTTCTTCTTCACTCCTACACATGGGATTTTGCCGAAAAAATGATGCAGGCTGTCATCGTTTACCTATGTATCCTGCTTTCCCTGTTCAGCCTGCTCCGGCGTTATAAAAACCATCAGCTTTGGGAAAACAGTCTGGCCAACCATCTTCTTCAGGATATTGACGAGTACTTTACCAATCGGCCATTTACACATATGCTGCTCTGGCATTATTCATGTTTTGTCGGCGCACATATCCTTGGCATTACCCTCATCGTGACCTTGTTTGGAGTTTTCCGTTATTCATTGGCAAAACTTCTGATTCTCCTGATCTGCGCCGGATTGGTTGTCCTTGACTACCGTACATTCCGGAGATTATTTCGTACCGCGTCACAGGAAGATCGCATTGCCGACGCGATTGAAAAAATCGCCGGCGGCGATACCTCTTATCAGATGGATATAAAAGGACTGGATGGAAAAAAACTGAACATCGCCCGGATGATCAACAGCATCGGCACCGGTCTTGAACGAGCTCTTCAGGAAAAAGTGAAGAGCGAACGCTTTAAAGCTGACCTGATCACCAATGTTTCCCATGACATTAAGACCCCTCTGACCTCCATTATCAACTATGTGGATCTTTTAAAACGGGAGCATATTCCGAATGAAAAAGTACAGGAATACTTAAATGTTTTAGATCAGAAATCGCAGCGTCTGAAAACCCTGACGGAAGACCTTGTAGAAGCTTCCAAAGCAAGTTCCGGCAACCTGAAACTGGAAATGACCCGTCTGGACCTGGTGGAAATGATCTGGCAGACCAATGGAGAATTTGAGGAAAAATATGAAACACGCCATCTCACTCTGGTATCCGATCTGCCAAACGAAAGCATGATGATCGAAGCTGACGGACGACGATTGTGGCGTGTTCTGGAAAATCTCTACAACAACGCATTCAAGTATGCCATGGAGAACAGCCGTGTTTATACAGAAGTAAAACGTGAGAATGATTTTGCATATTTTATCATCAAGAATGTTTCCGAAAATCCGCTGAATATCAGCAGTGATGAACTAACCGAACGGTTCGTCCGCGGTGATGTTTCCAGAACCACAGAAGGCAGCGGTCTGGGCTTGTCCATTGCCCAAAGTCTGACAAAACTGCAGGGCGGCACTTTTGAACTATTTATCGACGGCGACTTATTTAAAGCACGGATCGGATTCCCGATTCGGGAAAAAAAGCAAAACACAGAAGAAACTGCAGAAGAATCGTAAGATAAGTATAAAAAACCCCGGTTCATGACACGACCGTTTGCCGTATCATGAACCGGGGTTCTCCTATTATCCAAAAATTCTCCATCCGCAAATGAAATTGCGCTGCCACCAGGAGCTTAAAGAACGATGAACAACTTTACCATTACCAGATGACGCATCGATAACCGTACCGCCGCCCGCTACGATTCCGACATGACCGCTGACAACAATAATATCACCTGCACGCAGATTTGAAAAATTTGTAATCTTGGTATATTTACCAACGTTGCGCCAGCCGGATGAGGTAATGTAGCTCTGACGAACGCCAACCTGGTTCAGACACCAATATACAAAACCAGAACAGTCAAAGGAATTCGGGCCTTTCGCTCCCCAGACATACGGACATCCCAGTTTGGAGCTTGCCACAGAAATCAAAGCACTTGCCCCTCCGCTCGCCGTACCGGTATTCGGTATACTGGAACTTCCGCTGTTATTTTTATTGCCGCCGGAACTGCTCGAGCCGCCGCTGGAGCTGTTTCCTCTGTTGCTGCTTCCATTTGTCGACGGTGTATTGGCCGGTGCCTTTTTCGCATCATTACTGGTCAGCTTTGCCATCGTCTGCGCTCCAACCAGACCATCCGCACTCAATTGGTTCGTCCGTTGGAATAACTTGACTGCATTCTCTGTTACCTCACCGTAATAACCGGTCACATTGCCGGAATTCAAATAACCTAACTGCTTCAGTTTATTCTGAACCTTCTGAACCATATCACCGCTGTCACCCAAAGCCAGACCATTCGGCACCGCACTGCTGCTGTTCAATGCCACACGAGTAGATGGTCCAAGGTAACCATCTACAACCTGGTCATTTCGTGACTGGAACTGTTTTACTGCAATGATCGTATCATTACCATATGTACCATCCGGCTCAGAAGTCATATAACCCAATGCTTTCAATCGTTTCTGCGCTTCCAGGACCACTTCGCTCTTTTCACCATAAGAGAGCATGTTGGGCTTTACTTCCTCACTATAGAGCAGGTTCATCGTCTCGCGTCCCACTTTACCGTCCTGTGCGATTCCATTGACTTCCTGCAGCTTCTTAACCGCTTCTAAAGTGCTTTCACCAAAATTACCCGTCACCAATTCTGCCTTTGCCAAATAACCCAATTCATACAAACGGTTCTGAATCCGCTGAATATCATCGCCCTTGTCGCCTTGCTGCGCCGCATAATGCTTGGCATCCGGAGAAAGGATTGCCTCCAGTGTCTCCGGGCCGACCACACCGTCCTGGGTCAGTTTATTCTGGCGCTGATAAACCTTAACTGCACTCTGGCTCACTTCACCATAAAAGTTGGTCGGTTCATCGGCATCCATAAATCCTAAATCCATCAGGCGCTGCTGCAGCTTTGCCACAATCGGATGCTCCATACCAATACGAAGATAGTCCGGAATCGGCTCCGAATATTCTGCATCTACCCCTGCTACACTTGGCAGAAGTGGACCATCTGGAGACATTGCCATAACGGTTTCATCTGCCGCCGTCTGTGGCAGTGTTTCCTCTGCAAGCACAATCTCCTGTTCTTCATCAGCATGTGTTTGCTGCGTTGCGATCGGGGTTGCACAGCCGCTCAGCAAAAACACTGCCGTCAATCCTGTCACTCCCATATTTAAAAACTTTTTTTTCAATCGTATATATCTATTATCAGTCATAGAAAAACTGACCTCACTTCCTTCGTCAAATACAATGTAACCGCTGATATTGAGAACCATTTCATGGATGAACAGACAAACCTGTCAACCATGATATTTTGACCCTCTGATACCGAATTGCTCCGTGCTTTGCACCCCCGCAATTCTCATCATCGTTTTATTCTAGCATATTTTGTATGCAGATTCAATGACGCAATTCTTACAGTTCTGTGTTCATTCAAATCATCAAAATCTTTTGTTGTATCAAATCGTAGTTTTCCATACAACAAAAAAATGCCGACCCCGCAGCTCTCAGTCTGCAAAATCAGCACTTAAATGCACCCTCAGGGACTCGAACCCTGGACAAATAGATTAAGAGTCTACTGCTCTACCAACTGAGCTAAGGGTGCTTATTCAATTATTCCTGATCCGCGCACATAAGCTGCACAATCAGTAATTAAGTGCACCCTCAGGGACTCGAACCCTGGACAAATAGATTAAGAGTCTACTGCTCTACCAACTGAGCTAAGGGTGCTTAACGCTCATGCTGAACTCTCAACACGAACGCTAGTATAAATCATTCCACCAAAAAAGTCAACAGATTTTTACAAACTTTTTCAGAAATTCGTTCAATTCCCCTTCTAAAATGACTTTTACGCTTCTCTGATCATCTGTTCAATGACTTCTTTTGCCTGAACACCGATAGACTTTTTCACCGGCTGACCATTTTTAAACACGATCAAAGTCGGAATGCTCATCACACCATACTGCATCGCAATCTCGTCATTTTCATCTACATTCAGCTTACCGACAACTGCAAGGTCAGCCAACTCCTCAGCCAGCGCTTCAACCGCCGGTGCCATCATGCGGCATGGACCACACCAATCTGCGTAAAAATCAACCAAAACCGGTTTATCGGACTTCAATACCTCTGTCTCAAAATTAGCAGTTGTAAATTTTTTCTCCATAGTTATATTCTCCTTTCCTAAACTACCATATTACTTACTTCTTTTGCCACGGCAAAGTACTTTTTCCACTTCACGAAAGCATTTGCACCACTTCAAAATTCTGCGATCTAAATCTATTTTATCACAGGTACTGCATCGCAGACTTTTTATAATTTTCTGCTTTATGCTCATTCCATCACCGCGTTTCCATGCGCCTGGTTCTGTCATCTATATAATATATGCAGATGATGCAAATACTAAACAATTCACGTAAAACCGGCTGCCATGGCAAGACCTTTGTCTGTATCCCCTTATCTGGATGCAATCAGTTTACAGATGGGATTTCCCATCGCAGAAAACTTCATTTCATACTCAGTCATGACGTTGCCCTCATTCATATCACTGTGATGCAGATCGTGCGTGAAGGCTTCAATGGTCCAGCCGGCTTCCGGAATTGCCTCCAGGGAATACGCAAACAACCCCTGATTGTCTGTCTTAAACTCAACCTTTCCGCCCCTGGATAAAATCTGATCATAAACTTTCATAAATTCCGGCGAAGTCAAACGTCTCTTTGCATGGCGATCTTTCGGCCACGGATCAGAAAAATTCAGATAAATCTTAGAAATCTCTTCTGGTGCGAAGAATTTTGCCAAGTCGATAGCATCCACACACATAAAATAAATATTCGGCAAATCCAGTTCTTCACGTTTCTGAAGGGCACGTAAAAGCACGCTGGAATATCGCTCAATACCGATATAATTGATATCCGGATTGAGGGAAGCAAGTTCCATGATGAATTTACCCTTTCCCATTCCAACTTCAATTTCAATCGGATGATCATTGCCAAAAACTTCTGCATATTTTCCCCGGTGTTCTTCCGGATTCTGTATCACAAACGGACTGGTGCGCATCGCTTCTTCCGAACCCGGAATGTGGCGTAATCTCATATCATATTTCCTCCAACTTTTCAAACGGCAGAAATCTCAATACCGATTTCTGCTGCCTGTTCTTTTATTTTACCAAAGGGATGAAATCTTTGCAATAAAAGTTACAGACATGTCACAGATTATTCAAATTATTGTGCTATATTATAAATAGGATCGTCAAAAAGCCTTTTCCGCTCATTAAGATACGATACCATTTCATGTTTTTTCACGTGCGTAATCTCACAAGATATAGTATAATGAGATACATACAAAAGAAACAAAGGAGGCAACATCAATGGCTACTACTAGTGGAAATAACAGCTGGGACAAGATTCAGCTTGGTGTGAAGGATACTGAGCGCAAGATTGGCCAGAGAGAATACAATTCCGCCATGATCACTGCTCGTCAAACTCTGGAATTCATGGTAAAGCTGCTCGCAGAGCGCGCCTGTATCGTAGACGGCGGTGAGCTGAAGGATATGATCGACACCCTGTATCAAAATCAGTGGATCAGCAAAACGACATGCGAACACTACCATAAAATCCGCATTCTTGGTGACAAAGCATCCAAAGAGGGAGATTCCAACGCATACAACGCAAATCAGGCTTATCACATGCTGTCTCAGGAAGTATATACTTTCGCAAATGATTACAGCAATGCAAAGAAAGGCACACGCGTAAAGTCTGTGTCCCGTGCTTCTTCCCCGACCGGAAAATCATCCGGTTCTGTTGCCAAAACTTCCGTCCAGAGCAGCCGAACCTATGTTTCTTCTGCCTCCCGCAGCCGCAAACGTACGGACTCCAGAAGACCGGCATTTACCGTCTATGATATCATGAAATTATTGATTCCTGTCCTCTGCATCATCCTGCTGTTCTGTGTTGTAAAACTTTTCAAACCAGGCGCTGATGAAAAAGAGACCACTGCGGCACCAATTTCCACCGAGGCTATGCAGGAAACACCGGCATCTGCAGAAAACAATACACCAGAAGTCATTTATCGGGCTGCAACGAATTTAAATGTCCGCAAGTCGCCAAGCACCGATGGAGAAAAACTGGGACAGCTCGCTGCAGGCAGTGCAGTCGAGTATGTTCAGGCCTATGATTCAGAATGGGCTGAGATCTTATATCAAGGTGAAACTGCTTATGTAGCAAGCCAGTATTTAACAACTGAATAATACTTCCAGAGTAAACCGGTCATCCATGCTGCAAAATGGTCTGTATACCTGATTTAAAAAGGACGCCGTCATTTTTTTGACAGCGTCCTTTTCACGTTTCTTACATCGCCTTCGGAAGATTCCACTTATAATGTCGTGCCAACACACGGATTACCACTACCAGCAGCGCACTAATAATCAATGCCGTATTTCTGGAAGCATGTCCCATCAGATATACATAACAAAACGCACCCGCCAGAGACGCAGATGCATAAATATGACGTCTCAGTACCGATGGAATCTCGCATGCCATCATATCACGCAAAATTCCTCCTCCAACACCGGTAATCACACCAAGAAAGATCATCAAAAAACGATAATCTCCAAATCCCGCTGCAATGGCCGTATCGATGCCAACAACCGTAAAAGCGCCAAGACCAATGGCATCCAGAAAGCTCATAATCCGATCATATGTCACAGATGTCAGCACTTCCATGGACAACCGCCGGAATTTTACAAACAAAAACAGCACCATAACAGAAAGAAATGCAGCCAGTACATATACCGGATTTACAAACAATGCGGGCGGAGTATTCCCAATGATAATATCACGCAGCATTCCACCGCCCACAGCAGTAATAACTCCCAGCACGATCACGCCCAGTAGATCCAGATGTTTCTGAATGGCAACCATGGCGCCGGAACAGGCAAATGCAACCGTTCCTATGATTTCTATAATTAAGAACAGCGTTAAGTGATTCAAGTAACTTCTCCTTTCTCGTTTCTTTTTTCAGTATACCACCCCGATTGTGTTTGTCAATCACGAACACAATTGTCAATATTGACTGGACTTTTCTTCTGGAAACTACTACAATAAGACTATACGATTATCATCAGGAAAGGATCTTTCTTTTATGAAAACAATACATTATTTTCTTGGTATTCTATGCGGCTTTGCCTTGATGATCACACTCTTCATCACTTCGATCGAAGCAGTTTGTTACTGGAATCCGGGATATTTTGAAAATGAATATACCAAATATCATGTTTTGGACGATGTTCAAATGGAAATGGATGATCTTCTGGAAGTAACCGACGAAATGATGAATTATCTCAGAGGCGACCGTGCTGACCTGCATATTCCAACCATCGTTAACGGCGAACCGAGAGAATTTTTCAACCAGCGCGAAATTGCTCACATGGAAGATGTTCAAAAACTGTTTCTGGGCGGGTTTACGATTCGCCGTATTTGCATCGGTATCATGGCAGTTTCGGTTCTGCTTTTGTTTATACTAAAAGCCAACTTCAAAAAGATTCTGCCAAAAACCATTTGTCACGGCACGATCGTCTTTTTTGCTGTTACTGCAGCCCTTGCTGCACTGATATCCACAAATTTTACAAAATACTTTATCATTTTCCACAAGATTTTCTTTCGCAATGATCTGTGGCTCTTAGACCCGAACACCGATTTGTTGATAAACATCGTTCCGGAGCCGTTTTTTGTGGATACTGCCTCAAATATTGCTGCCGTATTTGGCGTTTCCGTTATCCTCGTTTTTGTGATCTGCGTTATTTTACAAAAACGATATCATTCCAACCAGTAAATGTGTCGAAAAAACAGTGACCTTTCCGCACTGTTTTTTCTTTACTTGTTCTTTGATATCCATTATACTAATGGATATCTTTCGCTAAGAAAATAAGACAGCATTTTTTAATATGGAGATTTTTATGAAACGATTAAGAAACTTTCGATTGACTGCCATGATTCTCTGCCTGGCCGTCATAACTGCACACAGCCCACAGCCTGCTTTTGCTGCTCCGTCATGGCCGTCCAACATCACAATTGAGGCAGAAGGCGGAATTGTGATGGATGCTGATTCCGGTGCTGTTTTATACGGAAAGAACATGAATGAATCCTACTTTCCGGCCAGCATTACGAAAATTTTAACTGCCCTGATCGTCATCGAAAATTGCGATCTGGACGACGTTATAACCTATTCCCACAACGCAGTTTACAATGTAGAATCCGGAAGCAGCAGCTGCGGAATTGATGAAGGTGATCAGCTGACTGTCCGCGATTCTCTATATGCCATGATGTTAAAATCGGCAAACGAGGCAGCGAACGGATTAGCAGAACACACAGCCGGCTCCATCGAAGCATTTGCGGAAATGATGAATGAAAAAGCCGCCTCTCTGGGCTGTACCAACTCCAATTTTTCTAATCCCAGCGGACTCAATAACCCGGATCACTACACGTCTGCCTATGACATGGCACTGATTGCAAAGGCCGCGTTTCAAAACGAGATTTTTACGGAAATCGACTCAAAATTGTACTACGATATTCCTCCGACTAAACGAAACCCGGAAGGCATCCGCGTCTATCCAGGACACAAAATGTTGAAAAAAAACACATCTCAGTACTACCCGGGTATCATCGGCGGTAAGACCGGATACACCTCCCTGGCCGGTAATACATTGGTCACCTGTGCAGAACGCGATGGCATGAAGCTGATCGCCGTCGTTTTGAACGGTCATCAGACGCACTACACCGATACCAAAGCACTGCTGGATTTTGGATTTGAAAACTTCCAATCCCTTCCTGCAGCTGACTGCGATCCAACTTATACCAATATCGAAAATGATATGATGATCGCCGGTCTTCCGACTACCAATCTGTCCGTCCTGACCCTGCAGCGCGACAGCCATATCACACTGCCTGCAAATGCCGATATCAGCGACACTGCTTCTTCCATCCGTTATGATCTTCCGGAATCTGCTCCGGAATCAGCGGTGGCTCAGATCACATATGAATATCAGGGGCATGAGATTGGTTCCATGTATCTGATGCGCAATGAACAGGTCTCTGCTGAATCTAAGATGTTAGCCGAAGTTCCTATGGAAGCTTCCAATCTTGCAGACTCTCCTGACGTGACCTCCTATTCGGACGAAACCATGTCTGGAGATACCGGAACAATTGCTCAGGAATCAGGCACTTCCGTGTTGTCTGCACGAACAATGCCGGACAATGATTCCGAGACCAATTTCAAGCTGCACGTTCCCACCGGATTCTGGATCGTCTCCGGCATTCTTTTAGGCATAGGAGCCATTGCCGGTGTCGTTATCTTTCTGAAAATCCGCATAGAAAAGACCGAAGAGGCAGAACGCGCAGAGCGCTATCAAAGGCGCCAGAAACGACTGCAGGATATTGGAATGTCCAGTGCAGAATTTGATCTGCTAATGCAGGAAAAAAGAAATAAAAAAGAGTAAAAGATAATCCCTTATTATGAAGAATTATATTGTATTTGACCTGGAATGGAATCAGAGTTCTACCGGAAAAGCGGACTCTGTTGCAGACTTCCCCTTTGAAATTATAGAAATTGGTGCGGTGAAGCTGGATGAACAATTTCATATATTGGATGAATTTCACCGCCTCATCCACCCGCAGGTATATATGACCATGCATCACGCCATCTCAGAAGTAACTCATATGAGCATGGACGAGCTTTTCACCCAAGGTGTAAGCTTTGTGTCAGCGGCCCGGGATTTCTTACAATGGTGCGGACCGGATGCAGTCTTCTGCAGTTGGGGTTCTATGGATCTGACCGAACTGCAGCGTAATATGCGCCATTACAACATGGAAAATCCGTTTCCCAAACCACTATTTTATTACGATATCCAGAAACTCTATGCTCTGTTTTATCGCGACGGAGATAAACCTTCTCTGGATACCGCTGTGCAGGAACTGGGCATCCAGGAAGAGCGCCCGTTCCACCGGGCGGCAGATGATGCCTGGTACACCGGTAAAATTCTGGAGCAGATGAATCCGGAACAGTTTTTGCCGTATATGTCCATCGACTATTATCGGCTTCCGGACAATCGCCGCGAAGAAATTCATCATGTTTTTCCGGATTATTACAAATATGTATCCCGCACCTTCCCCTCAAAAGAAGATGCTCTGAAAGACCGCGCTGTTCCGGTCATGCGCTGTTACCGCTGCAACCGGGTACTTCGCAAAAAAATCCGCTGGTTTACTCCAAATCAGAAGATTTATTATGCATTGGCAATCTGCCCGGAGCACGGATTTTTAAAGGGAAAAATCCGAATCAAAAAAGCAGATGAGGATCGAATTTATGTAGTAAAAACCTTAAAACTTGTGGATGAAGAAGAAGCATTGACGATCTTTGCCCGCAAAGAGGAACTAAGAAAAAAACGTGCGGCAAAAAGCCGGGCAAAAAAGAAAAAACTTAACAACACCAAAAAATAATGCCTCTCCTGTCCGCAGGAGAGGCAGCTCTCATCTTATGATTCAGCCTCAAAAAACATCTTGATTTTTTTACACTCACCCATCACGATGCCCTGCACCATTTCTCCTTTTCCTCCGCCTTTCCCCGGAAATGCTTCATGGAATTCTTTTAACACTGCCTTCAGGTCCGCACATTTACTTCCCAGAATATATTGATATCCGTCCTGATCCGTTCCTATAAACAAACCACAAAGCCCGCTGCATTTTTCTTTCCCGGAATCGACAAATTTTCGTGCTGCATTCTTTTCCATATCGGCTTCAAACAAGAAATAATTGTTCGCATTTTGAGGAATTTCTTCCAGTTTTCGTTCCATATCCGCCATCTGAAAACGATACAATTTGTCCTTCATCTGCTGCACTTCTCCCTGAAGGCGCTTCACCGCATCCGCTACTTCGTATGGCTTTGCAGACAATTGACGAGAGATTTCCCGGACATTCCGCTCCTTACAGCGATAATCCTGCAGTGCACGAAAACCGCACACCATCGTTACCCGGGTACCGCCTTTATATTTTACCGCATCCACCAGACGAATCATGCCAATCTCTCCGGTACGTTCTACATGTGGTGCGCAGCAGGCACACACATCATATCCGGGCACTGTCACAATCCTGACTAAGCCAGACAATTCTTTTTTGCTGCGGTATTCCATTGCACCCAATTCGTCTTTCGCCGGGTATGTCACCTGAATCTGCAGATTTTTCGTCACCGCCTCGTTCGCTTCCCACTCAATCTGACGCAGCTGTTCCTCTGTCAAAACACCGTTAAAATCCATAGTTACCAGTTCTTTTCCAAGATGAAACCCGACATTATCATAACCAAAATGACGATGCACCAAACCAGACACGATGTGCTCTCCGGAATGCTGCTGCATCTTAACAAAACGATCCTGATAATCAATCTGACCCGTCACGTTCATTCCAGTTTCCAACGGCTGTTTCAGATAATGTACGATGATATCGTCTTTCTCTCTGACATCCTCTACATTCACTCCATTTAACGTTCCTCCATCTGCATACTGACCGCCTTCTTCTGGAAAAAATCCAGTTCGATCCAATACCACTGCATAATAGGATCGCGCTTCATCCCAAACACAGGACAGCACCTGTGCTGTAAATGATTCCAGATGTGCATCCTGATAATATAACTTTTCTGTCATTGCTGTTACCTCTTCTTTCTTACTTCTGATAAGCATAGCACACGAATTCCATCTGTGCAACTCATGGTATCCCGGCAACGGATTTTCGTTTTTGCTTGCACTCACACCTCATTCATCTTATAATAATGATACCAGGGTCAAAAGTTCGTGAATGACATGCCCGCATGCTAATCAAGGTCTTTGAACCCCGCAATCTTATACTATCGTTTATATAGAGGGTGCAGCAATTATGAAAATATTAGTAATCAACAGCGGAAGCTCTTCGCTGAAATTCCAGGTAATCGATTCAGAATCCGAGCAGGTGCTCGCAAAGGGGGTTTGCGAACGAATCGGTATCGATGGAAGATTTACCTACAAAACCAATTCCGTATCTATCAAAGAATCTGTGCCGATGGCAAACCACACGCAGGCTGTCCACACACTTTTGGACACTCTGATTGACCCGGAAAAGGGCATCATCAAAAACTTTCAGGAAATCGACGTGATCGGCCACAGACTCGTACATGGCGGTGAAAAATTCTCTGGTTCCGTGGTCATTACCGACGAAGTTATAGAAGCCATGACCGAATGCAACGACCTGGCACCGCTTCACAATCCGGCCAACCTTGTCGGCGTGGACGCATGTAAAAAATTGATGCCTGATACCTTGATGGTCGGCGTTTTTGATACCGCTTTCAACCAGACTATGGAGCCGAAGGCATTTCTTTACGGACTTCCCTATCGTTATTATGAAAAATATAAAATACGCCGTTATGGTTTCCACGGCATCAGCCATAAATATGTTTCGTACCGCGCTGCTGAATTTCTCGGACAAGACCCAAAGTGCGTCAAAACCATTGTCTGTCATCTGGGCAACGGTGCCAGTATCAGTGCCGTAAAATATGGCCGGGTGATCGATAATTCCATGGGATTTACTCCTCTGGAAGGTCTGGTCATGGGCACCCGCTGCGGTGATGTAGACCCAGGCGCACTGGAATTTCTCGCCAAAAAAGAAAATCTGGATTTCCCCCAGATCATGGCAATTCTGAATCAGGAATCCGGAGTGCTTGGCATCTCCCGAAACTTGTCCAGCGATTTCCGTGAACTGAAAGATGCAGAGATCAAATATAACGATCAAGCTGCTTTGGCACGCGAGATTTTTGCTTATAAAGTTGCGAAATATGTCGGAAGTTATGCCGCAGCTATGAACGGCGTAGACAACATCGTATTTACCGCAGGTGTCGGTGAAAATGATTCCGATATTCGTCAGGAAATCTGTGATTATCTGGAATTTTTAGGAATTACGATTGATGAATTAAAGAACCGTGAACAGGCGGAAGCCATCCGCATTTCCACCGGCAATTCTAAAGTCAATGTGCTGGTCATCCGAACCAACGAAGAACTGGAAATCGCACGCGAGGCAGCTGCCTTGGCGAAACAAATCTATGGAAAGGATAATCAGTAAATGAATGAAAAAGTAGCTTCTCTGGCCAAACTGCAGAAATACATGCAATTCACGATCATCAGCATGGTCGTGATGACGGTTATTGCATTTATGTTTGCTTTAAAAGTACGACAGATTGCAATTCCATTTGTTATTTTCCTTGCAGCCATTTACCTGTTTGTTTTCCGCGGACTGGTCCGCAAATACCGTCAGGGTGTCAAAACTGCAACTATGGAAGAAAGTTTTCGTCCTTTCTTTAAAGATATTGTCTACGAGAAAAAAGACAATTCTTATCAAAAGGAAATTATCGACGCGCATTTTCTTCCTGTCGAAAATAAAAAAAATATCCTGATCCGGGATATCCTGCATGGTACTTATCAGGCAAAGCCTGCCTGCATTATGGATGCAACCACCGATTATATCAAAGACAATGCTGCTTCATACCTTTCCGGATGTTATTTCTCTCTCCGACTCAGAAAAACATTTACCGGTTCCTGTATGCTGTGGTCCAAAAAATGCCTGGACAGCAATTCCATGAAGCGCTATTTTTCAGAGTTTCAGCAGATTGACGCACCGAATGGTCTCGCTAAGGATTTCATCCTTTTTACACCAAAAAACACGAATGAAATGCCAAAACTGCCGAACGAATTTATTACCGAACTGCTGCGACTCTATGAATATACCCCCGGGGAAATTGCCGTTCAGATTACCGGTGATATGCTGAGGATTTTCATCCGCAACCGTTTTCTTTTCCTGCGCAAGATTGAAATCAATTATGCGGTCTCCGCGCAGATGTTAAAGGAAAATCCATTCCCGGAAATGCCGTATTTGCTGAGAGTTGCAGACGCTCTGCAGGGTTAAATAGCAAAACTGCCGGGTACAGTTTTCAAAAACTGCCCCGGCCTTTTTTATTCTACTGCAAATCGCTCAAAACTCAGTGCACAGCCGCCTGCTACGCGGTTGAAAATATTCACAGCCGCACTCATCACATCCGAATATTCTCCATCTGTGGTCTCCACCAGAAGAAATACTCCTTTATCCGGAATCTCCGTAATTTCCGCTTTTTTTACGGTATCCTTTGCTTTCAGCTCGCTTAAAGCAGTCTCTTTTGCCTCATCAGAAATGGATTTTGATAACTTGTAATAACGTCCCATGGTACTCTCCCTTTCTTAACTTTCAAAATACAACGCATTGAATATTCAACACTGTGCTGATAGTTTACCATGTTTCTTTTCATATGGCACGCAAAATTTTAAAAATTTTCTACGCATTCACATAATGCACAAACCGCAAAAATCCTTCCCGTCCATCTTCGGTGTGTTTATAGACACCAGCATGCTCCAGTACTTTCATAAAGACAATACCTACTTCCTGCTGCAGGACATTTTCCAGAGTTTCTGCCTCGAAACTGCCATATTTTTCACGCAATTCTTCTGCCCACGCCGCATGCTTTTCCAATTCCGGGTCCGCAGTCAGATCTGCGCCTGCCAGAATTGCTTCCTTTAGCCGTTCCAATTCTCCCTTTAAACGTGCCGGAAGTACAGCAAGTCCCATCACTTCAATCAGTCCAATATTTTCTTTCTTGATGTGATGCAATTCTGCATGTGGATGATAAACTCCCAACGGATGCTCCGCTGTAGTAATGTTATTGCGCAGAACCAGATCCAGTTCATATCGGTCATCCCGCATTCTTGCAATCGGGGTAATGGTATTATGCGGCTCACCATTTGTTTCTGCAAAAACAAAACTTGCCTCATCCGTGTAGCCTCTCCATGCCATCAGGATCTTATCTGCCAGATCGATCAGACGTTCTTTCTCCCGACCGTTTAAACGAATAACAGACATCGGCCACTTTACGATACCCGCTTTCACATCATCAAATCCCTGAAAGCTGATTTCTGTTTCCACCGGTGCCTTCGCCATGGCAAATTCATAATGCCCTCCCTGAAAATGATCATGGCTCAATATAGAACCGCCAACAATCGGCAAGTCAGCATTGGAACCTACAAAATAATGTGGGAACAGTGCAACAAAATCAAGGAGTTTCGCAAATGTCGCCCGTTCGATCTTCATCGGAATATGCTCACTGTTAAACACAATGCAGTGCTCGTTGTAGTAAACATACGGGGAATATTGAAAACGCCAGGAACTGCCATGAATCGTCAACGGTATGATGCGGTGATTCTGGCGTGCCGGATGATTCAGATGACCGGCAAATCCTTCATTTTCCTTGCAGAGCAGGCATTTCGGATAAGCGGTCTGTTTCGCAAGTTTTGCCGCAGCAATCGCCCGCGGGTCCTTTTCCGGCTTTGACAGATTAATGGTAATATCCAGGTCCCCATATGGAGTAGAAACCACCCACTTTTTATCGCGGGCAATACGATAACGGCGAATGTAATCGGTGTCCTGGCTGAATTTGTAGTAAAAATCCGTTGCTTTCTTCGGATCCCGGGCATACAGTTCCTGAAAATGTACAATAATATTGGACGGACGATCCACCAGCAGTCCCATCACTTTCGTGTCAAAAAGGTCGCGGTATCCAATAGAATTTTCTTCCATGATCCCCTGTTCATACGCATAATCGCAGATCGTTCCAAGAATGTTCTCCAATTCTCCGACGATACTTTCATCTGCACGCTCGTTCAGAATTTTTTCTTCTGTTTTTTCCTCCAATGCGCCGATATGAAGCAGCTCCAGCAGACGATTTGCCGTGTAGATCGCATCCTCCGGTTTTATCAGTTCTGTATAAATTCCATATTGAATCAATTTTGCAATGGCTGTCTGAATCATAATATTCCCCCTCTGACGTACATTTCTCAGTCATCATAACCGTTCGGATTGTTAGACTGCCATCTCCATGAATCTGCGCACATTTCCAAAATTCCTTTCTCTGCTTTCCAGCCCAGTTCCCGCTCTGCTTTGGACGCATCTGAATAGCAAGTTGCAATATCTCCAGGACGACGATCTTTGATCACATACGGAATCTTGACACCGGTCGCTTTTTCAAAATTTTTCACGATATCCAACACACTGTAACCATGTCCGGTTCCAAGGTTGTAGATGCAAAGACCGGCCTTTTCTTCAATCTTTTTCAATGCTTTTACATGTCCCCTGGCCAGATCAACCACATGAATGTAATCTCTCACACCAGTGCCATCCGGCGTATCATAATCATTACCAAACACGCCGAGCTGCTGCAGTTTGCCAACTGCAACCTGGGTGATATACGGCATCAGATTGTTCGGAATACCGTTTGGATTCTCACCGATCGTACCGCTCTCATGCGCACCAATCGGGTTGAAGTAACGAAGCAGCACTACATTCCATTCCTGATCTGCCTTCTGTATATCAGACAAGATCTGCTCCAGCATAGATTTGGTCCAACCGTATGGATTGGTGCACTGTCCTTTCGGGCACTCCTCCGTGATCGGAATGACCGCCGGATCTCCGTATACCGTTGCAGATGAGGAAAAAATGATATTCTTCACACCATGCTGTCTCATAACATCTACCAGAGTCAATGTTCCTGCAATATTATTTTCATAATATTCCCACGGCTTCGCAACGGATTCACCAACCGCTTTCAAACCTGCAAAATGAATACAGGAATCAATGGTTTCTCTATCAAAAATATCATTTAAAGCGGCACGGTCCAGGATATCTGCCTTATAAAACTTCACTGGTTTTCCAGTGATTTTCTCCACACGATTCAGTGCCTTCTCACTGGAATTGTATAAGTTATCTACTACTACTACTTCATAACCTGCATTCTGTAATTCTACCACGGTATGCGTACCAATATAACCAGCGCCGCCTGTAACTAAAATAGCCATAATTTCCTCCTTTTCTGCGCATTTTTGCACCTGCATTATTATCGTTTCAGCAATTGTTCAGTGCTTTCACCGTTACTCTTTTTACAATTCTACATGTATGGATCCCTGCTGGCGGATATGCATGACAAATGCCGCTTCTGAACCAAGCACACGGTTCATAAATTCACAGAATCCCTCCGTTTCTTTTTTCGGAACAAATGCTGCAATCACCCCTGCAAATCCTCCTCCATGGACACGACATGCACTTCCCGGCACATGTTCCAGATAACTTTCTGCCAGGGCCAATGCTGCAGTGATCGTCTGATGTTCCGGAGTTTTGCTCACATAACAGTTCTGCAGCCACTTCCAGGATGAATTGCCGGATGCCGTGACCTCAGTCAGAAATGCTTCTTTGTTCTTTGCCTCCAGAGCCGCAACTTCTTTGTCTACACGGCGATTTTCCGAAAAGAAATGCAGTGCACGAAGCAGACTTCTGTCTCCGCATTTTTTTCTTATCTCTGGTGCACGATCTATCACATCTTTTTCCGAAATGTCTGCAAGAACTTCCTTGCCAAAAAATTTTGCAACACTTTTCATTTCATTTGGTATCGACGAATATTCTTCACTCAGATCTGCGTGACTTCCACCAGTATTTACGATAACCAAATCCACCCCCAGGTCACTGAAATTACAATCAACCTTTTTCAGGCTTGGTGCCTCAATGTTCGCAAAATCAATGGTAACTATGCCGCCTGCAGCACAAGCCAGCTGATCCAGAAGACCAGAACCTTTCTTCCAATACACGTTTTCCGCATACTGACCCGATTTCGCATATGCGATCAGATCTCTATTATATCCGTTAAAGAAATAATCTACAACTGTGCAGATCAACATTTCAAAAGCTGCGGATGAGCTGACACCTGCACCTCCCGGTACATTGCTGGTCGTGTACATATCAAAACCGCCCACCCGATATCCGCGATTTTTCATGCCTTTTAAAATTCCTTTCAGCAACGCATAAGTACCGCCGTATGGATATTTCGGTTCCAGGTCATTTAACTGAATCACCAGATCCTGTTTATAAGTTTTGCTGACAATACGGACCTGATTTGTTCCGTTTGCTGCTGCGGCTGCCACACAATCCATATGTACACTCCCTGCAACGATTTTACCATGGTTATGGTCCGTATGATTGCCGCCGATCTCGGTCCTTCCGGGCGATGAAAATAATTCAAATTCTTTATCACCAAAGGTCTGGGCAAATCCTTCGCCGACTTCCATGTAACGGGCTGCATTCTGTTTTGCCTTCCCCTGTCCGTACATTTCCTCCAAAAGCGTCACTGCCGATGGAAGCGTCAGAGCCGATGCAAGCTTTTTTATGTTCATAATAACCCCTTTCTGCTTTCAACGATTCATACCGTCACGTTGACTTTTCCTTCAACACTATTATAATGATACCAGGGTCAAAAGGTCAGAAATCTGACGCAAGCTTGCTTGCAGGAGGATTTTTGACTTTGGGACCCGCCAAAAATATGAGTAAGTAGCCATTTTTCGAAGAAAAATGAGCGGATTACGAATGTTTTTGAGAATTGCGGGAGTGCAAAGCACGGAGCAATTCGGTATCAGAGGGGTCAAAAGGCCTTTTGACCCCAACACTATTATAATGAGAGTATACGACAAATTCTACATATGTGCATACATTATTTTGCAAATAAAGGCTGCAACGGGATCGATACCTCGGGAACAGCTGTACTGCAATACGATGGTTTCCATGCAGTATGCATGGGCGCAAAAGATGCCACAAGTCCTTCATCTCTGTTCAGACCAATGTATATTCCTCCAAACGCTTTCTGTATTCCTGATAATTCGGACAGTACTTTTCCACCTCTGCCCAAAATTCTTTCGAATGATTCATATGACGCCGATGTGCTAATTCATGAACCACCACATAATCCAACAATTCGTCCGGAAGATAACAAAGCTGATAATTAAAATTAAGATTTCCTTTAGAGCTGCAGCTTCCCCAACGGGTTTTCTGATTCCGAATCGTAATCCCGGCTACAGAAACTCCCATCATCCTGCTGTATTTCTGCACTCTGGAAGCAATTTTTTCTTTTATATGCTCAATTTCTTCCGCAGACAACTCCGTAGGCAAAACCGCCCCCGTGCTTTTCCGACTTTCCTGCCGTCTTTCCATCTGACTGATTTTATCCAGGAGCCATTTCTTTTCTTTTTCAAAAAATGCTTTCAACTCCCGGTCCGTCAATCCAGATGGAATGCGCAGAAGCACTTCTCCTCTGCCCCTTACCTCCAACGCAATACTTTTTCTTGCAGAACGAATGATCTGGATAGATATCTCTCTGTTTCCCTGCTGTAATTTCATTGCCTGTATCATACAAAATCCTTCCGACGGTTCCCTATCTCATGGAAAGTTTTTTCTTCAGATATTCGTATCTTAGCCTCTTCTCTTCTTTTGCGAAATGCACTTCCCTGAACTGCTCCGGACTGCTTTCGTAATTCAGAATTTCATCCCCAAACTGTTCGCTGGTCAGATCAAAGCGATGACTGCCAACCACATTGTAACAATGATAATTTCCATCCGGGCGCAATACACCATATACATTTCCTCCAAAAATATCCTGTACCAGAAATGCCGTGACAGAACACTGTCCCAGCGTCTTATTCTCTGATGTCCAGCTCTTCCGCAATCTCGGTGCACAAGTGTCTGCACACCAGATTTCAGAAAGGGCATTATATAAATCAATGGGGGTATGTATCCCTTCATATTCGTCAGTAATTGCCGGGACATCTGCCTGTTCCCAGCCCCAGAATTTGTACTCCATCATTCAAAATCCTTTCTTTCCTATGTCAGTAACTATATTGATCTGAGTTTCTAAAAGTCGTATCTGATCACCGCACAATTCTTCACGCCCCATGCAGCATATGCTTCATTTGTCATATCCATAAAATAAGACTGTACCACCCGGGCAATCCCATTATGTGCAACCAAAATATAGGTTTTCTCATTCGATTCCGTTTTGATATCATCCAGTAAATTGTAAACTCGCTGAGCCAGACGCAGCGTAGACTCCCCGCCCTCATGACTGCAGGCAAAGCATTCTTTCGCTTTCTTAAAATCAGCACCATCCCTTGGCGTTGATTCCCATTTTCCAAAGTTCTGCTCGATCAGTCTTGGTTCCTCCCTTCTGGGAATTCCTGTTATTTCAGATATGTGTCGGGCTGTTTCTGCTGCCCGAATTAACGGAGAATACAAAATCTCGTCTGCAGTAATCCCCTCGTCCAATATCTTTTTCCCCGTTTCTATAGCCTGCTGATGACCATACTCTGTCAGAGCAATATCCGTTGCTCCGCAAATCTTACCTTCAACATTCCACACCGTCTGACCGTGTCTTACAAAATAAACATGTCCCATATTCATTCTCCCAAAATTTTCATCCTGATCCTTTCGCAGAATCAACCTTGATTCATTACCAGTGCCAAGTCGCTGACGCGGCAGCTAAACTGGCTTCACATTCTCCAGAATCGTGCATACGTCAATCGCCATTTCTATCCACACCTTTCTTTAACCTTTAAAGAATTATATCAGGATAACTTTATTCATTCAAGTGGATTGAAAAAACCGAATCAGATGTTGTCTCATCTGATTCGGTCTTATATCGCCCTTAACGGCAAATAATTTCAAAGTTTAAAGTACCTCTATAGGTACCGGTTTCAGATGCTTTTCCGGTAACAGTAACCGTACCATCCAGATAATCGCCTTCCTGATAAAGCTTATTGCCTGAAATATCATCATCCGGCTGTGACAACGTATTGGTGAACTGAACCTCTGCGCTGCCGGATTCGCTGGTAAGCGTACCGCTTTCATCCGCTTTCACCAACATGTATCCGCCATCCGGAACAGAAACAGCCTTAACCTCATAAGAACCGGTCTTTGTTGCAGCATTGACTGTAATCGTTGACGGAATTTCTACCTCGTATGTGGTTTCCACTACATACTCTACCGTTGCACTCGCATCAAAAGTGTTGTCAGAATCATTATTGCTGCTGCTTCCTTCTACCAGAGTATCCCAGTCAATCGTCAATATTGCTGCATAAGGAGTTGCAACACCAGGATTGTTGGAGGAACCGCTTCCGGAACCGTCACCGAACTGGCATCCCATGACATTACTGTCCAGATAAAGCCACAGGTAATATTCCGATTCATCCTCAGATACCGGGAATGTCATAGAATCCACATAGTTTACTTCCCCGGATGATGCACTGGTCGCTGTACTTTTGCTTAACGTATACTCTGCATTCTGCAGCTTTCCAGTCTCATCATAGTAACCCGGGTCAACATCAGAACTGACGAATGCCTCACAGCTTACACCATAAATAGTAAGACCTTCGGTCGTTCCAAACTCCAGAGTTGCTGCATAATTACCCTCCTCATCTTTTACAATGGAATTGCCTTCTAACAGACCATAACCATCCGAGAATTCAATTCCTCCCATAGCGTCTACATACATGGAAAGTACCATATCTGCACTGTAAACATCGGAACTTGGATCCACAGCACCAGAGCCTGAACCCGCGCCGGAACCGGAGCCTGAACCGATATCAATGGAATCCCAGTCAATCGTCAGGATAGCTGTATGTGCAGTTGATGCACCCGGAGTATTGGAAGCACCCGTTCCGGAACCATCACCGAGCTGGCATCCCATGACATTGCTGTTCAGATAGAGCCACATCGTATATTCATCTGTGTCCTGATCCACCGGGAAAGTAATGGAATCAACATAAGTCGTATCACCCTTTACTGCCGTTGTATACTCCGCATTCTGAATGTTGCCGTCAGAATCATAATAACCTGGTGCCTCATCCTCTCCGATATAAGCGGTACAAGACACACCATAAATAGAGAGACCGCTGGTGAATCCCAGATCCAGGGTAATCTCTGCATTTCCGCTTTTGTCTACAGTAACTGCAGAACCGGTCAATAACCCATAGCCATCAGAGAATTCTACTCCTCCCATAGCTTTTACATAGCAGGATAATACAGCATCCACATCATAGGTTCCTGCTCCCGGTGTAGTGTCAGCAAATGCTGCTGTGCTCATCAAAGAGCCGATCATCGTGGCAGCCAGCATACCAGATAATCCTTTTCTCAAACGAGAAGATAACTTGTGCATCATCAGCACTCCTTTCTTTTTGTATGATTATTTGAGACGTGCATCATTTTACTACCAGAGAAAATGGCACGGACGCTCCATTCATTGGAGAAAAATCTGTGACAGAATATGTATGATACCGGAGAACCGCATCATAAGTGCCTGCTTCCATCGGACGAATCAGTTCCACCTCATAAAGATGCTGTCCGGGTTTCAGGTAATCAGACTCATAAATTAGTTCCTCACTGTCTTCAAGCAATACAGACAATACAAAATAGCAGCCGTTATGTTCCGGATTATAAAATCCGGAAGAAACCTTCGTTTCACCTGCTGAAATATTCCATTTTTCAAATCCCGGAATCGTGATGGATGCTGCCGATGCCGCTGCCTGATCACGGTACTGATCTTCTTCAAATCGAATCGTCTTTTTCAGTACGAAATCATATCCGAACCAGACAAACAGAGCCATGGAAGCAAGCATCGTAATGCCGACCAGAACCATGATGAAACCGGTTGTTCGTATTTTTTTACCCATGATTAAATTTCCGCCTTTCTTCGGAAAATGCAATGTCTGCTTCCCTCAACCGTAATAATATTGGAGGAAATACCAAATGCCTCTTCCAATATCTGTTCCGTTACAGCTTCCTCTGTCTTTCCCTGTACCAGAACAGAACCCTGTTTCATAACCAGAACCTCCTGGCAAAATTCAAGCGCCAGATTGATATCATGAAGCACCATGATCACAGTCAATCCCTTTTTGCGATTCAGTTCCGCAATCAGATGCAGCAATTCCATCTGATAGTGGATGTCCAGATAAGTTGTAATCTCATCCAGCAACAGAATATCCGTCTCCTGCGCCAGCGCCATGGCAAGCCAAACACGCTGCATCTGCCCGCCGGACAAAGCAGAAACTGGTCTGGAAGCCAGATTCGCTGTATCCGTATCCGCCAGTGCTTCTCGCACAGCCACTTCATCCTTTTTGCTAAACGGACGGAACTTCTCCCGGTACGGCGTTCTCCCTGCCATTACCAGTTTTTCCACAGTCATATCTCCGGGGGCATTATTGTTCTGGTGAACTACAGAAATCATCTTTGCCAGTGTATTCCGGTTCATCAGTCTGATATTGTTACCATTCAAAGTTATCTCACCGCTGTCTGGTTTTAAGATCCCGGCAATCAGATTCAACAGGGTGGATTTTCCGCACCCATTGCCCCCCAGCATTGCCGTCATCTTGCCCGGTGAAAACGATGCCGTGATACCATGGATGATCTCTGTTTTCTTTTCATACCCATAGCATAGATTTTTGACCAAAACCCTGTTTTTATTTTCCATGCACCATTCCGCTCCTTTTCAAAAGTACCACCAGCATCGGTCCGCCGATGAGCGACATCATGATTGCCGCACTGATCTCATAAGGATAAGCGATGCTTCGCCCAACCGTATCTGCCAGCAAAAATACTTCCGCTCCCAAAAGAGCGCTATAGGGAAGCAGATGTTTATGTTCACTGCCTACAAGAAGACGGGCAATATGCGGAACAATCAGCCCTAAAAAACTTACCGCTCCAATCACGGCAGTGAATACCGATGCCAGCAAAACAGATATCACCGAAACCATAAATCGAGTTTTATGAATGTCCACACCCAGACTCATCACCGTCTTATCAGACAGCGAAAGCATGTTGCATTTTTCTGCGCTAAAAATGCATAAAACCACGGAAATCAGAGTATAAACAGCCAAAATCTTTACATCGTCCCATGCTTTCAAAGAAATATTGGCGTTGATAATACTCGCTGCACCACTATAGGAAGAACCGGTAAACGCGTTGAATGCCTGATACAGACCGGTAAAAAATGTATCGACTGCAATACCTGTCAGAATCAGCCGAACCGGACTGGTCTCCCGTTCCATAGCAAGGATATATACGGCTCCAAATGCCAGAATTCCACCTACAAAAGAGAAAACAGGAGTAAACATCGCAAGAGACGGAAAAAAAACGGATACGATCACTGCTGCAAAAGCTGCACCGGATGTCACACCAATAATTCCCGGATCTGCCAGAGGGTTTTTCATCACCGCCTGCATGCATACACCTGACATGGCCATAATACCTCCGCCGAGCATTGCCACAATGATACGCGGAAAACGAAGCTGTAAGATAATGGCAACCGTTTCATCATATTCTGCAAACAGTCCGCGCAAAAGCTGCGGTACTGTGGTATAAAGACCTCCGGTATTGACCGATATAAAAAAGGTAACTGCCAGCGCACCCACAGTTAAAAGAAACACCAATACCGTCCTTTTCGTACTGTATCCCATCATTTTCCCTCCTGAAATACCGGTGCCAGATAATCCAGAGCCTCCGTCCAGGATAAAGTTGCACTCATTCCAAAATATTTCGATGGCAAATAAGTGATCTTTTCTTCTTTTACTGCATCAAAATACTGCCATATACTGTTTTCTGCGAAATCTTTTTGCATAAATGCAAAGGCTTCCTCTTCTGCATAATGAGCAAACACAAAGATACGGTCCGGCTCTTTCTGGATCATATCCTCGGGATTGATGTTTACAAATCCATTTTCATCTCCTTTATAATCGGATCCATAGACGTTGTTTCCGCCTGCCATTTTGATCAGACTTCCAACATAAGAATTTTCCGTGGCAATGAGATAAAAACCATCTGGAAATGCCATCAAAAGCAAAATATCCTGTTCTTTTTCTACATGATTTCTGTATTCGTCCATAAAGCCATGGTACTCTGCATTCAATTCTTCCGCAGCTTTTTCACATCCCAAAAGTTCTCCCAGCGATGTGATTGCCTGATACATACTTTCCACGCTGCTCAGATCCAGAAAAGCGGATGTGATGCCTGCTGCCCGGTAGCTCTCGCTCAGGCTGGACTCCAGAGTCTGGGGAGAGAGTACCAGATCCGGAGAAATGCTTTTCAGAATCTCCAGATCCGGATTCATCGCAGCACCGATCGTTTTTGCATCTGCATATCGTTCTGGAATATTTCCGGAACTCTCCGGCACGCCAACCACGTAGTCGTAGCCAAGCGCATCCAGAATTTTGCAGATGGCAACAGAAGTGCATGCAATCTCCATCGGCTCTTCCTGACTTGCCGTCGATTCTTTCGGCGCATTCTGTGCAGATGAAGCACAGCCACTTAGAAACAAGACGGAAAGCCCCAGAAGCAATCCGCTAATTTTCCGTTTTCGTTTTAACATTTGTTTCACTTTTCTTTTCCTCCCTGCCGCCAACGATCATCAATACCAGACCGATTACAATCAACATGACAGCAACTGTCGCTGCAACTGCCAGAACCGTTCTGTCAAAATACGCGATATACCCGTCCGCTTTATCCATAGATACGATTTCACGATTTGCCGCGCTTTCATACAAAGTTTCTTCTTCCTCAGCACGATAGATATTTAATCCTTCCATCGTTTCCTTTTCCGGGAGCTCTGCTGCTTTTTCTTCTTCCGTTTCCTGCTTTTCCACAGTTTCTTCCTTCTCTGCCATGGTGTCCTGCTCCACTGCCGGTTCTGTCTCTGCCTTTGCTGTTTCGATCTTTGCCGGTTCTGTCTCTTCCTTTACTGTTTCGATCTTTGCCGGTTCTGTCTCTGCCTTTACCGTCCCCGGCTGATCCGCTTCTTTCGCTCCAGCCTGTTCGTATACGGAACTCCAGTTAACCGTCAGCTTCGCCGGATATTTTTCGTTTGAAAACTGAGTTCCCATAACATTACTGTTTACATAGAGCGAAAGCGTATAAGTACTGCTCTCCTTGTCTATCGGAAAGGTAATGGAATCCACATAATGAACCTGTTCCTGTTTAGAATTCGCTGCAGTATCGGAACTCATGGTATAACTTACTCCATCAGTAACAAGCACACCGGCTTCGTTATAGTAACCAATCGTACCGCAGGTAACACTGCCTTCTGCAGCTGCACCTGCCGGTTTCGGGTCAACAAAAGTATCACAGGTAACACTGTAGATATTCACAACACTTTTCCCAAGATTCATCTTTATGGTTTTTGTGCCATCTTCCGCCACCGTCAGTTTTGTTGACTTAAGCATTGGAGCGCCAAATTCCACGCCTCCCATGGCATTGATATAACAGGACAGCGAAGCATCAACGGAATACGTTCCTGCGTCCAATGTATCAAATGTCTGCGCATATGCAAAAAATCCATGGAAAACACTGAGTATGACCGTCAACAACCCGATTAGAAACCGGCTCGTGCGCCTGGTCTGTATCTTGTTCATCCTAGAAATTCCTCCTGACCTCCTGAAATTTTTACTGTTTTACATTTCTGTATTGATTTTCAGAAGTTAGCTATAGCTAATTCGCAAACAGAATATCAGTTTTCTACTGTTTTGAAAAGTGTTTTTTTGTTGCATGAATGCAACAGCAAGAAAACGACACCGGCGGATTTTTGGCATACTTATTAAAAAAAATATCCTTCTTCAGCATCACAAAGAAGGATATTTTTTGCAGTATTAAATGAATAATGAGAAAATCGCATTTGATTCTGGCATATGTGCAGAACCGCAGCTGCATTCCATACGCAGAAAAACACTTCCATAAAGAATCTGGCTGGCATCCTTACCAATATTGACGAACTGCAGACAGGAAGCCGGAAAAGATACGATATTTCCATTAATCTCTGCTTTATAAAACTGACCGTACTCAAAATAATGCAGATTTTTCACTCTGCCTCTGAGTACATTGCCGTTCTTTCCGGATTTGACCGTCATATCCAGGACACATAGCTGAATGGTGCCGACTCCATGCTCTACACAAAACGAGCACGGATTCATAAAACCTGCATTTGCCATCGATAAGTGATTTCCATTCTCCGCATGCTCTTTATAGAGCATGAACGGAAACTGATAAACACCATCTTTCATGTTGCGGCAAAACACCGAACCACTAAAATTTTTCTGCCCGCGCATGGCATATTTCACCCGATAAAGCTCCGATGAAGCGCGAACCACCTCCATCGTACTGTCTGAATTGTACAGCGCCCAGTGCAAGGCGTCGTTATAAGCACTATCCATATCCACGCCTTCATAGATCAGATGATTGATGGTATCTTCAATCCGCTCCGAATATCGAATCGCTTCTGCGTTCCCATGCTCCGTTAATAAAATTTTTCTCCGTTCCGTGCGGTAAACCAATCCTTCTCGTTCTAATGCGGCAACAAGCCTGGAAATTGCATATTTTTCTACTTTTAATGTATGCGCGATCACCGTAACTGTACAATCTTTGGGGTCACTGTGCAGCAGACACTGCAAAACTCGCAATCGCATAATCTCCAATGAATTATTCATCTGCTCTATCCCTGTCTTTCGTGGTTAGTAATTACTAATCTAAATTTAGTATAACAAACACCGTTTTTGTCGTCAAGTTATCGTTCCTGCGGAAAACTTGAAATTGGTGCATTCTGCAACAAAAAAGCCGTTTTTGTTATCCGGTTGAAACTTGACGCAAAAAACAGTTTTGTTATAATAGGCGTGTACAACATTCCCAGCATGTTGTACAAATTTTTTATCCGGGAGTTAATCACGTCTAACTCCTTATCATCTTTATAGAAAGTGAGACAATACTATGATGATCAACAAACGATTAATCCATACGGTCAGCGAAAGTAAAAAATACGTTGCCGGAAATGTTGCAGCGCAGTGGATTTCTCTTGTCGCAAACATCGTTATGATGACCGCAATCACAAATATGCTGGCTGACCTGGCAACGGATAGTCTGAATGCCTCCTCGCTGATCCTTACAATCACTATAGCTGCCAGCGCACTTGCCATTCGTTTTATCTGCAGCATATGGGCAGCGCATATGGGCTACCTTTCCAGTAAATCCGTCAAAACTACGCTGCGTGAGCAGATTTATAAGAAGCTTCTCCGCCTGGGTTCTTCTTATTATGAACAGGTTCAGACATCGGAAGTGGTGCAGGTAGCTGTGGAAGGCGTTGAGCAGCTGGAAACATATTTTGGTGCATACCTGCCGCAATTCTTTTATGCCATGCTGGCACCACTTACGCTTTTCTTTTGCCTGAGTTTTGTGAATTTGCCCACGGCGGCAGTTCTTCTGATCTGCGTTCCGCTCATTCCTGTAACGATTGCCGCGATACAGACCTGGGCAAAAAAACTTTTAGGGCAGTATTGGGGACAATACACTTCTCTTGGAGATACTTTTCTGGAAAATCTTCAGGGTCTGACTACATTGAAAATTTACCAGGCGGATGCATTCAAACAGCAGGAAATGAATGCCCAGGCAGAAAAATTTCGTATCATCACCATGAAAGTTCTGTCGATGCAGCTCAATTCCATCACCATCATGGATCTGATTGCTTACGGAGGTGCCGCACTTGGAGTCATATTGTCCGTAAGTCAGTATCAATCCGGAAAAATTAGCCTATCCGGCTGCCTGCTGATTCTCCTTCTGTCTGCGGACTTTTTCATTCCCATGCGGCAGTTAGGCAGTTTTTTTCATATCGCAATGAACGGCATGGCCGCTTCAGATAAAATATTCCGTCTGCTGGATCTTCCGGAAGAACCTCTGACAGAAAAAAACGACTGTCCGAAAGACTATACGATTTCCTGCAGAAATCTTCATTTTTCCTACGAACCGGAGCATGAAATCCTTCATGGCATCAATCTGGATTTCCCGGCCGGAAGTTTTACTGCGATTGTCGGAGAATCCGGCTGTGGAAAATCCACCATTGCAGGCATTCTGATGGGAAGAAAAACAGGATATTCCGGTCATGTCACCATCGGCGGCACAGAATTAAGTACGATTCGAGAAGATTCCCTGATGAAAGCGATTACTTACATCGGTTTTCAGAACTATCTGTTTAAAGGAACGGTTCGGGAGAATCTGCTGATGGGCAATCCGGATGCAAAAGATGAGACCTTATGGTTGGTTCTGGAACGCGTCAATCTTGCTGATTTTCTCAACAACGAACAGGGTCTGGATACGGTTCTGACAGAGAAAGCAGCCAACCTTTCCGGAGGGCAGTGCCAGCGTCTGGCACTTGCAAGAGCGCTGCTCCACGACAGCCCTGTCTATATTTTTGATGAATCCACATCCAACATTGATGTAGAAAGCGAAAATGATATCATGCGTGAAATTCATGCTCTGGCAAAGAAAAAGACCGTCATCCTGATCTCCCATCGTCTTGCCAATGTAAAAGATGCAGATTGTATTTACGTACTGGAGCATGGGCATGTGGCAGAGTCCGGTTCTCATCTTGCCCTGACTTCCACAGACAGTCTTTATGCAAAACTCTGGAATGCACAGCAGCAGCTGGAAACCTATACAGGAGGTAATAGACCATGAAAAAAAGAAACGGGTTTACCATTATGATGCGGCTCATCGGACTTGTACGACCGCTGACAGGATATATGATTCTTGCTGTTTTTATGGGGCTTTTAGGACATTTGTGCGCATCCTTTATTACCATTTTCGGTGTCTTTGCCATACAAAATGTCCTGAACGGAACCAATAATCTTTCGGCTCTTTTTATCTGCGTCTGCATGTTTGCACTGTTTCGCGGCATCTTGCGCTACGCAGAACAGACCTGCAACCACTTGATTGCATTCAAACTTCTGGCACTCATTCGTGAAAAAGTGTTCCGTGCTTTAAGGCGTCTCTGCCCCGCCAAACTGGAAGGAAAGGACAAAGGAAATCTGATCACAGTCATAACCTCTGATATTGAACTTCTTGAGGTCTTTTATGCGCATACGATCTCACCTGCCGCCATCGCCCTTCTGTTTTGTACGATCCTGTGCCTGTTCATCGGCTCTTTCCATCCACTGCTGGCACTGATTGCGCTGATCGCTTACATTACGGTCGGGCTTATCCTTCCATTATTCATTTCAAAAATCAGCGGAGATGACGGCATCCGTTACCGCACAAAAGCTGGTGATCTCAGCAGCTTTGTTCTGGACAGCCTGCGAGGTCTCAACGAAACGATTCAATACGGACAGGGAGAAAAGAGGCTGGCGGAAATCACCCGTCAGAGCAGAGCTATCGCAGAAGATGAAAAACGGATGAAACTGCTTGCAGGAAAAAACACCGCAATCACCAATACAGTCATTTTGCTGTTTGACCTTATCATGCTGTTTGCCTCTGCCTTTCTATTTGCAAACGGCAGCATAGGTGTAAACGGAGTTCTCGTTTCTACCATTGCCTTCATGAGTTCCTTTGGACCATGCGTGGCACTTGCCAATCTTGGGAGTACCCTCCAAAACACGTTTGCTGCCGGAAATCGTGTGCTGGATTTATTGGACGAAGCACCTCTTGTCACCGATATAACCGAACAGGAAGAAATCTCTTTTGACGGTGCTTCCGTAGAAAACGTGACTTTCGCCTACAACCAGGAAATCATTCTCGACCATGTTTCCCTGACAATACCAAAAGGCTCTATTATCGGAATTACCGGCCGCAGCGGAAGCGGAAAATCTACTCTGCTCAAGTTGTTTATGCGATTCTGGGAAGTGGAAAACGGCAGCATTGACATTTCCGGGAAATCCGTAAATGCGATCAACACTACCAATTTACGGGATTTAGAGAGCTTCGTTACTCAGGATACACATTTGTTCCATGACTCTATCCGAAACAATTTAAAGATTGCAAAACTGGATGCCAGTGAAGAGGAAATCATCGCTGCATGCAAAAAAGCGTCTATCCATGATTTCATCATGACTTTGCCGAAAGGGTACGATACACCGGTAGGCGAACTGGGCGATACGCTGTCCGGCGGCGAACGGCAGCGTCTTGGTCTTGCAAGAGCGTTTCTGCATGATGCACCGTTTATGCTTCTGGATGAACCGACCAGCAACCTGGACAGTCTTAATGAAGCCGTAATTTTAAAATCCCTTCATCAGGAACACGGAGACAAAACAGTTGTACTGGTGTCCCACCGAACATCCACCATGGGCATTGCAGAGAAGGTTTATTCTGTGGAACATGGGCGCATGAGTTAATAAATTAAAGAGTAAAAGAGGAGAACAAACCATCATGAATTTTAAAAAAATATTCTATACAATTGTCGGCTGCATCAGTTTTGTCATCGGTGCCGTAGGAACCGTAGTACCTATGCTTCCTACGGTTCCACTTCTAATGCTGTCTGCATTCTGCTTTACCAGAAGTTCAGAAAAACTTAATCACTGGTTTATTCATACTAAGCTCTACAAAAACAATCTGGAAAGCTATGTCCAAGGTCGCGGCATGACTCTCCTCACCAAACTTCGCATCATGGGGACTGTCACAGTCCTCATGACTTTTGGATTTATCATGATGAAAAACTCACCGGTTGGACAGACAATTCTTTTCTGTGTATGGATCCTCCACATTATCTACTTTGTAAGGGGTGTAAAAACATTAAAAGAATCTCCAGATATAGAATTGACTAAGTGAACGGTACTTTTTAAAGAATGACAAAATTTAAGCTGCACCTCAGCAAAAACATGCTGAAGTGCAGCTCATTTTATTTTCCTGCAGGTATCCGTATTTTTCGGGAGATCCGATAGGTCCAGGTGGCTCTTCCATTATCTTCTGTCTGCTCTAAAGACCTGCTGATCACAGGCGAACTGCTTTCTTTTATGTTTTCTTTTATCCAGCTTCTTTCAACAATATCATTCACCAGAGGGACAGACTGTTCCCCGGAATTCTTCGGCAACTGCCGGAGCAGCTTCTCCTGACTATCACCGACTATATAAATAAATTGCAGATCTTCATATCCCTCCGATGATACGGTTACCTCAAATACATCACCGCCTGCAAAGGCCTCTGCCTCCACATTCAACTTACCATCCGACCGGATAACAACATCCCCGCTCTTTTCAGTTGCTGCATAAGTTTTTCCATTCACGGACACAGACGTAATGCTCAGC
>JBJEIZ010000036.1:0-52040 GCA_051877535.1 Brotaphodocola sp.
GAGCAGGATATCCCGATCCTGTTCGGCTGTCAGATCGGAACGGAGGCGGCTCAGCTGTGAATGACCAGGGCATCGATCTGCAGTGGTTTGCGGGTCAGATTGTGCTCGAAGCTGAATTCTAAATCTTCGCCTTCCAGTTCGATCTGCAGTGCTGCACAGAAAGCGGGATGCCATTGTAACTTTGGTGTTTGATCCATGTACTTCTCCTTATATTATAAATAAAATAGAAAATAATATCAATAGTAAACTTCGGGTATCACCTCTTTTTTTGAAATCATGATAATTGAAAAACGTCGAACGGACGGCGATGGCACCAGGGTGCTAGGACACTGGACCGGAATAAACTGCGTTCCGATAAGAAATCCAGCGTAAGAAATCTCCCGCAAGAAAGCGGAGTAGAGTCATGTTACATATTATATATAACGACGAGAGAAAACACAAGCACGAAACAATCGATTTTCATGTATGGAGGTTCCTGCGACAGCAGCATATATCCAGAAAAAGTGGGTATCAGAGGGGTCAAAAGACCTTTTGACCCCAACTCATTTGTTTTATTATGTCCTTTATCTGCAGTCTACCAGTTCGTATTCGCGGCTGCCCAATCCAATCTTTTCTGCATGTTCCAGGCAGGAACGCCACTCGGATTCCGGTGTGGTGTTCTTGAAATGATCATGGTGATCATGGAAATGGGGATCAGCCAGATTGTCACCCAGCTTGCTGTTGTGAATCGGTTCAGCTGCAAGGCATGCATCGGCACAGGCCTGATCCAGAGCCAGCGGGTCGAAGGATGCAAACATACCAATATTCGGCAGGATCGGTGCATCATTTTCGGCATGGCAGTCACAGTGTGGGGAAACATCAACAATCAGAGAAATGTGGAAGTTTGGTCTGCCGTCAACAACCGCTTTGGTATATTCTGCCATACGGTAGTTCAACAGTTCGACGGCGGTATCGTTGCGGAAACGAATGGCGTCAAAATTACAGGCGCCGAGGCAGCGTCCGCATCCCACGCAATGCTCCATATCAACTGACATTTTTCTTGTTTCCTCATTAAAAATCAGGCCGTTGTTGGCACATTCCCGCATACATCTGCGGCATCCGCGGCAGGCACTTTCTTTGATCTTTGGTTTGCCGCTGCTGTGCTGTTCCTTTTTGCCGGCGCGGGAACCACAGCCCATGCCGATGTTTTTGATGGTGCCTCCGAAACCAGTCATTTCATGACCTTTGAAATGGGTAAGGCTGATAAATACATCAGCATCCATAATGGCGCGGCCGATTTTTGCTTCTTTTACATATGTACCGCCGACAACCGGAACAGCGATGTCATCGGTGCCTTTCAGTCCGTCACCGATCAGAATGGGACATCCGGTACTCAGCGGAGAGAATCCGTTTTCCCATGCACATTCCAGATGTTCCAGGGCATTTTTGCGGCTGCCCGGATACATGGTGTTGCAGTCAGTCAGGAATGGTTTGCCTCCCAGCTCCTTTACGACGTCAGCAACAGCTTTTGCATAGTTTGGGCGCAGATAGCTGATGTTGCCGAGCTCTCCGAAATGCATTTTGATAGCAACAAATTTGCCATCCATATCGATGGTTTCGATACCCGCTTTTTTGATCAGTTTTTTCAGTTTGGTCGGAAGTCCGTCACCATTTGCCTGTGTGCGGAAATCTGTGAAATATACTTTCGATTTTTCCATGATAAAAATCCCTCCTAGTCTCATTGAATATACCATATTGCGAAAAAAAGAACCAGTCATCCATGTAAAAAACTATGCAAAATCTGGTTTTGAACAGAGGTCAAAAAAAGCGCACCCGCAGGTGCGTCTTTTTTTCAATCCTTGGTGGTTCCCCGGTTGATCAGCTCGGCCGCAATCGTTGTTCTTGTGGGAACTTCACAACCGTTAAATATGCCCATGAGTGTGCTGATCGTGCTAGTACACAGTGCTTCTACCTTGCTGTCAATGGAAGTAAGCTCCGGATCCGTACATATGGCGTAGTTTGAATTATTATACCCAATGATCCTGAGATCCTCCGGAATGCGTCTTCCTGTCGCATGCGCATATTTGATTGCGCCCACAGCAATGGTGTCGTCCGAAGTCAGAACAGCATCAAAAGTCAGTCCCTGTTCGTGCAGTCCAAGGATCAGTTCACGTGCCACAATGACATCCTTGGGACATTTGTGGATGTATGTTTCGCGAACCGGAAGACCGTAATTCATCAATGCATCCTTGTAACCGTTTAATTTGTTGATTCCACTGTAGGAGTAGCTAGAATACAAATAAAGGATGTTCCGGGATCCGGTTTTGATCAGACGGCTGGTTGCCAGAGTGGTTGCCATCCGGTCATCACAAAGTGTACAGTAAATGTGATTTCCTCTGAGATAACCATTTACCAGCATGATCGGAATGGACTGGGATGCTTCTATAATGTAAGAATTATCTTCCTCATTCATTTCAACAAATTTGGAGCCAACAAGGATGATAGCATCAACCTTTTTGGATACCAGAAGGTTGAAATATTGTCTCTTGGTATCCAGAGAGTTCCCTGTACAGCAAAGAAGAGAATCATATCCGTTTGCACGCAGCTCGCGTTCAAGATAATAAATTGCATTTGCCAGATATGGGTCAGAAGAATCAGAGCACATAATACCAATGGAGCGAATCGTACCCAGACCGAGACCTCTGGCAAAAACATTTGGTTCATATCCCAGTTCTTCCATAACAGAGAGTACACGGGCACGGGTTTTGTCACTGACATTTGGATTGCCGTTCAACACACGGGACACGGTGGCGATGGAAACTTTCGCTTTTTTTGACACGTCGTAAATATTCACGTGTTCACCTCCTGTCCAGAAAGTATATTCCATATGAAATTATTATACCTTTTCACGAAAGATAATGCAAGTGCGTGTGTAGTGTATACAAACATTTGTACAAATATACAAGGAAAAATTACTTTTTTTCTTGACTTATAGATGAAGTTTATGTAAAATAAATGTAAGCGCTTACATGGGTTTCGGGAGAAGTATGTCCTGAAACGGGGTCAAAATACCTTTTGCCCCCAACATCTTATTTTTTAAAGGAGAAGAAAAATGCAGGATTTTATCAGAATTCACGAAGATGATAATGTCGCAGTTGCTTTGCGTCCGATTGCACAGGGGGAGATGCTGACTGTTGGACAGTATCAGGTGACAACGCTGGAGGAGATTCCACAGGGACACAAATTTGCGTTGAAGCCGATTGCAGCAGGCAGTGAAGTAATCAAGTATGGTTTCCGTATTGGTTTCGCAAAAGAAGATATTCCGGCAGGTGGCTGGGTACATGTACATAATTTAAAGACTGCGCTGGGTGATCTGTTAAGCTACACCTATGAGCCGGTAGCATCTTCGCTGAAAGACACCGAGCATGCTTATTTTGAAGGTTTCCGCCGTGCAGATGGAAAAGTTGGTGTTCGTAACGAACTGTGGATCATCCCGACTGTTGGCTGTGTAAATTCTATCGCAAAAGCATTGGAGAAGAAAGCACAGAAATTGGTGGGCGGCAGCATTGATGAAGTAGTTGCATTTACGCATCCATACGGATGTTCTCAGATGGGAGAGGATCAGGAACACACTCGTACTCTGCTGGCTGATATGATCAATCATCCGAACGCAGGCGGTGTTCTGGTTCTGGGACTGGGTTGTGAGAACAGCAATATTCCGGTTCTGAAAGAGTACATTGGTGAGTACGATGAGCAGCGTGTCAAATTCCTGCAGTGCCAGGATGTGGAGGATGAGCAGGCAGCAGCTATGGAACTGTTGGAAGAACTGGCAGTATATGCCGGTGCGTTCAGCCGTGAGAAGATTGATGCAAGCGAGCTGATTATCGGTATGAAATGCGGTGGTTCCGATGGACTTTCCGGCATTACAGCTAACCCGACTGTTGGTGCATTTTCCGATATCCTGATTTCCAAAGGAGGCACCACGATTTTAACTGAGGTACCGGAGATGTTCGGCGCAGAGACACTTCTGATGAACCGCTGCGAGACTCCGGAACTGTTTGACAAGACGGTACACCTGATTAATGATTTTAAAAATTATTTTACCAGCCACAATCAGACGATTTATGAGAACCCGTCCCCAGGCAACAAGAAGGGCGGTATTTCTACCCTGGAAGATAAGTCCTTAGGATGTACGCAGAAGTCCGGAAGTGCACCGGTAAAAGGCGTTCTGGCATATGGTGAGCCGGTAAAAGTAAAAGGACTGAATCTACTGTCTGCACCGGGCAATGATCTGGTTGCAGCTACTGCGCTGGCAGTATCCGGTGCTCATATTGTACTGTTTACTACAGGTCGCGGAACTCCGTTTGCATCTCCGGTTCCGACTGTTAAGATTTCCAGTAACTCCAAACTGGCAGGACACAAAGACAACTGGATTGATTTTAATGCAGGACGCATGGTAGAGGACAAGTCCAAAGAAGAACTGGCAAAAGAGCTGTTTGATTTTGTTTTGGCAGTTGCTTCCGGCAAGAAAGTAAAAGCAGAAGAAGCAGGGTTCCACGATATGGCTATTTTCAAACAGGGAGTTACATTATAATAAAAAATCTGCTATAATATATGAGTTGACGAAATTAGCGAGCGAAAGGTATGGACGGCATTCATGAAAATGAATCGAACAACTCAAAGAACGGTGGAAATTCTGAAGCTTGTATCAAAAAGTCCGGATGGCATCACCTTGGATGATATTTGTGAGCGGCTGGAACTTCCCAAAACCAGTGCGTATGATATTGTGACAACATTGGCGGAGATGGGAATGGTCAATGTGGACCGCGGGCAGAGGCAGCGTTACACGATTGGATTGACGGCGTACCGAATCGGGATTAATTATACCAATAATCTGGATTTTATCGGTGTGATCGAGCCGAAACTCAAGACGTTTGCAAGGATGATCGGAAAAACTGTATTTTTTGGTGTACGTTCAGATCATGATGTCGTTTATATTTGTAAAGCGGAGCCGGAAAATCCGATCATTACCACGGCGACAGTAGGGACAAAGAACCCGATGTACTGCACGTCTCTGGGAAAAGCAATTCTGGCATTCAGCGATGAACAAACGAGGGAACTGGTCATGGGGCGGATTCATTTTCAAAAGAAGACGGACCGCACGATTACAGATAGAGGTTCACTGCTGGCAGAATTGGAATGCGTCAGGGAACGCGGATATGCTATGGATGACCGAGAGATGGAAGAACATATGAAGTGTGTCGGTGCGCCGGTATTCGGGGCTGACGGCAGTCTTTTGGGAGCAATCAGTGTGTCTGGTTTGTATAAGCCGGAAGAGAACTATGACCAGTTGGGAAAGCTGGTCTGTCGAAAAGCGCAGGAAGTCTCAAAAATCCTTGGTTTTATGGGAGAACATTGAGAAATTCTGTTGACAAACCCGATAGGGAATATTACAATTTAAGTATGAAATTCGTATTTGTGAAGTTGATTCGCATATGCGAACAAAAATATAATTTAAAAGGAGAAGCGTATCATGAAAAAAGAACAGGTTTTAGCAAGAATGAAAGAAGACCGTCTCGTAGCTGTTGTTCGTGCAGAGAACATGGAAAAAGGCGAGAAAGTTGTTGACGCTATCATCGCAGGCGGCATTAACTTTATCGAAATTACCATGACTATGGGTGAGGGCAACCCGGTTGATTTCATCGCTGCTATGTCCAAAAAGTACAAAGATAATGACAAAGTTGTTATCGGTGCTGGTACCGTTCTGGATCCGGAGACCGCAAGAGCTGTCATTCTGGCAGGCGCTAACTATGTTGTAAGCCCAGGCTTAGACGTAGCTACCATTAAGATGTGCAACCGTTACAGAGTACCGATGCTGCCAGGCGTACTTACCCCAACCGAAGCGATCACCGCTCTGGAAGCAGGATGCGATGTGATTAAGGTATTCCCGGGTAACCTGGTTGGACCGTCTGCTATCAGCTCCTTCAAGGGACCTCTGCCGCAGGGTGAGTTCATGCCGTCCGGCGGTGTTGACGTTGATAACGTTGACAAATGGATCAAAGCAGGTGCATACGCTGTTGGTACCGGAAGCAGCCTGACCAAGGGCGCTAAGACCGGCGACTATGCAGCAGTTACTGCTAAAGCACAGGAGTTCGTTGCAGCAGTTGCAGCAGCTTGTGCGAAATAATCAATGAAATAGACTTCTCGAATCCGCTGCGCAAAGTTTTTGCGCAGCGGAATTTGCGGTTATCGAAAAGATACTGCATCATTTTCATGTTTTTAGGATTGCAGGAGCAGAAAATGCGAAGGAATCCGTGTATATGCTGAAAAACCAACAATATTGAATTTCTAACGACAAGGCTGATTTCTTTGATGGCAGAGACCATCGGAGAGATTGGTCTTTTTTCGTAAGAATTTTTGCGATTCCAACGGAAAATTTACGCTTATTTACGATACGTTTACTTCGATTGACCCTTGAACGGTTCTATGCTGTATCGTGTACTTGTCGGAAGGAACAAAAGAAATCTTATAATTCCAACCGCAAGGAAAAAGAATGAAGATAAGTATAGAACCCTGAAAGGAGATTTTAATTTATGAAGAAACAGACTAAGATGATGATGATTCCGTGTGCAGCGATGGTATTAACGTTGGGGACAGCAATGATGTCCTATGCCGCAGCAGGATGGACCGAAGAGGATGGCACCTGGTATTATTACGATTCCAACGGTGACCGAGTAACTGATTGCTGGAAGAAATCTGGTGATTCCTGGTTCTGGCTGGATGAGGATGGTGAGATGGCAACGGAGACCTTGGTTGAGGATGACGGCAACTATTATTATGTGAATGAATCCGGCGCAAGAGTAGCCAATGAGTGGCGTGAACTGGACAATGAGGATCAGGACGAGGATGATGCAGATACCTGTTGGTATTACTTTGGTTCGAACGGAAAGGCGTACACCGCTTCGGATTCCGGCAGTATTTCTTTCAAGACGATCAGCGGAAAAAAATACGCATTTGATGATGCGGGAAGAATGCTGTATGGCTGGGTAGATGCAGAAGGTGAGCGTCAGACGGATGATGATGCATGGAAAAATGGTGTGTATTATCTTGGTGAGGCAGGCGATGGTGCGCAGCGCCAGTCCGAGTGGGTGAGACTGGAAGTGGAAGATGATGAGAACGAGGATGATGATTTTGACGGCAGCTATTGGTTCTATTTTAATTCCAACGGCAAGAAGCTGAGTGACACGACCAAGAAAATCAACGGTAAGAATTATCGTTTTGAAGAAAACGGAAATGCTGTATTTAACTGGTATCAGGTTGCAAGCAGCACTACTGCATCTGAGAGCAATCTGTATTACAACGAGCCGAATCAGTGCTGGCGCGCAGAAGGATGGTTCAAATCCATTCCGTCTGAGAACGTGAACCAGGAAGGTTACGATAACGGAGATGAATTCTGGTATTATGCGCTGAGTGATGGCGAGCTGGTAAAGAATCAGATCAAGAAAATCAACGGTAAATACTATGGATTCAATGAGTACGGTGAGATGCTGGAAGGTCTGTACAAGATGTCCGTCAATGGAACGGAAATCGTGGACTGCGTAGAAATCGAGAGTGAGTCCGATCTGCCGAAAGCAGATGAAGCCTGGGAAGTTTACTATTTTGCAGAGGAAGGTACGGAAGGTGTGATGGCTACCGGTAAGAAGACCATCGAAATCGACGGAGAGAATTATCTTTACAACTTTAAAAAGTCCGGAACCGAGCGCGGTACTGGTTACAACGGCATTCACGATGGTATCTTGTATATCAAGGGTCAGACCATGAAAGCAGATTCAGACTCCAAGTATGAGGCTGTAGAGTGGGAAGGCAGCGATTATCTGGTAAATACCAGTGGTAAGATTCAGAAAAATAAGACGAATATCAAAGATGCGGATGATTATTACTACTGCACCGATGGTGATGGTGTCATTACCTACAGAGGTACCGAAAAATACGAAAAATAATACGATACATACTCCTTTTTGAAAATTCTGATAAACGAGTGAGACACGCTATGCGAGTTTCACTCGTTATTGCATTCTGAGAACCTGCAGAACCTGCCGCTGGCAGCTTCTTTCCGGATGCATGGCAATTAAAAAAGGAGCCGAAGCTCCTATTTAAAATACTGGAAGATATATCTGCAGATAATAGACTTTTTCTCCGTTTTGTGTTCCCTGAAATGCGAATGTAGAATAAATTTGCCTGGATACCATCAATCCCTGTTTTTCGGCCCATGACACCATGAGCTCAATTGCATCTGCAGATGGAGTGCGTTCTTTGGAAATACAATAAGTAGAAACGCAAAGTGCAGGATTCGTGACTGCGATACTGTGTTCCGGAATCGGATAATCTACCATCTCTTTGAGATGCCGATGAAGAATCAGCTGGCAGTTGCGAAATTCGGTGCAAAAAGTTTCTCCACGCTTCTCCCAGGAATATTCATCAAAGAAATACATCATATCCAGTCCGTCATATTCTTTTGCATAATCAAACCATAATTCTACGCTTTCCTGCAATGAAGAATGTGGTACGACCACATAAGCATCCGGAAAATTCTGCAGTGTGACCTGATTTAAATGATGCAGGAAGTTTTCACAGTCCTTTTGGGTGACTTGAAGTCTGGCAATGGTCTGTTCATGCTTGCGAAGTGCCTGACGTTCTTCCTCAATTCGGGCACTTGTGATCTCACTTAATTTTTCCAGAGTTCCGTCACCGGTCCAGAGTTGTTCCATATCGCTCAGGCCAATATCCATTTTTCTCTGATACAGGATACAGATCATTTTAGAAATATCTCGTTCTGTATAATAGCGATATCCGTTCTCCCCTTTCTCAGAGGTCAGGATGCCGCGTTTTTCATAATAGCGAAGGGTGTCTCTGCTGAGCCCCATCAGATTGGCAACATCGCCAATCAGGTATCTGTTTTTCGTCATCATCGAATCGCCTCCATGTCATGTATCATAAATCATAGTAGTTATCGTATATTTTCAAGTCATGTATAACAGTTTTCGGGAATGAAATCAATGGACATCATAAAATCGTAAGTAATTGTAAAAATAATTACGAAAAATAAGAAAATAAAACGATGCTTTTTAAGGAACCAAAATTATTCTATAAAAAAAGAAAATACTTGACAAAAAGGAAAAAGCATTTATAATACAAAATTGCAAATAAGTTGCAAATGCGACCAGAATGCAAATGCAAACAGATGGAGGGGTGAACCGATGGGACTGATGTTGCGACATGTGGAATGCCATGCAGCGGAGCATGCTGCCGGTCAGGGCGTGGAATATATGCTTCATATGCTGAAACATGCAGCAGAACATACATTAGAAGAAAGTATGAATCTGCTTCCGCTGCTGTTTCTTACTTATTTATTGATGGAATTTTTTGAACATCGCACCGGCAAGGTGTGTGAGAATCAAATTCGCAAAGCTGGTAAGCTTGGTCCTGTCTGGGGCGGTCTTCTGGGCATTATGCCGCAGTGTGGATTTTCTACCGCAGCGTCCAGCCTGTATGCAGGACGAGTGATTACCGTGGGAACTTTGCTGGCTGTTTATCTGTCTACATCTGATGAGATGATTCCGATCATGATTTCCGAATCGGTTCCGATGGCAGTCATTGCGAAAATCGTGATCACAAAAGTGTTGATTGCGATCATTTCCGGTCTTACGATTGAAATGCTTTTGAGAAAATTGACGAATAAAAAAGAGCAGAATGCAGATATTCATGAAATCTGTGAGAGGGAACACTGCGGGTGTGAGCATGGGATTCTGCGATCTGCGCTGCATCATACCATTCATATTTTTGCGTATATTTTGCTGGTTACCTTTGTGATGAATGTGATGGTAGAGCTGATCGGGGAAGATACGCTGGCTGCATTCTTTACCGGCATTCCGGTGCTGGGACAGATGATCGCGGCACTGGTTGGTCTGATTCCGAACTGTGCGTCTTCTGTTGTGATTACCGAACTTTATCTGGCAGGCATCATTGGTGCCGGTGCCATGATGGCTGGTCTTCTGGTCAACGCCGGTGTCGGTATACTGGTACTGCTGAAATTGAGCAGAAACTGGCGTCAGAACGGAAAGATCGTTGGAATCCTGTATGGTCTCGGCGTGTTCTGGGGTGTGGTCATTCAGGCTGCAGGAATCGCATTTTAAGGAGAGAGCAATGGGAGAGAATAGTTATGCGACTACAAGCCGCAAAAATATGCTGAGTTTTTTAGAAAAGAACCGTGATCGAACGGTAACGGCATCTGATATTGATGGATATTTAAAGGAGAATCATTGTGAGGTCAATATGACGACCATTTATCGCTATCTGGATAAGCTGACAAAAGAGGGAAAGGTCATGAAATATGTGGCGGAGAAAGGCAGTCAGGCAGCGTATCAGTATGTGGAACATGGACATCACTGTGATACCCATCTGCATTTAAAATGTGTGCGATGTGGGCGCATTATTCATCTGGACTGTGGATTTATGGATGAGATTTCTGAACATATTTACAAGGATCATGGATTTGAGCTGCAATGTAAACATTCGATTCTTTATGGTATCTGCAAAGAATGCAGAGAAGCGGAAGTAAAATCTTAATGCAATCTTAATACGGCGCAGCGCTGATTAATGGCGCGGCGCCTTTTTTTGTGAGCACAATTATGATACAATAATAAACAAGCTTGGTTATCGCTCTGTAGAAAAAGCGATTATGAACGTACCAGGCGGTTGCGGAGAGAGGACGTTAGTTATGGGAAATTTTTTGACAAGAAGATTATTAAAAAGTCGCAGGCATCTGACGCAGACACAGTTCATTGCGTATGGTTTTATTGCACTGATTCTGACTGGCACCCTGCTTTTGATGCTTCCGGTATCGAGCCGGGCAGGTGAACCTGGCAATTTCATCGACTGTCTGTTTACCTCAGCCAGCGCCTCCTGTGTAACCGGTCTGGTGGTATACGATACCTGGAGCCATTGGAGTACATTTGGACAGATTGTGATTATTTTGCTGATTCAGACCGGTGGTCTGGGATTTATTACGATCGGTGTATTTTTGTCTATCATTTTGCGAAGAAAGATCGGATTAAAAGAACGTGGTCTGATGCAGGAGAGTGCCAATACGCTGGAGATTGGCGGTGTCGTCAGACTGGCGAAAAAAATCATTTTGGGCACAGCATTTTTTGAAAGCGTCGGCGCGGTGATCTTGTCCATTCGTTTTATTCCGGAACATGGTATTGCGCGGGGGATCTATTACGGTATCTTCCACGCGATATCTGCATTCTGCAACGCTGGATTTGATCTGATGGGATACCAGGGGGAATTTGTGTCTCTGGTCAATTATTATGATGACTGGGTTGTGAATCTGGTGGTGATGTCATTGATTGTAATCGGCGGACTTGGATTTGTGGTATGGGATGATCTGAAAAAGAACAAACTGAACTTTAGGAGATATATGCTGCACACCAAGATCGTTTTGCTGAGTACTTCAGTCCTTCTTTTTGGCGGGGCATTTCTATTCTACTTATTTGAAAAAGATAATACTTTGGCGGGAATGAATACCAGCGGTCAGATTTTAACCTCGTTGTTTAATGCAGTTACACCACGTACTGCTGGGTTTAATACGGTGGATACAGCTGCACTGACAGATGCCAGTAAGCTGTTTACTGTGATATTGATGTTTATTGGAGGAAGTCCTGGTTCCACGGCAGGCGGTGTCAAGACAACCACCATTGTGGTCATGTATCTTTATCTCTGGTCTACGATTCAGAGGACTTATGGTGTCAATGCGTTTGGACGTCGCCTGGAGGAAGATGCGTTGAAACGGGCATGTTCCATTGTTATGATCAATTTAAGTCTGGCATTGACTGCTGCTTTATTTATTATGACATCTCAGCATCTGGCTATGTCAGATGTACTGTTTGAAACGTTTTCTGCGATTGGAACGGTAGGCATGACTACAGGAATCACGCGGGCACTGAATCCGGTTTCCAGGCTGGTGATTGCCTTTTTGATGTACTGCGGCCGTGTGGGAAGCTTGTCCTTTGCATTGTCATTTACACAGCACAAAAAAATCGCTCCGGTACAGCAGCCAATGGAACGAATTACGATAGGATAGGATATGGAGGAATAACATGAAATCAATTTTAATTATCGGAATGGGGCGTTTTGGCCGTCATCTTTGTAAAAATATGGCAGAGTTGGGCAATCAGGTTATGATCGTGGATGAGGTTGAGGAAAACTTGCAGGAAATGCTTCCTTATGTGGTCAGCGCTAAGATTGGAGACTGCACCAATGAAGCGGTGCTTCGAAGCATCGGAGTCGATAATTTTGACCTTTGTTTCGTCTGTATCGGAACCAATTTTCAGAGCAGCCTGGAGATTACCAGTATGGTAAAGGAATTGGGTGCACGTCATGTGATCAGTAAGGCAAATCGCGATATTCATGCGAAATTTCTGCTTCGCAATGGTGCGGATGAGGTGATTTATCCGGATCGGGATATTGCGGAAAAGCTGGCGGTACGTTATAGTGCCAACCATGTGTTTGACTATATTGAACTGACATCGGAATATTCTATTTATGAGATTCCTCCGCTTTCTGTCTGGATCGGAAAGAGCATCAAAGAACTGGGCATTCGGAATCGATATCGCATTAACATTCTCGGAACAAAGAAAGATGATAATGCGAATCTGATGCCGGGAGCGGATTATGTGATCCGCGGTGACGAGCATTTGATGGTGATCGGAAAGAAAGTGGACGTGGATAAAATTTTAAAGAATCTGTAAGAGCGTGGAAAATAGAGGCGGATTTCTGGAGAAAAACAGAATTCCGCCCTTTTTTCCGCCTATAATTTTTCTAAAGCACTGGACTTGAGCGAAATTTTCGTATATATTAGTTAAATGACGGCATCCGCAGATATATGGTGGGGCACAATACCTACAGAACCTGCCGCTGGCAGCTTCCTCCGGATGCATGGCAACTAAGAGACAGGTAACCATTTTATAGAATTTTTTATAGAAAAGAAGGTAAGAATATTATGACAAAGATTGACATTATTTCCGGTTTCCTGGGAGCTGGAAAGACCACATTTATCAAAAAACTGCTGCAGGAAGCGATTGCAGGCGAGCAGGTTGTGCTGATTGAAAATGAATTTGGTGAGATTGGTATCGACGGTGGATTTTTAAAAGATTCCGGCATTGAGATTCGTGAGATGAATTCCGGATGTATCTGCTGCTCTCTGGTAGGTGATTTTGGAAAGTCTCTGGAAGAGGTTCTGACAAAATATCAGCCGGAACGTGTGATTATTGAGCCGTCTGGTGTCGGCAAACTGTCTGACGTTATGAATGCGGTGCGCAATGTAGCAAAAAATCTGGATGTAAAGCTGAACAGTGCCGTGACGGTTGTTGATGCAAGCAAGTGTAAGATGTATATGAAGAATTTTGGTGAGTTCTTTAACAACCAGATTGAGAATGCAGGCACGATCGTCATGAGCCGCACGGATGTTGCTCCGGAAAAGAAAGTTCAGGTAGCTGCAGATATGCTGCGTGAACATAATGCAGAGGCAACGATCGTGACGACTCCGATTGACCAGCTGACCGGTGCACAGCTGTTGGAACTGATCGAGAAGCCGGATACCATGATGGAAGAATTGCTGGCTCAGGTAAAAGAGGAACATGCACATCACCATCATGACCATGATGAGGCATGTACCTGTGGCTGTCATGATCATGACCATGAAGGCCATGAGCACCATCATCATGACCATGACGAGGAAGAGTGTCACGAGCACCATCATCATGACCATGACGGGGAAGAGTGTCACGAGCACCATCATCATGACCATGACGGGGAAGAGTGTCACGAGCACCATCATCATGACCATGATGAGGAATGCGGCTGCCACGACCATGACCATCATCACCATCACCACCATCACCACCATGCAGATGAAGTATTTACAAGCTGGGGACTTGAAACGATCAAGACCTATGAACATGATGAACTGGAAGAAATTCTGGAAGAGCTTGCATATGGCAATCAGTATGGCGATGTTCTGAGAGCGAAAGGTATGCTGCAGAGTACCAATGAAGGCGAGTGGTATTATTTTGACCTCGTTCCGGAGGAGTATGAGATTCGTACAGGAAAACCGGAGTATACCGGTAAAGTTTGTGTCATTGGCGCAAATCTGAAAGAAGAAGCGTTAAATAAGGCGTTTAGAAAGTAGGAATAGAAAGGTCGGGAGAGTAATATGGGACCGATGATTGAAGATAATATTACACCGGTATTTTTGATCAATGGATTTCTGGAAGCCGGAAAAACGGAATTTTTGGCATTTACGATGGAACAGGATTATTTTCAGACAGAAGGTAAGACGCTGCTCATCGTTTGCGAAGAAGGCGAAAATGAATTTGAACCGGAACTTCTGGAAGATACCAACACCACGATGATCACAGTAGAGAGTTTGGAGGAAATTTCACCAGAACGTTTGAATGAGTTTAAAATGATGTACAATCCGGAGCGTGTTCTGATCGAGTGGAATGGTATGTGGAATCAGGATGATCTGAAGATTCCGGAGGACTGGACGATTTATCAGCAGATTACGATCATCGATATGTCAACGTTTGATGTTTATGTGAAAAACATGAAATCTTTGATGGCAGCTATGGTGCGCAATTCTGAGCTGGTGATCTGCAATCGCTGCGATGGGATCGAGGATCTGGAAGGTTACAAACGCCTGATCAAATCGATGAATACCAAATGTGATGTGGTATTCGAGGATGAAAATGGTGAGATTGATGAACTTTCCGAAGAAGATCTGCCGTATGATCTGAATGCAGATGTGGTAAAGATCGCACCGGAGGCGTATGGCATTTGGTATATTGACTGTATGGACAAACCGGATCGTTATGTGGGAAAAGTGGTAGAATTTACTGCGATGGTATTAAAGTCCCCGAAATTTCCGAAAAATTATTTTGTTCCGGGACGCATGGCAATGACCTGCTGTGCGGAGGATATGACATTTCTTGGCTATATTTGCAAGGCAAAGGAGGCTCGTAATCTTCGCACAAAGCAGTGGGTAAAGGTACGTGCACGTATTGCCGTAGAATATTGGCAGGATTATGAAGGGGAAGGTCCGGTACTTTACGCAGAAGAAGTCGTGCCGGCAGATCCGATTGAAGAAGTTGTTCAGTTTGGATAAATAGTTTTGTAATACGGCGCGCCGGCAAGACGCGTCGTATTCTTTGAAAAAGGAGGGCGGCGACCGTGGGTGAGAACTGGAAACGAGGATTTCGGATCGGTTGGTACCTGTTTGGACCGCTTCTTTTGTATGCATTGCTGAATGATAGTGTTATGCTGTGCTGGATGCGTGTGCGTGCGCTGCAGATTCCGATTATTCAGGAAATTCCGGACATGATACCGGCTTCAGCAGTGAGTGCCGCCGGTTTGTGGTTTTGTTACCGAAATGTAAAGAAAGTATCTTCGAATCACAGCCAGAACCTTGGAAAATGGGGATTTCTCGTGGCGGCAGCAGCAGCATCCTGCATTTTTTTAAATCATCTTTTTGTGTTTGTCAGAGTTCCTTATCAAGGATATGACAAGGTGAAACATCTGGTGTTTGATCTGAATCTGGTCTGGCAGATTGTGGGTTCTGGTCTGCTGGTTCCTTTGGCAGAGGAACTGGTTTTTCGTGGTCTGGGATATTTGAGGCTGCGCCGGGAAATGGATGTTTTGCCTTCAGCTGTATTTACGGCAGTATTATTCGGCGTGTATCACGGAAACTGGATTCAGGGAATTTATGCTTTTTTGACAGGCATGCTGCTGGCCTTTGTGTATGAGGCATACGGCAGTCTGGCAGCGGCATGGCTGTTTCATGCAGCAGCCAATCTGACAGCAATTTTGCTTACGAATATGCCGGTCTGGAGCCGGCTGTGCGATGATCTTGCTGCTGCGTTTGTGATGACAGTCATTGGAGGAGTGATACTCTTTGGCTTTGTAGTTCAAATAAGAGAGGATATCAAGTAGATATGAAATTATTATCCATTGCAATACCATGTTATAATTCGGCAGCTTATATGAGAAACTGTATAGAGAGTCTGCTGCCGGGCGGTGATGAAGTTGAGATTTTGATTGTAAATGATGGATCCACAAAGGACAATACTGCAGAGATCGCGGATGAATATGAGGCACGTTATCCGGGGATCTGCCGTGCCATTCATCAGGAGAATGGAGGTCATGGAGAGGCGGTAAATGCCGGACTTCGCAACGCAACGGGAATATATTTTAAAGTTGTAGACAGCGATGACTGGGTGAATCAGGAAGCCTATATGGAAGTTCTGGATACTCTGCGCACATTTGTAAAAGGAAAAGAAACGCTGGATATGCTGGTGTCCAACTTTGTGTATGAAAAGCAGGGAGCAAGGCATAAACGTGTCATGCAGTATCGCACTGCGCTTCCAAAACGGGAACTTTTCACCTGGAAAGATGTAAAAGTATTCATGCTGGGGCAGTATATTTTGATGCATTCCGTCATTTATCGTACAGAAATGCTGAGAGATTGTGGATTGGAACTGCCAAAACACACCTTCTATGTGGATAACATATTTGTATTCCAGCCGCTTCCGTATGTGAAGACCATCTATTATCTGGATGTTAACTTTTATCGCTATTTCATCGGAAGGGAAGATCAGTCTGTAAATGAGCAGATCATGATCGGTCGTATCGATCAGCAGATTCGTGTGACAAAGTTGATGCTTGGTTATTACTGCGACCATAAGATCCAGAGTTACAAGCTGCGGCGTTATATGGTCCGTTATCTGGAAATCATGATGACGATCTGCTCGATTTTAGCAATCAAATCCGGAACAGAGGAAAATATGGCAAAGAAAAAAGAAATATGGCAGTATCTGCGCAAGCTGAATCTGCCGTTGTATCTGCGCCTTCGCTGGGGATTCTTAGGGCAGGGTATGAATCTGCCGGGCAAGAGCGGAAGACAGTTGTCGATTGCAGCGTATAAGGTCAGCCAGAAATTCTTTGGATTCAACTAGGACAGGATCGGCAGAACAGAAAGTTTCAGAGCTTCTGAAAAAGTTTTTAAAAAAATTGTTGAAAAAGTGTTGACAATTAAAACAATAAATGGTATTCTATCTAAGTCGCCGATGAACAGCGAAGGCGACAAAAGATATGGGGTCTTAGCTCAGCTGGGAGAGCATCTGCCTTACAAGCAGAGGGTCACAGGTTCGAGCCCTGTAGGCCCCATATATATTGGATGGCGGAATAGCTCAGTTGGCCAGAGCACACGGTTCATACCCGTGGTGTCGAGAGTTCGAATCTCCCTTCCGCTACTCAGGAATTTCTGATGAATCGGAAGTCCCTGAACATATAAATTATGGGGTCTTAGCTCAGCTGGGAGAGCATCTGCCTTACAAGCAGAGGGTCACAGGTTCGAGCCCTGTAGGCCCCATATATATTGGATGGCGGAATAGCTCAGTTGGCCAGAGCACACGGTTCATACCCGTGGTGTCGAGAGTTCGAATCTCCCTTCCGCTATTTTAAGGGAGTCTCAGAAACTATACAAGGGTTCTGAGATTTTTTTGCGCGTATTTTTTGGATTTTCTGCATATACTGGTTACTGAATAAAAAGAAAAAGACTAAATTTTTTATAAAATCTCTTGATAGTCCCAAATGTAAGTGCTATAATCGGTCAAAAATGTTTAGGGAGGCGATGTCAAGTGAAAAACCTGTTAAGAAAATATGGCCACATTTGGGCGATGGGTTATGCATTGATCTATCTGCCTTGGTTTTATCATTTGGAGCAGACGGTGGTTCGTGATTATCATGTGATGCATGTTGCTCTCGACGATGAGATCCCGTTCTGTGAATATTTTATCATCCCGTATTTTATATGGTTCGTATATGTGGCAGGCACCGTTTTTTATTTCTTTTTTACGAGCAAGGAAGAGTATTATCGAATTTGCACATTTTTATTTACCGGAATGACAATCTGTCTTCTTATCTGTACTTTTTTTCCGAACGGCACGGATCTGCGACCGGTTGTAAATCCGCAGAAAAATGTTTGCAGTTGGCTGGTGAGCCTGCTGCATATGGCAGATACCTCGACGAATGTATTTCCGAGCATTCATGTTTATAATTCCATCGGTGTGCATTGCGCCATTAAGCATAGTCCGGTTTTACAGAAGAAAAAATGGATCCGGATCACTTCTTTCATACTGATGATTTCTATTTGCCTGTCTACCATGTTTTTGAAACAGCATTCGGCGGTGGATGTGGTTGGCTCCATGATTTTGTCCTATGTGATGTATCCGTTTGTCTATGGAACGGCAGGCGAATCCAGTCAAAAAAAGACGAGAAAACAGCCAGGATGGAAAATACTTGGATGAAGTCTTGTAAAAGTCTCGCATTGCGGGGCTTTTTCTTTTTCTGTTTTTATGTTATACTGTATTTCAGCAACGTGTGGGAGGTTTCCATGTATTATTTTATCGTGAATCCGAACGCCCGAAGGGGACGAGGAGAACAGATATGGAAGAAACTGGAACGTCAGTTAAGGTTGACTGGTGTAGAATATGAAGTCAGGATGACGAGGGGACAGGGAGATGCCCGAAAACTGGCCCACGAACTTACGGAAGGATGTAAAGAAGCGAGAGCTCTGATTGCTGTCGGAGGAGACGGAACAATCAATGAGGTGCTGAATGGCATTGCTTTTGGCAGTCAGGTTTCAATGGGCTGTATTCCGACTGGTTCGGGGAATGATTTTGCCAGAAGTCTAAAGCTTTCGAGAAATCCAGGCCGTTGTTTGAAGAAAATTCTGAATCCGAAGAGCTATCGATATTTAGATTATGGAATTTTAGCTTACGGAAGTCAGGAACCGGTATATCGCCGTTTTGCTGTCAGCAGCGGAATCGGGATGGATGCAGCAGTCTGTCAGTCGCTGCAGGAAGTTTGCTGTAAGGCGGCAGCGTCCCCGTTTCGGATCGGGCGGTTGAAGTATCTGCTCCTTGGAATCCGCTATTTTCTCTTTGCAAAGCCATCCAAAGGATATCTGATCCTGGATGGGGTAAAGAAGGTTGAATTTAATAATATTTATTTTGTATCATGCCATATTCATCCGTTTGAAGGCGGTGGCTTTCTGTTTGCGCCAAAAGCGGACAGTTCAGACGGACTGCTGGAGATTTGTGTAGTCCATCACGTTTCCAAACGGAAATTGGTTCCGATGCTTTTGTCGGCGTTTCTTCACCAGACCGGTTCGCGTCGAGGAGTTCATTATTATCAATGTCGTGAAGTGCAGGTGCATCTGGACAGGCCTATGGCAGTTCATACAGATGGAGAGTGCTGTATGTGTCAGACGGACATTCATGTACGATGTGTAGAGAAGAAGCTTCGCTTGTTGGTATGAGGTCAGAAGTCGGGCATAGAAACAAAAAGATATCGATGAAGACTGGTATTGATGGATATAGATTGATGTAGATAAGGAGATTTTTGTTATGCGAATTGGACAGGGATATGATGTCCATCGTCTGGTGGAAGACCGCGACCTGATTCTTGGCGGTGTGAAAATCCCGTATGAAAAGGGACTTTTGGGGCATTCTGATGCGGATGTTCTGGTGCATGCGGTGATGGATGCGCTTCTGGGTGCGGCGGCGCTTGGAGATATCGGTCAGCATTTCCCGGATACAGATCCCCGATATAAGGGGATTTCCAGTATTGAGCTGTTAAAACATGTGGGAAATCTTTTAGAGCAGCATGGCTATGTGATTGAGAATATCGATGCCACGATCATTGCGCAGCGTCCAAAGCTGGCACCGTATCGCCCACAGATGGCAGCTAATATTGCTGAGGCGCTTCACCTGGAACTAGGTCAGGTCAGTGTGAAGGCAACTACGGAAGAGGGACTGGGATTTACCGGTACCGGAGAAGGGATTTCCTCCCAGGCAGTCACCCTGCTGGTAAATGAAAGAGATTATTGCTTTGATGACAGGATGATGAGCCATGACTGCGGAGGATGTCCGGGGTGTCCGGGCTCTGGTGAAACAACAAGATAATCATTACAGTCAAACAAATAAGAGGAGAAAAGATTATGAAGATTTTTAATACGTTATCGAAAAGAAAAGAAGAATTTGTTCCGTTAGAGCCTGGCAAGGTAAAAATGTATGTTTGCGGACCGACCGTTTACAACCTGATTCATATCGGCAATGCAAGACCGATGATCGTATTTGACACAGTGAGAAGATATTTTGAGTACAAAGGTTATGAGGTAAACTTTGTTTCCAATTTTACAGATGTTGACGACAAGATCATTAAGAAAGCAATCGAAGAAGGCGTGGATGCAGATGTTATTTCCAGGCGTTATATTGATGAGTGTAAGAAAGATATGGCAGATATGAATGTAAAGCCGGCAACCACACATCCGCTGGCAACGCAGGAAATCGATGGAATGCTGGATATGATTCAGACCCTGATTGAAAAAGGACACGCTTATGTGGCAAAAGACGGTACTGTTTATTTCCGCACCAAATCTTTTAAAGAATATGGAAAACTGTCTCATAAGAATCTGGATGAGATGATGTCCGGACTGCGTGAATTGAAGGTAACCGGTGAGGATATGAAAGAGGATCCGTCTGATTTCGTGTTGTGGAAACCGAAAAAAGAAGGCGAGCCGTATTGGGAGTCTCCATGGTGCCAGGGGCGTCCGGGCTGGCATATTGAGTGTTCGGTTATGTCTAAGAAATATCTTGGAGAGCAGATCGATATTCATGCAGGCGGTGAGGATCTGGTGTTCCCGCATCATGAGAATGAGATTGCCCAGTCTGAGTGCTGCAATGGAAAAACATTTGCAAATTACTGGATGCATAATGCATTTTTGAATATTGACAATAAGAAAATGTCCAAATCTCTTGGCAATTTTTTTACGGTACGTGATATCAGCGAGAAATACGACTTACAGGTTCTGCGTTTCTTTATGCTGAGTGCACACTACAGAAGCCAGCTGAATTTCAGTGCAGAGCTGATGGAGGCAGCAAAGAATGGTCTGGAGCGTATTCTGACTGCAGTAGATCGCCTGAATGATGCGGCAGCAAAAGTGACTGCGGAGAAAATGACTGCAGAGGAACAGGCAAATGCTGCAGTGATCAGGGAATTGGCAGGGAAATTTGAGGCTGCAATGGAAGACGATTTCAATACGGCAGATGCAATTTCTGCAATTTTTGAGCTGGCAAAACTGAGTAATACTACTGTTTCAGCAGACAGCAGCAGGGAATATGTAAGCCTGATGAAAGATACGATTGTAAAACTGTGTGATGTGATGGGTATCATTACGGAGCGCAAGGCTGAGGTTTTGGACAGTGAGATTGAAGAAATGATTGCGGCAAGACAGGCAGCCAGAAAAGCCAAAGATTTTGCAAAAGCTGATGAAATCCGCCAGAAGCTGCTGGATATGGGCATCATTCTGGAAGATACGAGAGCAGGTGTAAAATGGAAGAGAGCATAAGGGAGGTATGTGCAGAGGGGGAGATTTGCGCTCCCCCTTTTCCAGAGCTTATGAAACAGGCGCTTGAGCTTCAGGATGTGGATCCACGTACTTATGCCCCGCTGGTTCTGGCTTATATTGGGGATGCGGTTTATGAACTGCTGATCCGCACGAAGGTGATCAATCGCGGGAGCATGCAGGTCAATAAGATGCACAAGAAAAGCGCCGGTCTTGTGAAGGCAGAGACACAGGCAAATCTGATCAAGATTTTGATGGATGAACTGACGGAAGAGGAACTGGCTGTCTATAAGCGCGGACGCAATGCAAAATCAGTGACAACGGCAAAACATGCGACAATGATTGATTATCGAATGGCGACTGGTTTTGAAGCGCTTATGGGGTATCTGTATCTGAACGGGAGCTATGAGCGTATGCTTCAGCTGGTGCATGATGGATTAGAAAAGATTGGAGAATTTTCATGAGATATGAAGAACTGACCATAGAGGGAAGAAATGCGGTATTGGAGGCGTTTCGTTCCGGCAAGCCGATTGACAAACTGTTTGTGCAGGACGGCTGTAAGGACGGTCCGGTGCAGACGATCGTTCGAGAGGCGAAGAAACACGATACGATCATCAGCTATGTTGCCAGAGAACGTCTGGATCAGATGTCAGAAACCGGGAAACATCAGGGAGTGATCGCGTATGCTGCCGCTTATGAATATGCAGAAGTGGAAGATATATTAAAGGCAGCAGAAGAAAAAGGGGAGGCACCGTTCCTCTTTTTGCTGGATGGCATTGAAGATCCGCATAATCTTGGTGCGATCATTCGTACTGCCAATCTGGCCGGTGCACATGGGGTGATTATTCCGAAACATCGCGCTTCTGGTTTGACCGCAACGGTGGCAAGAACATCAGCAGGTGCACTGAATTATACTCCTGTGGCGAAAGTAACGAATATGGCGGCGACGATTGAAGAACTGAAAAAGCGCGGTCTCTGGTTCGTTTGTGCTGATATGGGCGGTGAGGTTATGTATCGCCTGAATCTGAAAGGACCGATTGGTCTGGTGATCGGCAATGAAGGAAGCGGAGTCAGCCGATTGGTTCGGGAAAAGTGTGATATGATCGCATCGATTCCGATGAAAGGTGATATTGATTCCTTGAATGCTTCTGTAGCAGCCGGTGTATTGGCTTATGAAATTGTAAGACAGAGAATGCAATAAGGAGTCTGAGAATGAAGAAATGGTTTCAGGTCATGCTTGCTTCTTTTTTGGTGCTGGGGATCGGAATCGGAAGCAGTATCAGCGCAGCAGCAGGTTCTGTGCGTACCCCGCAGGCAAGCGGTATGGTAACTTATGGAAACAGCAGAGTTACAATTGACGCTTCTAACATCGGTCAGGGATATGTGATGGTCAAATACAATGGCAGTGCGGGTAAAATCAAGGTTCAGATCACAAAACAGGATGTGGTTTACACCTATGATCTGAATGCAAGAGACGATTATGAGGTGTTTCCGTTTTCTGAAGGGGATGGAACTTATACGGTCAAGGTATTTGAACATGTAAGCGGCAATCAATATGCGCAGGCTTTTAGTCAAAGTTTGTCAGTGACCATGCCGGATCCGTTTGCACCGTTTCTGACACCGAACCAGTATGTGAATTTTAAAGATGGAAGTGCTGCCGTGGAGACAGGAGAACAGGTCGCAGCAGGTGCAGTCAATCAGATCAGTGTTTTGACGAGTATTTATAATTATGTCATCGGAAATATTTCATACGACAAGGAAAAAGCAGAGACAGTACAGAGCGGTTATCTTCCGGATGTGGATCAGATATTGGCGGTCAAAAAAGGCATCTGCTTCGATTATGCATCGTTGATGGCAGCCATGCTGCGCAGCCAGGATATTCCGGCCAAGTTAGTGATTGGATATACAGGCGGTCTTTATCATGCGTGGATCAATGTTTATATTGAAGATGTGGGATGGATTGACAACTGTATTTATTTTGATGGACAGAATTGGTCTTTGATGGATCCGACATTTGCGTCTTCCGGCGGCAATAATGACAATGTTCGCCAATATATTGGAAATGGCGCCAATTATCAGGCGAAATATTCTTATTGAAGAAAGGAAATGGAACAGCTATGGCAGAGAAGATTTATTCCAGCAGAGAATTATCTGCGTTTTGTCTGCAGATATCTTTGCTTCTGAAGGCAGCGGTTCCGTTGGATGAAGGACTTTTGATCATGGCTGAGGATGCGGTTTCGGAAACAGAGAGAAAGATTCTGTCTGTGATGGCCGAGACAGTGGAAATAGGAGAACCATTTTACACAGCATTGGAGCATTCCGGATGTTTTCCTTCTTATGTAGTGCGAATGGCGAAATTAGGGCAGCAGACGGGTACATTGGATAAGCTGATGGAGTCTCTTTCTGTTTACTATGAAAAGGAGACCATCATGATGCGAAATATTCGCAGTGCGGTCACTTATCCGGTGATGATGGCAGGTATGCTTTTGGTCGTGTTGTTTGTGTTGTTTACAAAAGTTATGCCTATTTTCGAAGAAGTGTATACGCAATTGGGGATTTCGTTGTCTCCGCTTACGCTGGCTGCTTCCAGACTTGGCGGCATGCTATGTGGTTTGGCGTTGGTGCTGTTTGGTGTTGTTCTTGCGGCGGTATTTGTGGCTGCAGCTGTTTCTGGTCTGGGGCATACATTGGTATGGGCGGAAAAGCTGAAAGACGGTTTTAAGAAGAATAATCGAACCGCACTGGCAGCTGCAGGACGCCGTTTTACAGCGGTCCTTGCTTTGACACTGCAAAGTGGGATGGAGTTGGAAAAAGGTATGGAGATCGCTGAAGAGATGGTAGATAACAAAAAAGTTGCTGCTCAGATTCAGGCGTGTTCCAGACGACTGGAAGAGGGAGTTCCTTACGATATGGCAATGAAAGAGGCCGGGTTATTTTCCGGGTTTCATATTCAGATGCTGAAAGTGGGAACCAGGAGCGGGCGTCTGGATGAAGTTATGCGAGAGATTTCGGAAGACTATGAACAGCAGACAGATGCATCCATTGATCAGATGATTTCGCGTCTGGAACCGACTATGATTGCAGTGCTGGCAGCGGCGGTAGGTCTGATCTTATTAGCAGTGATGCTTCCACTTGCCGGAATCATGGCTGGTATCGGCTGATTGAAGGTGGCGAATATGAAAAAGAGTCATAAGGATGGAGCATGGATTACGGGCTGTGTACTGTCACTGATATTTTTTGGTGCGGTAATCAGCCTTTTTCTAAAAGGAGTGGAGTCTTTTGAAGTCCGGATGGAGCAGGAAGGTGCAGAAACTTTGCGCAGTGCCATTTCCAGAGCATGTATTCAATGCTATGCGATCGAGGGACGATATCCACCGAATGTACAATATCTGGAAGATGAGTATGGAATCCGGATCGATGAAGAGCGGTATCATGTGTTTTATAGTGGTTTTGCATCGAACGTGATGCCAGATATCACGGTGATCCCGGTGGAACATGATCGTGTGTCCGGGAGATAATGGCGTGTCTGCATGCGAATGAACGGCGGTCTGTCGATTTACAGAAAGGAGACGGCGGAAAATGAATCATAACAGAAACCATCAACAGATAGGGACGTTATTTACGCTTCTGCTGTTTTTGCTGTTTTTGCTGTGTGCACTTTTTACGGTACTGACCGGAGGTAAGGTTTATGAAAATATGGCTGAGCGCACGGAAAGGCAGTTTCAGGGAAGTGTGGCACTTCAATATATTGCAAATAAAGTGCGTCAGGGAGATGAAGCAGGTCAGATTTCAGTCCGAAATGTAGAGGGAGTCTCCGTGCTGGAATTGGTGCAGAGTATAGGGGATAACCGTTATATGACCTGGATCTATCATCAGGACGGCAATATTTGTGAATTATTTGCGGGAGAGGACAGTGGCCTTGGACTGGCAGACGGGATTCCGGTTATGGCATGCGATGGATTGAACCTTTTGCAGGAAGGAAGACTTTTGCGAGTGGAAACTACAGGGGAAGGCGGAGACAGTCTGGTGTTGGCGATTCGAAGCACAGGAGGTAAGGGTGAATAAGAAAAACAGTTCCGGCTCCGGTGTTTTTTTAATGGAAATGATCATGGTCGTAGGTTTCTTTCTTATATGCACGTCTGTGTGCATGCTGGCATTTGCTAAAGCGAATTATTTGAGTCAGTTGGCACAAGACCGCAATCAGGCAGTTTTGAAAGCGGAAAGCATGGCAGAAATTTGGAAACTGAAAGGAATGGATGGACTTGAGCGGGATCTGGAAGATCCGTCATCCGAATTGCAGACTAAAATGCTCGTTGTTTTGGATGAGAACGGTCTGGAGACAGCAACGATTACCATTACACGCCGGACTGCTCAAGAAGTCCTTTTTATATTGAAAACAAGCAGATATGTACCGCATGAAGATCCGGGAGGGAGAAACAATGGCAGATCATGAGATCCGATATCGGGCGAATATCGGTACTTCTTCGTTTATTCTTATATTTATTGTACTTTGTTTAGCAACATTTTCCGTGCTGTCTCTTGGAAATGCCAGAAGAGAAGATCTTTTTTCAAAAAAAAGCGCAGAATCGGTGCAGGAGTATTATCGGGCAGATGCAGAGGGAGAGGCATTTGTACAGAAAATGGATTTGATATTGCAGGATGTGTTGATTTTGCCTGATGTGTCGGCGCGAAAAACTCAGGCAGCGTCTGCGGCCGGGCAGTTCTATGATGAAAAAAATGACTGTTTCAGCAAGGATATCGAGATGAAATCTGGTCTGGCGCTGCACATAGAGCTGATACCGGATTGGGAACAGGGTACCCTGCAGGTTCAGGAATGGAAAATTTATGACAGGGGGGTCTTTGAAATCGATCAGTCCCTGCCGGTATGGAATGGAATGTAAAAGGAGATCAGGGTTATGAAAATGGAAGAATTGCTGCGGATTGCGGTTGAAAAGGGAGCTGCAGATATCTTTTTGATTCCCGGTATGCCGTTTTCCTATCAGGTGGGAGGTCAAATCATTTGTCATGATGATGTGAAAATTTTTCCAGACGAGCTGAACTGCCTGATGGAAGAGTTTTATCGGATGTCCGGGAATCGGGACATGTCAAAAGTTAAAGAACATGGGGATGATGATTTTTCTATGGCAGTCCGCGGGTTAGCACGTTTTCGTGCGAATGTGTTCAGGCAGAGAGGTTCTCTGGCAGCAGTCATTCGTATTATCCGATTTGAACTGCCGGATTATAAAAAACTGGATATTCCGAAGACGGTTATGGAAATTGCTGAGATGAACAAAGGATTTGTGTTGGTAACGGGACCGGCAGGAAGTGGTAAGACTACGACGCTGGCATGTATCATCGACCAGATTAATAAGACCAGGAATCTGCATGTGATTACATTGGAAGATCCGATTGAATATTTACATCGCCATAATAAGAGCGTGGTAACACAGAGAGAGATTGCTACAGACACTGACAGTTATGTGACCGGGCTGCGTGCGGCTCTTCGTCAGGCACCGAATGTGATTCTGGTTGGAGAGATGCGCGATGAAGAAACCATTCGAACGGCCATGACTGCTGCAGAAACAGGTCATCTTGTGATATCTACTCTGCATACGGTTGGTGCGGCGAATACGATTGACCGCATTATTGACAGTTTTCCGCCGAATCAACAGCAGCAGGTTCGAGCTCAATTGGCGATGGTCATGCAGGCAGTGATTTCGCAGCAGTTGATCCCGTCACAAGACGGAGGGGTAGTACCTGCGTTTGAAATCATGTTTTTTAATAATGCGATCCGAAATCTGGTCCGTGAGGCAAAGATTCATCAGATGGACAATATCATTGCTACTTCACAGGAAGAGGGCATGATCACCATGGATGCGAGTCTTCTGAATCTGTATCGCGAGGGCAAGATCAGTCGGGATCATGCGATTGCGTACAGCAATAATAGTGAGTTGATGACAAAGAAACTGAATCGCATTTGAGTGACCAGTGGGGCAGCCTGCAGAAAAATGGGAATCATATGCCCCACTGGTTTTATAGCTGGGTATGCAAGGAGTGTTAATCTTCCAGTGTGATGACTCTGAGCCCGGAATCAGACCAGGTATTTCCAATCAGATAAGTGGTGTAATTCTGCCCCGCATTGATATCAACAGTGAAAGACAGAAGCGGCTGTGACATATTGGCATTGGTTCCGATAGCTCCGATCATGATGATTGGAATTTCGGTAAGGAATGTATAGGTATTAGAAGAGGTAATATACATTTGATAGTTTCCGGCTACGGCCTGTTTATAAGATGTGACTGACTGGAAACCGACATTTCGGAAAATGGTTTCACCGCCGTAAAGCAGAAGATCAAAGCTGGAACCACTGTAAGTCATGTTGGCAAAACGATAGCAGCCGGAATTATTTGGCAGGTTTCTGCAGCCTGTATCAACGACGCGGATCAGCTCCAGACCGCCGAAAGCGGAATCGGTCAGTACCATTGTGACTTTTTGCCCTGCAACAAACGGGAAATTCTGTTGGAGCAGGATTGAACGGGGACCGGATGCACGGCGGACGGTTACAGTATGGAAGCCATCAGAGATCCAGTCATAATCAGAATAACTTCCAAAGTGGGAGTTAATGGCGTAAGCATTGCCGTCAATGGCAATATTTACGGTGCCTGCATTGGTGGAGGCGTTCAGAAAACGCACCTGTCCAAAGGATTGCTGCGGGTAGCTTGGTATGGATGGCTGACTTGGGAAAATCGGAAATACCGGAATCTGGATGCCTCCGCTTGGACAGTTGATTCCTGGACAACTGATTCCAGGGCGATTGCTTGGCTGGCTGGTCACAGGTCGATTTGTTCCCGGCTGGCTGGTCACAGGTCGATTTGTTCCCGGCTGGCTGGTCACAGGTCGATTTGTTCCCGGCTGGCTGGTCACAGGTCGATTCGTTCCCGGCTGACTGCTTTCCGGTCGGTTGGTGCCTGGCTGATTGCTTTCCGGTCGGTTGGTGCCTGGCTGATTGCTTTCCGGTTGATTGGTGCCTGGCTGGCTGCTTTCCGGCCGGTTGGTGCCTGGCTGATTATTTTCCGGTCGATTGCCGCCTGGTCGGGTTGTTTCCGGTTGGTTTCCGCTTTCTGTCATTTGGTTTTCATTTTCTGGATAAGTCATAGATCCTTCGCCGAATTCCGGAAGCGGAGTGGGCATTCCGGCACCTTCGTTCGTACGATTCTGCTGCACATTTACCGGGGAATTGTAATAAAGCGAGTTATTGTAATGGGAATCTTGTTCCATGAATATACACCTCATGTTTTTTACTTTACAGTATGAGCGGCGGCAGAGGCAGGTGAACAGAAAAAAGAAATTTTGGAATTTTTAATTATTGCTATTGACAAATATCGAAGCACATGGTATCCTATATGAGGTTCGTGAAACGGAACGAACAAAATAAAAAATGCTGCTGTGGCTCAGTCGGTAGAGCGTCGCATTGGTAGTGCGGAGGTCACGGGTCCGATTCCCGTCAGCAGCTCTGGAGAGATAGAGAACCTTGAGAATAAAAGGTTCTCTTTTTTTGTCTAGAAACATATCAACTTTCTTTTAAAGAGGATAAATATTCTTTTAATACCATATTGATGTACTGCGAGAAAGATCGGTCATCATCATCAGCCAGTTCTTTTATTTTCTCGACAATATTTAAATCAAGAGTAATACTTACTTTGGTTTTTAAAGGTTTTGTAGTATTCATCTGTATGATTCTCCTTTTTTTTAAACAATATATCATTTTGTCTTTCTTTATATTGACTCATACGATAAAGTAGGATAAAGTAGTATATAATAATATTTATGGAGGAAAGTTTATGGAAGTTATGAAACTTGCACATATTGCTGTATTATCTACAGCGATGGTTGCAAACCCATTTGTAGGAACAGTGTGTATTGGTATGGGAATGGAGCAGGGAGCGTGGCGGTATGACAATGGAGATGGGACGTATGAAAGTAATAGCTGGTGATCATTTGGTTACACGCAGTAATGCAGATAATCATATCATTACGAAATTATTGTAAAAAATATTAGGGGAAATGAACATGAAAAAATGGAAAAAGCATTTAGCTTCGGTTTTATGTGCAAGTATGATATTTAATTTGACTTCGCCTGCATTTGGCAGCCAAATTGATTTAACGGGGCAAAGTCGAAAGGTATCAGGTGTGGCAACGGAATCAAATATTGATGCAGATGAAGAAGAATCAGAAGATGATATTGAACTGATTGATGATGTAAGCACTGCATCAGATGCGGATTGGGATGAAGAACTGTTAAACGATTTGGCATCATCTTCGGATGTGGATCTGGTGGACGATTTGGCATCGCCTTCAGATCTGTTGCCGCCGGATGGGATTATGTTGATGCTGGCAGAGGATCAAATAGAAGTAACATTGGATCCTAATGGTGGAATGTTTAGCGATAATACCACAGAGCCTAAAGTCTATTCTGTAAAAGGTGGAAGTTCGATTTGGCTTCCTTTAGCAGAACATCCTGAGAAAATCTTTCGAGGATGGTATGAGGATAAGGAAGGCAATACCTTGGCGGGAAAGAACTATAGCTATTTCTATCCAACGGAAGATATGATTCTTTATGCGCAGTGGGATGATGCCTATGTGATTACATATGATTTTGCGGGTGTTACATATAATGGAAAGCAGTCACAAACGTATAAGGTAAGAAAAGACGAATCGGTTAAATCAAATCGTCCTTATATCAGTACGGACGTTACACAGACAGAAGGCAAGCTGTTTGACGGTTGGAAAACAGAATCGGGGGAAATCCTCAGTAACAGTCAATTGTACAACTATTTGCCAACAGGGAATGAAACGTTGACGGCTGTTTGGCTGACGGATTTTGTTACGATTACATTTGACTATAATGGGGTAACCTATAATAATAAGACAGAAGATCAGAAATATTTCTCAAAAGGCAGTAAGGTTAGTGAGTACCCTTATTTTCCGTCTGATCCGGAACAGACAGATGGTAAGCTGTTTAAGTGTTGGAGCGATGAAACAGGAATGGAAATCCCGAAGATTTCCAGTTATATCGCAGAACAGGATGAAACATTGACGGCCATATGGATTGAAGACTATTATACGATCACATTTGATTTTAATGGTGTAACATATAATGGGCGGACTTCTGAGACAAAAACTATTATACCAGGCAGTATACCAAGTTTACCTTGGTATTCGGCACCAGATCCGGAACAGACAGATGGAAAATTATTTAAATGTTGGATGAATGAACAGGGAGAAGAAATTCAGAATTTTAATAATTACGTTATAGAAAAAAGTGAAACTATAACGGCTGTATGGCTTGAAGAGTATTATACAGTAACGTATGATTCGAACGGGGGATCTCTGAGTACAAAGAAGGAATATGTAGCGATCGGGCAGCCAATCACTGCCGGATATCGCCCGACAAAAGACGGATTCTCGTTTATTGGGTGGTTTGAAAAAGAAAGTGGACAATATGCGGCGAATAACTGTTATATTCCGACTGGAGATGTAACATTGGTAGCATCCTGGGGAGAATGCTGGACGATTACCTATGATGCAAATGGCGGTACCTGTATCCATGACCTATACAAGAGCCAGACCGTGGAGAAAGGATCCAAAGTAACACTCGCAGGATCTGCAGATTATAAAAAGGAAGGCTATGGGTTAATTGGATGGTGTGAGGATCCGGATTGTGAGGGACCGGTATTGACGGGGAGTTATACTCCAACAAAGGATATGACTCTTTATGCAAAATGGGGAGAAGTATGCACAATTACACTGGATGCGGGAGATGGATATTTCGCAGGCGGTGTACGCGAACAGGTCATAGAAACAACGGTCGGAAGCGGATTTAGTATTCCGAGTGTGTACAATGAAAATGCTACACTGAACGGCTGGTATAACGATAATGGGGTGTGTTGGACAAAAGCCTATCTGGCTGAGAAAAATGAGACACTCCATGCCAGATGGATGAACAGCAATTGTCATACGGTTACACTTCATGGGGGTGGTCCTTATCTGTATGATGGAAAACAGGGAAAACGTGTAGAAACTCTAGTACAGAAGGTAGAAGACGGGTATACCGTGGGTTCGATATCAGCTAATAGAGATGGATATCGTTGTATATGGTATCTGGATCCGGAATTTAAGACCCCATACAGTCTGAATTCGGCGGTTGAGCAAGATCTGGATGTTTATGCAAAATGGTGTAAAACAGTGTATCTCTATTGGGATGCCAATGGAGGACGGAATACAGGTACTGGTAAAACAGTAGGAAGCACTTCGGTTGATCAGGGATATGTGCCCAATCTCCCAAATGTCGTCCGTGACGGTTATGTGTTTGATGGCTGGTATACATCCGATGGTACCGTGTATGAAGAAATGACTCCTATTTATGAAAATACTTATATCTATGCAAAATGGAGCGATGACGTTTATCAGGTGAAACTGGATCTGAACGGCGGAATGCTTGTGGACAATTCCCATTATTCAACACTGTTTTATGTAAAAAAAGGGGAAGCGTGCGAATCCATTCCGGATCCAAAGAAAGATGGTGCAGCGTTCCTTGGATGGTATGATGCAGATGGGAAAGAGATTCCTCAGATAAGCAAATATGTGCCGGAAAGAAATACTACAATTACGGCAAGATGGACGGATGATCTGGTTCAGGTCAGATTCCATGCAGGTGAAAGCGTAATGAATGATCCCTATTCTGATGAATATGTGCATACATACACAATTAATGTAGTAAGAGGAGAAAAAATTTCTTCGAGCATACCGACACCGGAAACATATAATGGAAAAACCCTGAAATGGTGGTCTCTGACAGAAAATGGTGAAAAATTTGATCTGAAGGAAGACGATGTGGCATTCAGTCAGGATACAGATCTGTATGCAGTTTGGGAAGACTACTATATTATCAGTTTTGATTATATGGGCGGCTATTATCTTTCAAATACTGCTAAACAGGGTAACTGGAAGGTTGCTAAGGGAAACAGTCTTGGTTCTCCAAAATCCACGAGTATGAACCGGCAGGGTTATACGTTTGATGGATGGTATGAAAATACGGATTATACTGGAAACAAATATGAAATTCCGTTTACGCCAGATCGACATATGCAGTTATTTGCAAAATGGCTGGAAGGAACTGTGAAAAAATATAACGTCACTTTCCATTCGGCGGGGGGCTCTGCCATCGATTCACAGACTGTGGCAGTTGGGTCTTGTGCCGTGAAGCCGGAGAATCCGAAGAAAGACGGATGTGTATTCCTGGGTTGGTATACGGATGAACAGTACCGCAATCTATATCAATTTACGGAAAGCGTTTACAAGGATATTGATTTATATGCAAAATGGCTGGAAACGAATGATGTAAAAGATGCAACAGTCGAGGTTGTAGGAAGTTATACCTATAATGGCAGTGTGATTATTCCGAAACTGAGCGTTCAAATAGGATCACAGGAGCTGGCTGTTGATACGGATTATACAGTTGAGGGTGATAGTATCAATGCGGGAGCGGCTTTTGTTACTGTGAACGGAATTGGAAATTATACAGGAACAGTTACCGTTTCATTTGAAATCAAAAAAGCAGAATTAGAAGTGGCATTACCAGAAATAACGATAGAAGCACAGTATGGCGATGTCCTGAAAGATGTAGTGAAGGACAGACTGCCGGATGGATGGACTCTGGACAATCCGAATCAGGTACTCTCCACACTTGGAAAAAATCAAGCTGCAGTGACGTACGTGTCTGATGATGTAAATTATAATGACAGACATGAAATCATAACTGTAAATGTTTCTTCCCGTCCTTTAGATGGGGCAGTGGTAACACTGCAACAGGACAGTGTACCATACAATGGGCAGGTACAGGAGCCGGTTGTCAATAAGGTTACGTTGGATGGAAAAACCATTCCTAGAAATGACTATATCGTATCTTTTAGCGGCGATACTGTTAATGTCGGTACTGTAACGGTTACTGTAACCGGAAACGGCAATTATAGCGGATCTGTTTCTGTTGATTTTAGAATTGAGCAGGGCGATCCGGAAGTTAGTATCGGAAATCAGGTGTATGAAGGTATTTATGATAATACGCTGGCAAGCATTTCGCTTCCGAAGGGATGGAACTGGGAAAATCCGGAAACGGTCATGGATGCTGTGACGAGTCCGGCAAACCGGGAATATGCTGCGGATTTCACCACTTATGAAGGCTGTAACTATGCGAGCAAGACCGGAGTAAAACTGAAAGTTAGGGTCATTCCGAGAGAACTGAAGGGAACGGATGTAAAGTTAAAAGAAGCGACGGTGCTCCATGATGGTAAAGAAAAAACAGTTGCATTTACAGTAACCTGCAATGGAAAAGAGCTAACGGAAGGAAGTAGCAGGGATTATACTGTTGCGTATAAAAACAATATTGAGATCGGTACGGCGACCTTGGTTGTAACGGGTGTGAATAACTATACTGGAACGGTGCAAAAGAATTTTCAGATCATTTCGGATCCATATGATTTACTGGGAGCAGTGATTTTGTTAAATCCGGAGACAGCAAATTATACCGGAGAAGCGATTGAACCGGAAGTGCGGGTAATTCTGGCGGAAAAGGAACTGGTAAGAGATACAGATTATTCGGTCGAATATTCCAATAATATAGAACCAGGTCTTGGAAAAGTGACGGTAACCGGACTGGATCCTTATTATAATTCACAAACTGTTTCCTTCTGGATTCTTCCGGTAAATTACCAGTTGGAGGCGGAATACAGTACCAGATTGAGTGAAGTCAGCCTGCCGGAAGGCTGGAGTTGGAATACACCGGAAGCATATGTAGGAGATGTTACCGGAGACGGAACCAGAGCGTTTTCTGCGATTTTTGAACAGGAAGGCAAATCGGCAGAATTCCAGATTAAAGTTGTGCCAAAAGATATCAAAAAAACAGAAGTTTCTGTTGATGGTGAGAACATCATTTATAAACCAGATGTTTCATCGACTGCAAAGATCAAAGTGTATGATCCGGCATTAGATAGAGTATTGGTGGAGGATACAGATTATAAGGTAACTTATCAGGATAATGATCAGGCAGGTGATGCGACAGTAACGGTAACAGGCATCGGCAACTATAAAGGAAGTATTGATAATCAGTTTACCATAGGTCAGGCAGATCCGGATGTGAAGGTAGACAATGAAAAACTCAAAAATCAGGAAATGATCCTTACGATCAAGGAAGAACCGTTTTTCTTGTACACCAGTTACAGTGGTGATGGAGAGATTTCTTTTACTTCCAGTGATGATCGTATCTTTACCGTGGAAAAAGCAACCAATGATTTTGATGAATCCAATGATGGAATGATTACAGTAAAAGGCATTGGTGAAGCAAAACTGACGATCGAAGTAACGGAAACGAGGAATTACAAAGGTCAAAAACTGGAGTATACGGTAAAAGTGGTTCCGGTAACCATCAGTCAGGATGCGATCAGGTTGGAACAAAATTCTTACACATATACGGGAAGCCAGATCATGCCTGAGTTTTCGGTTGTAGTTAATGGAATTATGCTTGCGGAAAATATTGACTATACAGTTTCCTATGGACAAAATCTGAATGCGGGAGAAGATGCCGGTTCTGTGAGCATTTATGGAAAAGGTGATTATAGCGGAACAGCAACTGTCCGGTTTACCATTGAGAAAGCGGAAAATCCGATGGAACTTCCGGGAAAGGTCAATATTGTTTATGGAGAGAAACTAAATACAATTATACTTCCGAATGGATGGAAATGGGCGGAACCAGACAATACAGCCGGAGCGGTCGGAACTAGAACAATTGCGGTATATCTTCCGGAAACACAGGATTACAAAGAAAAGCCAGGTGTTGTGGAAGTAGAGGTACAGGCAAAAGAGTTAATTTCTTCCATGGTAACTCTAAAAGATAAGGAACTTATTTTTAATGGCACAGAACAAACTCCGCAAATAGAAGTAAGGGATAAGGACTTGCTTTTGGAGAATCAGGACTATCAGCTTACATACAGCAGCAACATTCATGCAGGAAACGGAAAGGTAATAGTCACCGGAACTGGAAATTATTATGGTGCGGTTGAATTAACCTTTACCATTCGGAAAGCAACACCGAGTATTGAGGTAAAGGCAGGAACGAGTATTACAAAGTATTTGAACGATAGTGCATGGAATCTGGATGCTTTCATTTCCAACGGTGAGACATTGGTATTTACTTCTTCCAATGAAGCTGTAGCGGTTGTAGATGTTTCTGGAATGGTAACTATGAAAGGAATTGGAACAACTGTAATTACAATTCAAAGTGAGGGAAGCAGAGACTATGAACCGGCAGAAGAAAAGATAACACTGACAGTAAAACGGCGGTCATCAGGCAGTTCAGGAGGATCCGGCGGAGGAAGCGGTTCTTCTGTATCGGCTCAGACGGCGGCATATACTTCATTGCCGGACGGATACACCGGTTTTACTAAAGTAATCAATAGAGTTAAGGTACCTGTTTATGTAGAAGAGGGAACCTGGAAACAGGATGAGACAGGAAACTGGAGTTACTTTGGAGCAGATGGAAGAGCAGCGGTGAATGAGTGGAGGGCAGTATATAACCCGAACGCAGACGTGGTGAGCGGACAATCTGAATTTGACTGGTTTGCCTTTGATGAAAATGGTGTTATGAGAATAGGCTGGTATGTTGATCAGAATGGTGATACTTATTATCTGAATCCGGTATCGGACAATACGAAAGGCCGAATGATGACAGGATGGGCTTTTATCGATAATATGTATTATTACTTTAGCGAGAAATCTGATGGAACCAGAGGAAAACTGCTGAAAAATACAGTGACTCCGGATGGATATTTAGTGGATGAAAGAGGTGTGAGAATCGGAAAAAGTGAGAATTAAGTGATAGGTTGAAGTAAGATAGCAGCGTAACCCGTGTTTTTGTAATGAAAAAGCAGGGGTACGCTGCTTTCTTTATGGTTACTATTTGAAGAGGTTTTTATGTTGTAATAATCTCACGTTTTTGTGATTGAAAAATACAAATCATAATGATATAATAATTTAACTATTGTTTTTTATATCGGAAATACTTAGAAATTTACGGCGTTTCATACGCTGTATGGATGGAGGACTTCAGAGATGGAAAAAGAAAAAGAGGTTTTAGCAGCAACGGAAGATGGAAAAGAAGTTGTTTCTAAGAATTTTATAGAGCAGGAGATTGAAAAAGACCTGGCACAAGGCGTTTACGATCATGTTCAGACCCGTTTTCCACCGGAACCGAACGGTTATCTGCATATCGGACATGCAAAGTCAATCCTGTTGAATTATGGTCTTGCAAAAAAATATAACGGTAAGTTCAACATGCGTTTTGATGATACAAACCCGACTAAGGAGAAGATTGAGTTTGTTGAATCTATTAAGGCGGATGTAGAGTGGTTGGGAGCAGATTTTGAGGATCGTCTGTTCTTTGCTTCTGATTACTTTGATGAAATGTACAATCGCGCAGTTCTTCTGATCAAGAAAGGCAAAGCATATGTTTGTGACCTGACAGCAGAGCAGATTCGTGAATACCGAGGCGATTTTAATAATCCGGGCAAAGAAAGTCCGTACCGCAACCGCTCGGTAGAGGAAAATTTAAAATTGTTCGAAGAGATGAAGAACGGTGTTTACAAAGACGGTGAGAAGGTTTTGCGCGCGAAGATCGACATGGCGGCTCCGAATATTAACATGCGTGATCCGGTTATTTATCGTGTTGCCCATATGAGTCATCATAACACCGGAGATAAATGGTGTATCTATCCGATGTATGACTTTGCTCATCCGATCGAAGATGCGATTGAACACATTACACATTCTATCTGTACTCTGGAATTTGAAGATCATCGTCCGTTGTATGACTGGGTTGTAAAAGAGTGTGAGTTTGAAAACCCGCCTCGTCAGATCGAGTTTGCAAAATTATATTTGACAAATGTAGTGACCGGTAAACGTTATATCAAAAAGCTGGTAGAAGACGGTATCGTAGACGGTTGGGATGATCCGCGTCTGGTTTCTATTGCAGCATTAAGAAGACGTGGATACACACCGGAGTCTATTCGCATGTTCGTAGATTTGGTTGGTGTTGCGAAAGCAAACAGTTCTGTTGATTATGCAATGCTTGAATACTGCATCCGTGAAGACCTGAAACTCAAAAAATCCCGTATGATGGCAATTCTGGACCCGGTTAAGCTGATCATCGATAATTATCCGGAGGGGCAGATTGAGATGATGGAAGTCCCGAATAACCTGGAAAATCCGGAACTGGGTTCCCGTATGGTTCCGTTTGGCAGAGAACTGTATATTGAGCGTGAAGACTTTATGGAAGTTCCGCCGAAAAAATATTTCCGCTTGTTCCCGGGCAATGAAGTGCGTTTGATGAGTGCTTACTTTGTGACTTGTACCGGATTTGAGAAGGATGAGAATGGCAATATTACCGTAATCCATGCAACCTATGATCCGGAGACCAAGAGTGGTTCTGGTTTTACCGGCCGTAAGGTAAAGGGCACCATTCACTGGGTAGCTGCTGAGACGGCTAAGAAAGTGGAGTGTCGTCTGTATGAGAATATTGTAGATGAAGAAAAAGGAAAGCTGAATGCAGATGGTACTCTGAACCTGAATCCGAATTCTTTGACTGTTTTGAAAGACTGTTATGTTGAACCGCTCCTTGCAGAGGCAAACGCATATGACAGTTTCCAGTTCGTGAGAAATGGTTATTTCTGTGCTGACTGCAAAGACAGCAAGCCAGGAGCACCGGTATTTAACCGTATTGTATCCCTGAAAAGTTCTTTTAAAGTACAAAAGTAAATGCGATGTGACGTGTCACATTGCATTCGAGGAATAAAAAAGTCTGTGGCCTGGCGGGTATATCGTCAGGTTACAGACTTTTTTGCAGCTGAGTAAGTAGAGCGAGCTGCCGTCTGCAGTTCGTCTAAGTGTTTATTCCGCTTCTTCTGTGATCACGGTAGAAACCGGTTCTTCTGCTGTGACAGCTTCCTCCGCAGGTGATTTCGGCTGCTCAGCGACTTCTTCTGCAGTCTTATTTTCTGCATCGTCGCTTTCCTCGGTGATATCTTCAACAGCATCTTCAATGGCATCTGCAACATCTTCTGCATCGTCCAGAATATCTTCGAACATATCTTCTGCGTTTTCCTTCATGGCTTTCGCAGCGTTTTTCAAGGCTTCTTTCTTTTCCTGGGCAGCTTTGACGGCTTCTTTAGTAGTTTCGGATGCGATTGCGGCAGCATCCTTCAGCACGTTCTTAGCAGCGCCGGCAGCATCTTTTGCTGCATCCAGCATATCATTGGCGGCAACCAGAAACTCGTCTTTGTTGGCATTCAGAGACACATAATTCCGAGTCATGGTGCTGTCCGGGATAGGAGTGTCCTCTTCATCTTCGAAATCGTGGAACTCTTCATCCAGTTCTTTGTTGAATGACTGATATTTTTTCAAATAAGAAATACCAGCCACAGCTGCACCGGCAACAGAAGCCAGAGCGATGAACTTACCAAACCCTTTCTTACTCATAATCAATACTCCTTCCTGTTCAATCCTGTTAATTAGTATTGTAATACGAATATGAAAAAAAATAAAGGGTGGAGTCATAAAAAATTTATAAAATTAGCACTCGAGCCTTGACAGTGCTAACAACTCGTGGTATAAATGGTAATGTATTCGAAAGAGGAATTTTTCGGAAATCAATTCATATGTTTTTAAGAAATGATTATAAAGCAGATATTGCATAAGGAGGAATTCATTCATGAAGTTAGTACCGTTATTTGACCGCGTAGTATTAAAACAGCTGGTTGCAGAAGAAACTACCAAGTCCGGCATCGTTTTACCTGGACAGGCAAAAGAAAAACCGCAGCAGGCAGAAGTTGTGGCAGTTGGACCGGGCGGTGTTGTAGACGGCAAGGAGATCACCATGCAGGTGAAGGTTGGAGATAAAGTTATTTTCTCCAAGTATTCCGGAACTGAAGTAGAACTGGACGATGAAAAATTTGTAGTTGTTAAGCAGAATGATATTCTTGCTGTTATTGAGTAGGTGTAACTATTTCGCATGTAACTGTGAAGATACTGAACAGTTATGATTATTAATTTTGGAGGAATCAAATCATGGCAAAACAGATTAAATATGGTGTAGATGCAAGAAAAGCACTGGAGGCTGGTGTTAATCAGCTGGCAGATACCGTAAGAGTAACCCTGGGACCGAAAGGAAGAAACGTTGTTTTGGACAAATCTTTCGGTGCTCCGCTGATCACGAATGATGGTGTTACCATTGCAAAAGAGATCGAGCTGGAAGATGCATTTGAAAATATGGGTGCTCAGCTGGTGAAAGAAGTAGCTACCAAGACCAATGATGTTGCTGGTGACGGTACCACAACTGCTACGGTTCTGGCACAGGCTATGATTAACGAAGGTATGAAGAATCTGGCAGCAGGTGCGAATCCGATCGTTCTGAGAAAGGGTATGAAAAAAGCAACTGAGGCAGCTGTTGAAGCCATCGCTAAGATGAGCCAGCCGATCAACGGCAGAGACAGTATCGCAAGAGTAGCAGCAATTTCAGCAGCAGATGATGAAGTTGGCGAGATGGTAGCAGAAGCTATGGAGAAAGTATCCAAAGACGGTGTTATCACGATTGAAGAGTCCAAGACCATGAAGACAGAATTAGATCTGGTTGAAGGTATGCAGTTTGATCGCGGTTATGTTTCCGCATATATGTGCACCGATATGGACAAGATGGAAGCAAATCTGGATAACCCATACATCCTGATTACGGATAAGAAGATTTCCAACATTCAGGAAATCCTGCCGGTTCTGGAGCAGATCGTACAGTCCGGCTCTAAACTGCTGATCATCGCTGAGGATATCGAGGGAGAGGCACTGACCACCTTGATCGTCAATAAGTTAAGAGGTACATTTACCGTTGTTGGTGTAAAGGCACCTGGTTATGGCGACAGAAGAAAAGAAATGCTGAAAGATATCGCAATTCTGACTGGCGGTACGGTTATTTCTGAAGAACTTGGCCTTGAGTTAAAAGATACAACTATGGATCAGCTGGGTCGTGCAAAATCTGTTAAAGTTCAGAAAGAGAACACCATCATTGTTGATGGCTGCGGCGAAAAGAGCATGATCGAGGCAAGAGTTGCACAGATTCGTGCACAGATTGGTGAGACAACTTCTGAGTTTGATAAAGAGAAGCTGCAGGAGAGACTGGCTAAACTGGCAGGCGGTGTTGCTGTTATTCGTGTTGGTGCGGCAACCGAGACCGAAATGAAAGAAGCAAAACTGCGTATGGAAGATGCTTTGTCTTCTGCAAAGGCAGCAGTTGAGGAAGGTATCATTGCAGGCGGCGGTTCTGCATATGTTCACATCACGGAAGAAATTAAAGGTATCGTTGATGCTCTGGAGGGTGATGAGAAGACCGGCGGTAAGATCATTCTGAAAGCATTGGAGGCTCCGCTGTTCCACATTGCAGCAAATGCAGGTTTGGAAGGATCTGTTATCATTAACAAAGTAAAAGAATCTCCGGCAGGCACTGGTTTTGATGCTTACAATGAGGAATATGTAGATATGATTAAAGCTGGTATTCTGGATCCGGCAAAAGTTACCAGAAGTGCACTGCAGAATGCAACCAGTGTTGCATCTACGCTGCTGACCACCGAGTCTTTGGTTGCAAACATCAAAGAAGAAACTCCGGCAATGCCGGCAGGCGGCGGAATGGGCATGATGTAATATAAATTTCCCCGTTTATTGTCGCGGACACCTTGATACGGGATTTTTTCAGCAAATAAGTAGCTCGGAACGGAAAGGAGGGCAGGCAATATGTTTTGCCTGTCCTTTTCCGTGAAGAGCTATTTGCGTATTTTCACCAAAAAAGTTTGTAACGGTTTCACGCTTTCTTTTTTTATATGCCTTTTATAGTGGATTTTTTGGAGAAAATATGGCAAAATAGGTTATAAAAATACAAAGGAGCAAATGAAACATGAACGAGAGTTACGCAGAATTCCTTGTAAAACGAAAAACCCCTGCATATGCATATGTCCTGAATGTGATTCTGGTCGTACTTACACTGATCAGCATATTTCTGGCATTTACGACAAATGTTCTTGCTGTGATCCTGATGTTTGCCGTGGGTTTTCTTACTTACTTATCTTTTCGAAATACACGTGTGGAGTATGAATATCTCTTTGTGACCGGAAGTTTTTCTGTAGATAAGGTTCTGGGAAAGTCGGCAAGAAAGAAAGCATTTGAATGTACTATGGATGATATTCAGATGATTGCACCGACGGATTCTCCTGTGCTAAAGGATTATGAAACAGAGAATCAAAAAAAACTGGATTATTCATCCGGAAAAGCAAGGGCAAAAACCTATACAGCGATGATTCAGGTCGGTTCTGAGAATATAAAAATGATCTTTGAGCCGAATGATAAGATGATTCAGTGTCTTTATCAGACATCACCGAGCAAAGTGAAAAAGCAGTAAAGACAGAAAATATAGTATTTTTTCAGCAATAGGACGATAAAATTATTATCGATATTAATGAATATATATAAGTAATATTTGGGAAAATGTATTTGACAAGCGGACAGAAATTTGTTAGACTTAGTTACTAATAACAGCGCAATATTATTTTTACTTATAAAAGACTAAGGAAAGCGAGGAAAAACTAATGGGTACAATTATTGGTGAAGGCATTACATTTGATGATGTATTACTTGTGCCGTCCTATTCTCAGGTCATTCCGAATCAGGTAGATGTCAGCACTTACCTGACTAAGAAGATCAAATTGAACATTCCGCTGATGAGTGCAGGTATGGATACCGTTACAGAGCATCGCATGGCGATTGCTATGGCGCGTCAGGGCGGTATTGGCATTATTCATAAGAATATGTCCATTGAAGCTCAGGCAGAAGAAGTTGATAAGGTTAAACGTTCAGAAAACGGTGTTATTACGGACCCATTTTTCCTTTCTCCAGAGCATACTCTGAAAGATGCAAACGATCTGATGGCTAAGTTTCGGATTTCAGGAGTTCCGATTACTGAGGGACGTAAGCTGGTTGGCATCATTACCAACCGTGATCTGAAGTTTGAAGAGGATTTCAGCAAGAAGATTAAAGAGTGCATGACTTCCACGAATCTGGTTACCGCAAAAGAAGGCATTACCCTGATGGAAGCAAAACAGATTCTGGCAAAAGCAAGAGTTGAGAAGCTGCCGATCGTTGATGATGATTTCAATCTGAAAGGATTGATCACGATTAAAGATATTGAGAAACAGATCAAATATCCGTTGTCTGCAAAAGACAGTCAGGGTCGTCTGCTCTGTGGTGCAGGTGTTGGTATTACGGCTAATGTACTGGAACGTGTAGAGGCACTGGTACAGGCAAAGGTTGATGTTGTTGTGCTGGATTCTGCACATGGACATTCTGAAAACGTTCTTCGCTGCGTAAGAATGATCAAAGAAGCTTATCCGGATCTTCAGGTGGTTGCAGGTAATGTTGCAACCGGTGAAGCAACCAGAGCATTGATCGAAGCTGGTGTAGATGCGGTCAAAGTTGGTATCGGACCTGGTTCGATCTGTACGACTCGTGTCGTAGCAGGTATCGGTGTTCCGCAGATCACCGCAATTATGGATTGCTATGCAGTGGCAAAAGAATATGGTATTCCGATTATTGCAGATGGCGGTATTAAGTACTCCGGTGATGTGACCAAGGCAATTGCTGCAGGCGGTAATGTATGTATGATGGGAAGTATGTTTGCAGGCTGTGATGAAAGTCCGGGAACCTTCGAGCTGTATCAGGGAAGAAAGTATAAAGTTTACCGCGGCATGGGTTCCATTGCTGCAATGGAAAACGGAAGCAAGGACCGTTATTTCCAGTCTGATGCGAAGAAACTGGTTCCGGAAGGTGTTGAAGGTCGTGTAGCATACAAAGGTCTGGTAGAGGATACCGTATTCCAGATTCTTGGAGGACTTCGTTCCGGCATGGGTTATTGCGGAGCACCAGATATTCCGACTCTGCAGGAGACCGGCAGATTTGTAAAGATTTCCGCAGCATCCCTGAAAGAGAGCCATCCTCATGATATTCATATCACGAAGGAAGCTCCAAACTACAGTGTAGATTCATAAATAGATTTTCATTGTAACGATTGCATAAAATATTAAATTCGAGCTCACTATGTTTTCATAGTGAGCTTTTTGTGGTATAATAGATAAAATAATTGATCATGACTCTGTACGTTCATGAGCATTTATTTTTGATGTCTAAGTATGCAGGGCGAACTTCCGGGGGCAGTTCGTCTGTACAAAATCTAAGGAGAAAGGATATATTTATTATGAATTATGGTATGCGTTGTCATGATATCTGCCCGAAAGCAGATATTGATACAGTTTTAGATGCGGTAAAATCGAATCAGATCGATCAGATCCAACTGGCTTTTGGTAAGTCTATTGCGGGTTATAATTTTGAGGTTGGTCATTATTCTCCTGGTTTTGCACACATGATTGCGAAAAAATTAAAAGAGCGTGATATACATGTAGCAATTCTGGGATGTTACATTAATCCAACCAATCCGGATGAAGGAAAACGGAAAGCTGCTGTGGCAAAATTTATTGAACATCTGAAATATGCAAAGATCATTGGTGCAGATATGGTCGGTACGGAGACAGGACGTTACAGCACGGATTTTAAAGTAGTTCCGGAGACATATACAGAAGAATGTTATCAGCTTCTGCTGAAAAGCATGAGGGAAATTGTGGATGCAGCAGAGAAACTTGGTGTGATCGTTGGTGTGGAGGCAGTTCATGATCATACATTGTACAGCCCGGAGATGATGAAACGATTCCTGGAAGATATTGATTCCCCGAATGTGGAGGCGATTTTGGATCCGGTGAATCTGATCAGCGCGAAAGACATCGACAATCAGGAAAACGTGATTGGACGGGCACTGGAATTGTATGGAGATCGCATTACGATGATGCATATTAAAGATTTTGTTATGGAGAATGGAGAACCGAAATTTGCACATATTGGTGACGGATTATTCCATTATCATCAGGTACTTGCCTGGGCAAAGAAAGAAAAGCCATATATTACCATGCTGCTTGAAAATTCAAAACCGGATCGTTACCATAATGATGTTAGATATCTGCAAAAAATCTATAACGAAGTATAGCATCAGGCATGGATTTATGTTATACTAAATCGATATGATATGCAAGGGAAGGGCTTTTATGCTGAATGAGGACAAAATAAAACTGATGAATGAAATCGCCATGTTCGAGAAAAGGGGAGGTAAGAATATCTTCCCTGTTAATCGTTACTTTTGTGGTGACTATATCAGCAGCCGGATGCTGCGTTCTCTGTTTGCCTATACAGTCAGCTATTTGTTATGTGTCATGATTTGGGTTTTGTACAATCTGGAACAGTTTCTGAATATGCTTGGTCTGGATCTTATGATCGCATATGGCAGAAAAGCAGCCTTTTGGTATATAGCAGGTCTGGTGCTTTATCAGATCATCACGTTCCTGATTTGCCGCAGGCGGTACGAGTATGCCAGACGGGGAATGAAGGTATATGTGGCGAAATTGAAACGCCTGGAAAAACGGTACGAGTTCCAGAACCGTGCAAAAGAACTGACGAAGGAGGGCGGTCGACATGATGATGTTACTCGTGCTTAAAGAACGTCTGAAGTCATTCTATGGAAAATATGCGATATTGGTAGATGGAATTGTAAAGTTTCTGTACAGTTTCGTTGCATTAACTCTGCTGAATGCGTCAATCGGGTTTATGACGGTGCTGAAAAGTCCATTCGTGACGCTGGTTCTGGCATTGGTGTGCGCACTTGTGCCTTATAGTGTGATCAGTCTTTTGATTGGTCTGATCATGATCATTCATATTTATTCTGTTTCGATTGAGCTTACGTTGGTGACGGTTGTATTTTTGCTGATTGTTATCATGTTGTACTACAGTTTTCAGCCAGGCAACAGTTACTGGTTAGTACTGACACCGGTTGCATTTATATTGAAGGTTCCGTATGCGATTCCGATTTTAGCAGGTCTGTCAGGAAGCCTGATCAGTGTTGTGCCGGTTGGGTGTGGTGTGATGATTTATTATGTTATGCAGTATGCAAAGCAGAATGCAGGGTTACTGACCAATGATGCTTCTGTTGATATTACTCAAAAGTTTGTGCAGATCCTTCAATCCCTGATGGGGAATAAGGCTATGCTGGTGATGATTCTGACATTTTTCATGGCTATGCTGATCGTGCATGTTTTGCGGACCTTGTCAGTGGATTATGCGTGGGTGATCGCGATCGCGGTCGGAACGATGATTCAGCTTGCGATGGTCTTTATCGGGGATTATCTGTTTGATGTAACGGTGCTCATCCCGGAATTGATACTGGGGGTGGCAGGCTCTGTAGTAATTGCGGGCGTGTATCATTTCTTTGTCTTTGCAGTTGATTATACGAGGACAGAGTATACACAGTTCGAAGATGATGATTATGTATATTATGTAAAAGCGGTACCGAAAGTAGTGGTATCGACACCGGATGTGAAGGTTCAGAGAATCAACAATCCGGGGAAAGTGCGGCGGAGTCCGAAGACAGTGCAGGATGGAGGCCGGATTAAGTAAAAGAGGAAAGAGAGGCACAGTTATGATGGGCATCCTCCAGAATACAGGAGATTTTTTTCAGGGAATCGGTTCCTGGCTCTCGTTTTTGCCAAGAATAACCATTTCTAATTTCATAGAGATTGCCATCATAGCATTTCTGGTATATGAGATTCTTCTATGGTTTCAGAATACCCGTGCATGGACATTGTTAAAGGGAATCGCAATGATTCTTGCTTTTACATTGATGTGTGCATTGTGTCATTTTGACACGATTCTGTGGATACTGGAGAGAATTGCCAGCATTGCGGTTATTATGGTTGTTGTTATTTTTCAGCCGGAGCTGAGACGGGCATTGGAACAGCTGGGAAATAAAAACTTGTTTCCAGAGTTGTTTACGACAACGGAGATGGATTCAAATGAAGGATTTACGGAGCGTACTGCCAATGAAATCGTAAGAGCGACCTTTGAAATGGCAAAGGTAAAGACCGGTGCACTGATCGTGATCGAACGCAATGTGTCTCTTAAAGAGATTGAAAGAACCGGAATTGAGATCAATGGTCTGGTCAGCAGCCAGCTTTTGATCAATATTTTTGAACATAATACTCCGCTTCATGACGGTGCGGTGGTAATCCGCGGTAATCGGGTGACTGCGGCGACTTGTTATCTGCCGCTTTCGGACAATATGATGATCAGTAAGGATCTTGGGACAAGGCATCGCGCTGCCGTAGGAATCAGCGAAACTACGGACAGCCTGACGATTGTTGTTTCTGAAGAGACAGGACGTGTGTCGCTCGTGGAGGGAGGAAACCTGCGCCGAATCAACGATGCGGAGACGCTTCGGGCAGCGCTTCCGACGACAGAGATGCAGGCGGAAACCGGAATGCCGCGGTTTAAGATTTGGAAGGGAAGAAAGAAGAATGAACAAAATTAATAATCTTAAATTAAAGATTCTTTCTATCTTTTTGGCTTTTTTTACATGGATCACAGTTGTAAATCTGTCTAATCCTGAAGTGGTAGGCAAGCGGGAAGTACCTCTGGAAATTTTGAATGCGAATGTTCTGACAGATGCGAAACGGACTTATGAGATTAATGGCAAGAATACGGTGACCGTATATTTTGATGTTCGCACTCGCGATGAGTATAAAATTCGTTCTTCAGATTTTCGAGCTTATGTAGATCTTGCTGAGTTATATGACGTAACGGGTTCTGTTCAGGTCAAGGTCGAGATTCTGAATAATAAAGAATTGATCGATTCGGCAGAGGCGAAACCCGGTGTGGTTCGCGTCAATACAGAGGAATTGCAGACAAAGGTATTTGATCTTGCTGTGAATTCGGAGGGACAGGCAGCAGAAGGATATGCACTGAATGGAGTGACGCTGACACCGTCTACGATCACGGTTCAGGGACCTGTTTCGAAAGTAGGTCTGATCAGTTATGCAGGAGTAGAAATAGATATGGCTGGAGCCAGCAGCAATGTGAAAGGTGTTGCTACTCCGGTGTTTTATGATGCCAACGGGAATGCACTTGTGATCTCTGGAATCAGTGTGAATACTACAGAGGTGCAGTATGAAATGATCATCAATAAGGTCAAAGAACTTCCGCTGGATTTCGAAGTATCCGGAAAAGTGGCATCCGGATATCGCTTTACCGGTGTGGAGTGTGCAACAAAAAATATTTCTGTACTGGGACTTAAATCCAACCTGGCTGAGATTAACAAAATTACGATTCCGAGTTCCGCACTGAATGTGGATGGGGCGACAGCGGATAAGGTTGTTACTGTGGATATCCGAGAATTTTTGCCGGATGGCGTAGATATTGTAGAATCCGTTTCTCCGGAACTTGAGGTACGCTTAAAGGTGGAAAAGCTGGTTGACCGTACCGTTTCTTTGTCAGCTCGGGATGTTGCTCTGATTAATGCATCGGATTCTTATAATTACCGCTTTATTCCAGCCAGAGTTGAAGTGGTCGTGCAGGGACTGGAAGAAGATTTGGAACAGATGGACGGCGGAGATCTTGGTGCGTCTGTGAATGTAGCTGGTATGGAGATTGGACCGCACGGAGGAATGATGGAATTTACGGACAAGGGTGTGTTTGAAGTATTGTCTGTTGCAGAGTTTCAGGTAGATGTCACGGGAAAAGTAGGAGTTGTGAGTGACAGAACGGAAGAATCTGCTTTTGAGACTGCCGGTGCTGTGGAATCCAGCGATGAAACGAAAGAAGAATTAACAACCGAATCGGATGCATCGGAGGATGCATAAGATCTGGAGTGACGGAAAGAGGGATATTGTGGTAAGAGCTAAGATTACAATAAAAAATGTATCCGGTCTTCATTTAAGACCGACTGGTGTTTTGTGCAATGAGGCAGTCCGATATACGTCCTCAGTGAAGTTTCAGGCTAAGAATATGCTGGTGAACGCCAAGAGTGTGCTCAGCGTGCTTGGTGCCTGTGTGAAATGCGGAGATGAAATTGAACTGATCTGTGAAGGGGAGGATGAACAGGAAGCTCTGGAAGGCATGATTCGCGTTGTGGAAAGTGGTCTGGGAGAGTAGACGGACCGGTTATAAGGGAGTGAACGCGTAAATTTGCGCGATTTCATATAAATGATTAATAAGGAGGAAAAAGTATGTACAAGGGAACAAGTGCTTCTTCAGGTATCGGCATAGGAACAGCTGTAATCGTGGAAGAAGCAGAACTGGTGATCACAAGAGAGGTGGTTGCAGATGCAGCGGCAGAGGTTGAGCGTTTTAAGGGTGCGCTTGACAAAACCATGAAAGATACGGAGGCGCTTGCAGCAGATCTGGCCACTAGAGTAGGGGAGAAAGAGGCTGAAATTCTGCAGGGGCACCTGATGCTTCTGATGGATCCGATGCTGACCGGTGAAATCGAAGGAGCTATCACAAATGAGGGAATCTGCAGTGAATATGCGATTGAGCAGGTCTGCAGCATGTACGCGTCGGTATTTGCATCTATGGGGGATGAGCTGATGCAGCAGAGAGCAACCGATATGAACGACATCAAGACTCGTATGCAGCGCGTTCTGTTGGGAATTGAATCCGTTGATATTGCTTCACTTCCGGCGGGAAGTATTTTGATTGCGAAAGATCTGACTCCGTCTATGACAGCTGGTATTAATCCGGCAAATGTAACTGGTATTGTAACCGAACTGGGCGGTAAGACTTCTCATAGTGCCATTCTTGCAAGGGCCCTTGAGATTCCGGCAGTTGTGGCAGTCAATGATTTCATGAGCCAGGTTCAGAATGGTGATCAAATTGTTCTGGATGGTTCGGAGGGCATTGTATATGTAAATCCGGATGCTGAAATCGCAGCGGAATTTGCCGGCAAACGTGAGGCATTCTTGAAAGAGAAAAAAGAGCTGGAGCAGTATATCGGCAAGCCAACTATCACAAAAGACGGCGTTCATGTGGAACTGGTAGCGAACATCGGAAAACCGGAAGATGTAGAGAAAGTTTTACAGTATGACGGTGAAGGTGTTGGTCTGTTCCGTACAGAGTTTTTGTTTATGGACCGCAGTGCGATGCCGACTGAGGAAGAACAGTTTGAGGCTTACAAGACAGTAGCTGAGAAACTTCAGGGTAAACCGGTTATCATTCGTACTCTGGATATCGGCGGTGACAAAGAAATCCCATACATGGGACTTGAAAAAGATGAGAACCCATTCTTGGGTTACCGTGCAATCCGTCTTTGCCTGGACCGCAAAGAGGATATTTACAAACCACAGCTTCGCGCACTTTTGCGTGCAAGTGCTTATGGCAATATCAAGATCATGGTTCCGCTTGTTACCTGCATTGATGAACTGCGCGAGGTAAAGGCTCTGATTGCAGAATTAAAGGCAGAGTTGGATGAGAAGGGTATTGCTTACAACAAAGATATCCAGGTCGGCATTATGGTGGAGACTGCAGCAGCATCCTTGATTGCTGATATTTTTGCGAAAGAAGCGGACTTCTTCAGCATTGGAACCAACGATCTGACTCAGTATACGATGTCTGTTGACCGTGGAAATGATAAGATTTCTTATCTGTATTCTACGTTCAATCCGGCTGTTTTACGGAGCATCAAACGGATTATCAGCTGTGCGCGTGAAGCTGGCATTATGGTTGGTATGTGCGGTGAGGCAGCAAGCGATCCAATGATGATCCCGTTGCTGTTGGCATTCGGATTGAATGAGTTCAGTATGAGTGCATCTGCAATTCTGTATTCCAGAAAGCTGATCACCAACTACAGTACAGAGGAATTGCAGGAAGTAGCGGATAAGGCTATGAGTTATGTAACGACGAAAGAAGTAGAGGCATACATGAAAGCATTTGTTGAGGGTCTGGACTGCTGCGATTGATAAATAGTTGCAATATTTGAGGAAATGATGTAAAACATAGATAAGACAATCTGGCTGCCGCATGGATTTGTGGCAGCCATTTTCTTCTCAGAATATTCAAAAAATGCGTTGGTGACGCGTTTTATCACATTAGATAAAATGATTGGTGGGAAATTTATGATCGTTTATTTGATTTGCTATTTGGCAAGCTTTCTTCTGGCAGAAGCGGGACTGTATTATCTGTCCGGAGCGGCATTGATGATTGCTGCGGTATGGCTGTATGTTCAGGATTATCGCTCTTCGAAAAATCTGATCCATCTGCGGGGATTATTTTCTCTGTTCTGGATCGGAGGTCAGGGACTTTCCTGTCTGAAATTAAGTGCTTTACAGAAGGATTGGGCATATATGACATGGATTTGTCTGGCACTCGCTTATATCGGATTTTGGACCGTATTTGAACTTTTGAGTCGAACTTATGGTTCAGGGCAGGAGCGCTATAGCCGGTGGAGAAGTTTCAGCGGCAATCCCAAACCGGTTTTTCATATGATTTGTGGTGTGACAGTGATTTCGTTCCTATGTTTTACGGTCGAGGCGGCAGTGCTTGGCTATGTTCCGCTGTTTTTGCGTGGAGTGCCTCATGCATATTCCGAATTTCATCTGACTGGCATCCATTATCTTACGGTATCTTGTGTGCTTGTGCCGTCCCTTTCCGTTTTGTATTTTCATATGAGAAGAGGGCGAGGCAGTGAGAAAACGGCATTTGCAGTACTTATCATGGCGGCTGTCTCTTTGCTGATTCCGATTTTGTGTGTGTCTCGCTTTCAGTTTATTTTTGCAATGGTGTTGGCAGTTTTTACTTATATTTCTCTGCAGAAATCATTTCAGCCATTGTATCTGATTGGTCTGGCAGCAGTGATGATACCGGTGTATTTGGTTTTGACAGTGGCACGCAGCCATGATGTGGCGTATCTCAATGGTATTTTTGAAATGAAGTACACGAAAATGCCGATTTTTATTACACAGCCGTATATGTACATTGCAAATAATTATGACAATTTTAACTGTCTGGTGGAAGTGCTGCCAAAGCATAGCCTTGGCATGAAGAGTCTGTTTCCGCTGTGGGCACTTTCGGGACTGAAATTCTTTTTCCCGCAGACAGTCAATTATCCGATTTATGTTGACAAACAGGAATTGACGACGTTGACCTTGTTTTATGATGCATATTATGATTTCGGTTGGATTGGAGTACTGCTATTTTCCTGTCTGCTGGGACTGATCGCATATCTTCTGGTGGTAAAATTGAGAGAAATGCGTAATCCATTGGGATATTTGTTTTATGCTCAGATAGCGGCATATTTTATGTTGTCATTTTTTACGACATGGTTTAGTAATACAACGACCTGGTTTTATCTGATCCTGACTGGGATGATGGCCGTTTATTATCATTTTTTTGAGCACAGATGATAAAAGAAATTAATAATCTAGGAGCTTCCTGTATAATTCAAATATAGGGAATTCCAAGAAAGAAGGTTGAGAAA
>JBJEIZ010000037.1:0-2394 GCA_051877535.1 Brotaphodocola sp.
TAATCAAATCACTTTCCGAACTACAGGAAGCAGACTATACACTTTCCGGTTCGGAACTGGCTGCAATCTACGATCGACTGCAAAATGGCAGAATACAGTTTGAGAAGGTTCTGCAACAGAATATCTCTGCCGTCATGCAGATCAGTTCGTTAGATTTGACACTACATCATTATACTGAGAATCTGGAAGCTATCTCCAAAAGTGTGGCAGATGCCACGAAAGCAATCCATGCTTCTTCTGAGGATACTTCAGATGTGGCAAATGCTATCTCCAGTCAGCATGAAGAACTGACCAATACCATTATTGCTGCCTCCGAGGAATCCAGCGATGTTTATAAGAAAATAGAAGAAGGCCAGGATGCGTTGACCCACATCAAGAACTTATCCGAAAACACTATTTCTGCATCCGAAGAAATGAAAAAGGATATGGACCAGCTTGAAAAGGTCATTGATCACATGAACGAAGTGATTGAGAGCATCAATTCCATTTCCTCACAGACCAATCTTCTTTCCTTAAATGCATCCATAGAAGCTGCCAGAGCAGGCGAAGCGGGAAGAGGATTTGCAGTGGTTGCTGATGAAATCCGCAAGCTGGCAGATGAGACCCAGACACTGACAGGAACCATGGGAAGCTTCGTAGAAGATGTGAAGAAAGCATCCCGCAAGAGTGTAGACAGCGTTGCCGGTACAATCGGTTCTCTGGAAGCCATGACCGAGAAAATCGGCCATGTATGGGCACTGAATGAAGAGAACCAAAAGCATGTTGCCCGGATTACGGATAATATCAGTTCTCTTGCATCTGTCAGCGAAGAAATCAGCAGCTCCATGGTAGAGCTGGAAAATCAGGCTAATGAGATTCAGGAAGAATGCAAGATTCTGACAGAAGACACAGAGCAGCTGAGGGAACTCGGAATCCATGTAAAAAAATCCGTAGACCCGGTTGCCAATATTGAGCAGACATTGGATGACAATGCCAAGATGATGGGCAAAATGTCTCAGGATGCTTTCTATGCCTTAGACAAAAAGGAATTTATCGGTTATCTGGACAGAGCCGTCAATGCGCATAAGTTATGGCTGGTCAACCTAAAGAATATTGTAACAGGGCGTACCATTCTTCCCTTACAGCTGGATGATTCCAAGTGCGGTTTTGGACATTTTTACTATTCCATCACACCGTCTTATCCTGAAATTACCGATTTATGGAACGGACTCGGCGCCAAGCACAAGAAGTTCCACCAATTCGGTTCGGATATCATCAAAGCTCTTTTTGCGGAAGATCACAGCACGGCAGAACGTCTTTATCAGGAAGCGGAACAGTATTCCAAGGAACTGATTCACGATCTGGAAGAAATGAAAGCCAGATTATCCAAATAAGAATAAATGAAACAGGAGGCGGATATTATTTTTATCTGCCTCCTTTCACGTTATGATACCTATTCTCTAGCTGCTGATCTGCCTTCCCTCGTGATCCAGATGATAATTGTCTTTATAAATCAGCTGTGAAATCGGAACCAGCTCATACCCCTGTTCCTGCAAAGTCGTAATCAGTGTTTCCAACGCATCCGCTGTGTACTTTGCACCGTTATGGCACAGAATAATACTGCCGTTGCCAAGATGCTTGTGCTGGGTTACTGTCTGGATGATGGAATCCACACCGTAGTCCTTCCAATCAAGGCTGTCAACATCCCACTGAATGGAATAATAGCCACAGTCCTTGGCTACATTTATGACATCATTGTCATAATCTCCGTAAGGCGGCCGGAATAAAAACATCTCATATCCGGTCAGCTCCTGCACCTTTCTATGTACCGCCATCAACTCCTCTTTACAATCTTCCTTGGAAAGCTGGGACATATTCTTATGATTCTCACTGTGGTTCCCCAGATCATGACCATCTGCCAGGATTGCTTTCACATCATCCGGATAGGCTTCTACCCATCCTCCGGTCATGAAGAAAGTGACTTTCACATTATGCTTCCTCAAAATATCCAATATAGTAGCGGTATCTTCGTTCCCCCATGCTGCATCAAAACTAAGTGCCACCTGTTTCTTATCCGTCTGTACACAGTAAATCGGCAGTTCTCTGCCGCCCACCGAATTACTGACTGTGACAGAATCGGGAAGAAATCTCACCATTCCCTGGATCAGCGCAACCGTTGCCAATACAAATGCTGCAGACTTCACCGCCTGAAGGACTATATTTCTATAAAAAGCTTCCTTTTTACGTTCTTCCTTTGTCTGATTCTTCTGCCCTTCACAACTTCCGCCGCAATACTGTCCGTATCCGCGCTGTCTTTCCAATTCCCCAAGCGTCATTTCGATTTTTTCACTCCACGACTTACGTTTTTCGGCCATAATAATACCCTGCACCTTTTTATTACTAAAGTATATGCAG
>JBJEIZ010000038.1:0-2378 GCA_051877535.1 Brotaphodocola sp.
CATTACTGTATCAGTTATGTTCGCCGCACTCGTCGGCATATTCGTGCTCGTGGCAAATAGAACCTGTAGAAATCAATTCACCGCGGAGGTAAGCTTCAGCTGCTCCGGTGGCATCTCCTTTCGCTCCGACGACCACTTCTACACCACGTTCATTGAAAATATCCACTGCACCGCCGCCCATGCCGCCGGAAATGATGACCTGTGCACCATGATCTGCCAGAAAGTTTGGCAAAAAACCGGGACGATGACCGGGATTCGGAACAGAGTTTGTGGCAATAATTTTTCCGTCAGCGGTATCAAAGAAAATAAAATTCTCACAATGTCCAAAATGTCCTGCAACGAGGTTTCCCGTAGCTGCTACTGCAATTTTCATAATAATCTACTCCTTTACATATCATTCAAGCAACTTGCTTGTGTTTTCAAAAATTTTTTTCAGTGCATCCCCTGCAGGGCACTCCATATCGGCAAGGCTGAGACCGGCATTGACTGCTTCGGATGCTTTTTTGTCATACGGTATTTTTCCAACAAAAGGAATCTTTTCTGATTCACAGAATTCCTGGATGGTTTTTGTGTTATATGGACTGACGTCCCATTTGTTAACGCAGACTGCCAGCTTCGTCTGAAATGTTTCGGTGGTCCTGACCAGTCGTTTTAAATCGCTGATGCCGCTGAGACTTGGCTCTGCTACCACAAGCACCAGATCCATGCCGGTGACAGAAGCAATGACAGGACAGCCGATACCGGGAGAACCGTCGATGATTGCAAGGGCTGTATCCGGTGCGTTTTTCAACAGGGCCATCTTCACTTCTGTGACGAGTTTACCGGAATTCCCACGGCCCATCTTCAGCTTTGCCGTGGAAAATACCCCATCACCCAGATAGAGTTTCTTTTTCCCTGCCATATCCGTATGCAGTTCGATGGCACCCTGCGGACAGACACTGGTACAGACACCGCAGCCTTCGCAGGAATATTCATTGACGGTATATATTCCGTTTGCGTTTTCAATCGCATGGAACCGGCAGTGACTTTGACAAAGTCCGCAGCAGCTGCATCTGTCCATGTCAATGGACGCTTTTTCACCACCCAGGAAATCTGTGATCGATGGCTCTGCAGTCTGCCCTGTGATAAGATGCAGATTGGGAGCATCTACATCGCAGTCAGCAATTGCTTTTGCCTGAGCAAAACGTATAAATGCTGCTGCAACCGTTGTTTTTCCGGTACCTCCCTTACCGCTGAGAATCAATAAACGTTTCATAGCATCTCCTCTATCTGCCGGAGTAAGGCGCAAAAATCCGCATGGTATCCATCATCTTCACTTTCTGCTATCAGCTCTCCATTTGCAGTCATAGAAGCCACAACAGGATCGTAAGGAATTCTTCCTAGAACAGTTAGATTGTTTTCTGTACAATAAGCATCCAGAGGCGGATACGGAACGCTCTCTTTATTGATAAGAATGCCGCATTTCTTACCCAACAGGGTTACAAGCTCATGAACCATCCTGAAATTATGGAAACCAAAAGCGGTTGGCTCAACCACCAGAACACAGTAATCCGCATCCATAATACTTTCCATCACAGAGCAGGCACTGCCCGGAGGACAGTCGATCACTGTCAGCCCCTGTGCCTGTTTCAAGGCTTCCCGAATGACAGGAACACCGGATGATTCGCCGGGATTCAGAATACCGGTCACCACACGAATGTTATCGTGTTTTCCGATTTCGAGAACTCCAACCGGCTTTGGTTTTTCAGTTATGGCACCTTCCGGGCAAACCATCATACAGCCGCCGCAGCTGTGGCAGACCTCGGAAAATACCATAGGCTTATCCTTGATATACATCAAGGCATGAAAGCGGCAGAATTGAACGCATTTTTTACAGCCGTTACATTTATCCGCATCAAATTCAGGTAAAAGAGAACATACCGTTTTTTCCTGAATATTTTGAGGCTTCAAAAACAGCCGTCCGTTTGGTTCCTCCACATCACAATCAATATAGGTTGCAGTTCCGGCTGCAGCCGTAAGATTGACCGCGACCATGGTTTTACCTGCACCGCCTTTGCCGCTCAAACAGGCTATTTTCATGACACACCGTGGAAACCGCCATGGAATTCGGTCAATTCATCAAGTTTACCTTCTTCCAGTGCATCCAGATCATCTGCAGCGGCTTTATTTGCAGATTTATATATCTTCATATCAGCTGCCTGAAACACATCGGCAGCATTCTGTCCGCAGCGGACAGCAATCAGTACATTCACGCTGTGATCTACCAGAAACTGAGCTGCCTGGATACCGGCACCGCCATGTGCCTGGGCGGCAGGGTTTTCCAGAATGACATCCTTCCCTTCCTCACGAAACAGGAAATACGGAGCACGAGCCAGAAC
>JBJEIZ010000039.1:0-11950 GCA_051877535.1 Brotaphodocola sp.
TAGCTTCACGAACAACTTTGATAACTTTAACTTTGTTCGGGCCAACTTCGGTCAGCTCTACGTCGAACTCAGTCTTCTCTTCAACTTCTGCTGCCGGACCAGCTGCTGCTACTACAACACCTGCTGCTGCGGATACGCCGAACTCTTCCTCACATGCTTTTACTAACTCGTTCAGCTCTAATACGGATAACTCTTTGATAGCTTCGATAAACTCTGCGGTGGTTAACTTTGCCATTTTCATTTCCTCCATTAAAAAATTTTAAATTACATCAATACGTTTAATTTTAAATCAATGAGCGAAACCTAATAAACCATTAAGCTTCTGCTGCTTCGCTGCTGCCGCCGTTTTTCTCAGCGATCTGATTAAGCACACGAGCGAAGTTTGCAATCGGAGACTGCATGCTTCCCAGCAATCTGCCCAGAAGTACTTCTCTGGACGGAATGGTTGCGATAACCTGCATTCCTGCTGCATCGTAGTAAGTATCTTCTACTACACCTGCTTTGATTTCCAGCTTCGGTGCTTTCTTTGCGAACTCAGCAATGATTCTTGCCGGAGCGGTAGCGTCATCTTTGGATACTGCGATTGCGGTCGGACCCTCTAAGTTCGGATCCAGAGCTGCAAATGCGGTTCCCTCAGCTGCACGCTTGATCATGGTGTTCTTATATACTTTGTAAGTAACACCAGCTTCTCTTAACTGTTTACGCAGTTCAGTATCTTCAGCAACGGTCAGACCACGATAGTCAACCACTACACAAGTTGCTGCGCCATTCAGCAGTTCGGAGATTTCAGCTACGATAGGCTGTTTTAACTCAACTTTTGCCATGTTTCTCTACCTCCTGTTTTATTCTTATAACTGGAGACTGCAAGGAAAAAACCTCTCCGTCGCAAAGACAGAGAGGTTCTACAAAATCATCTTGAAAGAAGTTGTACGTTCCTCGGCAGGTGTTTTCATCTTACGCCTTGCGGCACCTGCTGTCTTCGGCAGTCAATACTTTTGTATGATAACATACTATATTTAGAATGTCAATCACTTTTGCAAAATTTTGCTGTTATGATATTACGAACGAATTAAGCCATCAGCTTAGCAACGTTCAGTTTTACGCCCGGACCCATGGTAGAGGTCAGAACTGCGCTCTTAATGAAAGCGCCTTTAACAGCTGCTGGTTTTGCTTTGTTGAGTGCATCCATAAGCGTCTGGAAGTTGTCCGCTAACTGTTCTTCTGTGAAAGAAGCTTTACCAATCGGCACGTGAATGATATTGGTTTTGTCAAGTCTATACTCAATCTTACCAGCTTTGATCTCGTTGATTGCTTTGGTTACGTCCATGGTTACGGTACCAGCTTTCGGGTTCGGCATTAAGCCTTTCGGACCAAGTACACGACCCAGACGACCAACAACGCCCATCATATCCGGGGTAGCTACAACAACGTCGAAATCCAGCCATCCTTCGTTCTGGATCTTCGGAATCAGCTCCTCTGCACCTACGTAATCTGCGCCAGCTGCCTGAGCCTCATCAGCTTTAACACCTTTTGCAAATACCAGGATTCTAACAACTTTACCAGTACCATGAGGCAGAACTACTGCACCACGGATCTGCTGATCTGCGTGACGTCCATCACAACCGGTTCTGATATGAGCTTCAATGGTTTCATCAAATTTAGCAACTGCAGTCTTTTTTACTAATGCGATAGCATCTGCTGCATCATAAAGAGTAGCGCGGTCTACAGATTTAGCCGCTTCTACGTATCTTTTTCCATGTTTCATAATTAAATAACCTCCTAGTGGTGTTAACGGGGATTTTTCCCTCCCACGTTCTATTCAAATTTCATCTCTTACTGTTTCAAGCAATCACCGTAAAGGATTGATTATTCCTCAACAGTGATACCCATAGATCTTGCAGTACCTGCGATCATGCTCATTGCTGCTTCGAGACTAGCTGCGTTTAAGTCTGGCATCTTGGTCTCAGCAATCTGCTGCAGATCAGCTTTAGAGATGGTTGCTACTTTCACTTTGTTCGGGGTTGCAGAACCAGATTTGATCTTGCAAGCCTTCTTTAACAGTACAGCAGCTGGCGGAGTTTTGGTGATGAAGCTGAAGCTTCTATCTGCATATACGGTAATAACAACCGGGATGATCAGATCGCCTTTATCAGCAGTTCTTGCATTGAACTCTTTGGTGAACTGAACGATGTTAACACCGTGCTGACCCAGAGCCGGACCAACTGGTGGTGCTGGGGTAGCCTTGCCTGCCGGAATCTGTAATTTGATGTAACCAGTTACTTTCTTTGCCATGATAATGACCTCCTATAATGTGGTATTGTCGGGGATTTCCCTCCCACGAGCGACATACCGTCTTTCTTTCATTTGCTCAGTGCCGTCTGCTCAGACCGCAAACGGTATGCCGTGACCGGTCTGATACCGGTCCGTCTTTTTGTTACATTTTCTTCACTTCTGTGAAGTTCAGTTCAACCGGTGTATCACGGCCGAACATTTCAACATTGATCGTAAGGGTCTTCTTACTTTCATTGATGGACTTGATTGCTCCGATCGTATCTTTCCATGCACCTGCAATTACCACGATCGTATCGCCCAGTGCAAAGTCTGCGATGACTTCTCTCTTGCCAAATCCAAGTTCTTCAATCTCCTCATCGCTCAGCGGCACCGGTTTAGAACCCGGTCCCACGAATCCGGTGACGCCACGGGTGTTGCGTACTACATACCAGGTATCATCATTCATAATCATATGAATCAGTACGTATCCCGGGAACATCTTTTTATCTGCCAGTTTCTCTATGCCGTTTTTCAGCTCAGATACTTCCAGCATCGGGACGGAAACTTCCAGAATCTGGTCTTGAAGATTACGGTTCTCAATCGTCTTCTCAATGTCAACTTTCACTTTGTTCTCGTAGCCTGAATAGGTATGAACTACATACCATTTTGCTTCTGACATAGTATCACCCTCGCCTTACTTAATAATGAAGCTGAGGCCCCATTTGATAATGAAATCCAGGACACCGATCACTGCGCCCAGCGCAACCGATACGGCTAATACGGCAGCGGTCTGCTTTCCAACTTTTTCCTGGTCAGGCCATACGATCTTTTTGAACTCAGCTTTTAAACCCTTGAAAAAACTCTTTTTCGGAGCCTTCTCAGTTCCTGTAGTCTCTCCCATAACTCACACTCCTTATTTGGTTTCCTTGTGCATAGTATGAGTTTTGCAGAATCTACAATACTTTTTGGTTTCCATGCGGTCCGGATGGGTTTTCTTATCCTTCGTCATGTTGTAGTTACGTTGCTTACATTCTGTACATGCCAGAGTAATTCTTGTGCGCACGACTTCCACCTCCACTTGATTTTTAGTTAATATTAGGACCTAATTTTGAGCATTAAAAAAAAGCCCTAAGCTCTTCCATTCGCCAGATTACTATAACATATGGAAGTTTGCACGTCAACCTGTTTTTCGTGAAAAATCGTAGGTTTTTCATTTTTTCAAAGAATTTTCACAAAAACAGGAGATGCCGCAGACCGATCTTTTCATGATCGACCGCCTCCAATACAGATCACCAGAAAATGTACCTCCCGCACACCAGCCGCTTTCAAAACCCTTGTACAGGCTTCAATCGTACTTCCCGTGGTATAAATATCGTCAATCAAAACAACGGATTCCGGAACCACTATGGACGGATTCACAGCAAATGCCTGCCTCAGGTTTTCCAATCGCTGACGCGGATTTAATTCTCGCTGCGGTGCAGTTTTTCTGCGGCGAACAAGCAGGCTGGATTCTATGGGGATCTCCAGCTTTTTAGACAACCTCTCAGCCAATTCCTCCGCCTGATTAAATCCGCGTTTACGACGGCGGGACGGATGCACCGGAATTGGTATGAGTACATCCGGATGCCAGTTTTTTATGATGTGAGAGAATCGATATGCCATCACTTCTGCATAAAAATCCAGGTATTCCCGTTTATTTCTATATTTAATCGCTGCCATAGATTTTTTCGCGGCTTCGTTATAATTAAACAGTGCCGCACCCGATTCAAAACTGCGCATATGCCTACTGCAGTCAAAGCAGTATTCCGCCTGCTCGCTGAACAGTTCTTTTCCACACTTTCGGCAAGTCGGCTGCCTGACTGGTGATAATTCGGAAATACAGGATGGACAGATTAAATTTCCCGCCGGTTCTATGATGTCCTCACAGACCGGGCATCGGCGTGGAAAAAGAAAATTAATGCAGATATCCGACAAGATCTGCAAAACATGATGAATCTTAATCAAAATGTCCGCCTTTCATAAAATTATGGTAACTGATAGCGCCAGCCTCCAAAATGCTTCGCATTTCGGCAAAGGACTTTTCACTGACTACAGTAATTCACCCAACTCCCGAATTCTGCTCTTCAGTCCTGTATAACGCCGCTGCTCAGTTTCATTATTAACCATGTTCTGAAACATCTCCGGCACACCCACCAGACATACACAGTTTTTTGCGCGTGTCACAGCGGTATAAATCAGGTTGCGGGTCATCAGCATACGCGGACCGGAGTGGATTGGAATCACAACCGCCGGATATTCACTTCCCTGAGATTTATGGATCGTGATCGCATAAGCCAGTTCCAGTTCTTCCAATTGCTTAAAAGTATATTCGACCATTTTCCCTTCATCAAATTCTACGGTCAATTGTTCGGAAAAAGAATTGATCTCGCGGATGATTCCTATATCACCATTAAATACGCCTGTTCCGGAATCAACCGGTATCCCGTAACGATTCCGAATTTCCCATTCGATCTGATAATTGTTTTTAATCTGCATCACCTTATCGCCCACACGATAAACGCCGCTTCCGGATTCTTTTTCCGGCTTAGATGGTGATTTGGGATTTAAATGTTCCTGCAGGATCTGATTCAGACGCTCCACTCCCAATGCACCCTTTCGCATCGGTGTCATGATCTGAATATCAAATGGATCCGCATGGACATATCCCGGAAGCTTATCCTTTACCAGCGTGATCATGGAACGGATAATGGAATCCGGATGTTCGCCGCGGATAAATAAAAAGTCCTTACTTCGTTTGCCAAGCGGAATCAAATCCCCTGCATTGATCTTATGCGCGTTGACAATGATATCGCTCTCCGCTGCCTGACGAAAAATATGAGTCAGGCGCACCACCGGAAAACTTCCGGAATCAATCATATCACGCAGAACATTCCCCGGTCCCACGCTCGGAAGCTGATTCACATCTCCTACCAAAATCAGACGGGTGCCTGGTGTCACAGCACGAAGCAGTGCATGCATCAAATGAATGTCCACCATAGACATCTCATCGATGATGATCGCATCCGCATCCAGCGGATTTTCTTCATTCCGCTCAAAATGCATGCCGGAATTATCTCCATCCTCTGAAGGCACTCCATTTAATTCCAATAGACGATGAATGGTTCTTGCCTCGTATCCGGTGGCTTCTGTCATGCGCTTTGCAGCACGGCCAGTGGGTGCCGCCAGCAGAATTTCCATTTCCTCCTGTTCAAAATAACGAATGATCGTATTGATCGTTGTCGTTTTTCCTGTACCGGGACCTCCGGTGATGATCAAAAGTCCGCTGTTGACGGCCTCCACAACCGCTTGAAGCTGCATCTCATCCGGTTCAATCTTTTCTTCTATACAGATACGTTCCAGCTTTTTACGAATTTCTGTCTCCGGTTCATTGCCGCGGATATTCAGATCATGGAGCATTTTCGCCGTATTCAATTCTGTATAATAATATTGAGAGGCATAAATCTGACGGGACAGAACATCTTCTTCCAACGGTTCTTCATGAAGAAGCCAGTCCTCCATATCCCAGGAATCGTCTGCTTTTGGCACAATTTCCGGAATTCGCTCTGATGCATCCTGCTGCAGTTCCTTCTTTTCTGTCTTCACCACGATCTTCTTTTCCATCTGCAGATCCATCAAATGCTTTTCCATAACTTCCGGTGCTACACCAAGCAATTCCGACGCTCCCCACAGAAGTTCTTCCTGCGGAAGATAAGTATGACCATTCGCCACAGACTGCAGCAGCGTATAAAAAATACCACTGCGTATCCGATAGTCTGAATCTGTAAAAATACCAACTTTCTGCGCGATCTCATCTGCAATTTTAAATCCGATTCCCTGAATATCATCTGCCAGTTTATACGGATTTTCTTTGATAATTCCATACAGGCGAGAACCATATTCATTATAAATCTTCAAAGCCAGATTCATAGTAATGCCGTACTCTTGAAGAAACATCATTGCCTGGCGCAGCTCTTTTTTTGACTCCATCTGCTCCGCAATGGAACATGCCATCTTTTCACTGATGCCCTTCACTTCTGCTAATCGCTCCGGTTCTTCTTCGATAATTCGAAAGGTATCCGCTTTAAAACGACGAACAATCCTGGCAGCAAGCGCTGTTCCTACGCCTTTGATTGCACCGGAACCCAAATATCGTTCCATAGAAGCTGTGTCTTCCGGTGCTTTCAACTCATAACTTTCCACCTGCATCTGTTCTCCATAAATCGGATGCTCCACCATTTTTCCGGTCGCCTCGATCAAATCTCCTTCATTAATATAAGGAAATGTTCCGACAAGTACAAAGTCATCGCCGTCCGGATCCGCGCTGATATTCAGAATGGAATATCCATTCTCCTCATTGCGGAATTTGATTCTTTCAATGTAACCTGTAACCGTAGCCATACTTCCTGCCCCAAATCTGTTATTGTCAATACGATTTCTTTTGCTTACAGGAAACTCCATCTCCTGCAAACGCGAAAAGTCCCGCGCCATACCGGACACGAGACCTTTCCTATCATTCATGTTTCTGAATGCAGGCACGCTGCCATCAGCAGCCTGTCCTGCATACTCTGGTATCAAAATTCACGATTTTTCAAATCACCATGCTGATACTCGATGAACTTACCGGTTCCGATTGCCACAGCAGTCAATGGATCCTCTGCTACCATAGTGGTAATGCCTGTCTTCTCTTCAATCAGCTGATCCAGTCCATTCAGCAGCGAGCCGCCGCCGGTCATAACGATACCGCGGTCAAAAATATCCGCAGCCAATTCCGGTGGTGTACGCTCCAGTACGTTATGGACAGCATCTACAATCTGCATTGCCGGATCTTTCAGTGCATCCAGAGTTTCATCCGAGGTAACCACAACTGTCTTTGGAAGACCGGTTACCAGGTTACGACCACGTACTTCCATGGTCAATACCTCCGGTCTGCGGTATGCCGCACCGATATTGATCTTAATCTCTTCTGCAGTTCTCTCACCGATCAGAAGGTTATGTTTCTTTCTCATGTAGCGAACCAGTGCTTCGTCAAAATCATCTCCGGCAATCTTAATGGAGGTACTTACTACTGTACCGCCCAGAGAAATTACTGCAATATCTGCAGTACCGCCGCCGATATCAACGATCATATTGCCGCATGCCTTAGAAATATCAATTCCTGCTCCGATTGCTGCTGCTACCGGTTCCTCGATAATAGAAACTTCTCTCGCACCGGCCTGGTAAGTTGCATCTTCTACCGCTTTCTTCTCAACCTCAGTTGCACCGCTTGGGATGCAGACTGCGATACGCGGTTTGCGGAGAGTCCTCTTTCCTACAGCCTTATTAATAAAGTATTTTAACATTTTTTCCGTCACTGTGTAATCAGAAATAACACCCTGACGAAGTGGTCTTACTGCCACGATATTACCCGGGGTTCTGCCGATCATCAAACGTGCTTCTTCACCAATTGCCATAATTTTTTTCGTATCACGATCGATTGCAACCACGGACGGTTCTTTCAGTACAACACCTTTGCCTTTTATATATACCAGAATGCTCGCAGTACCTAAATCGATACCGATGTCATTGGATACAAACATGCTCATTCCTCCTGTTGGTCCTCTCTCAGACCATTCTCCAACGTCAAATCATATTAATCTATCTTATTATATACAATCATCCCGTATTTTTAAAGGGTTTTTTTATTTTTTATTTTCTTTATATATTTTTTAGTCCCAGAACACATTTTTGACACATTTCACTTCTATACTAAAAGAGCATCATCGAAGAGATGGTGTCCCTGATTTCAAGCAATGCTTGAAATAAAAAGCTTTTTCATACTCATGCCGGATGATCCCTATCATCCGGCTCCCCCCCAAGTCTTTATCAAGGATACTGAGCCACATGCCGGTATCCTTTTTGTTTTCTTTCCTTTTTCTGCTTTCGACAGGATTTTTACTTGCATAACCCCTAAAATCATATTATGATACAAGGGTCAAAAGGTCATAGATGGACCTTGATATCATAAGTATTGTAACATAACCGTTACAATCGTTTTCTAAGAGGAGGTATTGTAATGGAATACAGAATCGAGCATGACTCTATGGGCGAGATCCAGGTTCCGGCTGACCGTTACTGGGGCGCACAGACTCAGCGAAGCTTCCAGAATTTTGAAATCGGCATTGAAAAGATCCCGATGGAAGTGATCCGCGCATTTGCAATTTTAAAAAAGGCTGCTGCTATGGCAAATCACCGTCTGGGCAAACTGGATGACAAACGCCTGGAACTGATTTCCACGGTATGTGACGAAATTACCACCGGAAAACTGGATGGACATTTTCCGCTGGCTGTATGGCAAACCGGATCCGGCACTCAGTCCAATATGAACGTAAACGAAGTCATTGCCAATCGCGGCAATGAAATTGCGGGACAAAAACTGCTTCATCCGAACGACCACTCCAATATGTCACAAAGTTCCAATGATACGTTTCCAACTGCCATGCATATTGCCGCAGTTATGGAAATCGAAGATCGTCTGCTTCCGGCTGTCGACCTGCTGACTGCAACTTTTGATCATCTGATGAAAGAACATGAGGGTATTATTAAAACCGGTCGTACACACCTTCAGGATGCCACTCCAATTACCTTTTCTCAGGAAATCAGCGGATGGAAAAACATGTTAGAGAAATCCCGTGAGATGATCGTGTTAAGCCTTAGCGGTCTGAAAGAACTTGCCCTTGGAGGCACAGCAGTCGGCACCGGTCTGAATGCACCAAAAGGATTTGACACAGAGGTGGCAAAGGCTGTGTCCGAACTGACTGGTAAAAACTTTGTAACCGCAGAAAATAAATTTCATTCTCTGACCAGCAAAGACGAACTGGTATTTGCCCATGGCGCATTAAAAGCATTGGCTGCCAATATGATGAAAATTGCCAATGATGTCCGCTGGCTGTCCAGTGGCCCACGCTGCGGACTCGGCGAAATTTTTATTCCGGAAAACGAGCCTGGCAGCTCGATCATGCCAGGTAAAGTGAATCCTACCCAATGCGAATCTGTAACCATGGTAGCAGTTCAGGTGATTGCCAACGATGTCGCTGTCGGAATGGCTGCTTCTCAGGGTAATTTTGAACTAAATGTATTTATGCCGGTATGCATTTACAACTTCCTGCAATCCGTGAGACTTCTGTCAGATTCACTGGTTTCTTTTAACAATAACTGTGCTGTCGGCATCAAAGCCAACAAAGAGAAAATGACAGAAAACCTGCATCGTTCTCTGATGCTGGTAACTTGTCTAAACCCGCACATCGGTTATGAAAATGCTGCGAAAACTGCAAAAAAAGCTTACAAAGAAAACATCTCTTTAAAGGAGGCTTGTGTGGCATTGGGCTTCCTGACACCGGAGAAATTTGATGAAGTTTTCAAACCGGAACAGATGGTTTAAATATCAACCACCCGTTTTCCATCACACCACAAAGGAGAATTGAACCATGGATGTAAACAAAGCTGCACTTGACATGCACTATGAACTCGGAGGAAAAATCGAAGTCATTTCCCGTAAAAAAATTGAAACAAGAGAGGACTTATCTCTGGCATACACTCCAGGCGTTGCAGAACCATGCCGCGTAATCGCCAAAGATTATGAGCAGTCCTTCAAACTGACCCGCCGTTCCAACCTGGTTGCTGTTATCACCGATGGAACTGCCGTTCTTGGACTCGGCGATATCGGACCTGCTGCAGGTATGCCGGTTATGGAAGGAAAATGCGTTCTCTTCAAAGAATTTGCAGGCGTTGACGCATTCCCTCTGTGTATTGACTCCAAGGATACTGACACCATCGTGCAAACCATTTACCTGATTTCCAAATCATTCGGCGGCATCAACCTGGAAGACATCGCTGCTCCAAGATGCTTTGAAATCGAACGTCGTCTGAAAGAAATCTGCGACATACCGGTATTCCACGATGACCAGCATGGTACTGCGATTGTTGTTGCAGCTGCTCTGCTCAATGCTGTAAAAGTAACAGGAAAGAAAATGGGCGAACTTCGCATCGTCATCAATGGTGCCGGAGCTGCAGGTATCGCAATCGGCAAACATTTGATCAATATGGGATTTGGCAATGTGATCATGTGTGACATCAATGGTATCATTTGTGAGGGCGACGAGGGACTGAACTCCGGTCAGGAAGAAATTTCCCATATCAGCAACCTGAATAAAGAACATGGCAAACTGGCTGATGCTATGAAGGGCGCAGATGCATTTATCGGTGTTTCCCGCCCAGGTCTGGTAAGCAAAGAGATGGTTGCCTCTATGAATCATGGCATTGTATTCGCTATGGCAAACCCGACCCCGGAAATCATGCCGGATGAAGCACTCGCTGGAGGGGCTGCTATCGTAGGCACCGGTCGTTCTGACTTCCCAAACCAGATCAATAACGTACTGGTATTCCCTGGCATCTTCAAGGGCGCTCTTTCCGTAAGAGCAAAAGAAATTACTGAATCCATGAAACAGAGAGCTTCCTATGCTATTGCAAGCATGATTCCGGATGAGGAACTGAGTGCTGTAAACATCATTGCCTCCCCACTTAACAAATCGGTTGCTGATGTAGTTGCAAAAGCTGTAGCTGACGTTGCCATAGAAGAAGGTATTGCTCGTATCTAAACTTTCATGCCCGCTGTCGCGGGCACCTCCACATAGGAAAGTCGATTGCTTCGTGCTTACGCACTCCCGCAATCACCGCCGGTATTCGTAAATCGCCCCAGCCGCAATGCGTCTGTGGCTTTTTTACTCATACCGTCTTGCCCGTCCTATGTCCATGAATGCGCTCATGCAAGCATGGCTCATTCATGTCCGCATGACGGGACTTTCATAGTAAAATAGTTTTTGGGGTTTTTAAGTTTTTTTCATATTTTCTCAAGAAACTTTATGCTTATTTTATAAAATGTCCATAATTTAAACACATTTCTCTGAGATAATATAAATCGTAAAGCAACAAAGCTTTTCATACTCATATCTGCCAGAGTAATCTGGCAGTACCCCCCTTTTAAAACCATTTTCTTTTATTTGTATACCTACCATTCCCAAAGTTTGCAGGGTGAAAAAGATTCCCATCTTTTTTCACCCTGTAAGCACGTTTTGATGCTTTTTAATCTTTCTGATTTTTGCGTTTTCTGCAAAGCAAAACTCCCAGGGTTGAAATGATAAATAGTATAAGCCAATAACCTTTATCTGATCTATCGCCTAAACGCGGCAAAAATTTTAGCCAGCGAATCCCATGATCGTCGATACTCCTCCATGAACCAGACTGCTTTGGTACATATGATGCAGAGATATAACCGATTTTTCGAGAAACGATCGGAAGTTCCAGAATCTGCTGATCACCAGCATCTGACAATCCTGAAATCTGAAGGTTCTCTTCTCCTGCCGAATTTTCTGAATGTTCGGCCACATTCGACTCTTCCGGCAGCCTTTCTGGTCTGCCTGGTTCTGTTGGTTTTTCCGGTGATTCTGTTGGACTCTCCGGCTCTGTCGGTTTCTCCGGTGATTCTGTTGAACTCTCCGGCTCTGTCGGTTCCTTCGGTGGTTCTGTTGGACTCTCCGGCTCTGTCGGTTCCTCCGGTGGTTCTGTTTGTCCTGATTCTATTCGTATATTTTCTATAGAATATCTT
>JBJEIZ010000040.1:0-49893 GCA_051877535.1 Brotaphodocola sp.
TTATCGCAGAAGAATTGCCTGATTGGAAGACGGTCTGTTATTCGTCGCTTACGAACTTCCTTGGCTTTTTGCCTGATCCATGAGGAATTCCATCAATTTTTTTCTGGTTGTTTTTTGAGACATATAGCGAATTTTCTGTGTTAGCAGCAGGTTCTTTTGGGCAATGCCCTGCAAAAGATTAAAAATCAGACGACTGTGAAACGGACAGGCATTGGAACATCCTTTTAGTACCCTTTTACAATCCAACAGCAGAACCATGCTGGACTGCAGCGCAATCGCGCTCACCGGCAGAGTCTCCACCCCCGCACAGGAAAATGCCTCCGCAAACAGCTCACCGGGAAGAACTACAGTCAGCACACTTCGATTTCCATAGAAGTCATCCCGGACAATTTGTACTTTTCCTGAAAGAACGACTCCTATAAATTGAGCGGGATCTCCTTCCAGAAACACAAAATTTCCTCTCGAGATTTCAACAAATGTTCCTTTCAGGCAAGAAAGCATCTCCGTCATGTCCTTCTGGTCAATCCCATCAAAAAGCGGACACCGCAATAAAAGTTCAAAATATGATTCCATAAACACTCCTCTGTTGGAATTCCAACATACATTTTACCCACAGTATAGTAAACTATGCATGTAAAATCAAGAACATCAAATTTGGAGGAAAAACGACTATGCTTCGTAGAATTATTGAAATAGATGAAGATATGTGCAATGGCTGCGGTGCCTGCGCCGATGCTTGCCACGAAAATGCCATTGCTATGGTAAACGGCAAAGCAAAACTGATGCGAGATGACTACTGTGATGGCTTGGGCGATTGTCTGCCAGCCTGCCCAACCGGTGCTATTTCTTTCGTGGAACGGGAGGCGGCAGCTTATGATGAAGCTGCTGTTCTGACAGCAAAAGCAAAACAGAAAGCACAGTTGTCCGGTGGCTGTCCCGGTTCTACACCAAAAGCTATTCATCGTCCGGATTTCTCAAATATTAACGTACCCCAACAGTCAGAACTGAGACAATGGCCGATTCAGATTAAGTTGGCACCAGTAAACGCTCCCTGGTTTGATCATGCCAAGCTTCTGGTAGCTGCCGATTGTACAGCTTATGCTTATTCCAATTTCCATCAGGATTTCATCAAAGGACATATCACACTAATCGGATGCCCTAAACTGGATTCGGTGGATTATGCAGAAAAACTCACGGAGATTCTTCGCAGTAACGACATCCGCAGCGTCACCATAGTACGAATGGAAGTACCATGCTGCGGTGGACTCGAAAATGCTTTGAAGAAAGCTCTGCAGAACAGCGGAAAATTCATTCCCTGGAATGTAGTGACTGTCTCAACGGATGGACGGATTCTAAACAGGCTATAACACAATCCCCTATCATCCACACCCGTACAGGTGTGGATGATAGGGGGGCACGATAGAATTATCATGATAAATATGACGTTGGGGTCAAAAGGTCTTTTGACCCCTCTGATACCGAATTGCTCCGTGCTTTGCACTCCCGCAATTCTCAAAAACATTCCGGAATACATATAGCTTTTTGCGCTTCTAAAGACTTCTTTACATCCAGAATCCTCTGATTCTCTGACCCACGGAATTTCAGGCTCAAATTGCGCTTTTCCTGTACAAATCTGCCGTCCACCATCACATCAAACAGCGGTATCAATTCTCTTGTCACCGCAGATTCCTGCATCATACCATTCAAAATCTCCGTTTCAAAATCATAGCCGGTATAACACCAAATAGATTTTTTCGGCAGTCGGGTCCTCACCTCACGAACCAGCTCCAGCACAGCTGCCTGATTGCGGGGATGTATTGGCTCCCCTCCAAGAAGAGTCAGACCTTCAATATAATCATGATTCAAAAAACGAATGATCTGTTCCATGACTTCTTGAGAAAACGGCTTCCCGTATTCAAAATCCCAGGCTTCTGCATTAAAACATCCCTCACAATAATGGGTACAGCCACTGACAAACAAGGAGACACGAACGCCTGGTCCATTGGCAATATCCACCGATTTTATGGTTGCATAATTCATAGGACACCTCTCTTTCTATCCAAACCTTTTTTGGCCGCAGACGGGACTTTCACAGTACTCATCCTGCAAACTGGCTGTTATATAATTCTGCATAAAAACCTTGATTTTTCAGCAGTTCTTCGTGTCTTCCCTGCTCAATGATATGACCGTCCTTCATAACGAGAATCACATCCGCTTCCCGAATCGTAGACAGGCGATGTGCTACAATAAAGCTGGTTCTTCCCTCCATCATGGAAGCAAATGCTTTCTGAATCCGAATCTCGGTACGAGTATCAATCGAAGATGTCGCCTCATCCAGAATCAGCATCGGAGGCAATGCCAGCATCACTCTGGCGATACACAAAAGCTGCTTCTGTCCCTGCGACAGGTTACCGCCATCCTCAGCGATCACCGTATCGTATCCCTGCGGCATTCGTTTGATAAAACTGTGAGCATGTGCTTCCTTCGCCGCAAGGATAATCTCATCTTCCGTGGCATCTGGCTTGGCATATGCAATGTTTTCTCGAATGGTTCCTGCTTTCAGCCACGTTTCTTGCAGCACCATACCGTAACTGCCTCTCAGACTCTTTCTGGTTATATCACGAATGTCATTGCCGGATACACGAATTGCACCGCTGTCCACATCGTAAAAACGCATCAGCAGATTAATGATCGTGGTCTTTCCGCACCCCGTCGGACCGACGATTGCCACACGCTGACCTGGTTTTACATCCAAATTCAAATCTTTAATCAGAGGAACTTCCGGATCATAAGAAAAAGCCACATGCTCCAGTGTCACGCTGCCATCCGCCTGTTTCAGTTCCACCGCATTTTCCTTATCCGGAACAATTGCCGGCTCATCAATCAAAGCAAATACACGAGAAGCACAGGCAAGTGCATTCTGCAGTTCTGTAACCACGCCGGAAATTTCATTAAAAGGCTTTGTATACTGGTTCGCATAGCTCAGGAAAATGGACAACTGACCGACACTTAACAGTCCGTTCAATGCAGTAATTGCACCAACCACACCGACACTTGCATACACCATGCTGTTGACAAATCGAGTGGAAGGATTGGTAATCGATGAAAAGAAGATCGCACGCAAGCTGTATTTTCTCAACTGCTCATTAATCTCTTCAAAACGCTTCTGTGCTTTATCCTCATAACCAAAGGCCTGTACTACTTTCTGATTTCCTACCATCTCATCGACCAGAGACGTCAGCTCCCCTCTTGCCTGAGACTGCAGTTTGAACATCACAAATGTTTTCTTCGCAATAAAACTTGCCACAAACAGGGAAAGCGGAGTCACTACCACTACTACTACCGTAATCAGCGGATTGACCATCAGCATAAACCCAAGAGTTCCCACGATCGTCAGAACACCGGTAAAAAGCTGAGTAAATCCCATCAGAAGTCCCTCAGAAAACTGGTCGATATCAGCAATGATCCGGCTGATCACATCCCCATACGGATGGCTGTCAATATACCGCAGCGGCAGCATTTCCAGATGATTAAATGCTTTCGTGCGGATATCTTTTACCACATGATAAGTGATCTGATTATTGATGTGGTTCATCAGCCATTGCGTCAATGCCGTGATGAAAATGACCACTGCAATCCGCTTTAAAATAATCACTAATCCGGCAAAATCCACATTGCCCGGTCCAAGAATCAGATCCACCGCATTACCAACCAGAATTGGTGCATACAAAGTCGTTGCAACCGTAACTGCTGCCAGAATCAAAGAGAAAAGCACCAACCATTTGTACGCTCCGATATAATCCAGAACTCGCAAAAGTGTAGATTTGTGCTCTGCAAGAGAATGCTTATTATTGTTTTGCTTCATCTTACTGCACCTCCTCTTCAGAAAGCTGAGACAGACAAATTTCACGATAAACTTCACAGGATTTTAAAAGTTCCTCATGCGTTCCGCATCCTGCCACCGCTCCATCATCCAGAACCACAATCTGATCTGCATGCCGAATAGTCGTCGCACGCTGCGAAACAAGAAATACGGTCATCTCGTCTGTGTTCTCACAAATTGCCTGCCGCAGCTTTGCATCTGTCGCAAAATCAAGAGCAGATGCACTGTCATCCATGATCAGTATCTCCGGATTTTTTACCAGCGCACGGGCGATTGTCAGACGCTGACGCTGTCCGCCGGACAAGTTCTTGCCGCTCTGCTCAATAAAAAGTTCCAGACCTTTGCCTTTTGCATCTACAAATTCCCGTGCCTGAGCGATATCCAGAGCACGATAGATTTCTTCATCGGAAGCATCTTCTTTTCCCCACTTCATATTTTCCCGCAGCGTTCCTTTGAACAGCACAGCCTTCTGAGGAACCACGCCGATTTTCTCTCTTAAATCATGTAAGGAATGCTGACGCACATCCAATCCGTCCACCAGCACAGCTCCATCCCGCACATCATAAAAACGCGGAATCAAATTTACCAGAGAAGATTTACCGGAACCGGTACCGCCGATAATACCGATCGTCTGCCCTTTCCTGACCGTTAAATGAATGCCGGAAAGAGAATCTTCTTTCGCATTTTTATAAGCAAAATTCACATCACAAAACTGAACTTTTACAGGAGAATCGCAGTCCGCTTCTCCAATATTTTCCGGTTCTTTTATACTGCTTTCTTCATCAAAGACCAAACTGATACGATTTGCACATGCCAGTGCTTTTGACACGGAGACAATCAGATTTGCCAGTTTGATCAACTCCACCAGAATCTGAGACATGTAGTTTACCAGGGCAATGGTCTCACCTTGAGTAATAATGCCGGAATCGACCTGATTTCCAGAAATCCACACCACCATTACAATTGCCAAATTGATAATCACATAAGTGATCGGATTCATCAGTGCAGAAATTTTTCCGACAAAAATCTGGAATTTTACAAGATCGTCGTTTGCACTTTCAAAGTGTTTAATTTCATCCTCCTGACGATTAAACGCCCGAACAACACGGGCACCGGTCAGGTTCTCTCTGGTCGCCTGCGTAACCTGATCCAACTGTTTTTGCACCTTTTTATACAGAGGCATACTGATCGCCATGACACCAAATACCACCACGCTCAGAAGCGGAATCGCCACCACAAATATCATTGCTGCTTTTACATTGACCGTAAAAGCCATGACCATAGCACCAAACACCACAAATGGAGAACGTAAAAACAAACGCAGAAACAGATTCACACCGGACTGCACCTGGTTGATATCACTGGTCATCCGCGTGATCAGCGTGGAAGTTCCGATTACATCCTGTTCACTGTAGGAAAGACGGTTGATATGTGCAAACAGGTCATTGCGCAGCTCCGTACAGGCACCTACAGCAGCTTTTGCCGCAAAGTATTGGGCTGTAAGCGAACAGGTCAGACCGACTGCCGCCAGCAAAAGGAGTACACCGCCCATCTTTAAGATATATGATACATCCTGATTGCGGATTCCCACATCAATGATCTGAGCCATAACCAAAGGAACAAACAATTCAAAACTGGCCTCCAGCATCTTGAACAGCGGTCCCATAACGCTTTCCAGCTTGTAATGATTCAGATATTTTAAAAGCCTTTTCATCTTGACCTCCAATCATAAGTTTTCTTTTCCCAAAGAGTATAGCATATCTTTCCAAGCAACACCATATAGAATTAAAATTCAATTTTACCTTCCGCCTTGCCTTTTTGTCTTTCTCATGATACGATTAATGTAAGAAAAGCTGAAAGGGAAGTCCGGACGCCTTATGACAGACATCATTCACGCATGCAGACAGTTGTGGTACAAATATACGAAAGATGAGATTCCGGTGTATGCAGCACAGGCATCTTTTTTTATTATTCTGGCACTTTTTCCGTTTATCATGCTGCTGCTTACCTTGATTCAATTCATCCCTTCCGTCGAAAAGTCCGACTTGCTTTCGATTCTCGTAGCGGTGATGCCGGACCTATTAGATCCTTTAGTAGTCGGTATCGTCGATGATCTTTATTTAAAATCACCTGGCACTATGCTCTCTGTCACGGCGGTTCTGGCTCTTTGGTCTGCCGCCCGCGGCATGATGGGAATCGAGCGGGGACTGAACCGTATCTGGGAAACCAGTGATAAACGAATGTATCTGGTAAAGAGGCTGACCAATTCCATTTACACCTTACTGTTTACGATCGTCTGCAGTGTTTCCCTGTTCCTTCTTGTACTGGGACATTCCATCCAAAAAATGATTCTGCGCCTGTTTCCATTTCTGGAAACAGTTACCCGCTCCATCATCAGTTTTCGAAGTCTGCTGGCGATCATTCTCTTTCTAACCGTATTTGTCGGGATTTATACGGTTGTTCCAAGAAAAAGGCTGCACGCCGTCTACCAGATTCCCGGGGCTGTTTTCTCCGCGATTGGGTGGATGAGTTTTTCCTACGTATTTTCTTTATATTTTACAAATTTCAGCAACTATTCCTATATGTATGGAAGTCTGACCGCTATCGTACTGCTGATGCTCTGGCTCTATTTTTGTATCTGCATCTTTTTTGTCGGCGCGGAAATCAACTATTTCCTATATCAGGATGAAATGTAGCGAAAGGAGTTTTCCGGATGAATACCAAATTAGAAAGTGTATTTCGAGAAGACAGCGACCTGCTTTTAGACAATGGCTTTTATATCAAATTCGTTACCATGAATCACAATTCACCGCCCCACTGGCACCGGGCAATTGAATTTTTATATATTTTAAACGGAACCGCATCCGTCAATTTAGATGATGGCAAACACAAACTGATGCCCCTGGATTTCATCGTGATCGACTCCACTCGCGTCCACGATGTTATCTATGCCATGCCGCAGACCATGGGCATCAGCATCCATATTTCAAAGAATTTTCTGCGCAAATATCTGCCGGATATCGAACTTTGGAGATTTCGATGCAGTTCTGAAGAATTGACAGAAGAGCAAAAAGAACCATATAATAAACTGTGCGAATATATGAAAGATCTGACTATTCTGTATATGCAGCCGCAGCAAAGCTACCAGCTCCGTTCCAATGCGCTTGTTCTGGAAATATTGGCGGTCCTGGTAGAACAGTTCGCCTCCCCTGCTACCGAAGCGCTGACCGTATCCGGCTATAACAAATTAAATCGCATGGAACAGATTTATCAATTTGTAGAACATCATCATCAGGAAGAACTGACTCTTCAGGATGGTGCTGACTTGCTTGGTGTCAGCAAAGAACATTTCTGCCGTTTTTTTAAAGAAAATATGGGAATTTCTTTTATTACATATGTCAATCAGGTGCGTATCGACCATATTTACCAGGACTTGATTCATACGGATGACAGCATTCTGGATATCACAGAACGACATGGTTTTTTTAACCAAAAGCTATTCTACCGCATGTTCAAGGAACGGTACGACTGCACACCAATGAAGCTCAGAAAACTTGCAGACCGAAATCCATATTTTCAGTAACCTGCAAGAACCTGCCACCTGCAGCTTCCGCCGGATGCATGACAACTGAGATCGGGCATAGATGCGCTATTGTCTATGCCCGTTACCGTTCCATAATTTTCCCATCCAGTACAGCTTTGAGCAGCCTGTCGCCTCCGTCATAAACCAGTTTCAGGGAAAAGAAATCTTCCCGTTCATTCAAAAGACGGAAAAAGATCTTATCGCCCTCCCAGATATTCAATTTCAAAACATCTTCCTTTGCCACCCATTCCAGTTCTCCTTCATTGCACGGGATCGGCTCACCGGTAAAGCCGTCCGCAGTAAACAGAGACATATATTCTGTCACTCCACTGCCGGAAACAAACGTTACCAGCCCGCGATATCGATAAGAAGTCAAGGTATACCCAGTTTCCTCCCACACCTCACGGAGCAGACATTCTTCCGGACTTTCATCCTGCTCAAAATGACCGCCCACGCCAATCCACTTGTCTTTATTTACATCATTTTTCTTCACAGTTCTGTGCAGCATCAGATATTTTCCATCCTGCTCAATATAACAAAGTGTGCTTAAACGTACTGCCATGCCTTTCCTCCTCTGTGATCACTCTTTTTTCTGATTCAGTATACCACTCTTTTTCGGGGCTGCAAAGGAGATAATTTTCATCATGCACGGCAAACATTTCATCCTCCAATACTATTTTCTCCCACAGCATTTTTTATACTTTTTTCCACTTCCACATGGACAAGGATCATTTGGATATATTTTCTTTTCCTTTACGATTGGCTGCTGTACTGGCATTACAAAATCGTCATACCAATCATTATAAAAATCTGCCTTCTCCAGAGAATCATGAAATGATGTCAACTGTGATTCGATCCATTTCAGATCATCTGTCCGTTCCAGATGCTTTGCAAGAAATTTTGCCCGTTCAAACAGCAAATCATTATTCATTGTACATGCAACACCTATTACTTCTCTTCGAATAATCTGATATGCTTTCTCAATTCCTTCTTTGTCTTGGACACACCAACTGAATACATTCAGCGCATTCTGGTTATGCGGTTCTTTTTTCAGCCAGTTTTCGAACCATTTACGACCTTCGTCAGCTTTTCCTACTGCATATAATTCTTCTCCGATTGCGCATTTAAAATTACTGCCATCCTCAAAACTCCAATCCAGTATATCCAAAACTCTTTGACAGAATTCCATGCGTTTTTCATGTTCTCCGGTATTCCCCAGTTCCATTTCCATGTCCTGAAGCCATGCATCCACCGGATATTTGTAATCCTGAGATTCCATAATGCCGCTGATACTTATTTTGTATTCCGCATTTTCGATTATCTTTTGGAAAAGTTTCCATGCTTTCCACCAAGAAGTAATCATTTCACTGTCATTTTGGTTCTCCTGCGCCTCATAACCGTCCTGCACCAGACGTTCCCATTCATCCCATTCCGTAAAAATTTCGTATGTATCTTCAAAATCGATACATTGCTGTACCATCTTTTTCAATGCATCCGTGTATCGGTTTTCATCATACGGCTGATCCTCGTTCATAACATCATAAATCTCCTCAATCACAACTGCGCCAATTTTTTCCTTTGCCTCACGTGCGGAATATCCTTCGGCAATCAGTCTGTCATACGCCTCTCTTGCCATAGGCGGATCATTATCTTTCAACTGATTATCCACAACTTTCAGTATCAACTTTTTTATTTTTAAATTTGCCATTTTGTTCTCCGTTTCTTTTGTTTAATTTGTTACAAAAACATGACCATATACAATGGTAAGTGAATCACATTTTCTTTTACGAGAATATCTTTGGTATAACGCACTTCTTCCGGCAAATGCGCAAAATCAATTACCAGACTTGTACTATCATTATACTTACAAAAGGCAGTTTTATTCAATATATTTTTTCACGAAAAGGCAATTTCTGTTCCGCAATTCTATTCACATAAAGGCAATTATTCCGGAAAACTATCCTTCACGCACAGCGCCCCAAATCCCTCCTGGGGATTCGGTTCTCCTCCGGCTTTTCCAAGCGGTTTTGCCCCCCGGCGCAGATACGCTTTTACCTTTTCCCCATATAAAAACGGATCATGTCCATTCACGATCCCCCACTGCATCAGGAGCGCTGCACTTCCGGAAACAACCGGAGCAGCAAAGGATGTTCCTGTAAAAGAGTCATACCCGCCTCCCACTGCAGGTGCCATAATTTCCACCCCCGGAGCTACCAGATCCGGTTTCACCTGTCTGGGCAGGCGTGTAAATCCTCTACCGGAAAAATCAGCATAAGTACCGTAACGGCTGTCATAAGCTCCCACCGTAATAACCTTTTCTGCTGCAGATGGAATCGTCAATGTTGTCTCCGGCGAGGACTCCAAAAACCTTGTAGACAAATTCAGTAAACTTGCTGAGGGAAGCCACAAATCTACCCTTCCTACCGTAATTTCCCTCGGAAAAAATTCAAATCTCCAGATTCCGCTTTCCACATATTTTCCCTCATCCGGAATCAAATCCAAATAAATTTCCTGCGCCCGGCTGTAAGGTCCCGGTTTTCCATAATAGATCAGAATCCAGGTATTTTTGTAACGATACCGGACCGGTCCCAATCGCTCGGAAAGCGGACCAAAACGTTCTCCGGAAGGAGTTTGGATCTGAACCTGAAACTGATCCGTATACTCTTTCCAAATCTGAACGCTGAAACTGGACTGGAACGGTGCCACAGACAGTTCTGCATATACCCGTGATCTGCTTTCTGACAAATCCAGCATTGCATGACCTCCTGATGCACCCTCATTTCCGCTTCCTGTAACAATCGTTGTACGCCCATAATTTCCGATGTCGTTCAAAAAAGTTTCCAGAAGGCTGGTTCCGTCATGAGACCCATAAGTGTTTCCGAAACTGATGTTCACCACCAGAGGCATCTGACGATTGACTGCCTCTGTCACTGCAAAATTTACTGCCCGCATTAGCTCTGTTGTCCTTGGAAATCCATTGGGATCTGGAATTCCCATCCGTACCACGAGCAAGTCACTTTCATATGCAATTCCGCTCCCATTTCCTGCGGCGATGCCGGCAACTGCTGTCCCGTGACCGCTGATATCCACCGATGGCACCATGCGGCGTGCCTGCTCCCTGTTTTCTGTCTTTAAAGCCTCATTGATTTCTTCTTCTGAAAATACCCGTCCAATCACCTGATCCCATAGTGCAGTAATTCGCGTACTTCCGTCTTCTCGCCGAAAATCCGGGTGAAAATAATCGATTCCTGAATCCAGAATTGCAAGAAGAATCCCGCGTCCACTTAAAGCAAACGGAGGTTCCTGAATCACATTAATACAAGAGGCTGATTTTGCCCGATAATCAGAAAAAAACAACCTCTTTGGTTTTTCAATATATTCAATTTGAGGATAAGAACTAACTTGATCAATCAGAGGTTCCGGCACCGTCAAAATCGCATATTCATTACGCATTTCATCTACATGGATCCCCAGCAAACGAATATCATCCAGGCTTCCGGAATATTTCACAATCAACTCCCATGTTTTTTGTTCGGGGTTGAATCCCGTCTCCAGTTCCTGCGAGCGAACACGCTCTTGAGATGGTGTATCCAGTGCAAGGTTTAAGACATTCTCCAGTTTTTGATTCGGCATATGACTCCCTCAGCCATTTTTTCTATCTTATGCCGGAATACTCCATACCTTTACGGTTTGATCCGATACAACTTCCCATATTTTTCTTTCAGATAATCAATATAGTATCTCGGATTAAAATCCTCGCCGGTCATGTCTTTTAACAATTGACGACTGGTTCTCACCTTACCGAACCGATGGATATGTTCCCTCAGATATTCCCGTATTACAGAAATTTTTCCTTTTTTCAGAAGTTCTTCAAAATCCATCTGTCTTCTCATACAAAAATACATCTGCGCTGCAAATGCACTGCCTAACGCATACGACGGAAAATATCCAAAGGAACCCTGAGACCAGTGAATATCCTGAAGTACGCCTTCTGCATCATTCTCCGGTCGTATTCCCAGATATTCTTCATATTTATCTGCCCATAGCTTCGGGAGTTTCCGTACATCCAGATCTTCCTCTATCAACTGCTTTTCCAGCTCATAGCGAACGAGTACATGCAGACTATAAGTCAATTCATCTGCAGATGTACGGATAAGTCCACATGTGACTTTATTGATTGCTTTTACAAACGTTTCTCTTTCGATTTCCTTCAGTTGTTTTGGAAAACTGGTTTGAAGATGCTCATAAATAGGTTCCCAAAACGCTTCATTTCTTCCTATGATATTCTCAAAAAACCGGGACTGAGACTCATGCATCCCCATAGAAGCTCCCTGTCCCACCAGGGTCTGAGACAATTCATCCGCTACTCCCATCTCATAAATTGCATGTCCGGATTCATGAATGACCGAAAAAATAGAACTATCTACCCGTTTCTCATAATGTGTGGTAATTCGTACATCACAGTTATGAAGGTTGGTGGTAAACGGATGTGCGCTCTCGCTTAAAACACCTTTTTCAAAATCAAATCCGACATATTCTGCCAGGTATTTTGCCAGATCTCGCTGTTTCTCCTCCGCATAATCGCCTTTCAAAAAATCATCGGGAATTTCCACAGGACTGTCCATGACTTTCTGCAAAAATGGCACCAGATCAGCCTTTAGCATACCGAAAAACTCGTCCAGTTTTCCCATATTAAACCCTTTTTCATAAGTGTCAAGCATGACATCATAAAGCTTCTGTCCATCTTTCGCCCGATAAGATGCAAACTTCTTCTGATATGCGATGATCTGTTCCAATGTCGGTGCAAATGCTTCAAAATCATCATTTTCCCGTGCCTTTGTCCAGATTCTGGTGGATTCAGCAACCAGTTCCTGATATGCCCGGTATTCCTGAGGCGGAATACATATAAGCTGTTCCCGTTCTTCCTGCGCTTCCCTCACGATGGCCGCTTCATTTTCCGACAGTGTTTCCTGCCTGCACGCACGAATCAGCTTATCTAACTTCTCATCCGTCATAATTTCCTGATAAGAAGCCGACAATGCGCCCTGCATACGGGAAGTACGGGTACCTGCCTTTTCCGGTGCCAGAGTTTCATTGTCCCATTCCATCAAGATAAGAGCTGTCTGCAATGCCATTGCCCGTTCCAGATAGTCCGACAGACAGCAAAATGCATCTGAGTGATTGTCCATAATTTCTATTCTCCTTCCAATGATCAGTGTTCCAAAGAATCATCTTAATCATACCATCTTTTTATCAAAAAATAAGACCTGCCAAAGCAGGTCTCATTTTATACTTTTTACAAGCTTACGGATGCACATCTCTAGAAATACTTCTTGTTTCCCCAGAGATTTGCTTTCTTCAAATCCAGATATTCATTATAAGCTTTCTCAAGAATCTGCTTCTCATTCGCAAATTTCAGCAAATGATATGCCTCATAAAACTTATAATAACCGGAATCGACAAAATGCTCTTCCCGTTGTGGTTTACTGTAATAGCTGTCAGCCATCATCAGATACCAGTGCACATCTTTTTCTACCGTATCCTGCGGTGTATTAAAAGAATATGAACTTTTGCCGATATACTTAATGATCGAGGCAGTAACGCCAGTTTCTTCTTTTACTTCACGAAGTGCCGTCTCCTTATACTCCTCTCCAGCTTCTACAGTTCCCTTTGGCAATACCCAGCCCTCATACTTGTTCTTATAATTCTTATAAAGGACCAGAATCTTACCGCGAAAAATAACCACACCTCCACAGCTCGTTGCTTCTATCATTGCAATTCCTCCTGATCAGCGGCACAAGCGTACCGCCGTGGTGTGTCTCACAGACTGCATTTAGTATAACTCTTTTCTATAGAAGTTTCAAGATGAAGTTTGTCGATTATCCGCAATCCATCTTTCATCCTGCAAATGGTATATCTGAACATTTTGTGTGGTTCACTGCCTGCGGCACATAAGCGTTTATCGTGAAAACCACTCATCAAAAATTGCTCTTGCCACAGGTGCTGCCGCCTGACCTCCGGAACCGCCTTCTTCCACCAATACTGTAACGACTAATTCCGGATCTTCTGCCGGTGCAAAACCGGTAAACCATGCATGCGTTTCTTTTCCTTTTTCAAATTCCGCCGAACCGGTTTTTCCCGCCGCGGAATAGGCATCTGTCCTCAATGCAGAACCAGTTCCTTCCGTCACGACCAAACGCATGACTTGTCCCAGTGCTGCCGCTTCTGAAGCTGTCATCACCGTTCCATAAGAAGCCGGCATAAATTTCGTTACCTCTTCTCCCAGCACATTCTCCACCCGGTCCACCAGATACGGTTTCATCAATACGCCTCCGTTGGCAATCGCAGAAGTGATCATAGCGTTATGAAGCGGAGTCATCTGGGTATTTCCCTGACCAATGGAAGTTTGAAGAATTTCCCAGGTTTCTGCTTCTGCTCCCATCGTAAATCCGCTCTTGGAATAAGCCAATGCCACCGGAAGTTCGGCGTTAAACAGCAGTTGATCTGCCAGCATCTTCATGCCGCCAGGCTTCAATTCCAGTCCCAAACTGGCAAATGCACCGTTACAGGAATTTGCAAACGCCTGCTCCAGGGTCTGATGACCGTGAGCATTCCCGTGATAACAGGAAATCGTATAATCCCCATTTTCATATTTGCCGTCACAGTCAAACGTAAATTCTTTCCAGTCATCTGGGTGCTCCTTTATATATTCCAGCAACGTTATAATTTTAAACGTAGAACCTGGTGGATAGATTCCCTGCGACGCACGATTTAAAAGCTGTGCCTGGTGATTATCACCGGATATCAAAGCATCCCAATCAGAAGTCAGGGTGTTTGGATTAAAGCCCGGTTTGGAAATCATTGCCAAAATTTTTCCTGTGTCCGGCGCCATGACCACCACCGCACCATTCCGATTGCCGAGCGCATCCCACGCTGTCTGCTGCAGATCTACATCCAAAGTCGTGATCACATGATCACCGATACTTTTTATATCTGCAATCTCATTCATCGTCTTCTCCATAAGATTCACATGAGAACTAAGCAAATAATAATTTGACAGTTCTTCGAGCCCTGTCTTACCATGATCGGAATAACCGACCACATGGGCAAACAAATCATCGTATGGATATACCCTTGTTTCTGTCCCATCTTCTGCCACATCGGTACGAGCAAGCACACGACCATCATTACTTAAAATATCACCGCGAATGATCCGCTTTTCAAACAGATCCAGCCGCGCGTTATAGGAATTGTTGATGACCGATTCACTTTTCACCTGAAGAAAAAAGCAAAAATATCCAATCATACAGACGAAAATCCCAACGATCACATAGGTGATCAGAAGAATACTTTTATTCGCTTTTGGATTAGGTGTCTCTCTCCTCATAGTCCTCCTCATCCTCTTTCTTCAGTATATAAAGTCCCTGTATTACACCAAACAAAATAAACATGCTGAATATTGAACTGCCTCCATAACTGACAAATGGCAGTGTCACTCCCGTTGACGGAATAAATTTAATCACTCCGCCTACTGTCAAAAATACCTGAACGATATAGACCATACCCAGCCCGACTGCAATCAATTTGTAAAACATTGCCTGCATGCTGCCGGCGATCATCATAAACTGCAGAAAACAGCCGATACAAATCAACAACACGCACAGAGCAAAAATACCGCCCAGTTCTTCTGAAATTGCTGCAAAAATGAAATCCTTTTCTACAACCGGAATCTTATACGGCATCCCCTGATACAGCCCCATTCCAAACCAGCCTCCGGTTCCCATGGCAAACAATGACTGGGTAATCTGATATCCCCGGTTGTCGATATCCTCCCACGGATTTCTCCATGCCAGAATACGGCTGCGCACATGTTCAAATAATCCACAGGCGATCACACTCGCTCCGCATCCTGCTAAAAGTCCCGTTCCCAGATATAACCAATTCGTCGTAGCCACAAACAGCATAACCAGATACGTCACAAAGAAAATCAGTGCACTTCCCAGATCTTTGGATAAGACAAGTACCAGTACATGAGCAGCCGCCATTCCTGTCGTGATCAGTACAGTATGAAAATCCACCGCCTGATAAAACATAGTCGCCACAAAAAACACAAAACTAATCTTTACAAATTCTGATGGCTGAAAGGTCACACCTGCCACATTGATGGACAGTTGGGCTCCGAAACTGTTATTTCCAATCACCCATACAACTACCAGAAGCACCAGTCCCAGAATTCCGTACACCCATGGAATCTGAGCAAGCTGCCAGATTCTATTCACAATCAGTGGAATGATCAGTGTTGCCAACGCCGCAGCTGCAACGATCACAAACTGCCGGATCGCTTTATCAAAAGACAATCGCGCCAACATGACAAAACCGATGCTCAAAAGCATACACATGTTGTTAATCAGTATCCCGGATCGTCTTTGATAAAACAAATGGTACAGACCGATATAAACTGCCAGAAACACCACCTGTGCCAGATACAAAAGTACCACCCGGTCATCCTCGGACTTCAGATACAACACAGAAAAAGCCACAAAATGCAAAAGCATCATCACCACGTTCTGGTGTCTGCAGACCCGCTCCTGTCTCCACTCATCGTGATACCGAAAATAATGAAAGTTCATGTACGTATAAATCATAATCAGAAGTATCATCAAATACTTCGCCGCTTCTATCATGACATTGACCATACTTCACCTATTCAACACCACGCTTCATGTGTCCTCTCGTAAAATCATCAAATGGAGCCGGTGTTTCCTTTCCATATCGAAAATGATCTGCATATGCATCAATCACCGCTTTCGTCTGCTCTGGAGATTCCATGACAAACTGCAGGCGCAGCACTGCAGGATTTAAATGTTTTACCGTTTGCTCCTGCCCCAGTAAAGACAATGGACTTGGATTATAAATCGTATTATAACAGAATCGACAATGATTCTTTACCGGAAGTATCTTTCCGGTACGGTCTTTCATTTTCAAAAGTTTCGGCTGTTTTTTGCACCCTTCCGTTGTACATACAATGCACTGTGCAGAAACCATCGCCGGAAGATACCCATATGCTATCAGTTCACGATTTGTACAATCCAATTCTGCCAGTTCTCGGCTGTTCAATTCCAGAGGAAGCGTCTGCCGCACCGCACCAGCCTTTTTCATCCAATCCTCTGCCATACGGTTCATGGAATAAAGATTTGCATCAAATACCATCGGCACATCAGCCAGTCCTATTTCTTTCAGAAAAGAAACTTCCTCCATAGATCGAAGAACCATTTCATCAAATCCTGCACGGCAAAGCAATTCCTGATTTTTTCTAAAATACCGCTCTGCTTCTGTCCGAAAAATCTGCGGCAGAATCAACGCGCATTGCTTGCCTGCGTTATGACAAAGTTCTGCTGCTCTTTCCCACTGCTGTGCTTCAAAACCGACACTGTCCAAATACACGGCATCCACATCCGGATGCGCAGCAACCGCCTGCAAGCTTTCCGGTTCCTCGATGGAAACGTGAATCTTCATTTGGTGAGAAAGACAAGGGAGTTTCTGTTCCTGATGCAAACAACGAATTTCCGGCGCCGTGCGTTGAAACGGTTTCAAAATCGCTTGTTCCAACTGCTCCAGCCCATTTCTCCGCAGTTCGTTTAATGCCTGAAGCGGCATAAAGCACATACCCGTAATTTCTGCTGTCAGCTGTTCAAAATAAAATGGTGTATTTCCTGTTTTATTTATCTGCTTCAGAAGCTTCTCCTCGGATAACGGTTGGTTCTGTGCAGACTCCACCTGATCCCCGATGACCACCACTTCATGCTCTCCCTTAAAAATCTGCAGCACAATCGGCTCTCCCTCATGCATGACCACATGTCCAATCATCGGCTCCTGTTTTTTCGCATTGACATATTCCCGGTCCAGCCGATCAAACAATGCCTGATTTCCCTCACGAAAAGCCGGCTTCTCTTTAAGTGCCACCATATCTCTTCCATTATGCTGACGATAATATCCTTCTGTAAAACCTCCCCGGTCAAACAAATCCAAAAGTATTTTTTTGTCTGCCGGATCTACTCGATATCCGTTCCGTCCATACTGAAGGTACCGATCCACATATTTGCGGTAAATACTCACCACACCTGCCGTATAACGAGGACTTTTCATGCGTCCTTCAATTTTAAGAGAATACACACCCGCTTCTATAATATCCGGCAAGATATCCAGCGTACAAAGATCTTTCAAACTAAGAAGATACCGTTCATCCGCTGCTTTTCTTTGCTCCTTTTTTGCTCCTTGTCTTGTGCGCCCCTGTTGTCCCAGAACATCATACGGCAAACGACACGGCTGTGCACAGCGTCCGCGATTGCCGCTCCTGCCCCCAATCAGGCTGCTGAGCAGACACTGACCGGAATAACAATAACAAAGAGCACCGTGTACAAAGCTCTCTATCTCAATATCTACATGATCCCGAATACTTCGGATCTCATCCAGCGACAGTTCCCGCGCCGTCACGATACGTGATGCACCCATTTCCTTCAGCATTCCTGCACTGCGAAATCCGGTAACTGTCATCTGAGTACTTGCGTGAATCGGCATATCCGGAAAATATTTTCTGATATAGGAAAAAACACCCATATCCTGTACGATTACCGCATCCAACCCACGCTCATAATAAGGCTTTAGATAATCATAAAGCTCATCCAGCTCAGATTCTTTTACCAACGTATTCACCGTCATATAGAGTTTACATCCATGCAAGTGCACATAATCAATCGCCTCTAAAAAACGGTCCTCTTCCGGATTGTCCGCATAAGCACGGGCACCAAAGCGGCTGCCGCCCATATAAATGGCATCTGCTCCGGCATTCACCGCTGCCATCATACTTTCTACCGACCCGGCCGGTGCCAGGATCTCCACTCTTTCTCTCAATCTCATACCTCCTATAGAAAGAAAGGATGTCCCTGTCTAAACGAGACATCCTGTACCCAATGCAGTCCATGTTCCCTAACGCAGCGGGCGACCGGTAAATGCAGCTGCAGCAGCTTTCAATGCTTTTATCTGTTCCAATTCCCTCTTCACATCATCATACTCTTTTTGCAGACGCTCTGCGCGTTCACGTTCCTGCTCCGCAGTCTGCTTCGCTTCTTCGATTTCCTGCTTCTCTCTTGCGGTTTCCTGCTTTGCCTCTTCCGCCTCCTGCTTCGCCTCTTCCGCCTTCTGCTTCGCCCTTGCGGTTTCCTGCTTTGCCTCTTCCGCCTCCTGCTTCGCTCTTGCGGTTTCCTGCTTTGCTTCTTCCGCCTCCTGCTTCGCTCTTACGGTTTCCTGCTTCGCCTCTTCCGCCTCCTGCTTCGCCCTTGCGGTTTCCTGCTTTGCCTCTTCCGCCTCCTGCTTCGCTCTTGCAGCTTCCTCTTTCGCCCGCTCAGCCTCTTCGCCTGCTTTCACAATTTCCTCATTGGCATATGCTAAATCATGCTGCAGCCTGGCCTGCGGTGTCTGACTCAACGATTTATGTTCCTTTTTCAAACGTTCCAGCTCGGTCTGATCTTTTTCCAGTTTCATTTGTGTTGTGATCAGCTCATGCTTCAGACTATAGGAATCTTTCTCCATCGCTGCCTTCTGCTCCGCTAAAAGGTCTGCACGTTCCTGCTCTTTAAAATAATCATCCGCAATGTTCAATTCCACCATCAATGCCTGATATTCTGTACTTTGTTTCCGAAATCCGCCCTGCTGACGTATACTGCTGATCTTTTCATTTAAATAGGCAGCTACACGCTGAAGATAAGTCTCTTCCTCAACACCGCCAAGTGTATAAATTGTTCCATCTATTAAAACTTCCGTGTAATTTTTCTGTTCCATTCTGAATCGACTCCTGTCATTATTGGCATCATATCAAAAAAAGCCAATTATATTATAACAGAGTTCCGGTCAAAATCAACCCAAACTGTTCCAGCTCCTGCATCGCTGTCACGGATGAAACCATCATTTCTGCCTTTCCATCGGAATTCCCAAATGACGGTACGCCGCTTCCGTAGCAACACGTCCTCTCGATGTTCGGTTCAAAAAACCATTCATCAACAAATACGGCTCATAAACATCCTCCAAAGTACCTGCATCTTCCCCCAAAGCAGCCGCCAGTGTGTCCAGTCCTACGGGACCGCCATCGAACTTCTCAATCATCATAAGCAGAATATTCCGGTCATTATTATCCAGTCCGCACTTATCCACATCCAGGATATCCAATGCAAAATCCGCTACTTCCCGTGTGATTACACCATCATATTTGACCTGTGCAAAATCACGCACCCGTTTCAAAAGGCGATTGGCAAGACGTGGCGTTCCTCTGGACCTGCGGGCAATTTCTGCTGCTCCTTCCGGGTCAATCCCAACTCCTAACACTTGTGCAGAACGCTCCACAATGATCTGCAGTTCCTTTGGCGTATAAAATTCCAGTTTCTGTACAACACCAAACCGATCCCGCAGCGGTGCAGTCAAAAGTCCTGCGCGAGTCGTAGCACCAACCAGAGTAAAATGAGGAAGATCCAGGCGGATCGACCTGACCGAAGATTCTTTTCCCAGCATAATATCGATGGCAAAATCCTCCATCGCCGGATACAGAACCTCTTCCACCTGTCTGTTCAGACGATGAATTTCATCCACAAACAGCACATCTCCCTCCTGCAGATTGTTGAGAATCGCCGCCATCTCCCCTGGTTTTTCGATTGCCGGACCGGAAGTCACCTTCATCCGAACCCCCATTTCATTTGCAATAATGCCGGAAAGAGTGGTTTTTCCCAATCCAGGTGGTCCATAAAACAAGACATGATCCAGAGACTCTCCGCGTGCTTTTGCGGCATCAATATATACCTTCAGATTTTCTTTAATTTTCTGCTGACCGATATACTCATTCAGCATCTGCGGACGCAGACTCGGCTCTATATGCTTATCTTCTTCCGTAATTTCCGTTGCAATGATTCTTCGCTCCATGTCTTACTCCACTGCTCACGCAGAATATCTGCATGATTCCATTCCTTTCCAAACCTTCTTTAAAGCTAAACTTCCGTATGCGCTGCCATTATTTGAAAGTTGACTGCTCCGTGCCTGCGTACTCCAGCAATCGACTTTCTCCTTAAAATGCCAGATGGCGCAAAGACGCTTTCAATACCGCTTCCACAGACATGCCCTCGGTAATCTCCACCTGACGCACAGCCTTTGTTGCTTCGCTCATGGAATACCCCAACGCTGCCAATGCCTCAATTGCTTCTCTGCCAATTCCGTCCATACCAGAAACCGGCATAGATATGCCGGACTCCTCCTGGTGAATGCCGGACGGGAGGATATCTTCCATTTTTATCCGATCTTTTAAATCCACAATTACGCGCTTTGCAGTCTTCGGACCGATTCCGGGCGCCTTAGAGATTGCCTTGACATCTTCCGAAATAATCGCCATGCGCAGATCATCCGGGCGCATCGCGGAAAGAATTCCAAGGGCTGCCTTCGGACCGATCCCGCTGACGCCCAAAAGCTGCTTAAACATCTGCAGATCCTGGCGGGTCAAAAAGCCGTACAGAGTCATCGCATCCTCACGAACCTGAAAGGATGTATAAATCTTCACTTCCTCACCAACACGCGGCATTGCCTCCAGCACGGATAGGGGGACATGGACATTCCATCCAATTCCTCCAGATTCTACTACAACGGTATCTTCCAAAATTTCAGCCAACGGACCTTTAATATATGAAAACAAAATAGTGCTCCTCCTGATCTATAGAAACCGCAGCTGCTTAGCCAGACCAAGCGCCGCAAAAACTATCTGTGGTCATCATAACATATCACCCCTATCCATTGCAAGGCAAAAATCGAACAAATATTCTGTTTTTCTGATTGACGTACCGCTTTCAGACGATTATAATGTTGTTACGCAGCGGCTGTGAAGACTCCACAGCCAACAGACAAATTTGCAAGGAGGATCCTGAGATATGATTACAGTGAAAAAGCAGCTGGACCTGCCGGATACCTATCCTCTGAACCGCATCGGTCCGCTGAATGATCTGCTTTTTTTCGATATAGAGACCACCGGTTTTTCCGGAGATCATTCCAACCTGTACCTCATAGGATGCACCTGGTATGAGAACGATACCTGGAATCTCATCCAATGGTTTGCCGACACAAGAGAGTCCGAGGAAGAACTCCTTCATGCCTTTTTCACATTTTTAGCATCATTCCGGATCCTGATCCATTTTAACGGAGACGGATTCGACATTCCCTACCTGATGAAGCGCTGTCGGCATTACGCACTCACCTATGATTTTTCTGACATAAAAAGTATCGATATTTATAAAAAAATCCGCCCATACCGCAAACTTCTCGGAATGGACAGCATGAAGCAAAAATCCATTGAACAATTTCTTCATGTATCCAGGACCGACCGGTATTCCGGCGGGCAGCTCATCGAAGTATATCAGGATTACCTGACCACCCATGAGCAGTTTTTATACGATCTGCTCATGCTTCACAATGAGGATGATTTAAAGGGTATGCCTTTAATCCTGCCGATTTTAAACTATCCGGATTTTCTGGAACATTCCTTCCGATTGTCCGATCGGAAAATCATAGAAGAAACTGACATTTTCGGAGATAAACACAAATTAATACAGCTTACTTGCGAAAGTGAGTATGCGATCCCGGTTCCTTTCGAAACACTCTCCACACCAGTCAGCTGCCTGGCAGAAGAAAATCATCTGGTGCTGACGATTGATCTCTATGATGGAACGTTAAAGCATTTTTATCCGAATTACAGAGATTATTATTACCTTCCTTACGAAGATACCGCCATTCACAAAAGTGTAGGCGAATATGTAGACAAGTCTGCCCGCGTGAAAGCAACCGCAAAGACCTGTTACACCAAACAGTGCGGCTGCTTTCTCCCTCAGTTTGAGCCGGTATGGGAGCCGGTCATGAAAAAAGAACCAAAAGACAAAATTACTTATGTTCCGCTAGATTCCCTTCCCTTACAGGAACCTTCATGTTTCCATACCTACCTTACCCAAATATTGAAACATCTGGGAGTTCAGCACGAATGACATAAAAAAGGAGTTTTATGAATAAGCAACCAAACGCATCCATTTCAAAAAAAGATTCCGAATTCCGCGACTTTGCCTTGCACGCCAATATCTGGCATGTCGTGTTATATGTCAGCACCCCGTTAGCGCTGTATCAAAGTCTGACACAGCTCTTTAAGATCGTGGATTCCATGATGGCTGCCCACATCAGTTCCAATGCAGTTTCCGCTGTTTCCTACCTGTCTCAGATCAATCTGATGCTTTCCTCTATCGGCACGGGACTTGCCATCGGCGCAAGCTTAAAAGTCAGTGAATCCTATGGTGCCGGGGATTATGAAAAAGTAAAGACACAGGTAAGCAGCATGTTTGCTCTCTGCGGCCTTTTAGGCATCGGTGTCCTTGGGTTTCTGATTCCATTTACACCACAATTTCTGCGTTTTTTAAAGACACCGGAGGTTTTCATTGCAGAAGGAAGTCTGTATTTTATTTTAGAGCTGATTGCAATGGTCATCAGCTTTTTCAACAATATTTACATAGCGATCGAGCGTGCCCGGGGAAATTCCAGGCGGATTCTCTTTTTGAATACCGCCGTCATTGCAATCAAGCTTTCACTGACTGCATATTTTGTATATGTACTGCACTGTAAAGTGCATATGATCGCCGTTTCCACGATCATCTCTCAGTCCGCACTGCTTGCTGCTGCCATAATCAATATGAACCAAAAAGGAAATGCCTTTGGATTTTCATTTTCCAGTATCTCCCTTCACCCGACCATCATTGGTCCTATGATCCACCTTTCCATTCCGGTCACTGTAGAAAAAATTGCATTTGCATTTGGAAAGGTAGTCATCAATTCCATGAGTACCGTATACAGCGCACTGACGGTTGGTGCTCTGGGAATTTCCAACAATATCGGAGGATTTGCCGTTTCACCGCAAAACGGAATTCAAGAAGGCGGTGCTGCTGTCATCAGTCAAAATCTCGGAGCAGGAAAGCCCAAACGTGCACTGCTGGTCTTTCGCTGTACCCTGGTGATCAACATTTTGATCGGAGCTTTTTTTATGCTTCTGACATTGGCATTTCTTCCTCAGATCAGCCGTATTTTTGCAGGTACTGACCAGGAATTTGCCAACATGATCATTTCCATCTACCGTTGGGAAGCGATGGGTGCCATTCCTCTTGGCATTCATGCATCGGTCATGGCGCTGCTTTACGGATTTAAAAAAACACGCATTACCTTATATATCAATGCCGCCCGTGTATTTCTTCTCAGAATTCCGGTACTCTGGTTCTTACAAAACTTCACTTCCTTCGGAAGCACCAGCGTTGGAATCGTGATGGCTGTCAGTAATGTAGGCGTTGGTCTGATATCTGCAATTATTGCCATTTATGAAATCAAACACATCTGTAAAGAATACCAGTTATCCTTCTAATGCAGATTGAACACAGGAATTTTTTTCACTTCCTGTGTCTGGTGATAAAATTCAATCTCCAGCCGTTCCGGATTCAGGCGGACACCGAATCTCTGCCCTGAGCCGGGCGCGGCTTCTTTTACCCATTCTGCATGGTAATCTTCATCCACATGAAACACATAAAATCTCAAATGTTTTTCCTGATAATATTGCCTTACAAGACAAACCGATTCCAGGCAAAGACCCAACAGAAGCATCTGACAAAGCCACTTATGATGTCTTCTGGCTGCTTCTGCCATTCGCGCTTTTCTCCATTTTCTGCATTGCTGCGCACGTTCACGGCTGCTGAGCCAATTTTGAGATGCTCTCATAGCGCCACCTCCATCCTTTATTATTCTATTACAAGCAAAACTATTTATCAAGTATACTTTCTGCATTCAAAAAAAGAAACGGCACAGCTTCTGCCATACCGCTTCTTTGATATTCGTTTTCTTATCATCTGTTTTGATGCGCTGCTGTACTGCTCTCCTGCACTGCTGTCGGATTACTTTCGCTGACATTTCCTCCAGTCACATCGTTAATACCCTTGCTGACATCATTCATCAGACCGTCGATCACACCGCCAGCCGTCTCATTCGCTGTTCCATTCGGATTTGCAGTGCTGCCATTGGTGCCATGGTTCCCTGTTTCGTTCGCATTGGCACCGTTACCGTTATTCCCAGTACCGGTATTTGCTCCATTTCCACCGTTCGTCGTGGTTCCACCATTCGTCGTAGTTCCGTTATTCGTCGTGTTCCCATTATTCGTCGTACTTCCATTTGGAGCAGCGGACTCTGTTGTCTGCGTATTGTTCGTCCGATTGCCGTAACATGCAGTCAAACAGCACATCATTGTCATTGTGAGCAACAAAAAAATTGCTGATTTTCTGATCTTTTTCATAATCATATTCTCCTTTCGCTTGTTATGCTTAGTATGCGAAGAAGAATCTTTTTTATGAATCATTATCATTCCATTTTTAGCAGTTTCTTTTTGGAAATTTTATGATGCGGCATCAATCACATCTGCCATATTGTAAAGTCCGGCTTCTTTTCCTGCTAAAAACATTGCTGCCTCCAGCGCACCTTTTCCAAAAATAGCTTTCGAATATGCCGTGTGACTGAAAGTCACCACTTCATCCTTGCCGGCAAAAATCACATCATGTTCTCCGACAATAGTGCCGCCACGGATCGCAGAAATACCGATTTCTTTTTTATCACGTTTTGCTCGCTCGGTGGTACGATCATATTTGTAGTAATACTGTCCGCCCATCGCATCATTGACAGAATCAGCCAACGCCAATGCTGTACCGCTCGGCGCATCCAACTTCTGATTATGATGCTTCTCAACAATCTCAATATCAAATCCTGCCGTTACCAAAACCTTTGCCGCATCCTGCAAAAGCTTCAACAGCGTATTGATGCCCAGTGACATATTTGCAGAACGCAGAACTGCAGTCTGCTTACTGGTTTCTTTTACCTTTAAAATCTGTGCCTCGGAAAGTCCGGTAGTACAAAGAACGACCGGCATCCGATTCGCTGCACAATAATCCAGAAGATGGTCTACAGCTTTTGCTGATGCAAAATCCACTATCACGTCTGCATCCACATTGCACGCCTCCAGAGATACAAATACCGGATATTCCTGCGCAATCTCTGTATTCAGATCAATGCCTGCCACAATCTTAATACCATCCATATCCTTCGCCAGATCAGTAATCACGCGGCCCATGACTCCGTTACAGCCATGCATAATCATTCTAACCATGTCTCATTCCTCCGTATTTCCGCACAATTACAAAATACCGTAATCCTTCATTGCCTTAGCCAGACGTTCCTGATTCTGCGGCTCCATCTCCGTTAATGGAAGTCGCAGTGATCCAACTTCCTTCCCCATCAGATTCATGGCAGCTTTTACCGGAATTGGATTTACCTCACAGAACAGAGCATTGATCAATTCAATTGCTTCCAACTGCATCTGCGCACTCTTCTTTACATCTCCCTTAAAATAAGATTCACAAATATCATGAGTCTGTCTCGGAGCTACGTTAGACAAAACGGAAATAACACCTTTGCCGCCCAGTGCCAGAAGAGGGACAATCTGATCATCATTGCCGGAATACAGATCCACACAGCCATCAGCCAAACTCATAATCTTGGCGATTGTGGAGAAATTGCCGCTTGCTTCTTTTACACCAACAATGTTTGGAACTTCTTTGCACAACGTTACGATCGTCTGCGGAGTCATGGTAACGCCGGTGCGCCCCGGGATGTGATATAAAAGAATCGGGATCTGAACAGCTGCAGCAATTGCTTTGTAATGAGCGATCAAACCGTTCTGCGTAGCTTTATTATAATAAGGTGTTACAAGCAAAAGACCGTCCGCCCCTGCTTTCTCTGCTTCCTGGGACAGGTAAATTGCCTCTGCAGTACTGTTAGAACCGGTACCTGCGATAACCGGAATGCGTTTACGAACTTTTTCACATACGAATCGGATGACATCTAAATGTTCCTTGTGGCTCATCGTAGAAGATTCTCCTGTAGTACCGCAAACAATAATCGCATCCGTACCGCCCGCAATCTGCTCTTCCACCAGTTCTTCCATCTTTGGATAGTTCACTTCTCCATTCGGTAAAAACGGAGTAATAATAGCAACTCCTGCACCTTCAAAAATAGCCATAATACTTTCCTCCTTAAACATTCATCTTTTCTCTGGTAAATTTTCGCGCCCGCTGCCGCAGGCACCATTCTATATAATATTAGGGCTAAAAGTGTTTGCCCTTATGAAAATGGATTTAAAAAACAAAAAGGCTGACAAAAAACGGTCAGCCTCCTTAAAGTTCGGAAATCCAAAATCAGTTTTCGTGCTTTAAGTAGCGCTCCATCTGTCCCCAGATGACAGTCATATAACTCTTCATCATATGCCCAGCAAAAAGATATCCGGCTATCCTTTCACTTCGGCGCTCACCCTTTCCGTTACCATCCACTGCATCCGGTACATCCGATAACTTACTCATGATCCGCGCAACCTCTACCTCAGTCTTGTAGTAATACTATCATTAACTTCCTTAAATGTCAACCTGAACATGCTCAATCTGATCAATTCTTGTAGCAATCATCCCTATCTTGCCAGACAATACTTTGCCCGTCAGAATCACCTCTACATCGCCTCGACCTTCCAGCAGATTCTTTAACTCATCTGCACTGATAATACCCAAATCCAGAATTCCCAGCACTTCATCCAGGATCAGCATGTCGCATTCTCCGGTAGTCAGTACTTTCTTGGCATAATTCAGCCCATTGCGGATATTCAAACGTTCTTCCCTCTGCTCCTCAGCCGACAGATCTGCAAAATACCGATCTGATTTTTCAAATCGAAAGACTTTAAGTTCCGGTTCCAATCGCTTGATGATATCCAGTTCTTCCTGCTTCTGACTGCCTTTCAGAAACTGAATCATGATCACCGTTTTCCGCTTGATCAGCGCGTCAAATGCACGTCCGAATGCGCCAGCTGTCTTTCCAGAACCATTTCCGCAAATAATCTCAACATTTCCTGTACCCATCTTTTAAGCACCTCAGTCATTTTATCGTAACCGTAAAACCACATCCAGCCACTGTTATACTCTATTGATGTCATACCATTGCAACTTGCTTATCGTAACATATTTAATCCTATTTTTCAAGACTTCTTATGCGGAACGTAAAAAAATAATGGTTCCTTAATCCCTTCCACTGGCAGTATCCTCCGGATGCATGGCAACTCAAAAAATAATTGTAACTGTTCATTCATCCGCACATTCTAACTTACTGATAGAAACCTCATAAGCCACCCGCTTTTCGCACTCGGTTTCACTAATCTTTTTCGTATATTCCCTACTTTGAACACGTCCCCATACGCGGACTCTGGTTCCCACTTCAAAACCGGACGCAAATCGAGCGTTCCTCCCCCATGCAATGCAAGGTATGTAATCGGATTTTCCGTAGGGACGATTGACCGCCAGCAAAATATCGGCAATTTCACGTCCCAGCGGCGTCTTTCGATAAATCGGTGCCTTGCAGATATAACCGTCCAGAAAAATCTGATTCGTTCTGGTATAGTCTGTAAATTCCTCCATAAAATTAATTTCTCTGACAAAAACAGACAATACCAACCGGTTCTTTGTTCCCTCATGACGATTGTAAGAACGAAACTGACCGATTGCTTCAATGGTGCAGCCGATGTAATCTTCCTGCACATTGATCAGACGCTCTGAAATCATGAGCGGTATGATATCCGCCTGCTCACTTAATCGATTTACAGCCACATCCACCACATAAAATCCTTCTCCAAACACCTCATGGCTGAAGGAAAATCCGGAAATAATCTCTCCGATCACACTCACTCTGTTATTTTCAATTACTTTTTCTGCCATCGTACTTCTCTCCTCTTTTTATGCTTTTTTGCTTTTCGCTATTCGTATTCTATGAGGGGAAATTCCGATTTATGTTGAATTTCGTTCGCCTGATTCCGACAAAAAACACCCGGAAATCAGGTTGCCGTTCCTGATGCCGGGTGTGTGTATTACTGTTTTGCTTTGATCATAGCACGCTTACGCATGGTCGGATCCAATATTTTCTTACGAATACGAAGATTCTCCGGAGTTACCTCCAAAAGTTCATCTGTATCAATGAATTCCAGACACTGCTCCAGACTCATGATTTTTTTCGGAACCAGTTTCAGAGCTTCATCTGCGCTGGAAGAACGGGTATTGGTCAGTTTCTTGGTCTTGCAGACATTCACCTCAATATCTTCTGCTTTCGGATTCTGACCAATCACCATACCGGAATAAACTTTCTCGCCTGGTCCTACAAACAAAAGACCTCGCTCCTGTGCATTGAACAAACCATAAGTAATCGTCTCGCCGCTCTCATATGCGATCAGGGATCCCGTTTTGCGATAGCTCAGATCTCCCTTATACGGACCATAACCATCGAAAATGGTATTCATGATACCATTACCCTTGGTATCTGTCATGAACTCACCGCGGTATCCGATGAGTCCTCTGGACGGAATGGAAAATTCCAGACGAGTGTAACCGCCGTTTGTCGGACTCATTCCCTGCAGTTCGCCTTTTCTGGAAGTCAGCTTCTGGATGATCGCACCGGTAAATTCATCCGGAACATCAATATAAGCCAACTCCATCGGTTCCTGCTTCTGATTTCTCTCGTTATATTTATAAAGAACTTCAGCCTTACTTACTGCAAACTCAAATCCCTCACGACGCATGTTTTCAATCAAAACGGACAAATGCAATTCTCCTCGTCCGGATACCTTGAAGCAATCCGGAGAATCTGTCTCCTCCACACGAAGGCTCACATCCGTATTCAATTCGCGGAACAATCTCTCGCGAATATGACGGGAAGTAATGTATTTTCCTTCCTGACCTGCCAGCGGGCTGTCATTTACCATAAAATTCATGGCGATCGTCGGCTCAGAAATCTTCTGGAACGGGATTGCCTCCGGATTCTCCGGAGAACACAACGTATCACCGATATGCAGGTCAGTGATACCGGAAATGGCTACGATATCTCCAATCGTCGCCTCCTGAACCTCTACACGGTTCAAACCGTCAAACTGATACAATTTACCAATCTTTACCCGGCGCATCTTATCCGGATCGTGATGGTTCACGATCACGCATTCCTGATTCACGCGAATGGTACCGTTATCAATCTTGCCCACACCGATACGTCCAACATATTCATTGTAGTCAATGGTGCTGATCAGCATCTGGGTATCTGCCTCCGGATCGCCTTCCGGAGCCGGAATATAATCAATAATGGTCTCAAACAACGCACTCATATCATTGGCATCATCATCCAGATCTTTCTTTGCAAAACCAGCTCTCGCTGATGCATAAATGAACGGGCAATCCAGCTGCTCATCTGACGCATCCAGATCCATCAGAAGTTCCAAAACTTCATCAATGACTTCATTCGGTCTTGCTTCCGGCCGGTCAATCTTATTAATGCACACAATTACAGAAAGATCCAGTTCCAGTGCTTTCTGCAGAACAAACTTGGTCTGAGGCATCGGTCCCTCATACGCATCCACAACCAAAATAACACCGTTTACCATCTTGAGCACGCGCTCCACTTCACCGCCAAAATCTGCGTGACCAGGGGTATCGATGATGTTGATCTTCTTATCTTTATAAAAAACTGCAGTGTTCTTAGACAGGATCGTGATACCCCTCTCTCTCTCGATATCGTTGGAATCCATGACACGCTCTGCTACTTCCTGATTCTCACGAAATACACCGCTCTGCTTTAACAGCTCGTCTACCAGTGTAGTCTTGCCGTGGTCAACGTGCGCGATAATTGCTATATTTCTGACATCTTCTCTCTTCATCTTCATATAGATCTCTCATCCTCTTTATCCAGCCGCAACGATTCTTTTTCTTCTCACAGTCCATGCTGCAAACGTACAGACCTGCCGAACCGTCACATCAGTCAATTTTCTAAAAGTTTCGCAGTTTCTAAATATAACACCATGAAAAGAAGATTGCAAGCAGATATTGTACAATATACAAAAATGTTTTTTGTTAAATCCAATCCCATCGTCTAACCATTTGCTCATCAATCAAATAAAAGGACCTCTTTGTCCAATACGCCGTAATACAGACTTCCCATATCTTCGATCACCGCTCTTCCATTCGTCTTTTCTGTAATCTGAGCAATCAACTGATCTTTTTGTGATGCCGGAACCATAAATGACACTACAACTTGATCCGTGTATTCAGTATCCAGCGTAGTCAGTCCCATTTGAGCTGCCACATACTGAATCTTTCCTATTCCATTATAATCGGTGGTAATCTGCAGACGGTGTCCTAAAAATTTTTCAACAACAACACTGTTTTTCAGCCCTTCCTGTACTGCACCGGAATAGGCGCGTACCAGACCTCCTGTTCCAAGCAATGTTCCTCCAAAATAACGAGTCACAACTACACAGATGTTGCGTACTTCCTCCCCAAGCAGCACATCAAGCATTGGACGTCCCGCCGTCTGACTTGGCTCCCCATCATCACTGCATCGCTGTATCTGTCCTCGCTCTCCGATCACATAGGCAGAACAGTTGTGTCTGGCATCCCAATATTTCTTTTTCATCTCTTCAATAAACGCAATCGCCTCTTCTTCACTTTTCACAGGTTTTGTAGTCGCAATGAAGCGAGACTTCTTCTCAACCAGTTCTCCCTCACCGCCTTCAAACAGGATTTTATATCGTTCTATCATACGTTACCTCATATTTTTATCGGTTTATTTGTCCATAATAGTTACTATCCGCAGTTCTCTGCAGCCAATCTTATGATATCAGGAATACTTGCGTTTTTCAATGCCTTTGCATTTTCCTGACATCATCATCATATTGAATTGTTGTGAGGTTTTTGCTATAATGATAAGTGGGTTTTTATACCCTAAGACCGCAAAGGAGGAGTTCTTATGAATTCAAACTACGGAAAGAACGAGACAGAAAAAAAAATCAAAGCTGCAAATTCTAAAACCAGTAAATATACCACACGAATCTGCCTGACTTTTTTAAAGACTTGTTTCGTCCTTGCCCTGTTTGTTGCTCTGACACTGGTCAGCATGGGAATCGGCATGTTCCGGGGAATCATTGACAGTGCCCCGAAACTCGACGTAGACAGCATTGTCCCGATCGGTTATGCCACCACTGTGTATGACAGCGCCGGCAATTTAACAGATACGCTGGTAACAGCCGGATCCAACCGGGAAGAAGCCACATACGACGAACTTCCGCAGGATTTGATCGACGCATTTGTTGCCATTGAGGACGCACGTTTCTGGACGCACAACGGTATCGATCTGCGTTCCATCACACGAGCCGCTGTCGGCGTATTGACCGGCGAAAATTTAGGCGGCGGAAGTACGATCACACAGCAGCTGATCAAAAACAATGTATTTAACGGCGGTATGGAAACCAGCTTCGGTGCCAAACTGGAACGTAAATTGCAGGAACAATATCTTGCACTGCAGCTGACCAAGTCCATGGACCGCAAAATGATCCTGACCAATTATCTCAACACCATCAATCTTGGAAATAACTCTCTGGGGGTTAAGGTCGCCGCAAAACGTTATTTTAATAAAAACGTTTCTGATCTTACCTTATCGGAGTGTACCGTAATCGCAGGTATCACTCAGAACCCATCCAGACTGAATCCAATTTCCGGAAAAGAAGCCAACGCGGAAAAGCGGAAAGTCATTCTGCAGTATATGTTCGATCAGAACTATATTACAAAGGAAGAACAGGAAATCGCGCTGGCAGATGATGTTTATTCCCGTATCATGAATGTAGATACGATTACCAAAGAGAGTTCCACTCCATACAGTTATTTTACAGACGAACTGACCAAGCAGGTAAAAGACACCCTTATGGAAAAACTGGGTTATTCCGAAACTCAGGCACACAACCTGCTGTATAGCGGAGGTCTGCAGATTTATACCACACAGGACCCGGAGATTCAGGCAATCGTTGACGAAGAAGTCAACAATCCGGAAAACTATTCCGCTGCCCGCTATTCCGTCGAGTACCGCTTATCCGTCCAGCATGCCGATGAAACGCTAGAACATTTTTCGGAAGAAACACTTAAAAACTGGCATAAAAATGTACTTCACGACGGATACGACGGTCTGTACGACAGTGAGGAAGAAATTGAAGCAGACATCGAAAAGTTCAAAGCTGAACGACTGGCTGAATCGGATACGATCATCGGAGAAAAACTAATCAAGACCCTGCAGCCGCAGGTATCTTTTGTCATTATGGATCAGCATACCGGACAGGTTAAAGCCATCAGCGGAGGGCGCGGTACCAAGACTGCAAGCCTGACTCTGAACCGCGCAACGGACGCTACCCGTCAGCCTGGTTCTGCATTTAAGGTCATTACTTCTTTCGCACCTGCTCTGGATACCTGCGGAGGCACACTCGGCACCGTTTATTACGACGCACCGTACACCGTCGGAAGCAAAACATTTAAGAACTGGTACAGCCAGGGCTATCTTGGTTATTCCAACATCCGCGACGGCATCATTTATTCGATGAACATCGTGGCTGTACGCTGCCTGATGGAAACCGTATCTCCTCAGCTTGGCATGGAATATGCGCAGAATTTCGGTATCAGTACACTGACGTCCACCGATCAGGTCCCTGCCATTGCTTTGGGCGGCATTACCAAAGGTGTTACAAATCTGGAACTGACTTCCGCGTATGCCTCTATCGCAAATGGAGGCGTTTATACAAAGCCGATCTTTTTCACCAAGATTTTAGACCACAATGGTAAAATTCTGATCAATAATGAACCGGAAACTCACCGTGTATTAAAAGATTCCACAGCATTTCTGCTGACAGATGCCATGCAGGATTCTATGGAAAGCAATCGCATTTTTGCCCGTTCCGGTGTCAGCGTCAATTCTACCAGTACAAGGGCAAATATCCCGAACATGTCAAACGCAGGCAAGAGTGGTACCACGACCAACAACAACGATATCTGGTTTGTCGGTTATACACCATACTATACCGCAGGTGTATGGGGAGGTTGTGATGACAACCAGAAATTAACCAGTGTCAATGGAGGAACTTCTTTCCACAAGGATATCTGGCGCAAGATCATGACCCGCGTACATGAAGGATTCAGTGACCCTGGATTTAGCGTTCCTGACAGCGTGGAACAGGCAAGCATCTGCCGCAAATCCGGCAAACTGGCAATCTCCGGTGTATGTGAACATGACCCACGCGGAAATGCCGTTTACACCGAATATTTTGCAAAAGGTACGGTTCCGACAGAAGTCTGCAATACACATGTAAAAGTGACTGTCTGTGAGACCAGCGGTCTTTTGCCTTCCGAATTCTGTCCGAAAGCAGAATGCGTGCGCATGGCAATTCCGGCAGGCGCAGAAGGAACTACGGATGATTCTGTTTTCGCAATCCCGACAGGAACCTGCCCAGGACATGATGCAGTCATCCTGGATCCGGATGGAAATGTTGAAAACATCGGTCCCGGCGGTTCTAGTGTCTACACAGCTCCGGTCGGACCTGGTTATGTATCTCCAGGAACATCTGGAAGCAGCAATACCGGAAGCGGAAACAGTTCTGGTGCCGGAGCTGCACCGGGAAGCGGACGGAAGCCTGGCACCGGAGGCGGAACGAATACGACCAATGCTCCGATGTCCAGCAATGCTCCGACCAGCAGCGCTCCGACCGGCAACAATGCGCCCGGCGGCAATGGGGCTGTGGTGAAACGACCAGGACAGTAGGATAATAATACGAAAACCTGACACTGGCTGCTTTTCGTTATCCTTGGCAAGTATACTTGGCAACAGAAATGGCTGCCGCATGAAGGGAAATTCATGCAGCAGCCATTTTTATGGTTGGGATGATTCAGGTCTATTCTATCTTATTCCATCCACGCTCCATCAACTCCCACAAGATATCCATCCGGTGTTCTCTCATTCCAGTACATTGAGCCATATGGTTTGTTTTTACTCAAGATATCATAATACCATACACACTTTTGTTCATCAAATACCCATGTAGGCTTTTGAGCAATTTCATTGAAATAATACCATTTTTCATCAATACGTTTCCAGCCAGCGACAATTTTTCCTGTCTCCGGGTCCAGATAGTATGTAAAGCCGTCCTGCGGGTCGGTATACCATCCGGATTTCATTCCATAATCAATCGATACCCAGTACCAGCTTCCAAGCTGATAATCATTGATCCATCCGGATTTCAGATAACCATCGGCTCCAAATGCATACCAGCGACTGTTAACTTTTTCCCACAGAATCTGTTCTTTCGATGTGCCATCTTCCGGTGTAAACATATATCCTGCAGCCATCGTACCGTCTGCATACATCAGCTTCCAGCCGTGTTCGTCCTGAATCCACTGTGCATATCCAATGCCGTTTCCGGTGATCACACCTGCTTCTGCACTCATATATCCTTTCCGGGCATCCTTCGTGATTCCGGAATTATCATCCGAACTGGTTTTCGAACTGCTGTCGTCATCTCTGCTGCTTGTGTTACCCGTAGAGGTTCCTGTCACACGATAGTTCTGTGCTGCACGTTTCAGTACGCGCTCTTCCCCGGTTCTAAATTCCACACCCAGCGTGTGCACTCCAGCTTTTCCGGAACCACGCAGAGTCTGACTGCGGATTGTGATTCTGGTACTTCCTGACTCTGAGGTATAATCCACACCTTCTTTCAGCTTGACACCATCCAGGAACACATCTTCAAACTCATCATAAATACCTTCAGATACCATCAGATGATCTGCAGAATCATACACGGTAATATTCGGCACACGCTGTGTCAACTCATATCCCGGATCGGTAGCCGCATCAACATTCGCATCCGTATTTTCCATTACAACCAGTGTATAAGTCATTTCGCTTTCCTCGAAATCATATTCACTGCTCTGCATACGCACCGTAAAGGTAAACGTTCCGGTTTCCGTCGGTACACCATAAATCTCACCGTTTGGCTGTACCGTCATGCCGCCCGGCAGTTTTCCACTTACCAAACGATAAGTCGGCACATTCCAGTCATATTTGTTGCTGTTCTGGATCATGGTTCCATATGGAACATATTTGACTGCCTGCGGAATATTTGTTGTAACAATAGACGGGTCACCCACAACACCGGTTAAGGTCAGCACCATTAGAGGTTCTCCGGATGCTTTAACAGTTAGAGTTCCAGAAATCTCACTTCCGCCTATTACACCGTCCTTTGCTTTCAGACGGAGCTTTGCCATATTATTCAATTTATTTATGCCACTAAATCCTGACAGTTCATAATTACCGTTCAATTTCCAATAATCATCCAACTGTACCTGATCAGATACCAATTCTACTGATAATGCTTCCAGAGGTTCTTTTCCAGTATTAATTAGAAGGATATCATGGACATAGTCATAACGTCCATCCAAGAACATCTCACGGGTAGAATAGATTACTCCATCCTCTGTGGTCGTCTCGGCATTTTCATCTGACAAGCTGTTGATATAAAGCGGTCCTGCCCCTTCGGCTGCTTGAACAACATGAAGCCAGTAGTTTTTCGCCTGCCTTCCATTCTTCGCAGAAAGGGTATACTGTACCGGTCCGTCTGAAAAATCATGCAGGGATTTGCCACTCACTTCCGGTGTACTGCTTCCTTCTGCATATAACACTGCACTGCTGCTGACAGAAAAACACGGAGCCAGACTGGTTAAATCTGCTTCCTCATTTACCAATACCGTCAAATAATTATACTCTGCATAGGAATCTTGCTCATCATCCACAAACTCGCAGGAAATCCAATTTCCGTCTGCATCCTTCAAATCATAAAAATACAGATTCATATAGATCGAAGGTTCTTCACTTCCTTCCTGGGTTTTGAACTGATAGCGGTATACTTCCTGACTGTCTGAATCATCAGCCCCCACAAATACCGTGATCCACACACCGTCACTGTAATCTGCCGCATAACCGCCCGTTCCGCTCCGATCAAACAGTTCCTCCTGGATATTCTTTGCTCCCTTCTTATCTGCTTCAGCTATGGACGTATAATTGCCCACATAAGCAGCGGTCACCGCATCCGGGTCCGAATAACCATATGTATAATATCCCATGACCAGATGGTAAATCTCATCCGCAGCATATCCATTGTACAACGTACAGGTTACTGTATGGGAACCATCCTCGTTTTTCACACGTCTGTGTGAATCATCCGCTATTGTTCTTCCATTTTCTGTATCCAGATAAAGCGTGTATGACAAACTATTTCTGTATGCATCCATATATACACAAACCGTCAGACATCCCGTGATCTGATCCCTGCTGTCATAGGTTACAAAAGTAAGCATCGCATCTGAATCGGGATCAAACAAATATCCACCATCTTTTGCGGTCATATCCGCTCCTAAAATCTGGCTTGTAATATCCGTACCAAATTCGATATTCGATGCACTTGCCGTTCCCATTTCAAAGGAACCTTCAAAAACTTTCATGTGGTCATATAATATTTCCGGATACAGTTCCTCATTTACAGACAGACTGAGATAAATCGAACCGCTTCCAATCTCATCTCTCGGAACATCAATATTGAGTTCGCGAAATTTATCTCTCCAATCATCTGCATAAGCACTTTCCAGAACCGTCACCGGAGTGCGCACGCCTTCCTCGCTCTGGGAATAAACCTCAGGAACCAACCAGGTTTCAGACTCTGTGGTCATCACATCAATAAAATAACGGATATTTGTTGATGCAAGCTGATCATTTTCACCAACGATCATCTCCCACACCGTGCCGCCGTATCCTGTCTCATAACTCAGATCCAAAATGTCACCGGAAGCATTGATTCTGTAATCATCCTCACCATCAACTGCCCAAATCACCTGGTCTTTTTCTTTTAATTCCTCATTGCCTGTAAAAATCGTATCAACCGATACCATCGTCAGTTCTGCAGGCGTATAACCGGATAAATCAATCTCCAGATATCGCTCTTCCAGTTCCAGCAGAGAGAAGAATGAAATTCCGCCCTCATTGGTAAAGGTTTTCTCTTTTGGATAAACCGTAACAATATCTCCGGCTATATTCAGGCTCATCTGCGTTACCGCAGTTTCATCGAAATATGCTGACACAAAAAACTCATGTCCACCCACTTCCACACTGTCATCTGGTGTCATAAACCATTCATTGCGCACCTTGCCATTCTGTTTAAACTGAACCTCATAAGGGAAGAACGGGTTTACCTCCGGAATCTGGATTGTATAACTTCCATCTTCCTCAAAATAAGCATCGCCTATTTCTTGCTCAATGAAATCCTCCTGACTGACAATGCAGAATTCCTGATTTCCTGTGTTGAATCGAATTTCCTCTGCTGCATCATCCTGCAATAAATCAGCATCATCAGGTGTTGCCTCGTCAAATTCATCCAGCCATTCCAGATCGTTTTCTAAGAATTCTTCTGAAAACGTATCTTCATCCTCATCAGTCCCCTTCTGCGCATTAGATCCCGTGCCCACATCCGCATTGGATTTTGTTCCTGCATCTGCATCAATATTTTGATCCTGCACAGCCAGCTTTTCTGTTATATTGGCAGGCGCAGATGCAATGACCGGCAATGCCTGCGTCGGCATCATCAAAAGAACCGTTAACAGCACAGCCAGCTTTTGTTTCATCGCTTTCATGTTTTACTCCTTCCGTTTTTCTTTTTTTAAATACCTCTCTCCAAGAGTTCTTAGCTCCTGGAGGGAATATAAGCGGCATTGCCGCAAATTCCCAGTTTCATAATCAAATATAAACATTCCGTTTACCACATCGCAAAGCCCTGGAAGATATGCCACAGTTTCCAACGATTCATCAAGTAAAAGCCCATACCGTTCTCCAGACGCACGAACATACTCCGTCACCAGATATTCTCCTATTTCAGTTACATAGGTAAGATAAGAATCTTCTTCCAGAACTGCTACCTGCTGATCGTTTTTCCGGTCATAGACGACCGGTGCACTGTGAAGGGACGATGTGATCCGGTACTGATCTGTAAAAAATTCTTCATACAAATCTTCAGACGGCGGTTCCCCTTTTTTCTCATCTATCAAATGTCCATCGGATGCATCGTAACGGCGGACGGTTCCGTCATACCAGATTACCTCCATCCAGGACTCTTCTTCCCTCACAAACTGCTGGTCATAAATCCGATCCGATTCCGGTAAAACCATTTGACTAACCACCGTTCCGTTTTTATCATAAATGCGAAATCCCTGAAAATCGAACAGCATAACCGTCTTTCCATCCTGACTGATTCTAGCTTCATCATGCACATCGCGTGGATCATAAGAAAACAGGTCCGCATCCGGATGCGTTACTCGTTTTAAAATCCGCACCGCAGGTTCATTGCGGTTAGCAAGAATAACAAACTCATCCGTCATCTTCAGGAAATCACAAGAAGTCTTGTTTTCCTGTATGTCCATCACATTGGCTCCACGATCAAAAAAGCGAATCTGATTTTGATCAGTCAATGCTGCTGTATATTCTGCTCCGACAAAAAATTCTTCCATATTCTCATGATCCGTGTACGCAAGTTCCTGTTCCTCCTGCGTAACCGGATCCAAACGGATCAGGATATTTCCTCTTGACAAAAAAATACCTCTCTCGTCTGCCTGCATCTGCATCCTTTCCTTCGAGGCATAGCCGCCCAGATAAACCGCTTCTTCCGTATCAATCAGACCAAACTGGTTTTCTCCGGTTTTTCCTGTTAAAAAAGCAAAATATTTTCCAGAAAATCCTCCGGAAAAATCGATATAATCCGATGTTTCATAAAGAATCAAATCCTCATCTGGATTTTCCAGATTGTAAATGATCAGACTGCCATCAGAAAAGCTTGCCGCAAGCAAGGTTCCATCCTGGTTTAACGCCAGAATATGATTGTCCGGATCTGCAAAAATATCATTCACCTCCGAATACAAATGCAGTCCATGAAACGGTTTCCTCTGAATTTGCATTCCATCAGACATGCGATATAACATCGCAAACTCTCCAGAGCCATCTACCGCCGCAACGGTGGTTCCATCACCGGAGACCGATAAACTCACTGCCTGATCACCTGTCCACAGAATATCTCCTGTATCGAGATCATAAGCAGTCACCCCTTTTTCTCCCGCATAGACAAGGTGCTTTTCATCCGTAAAAATCAGATCAGATAATGCCGAATCCTGCATAGATAAAACATCAATTTTTTGCAATGTGCTTAAATCGTATATGGCTGCTTCCCCCGCATACAAAACCGCCAGATATCCTCCCTGTGGAGATACCGCAAGCTTAAACGGTGCAGATGGCAATTCCAACATATCCAAGGACTGGAATCCATCAGAAAGATCATATACTCCCAGTGCATCCGTCAGTGCTTTTTGAACTTGCGGGGGCACTGGTATGGAAAACTTCCTCTTTCCTTCCGGAATTCCCTTCAGAGCCAATTCCACAGCCTTCGAAATATTTCCTTTTTCATATTCATTTGCCGAATACTCTGCCAACGCAAGCGCTTCCTGCCGCTGCTCCATCTGATTCAATCCAAGAAAAGTACAGGCGCCTCCGGTCAGAAATGTAAATACACATACAACCGCAAACCCCACCATGCACCACTTATGCCGCAGCATCCTTTTATCTCGTTTGTGAAGCTGACGGAATGCGACAAGCATTTCCTCTGCCGTCTGATATCTTTGATCTGGATCAAGCGCCATCGCTTTCTGAATGATTGCTGAAACCGCCGGGCTGCAAACATCTGCCCCCAAAGGAACCACTTCCCCCGCATTTTGCGAAGGACGCTGACCTGACAGCAGATGATACAAGGTTGCTCCCAGGCTATAAATATCCGAGCGGACATCAAGCATTACGCCGCCCCGCCTCCTCACAGCCGTACTCTTTTCGCTGGCTTCTCCACTCCGTCCCTTCTCGTTTGCCGTATCCGTCATAGTTTCCGTTTCCCGAATTGTTTCTGTATCAACCACAGACTCTGTATACGGATACTCTTTACTTCCAAACTCCGTTCCGTAATGCTCCGGAGATGCATACCCTCTGCTGGCTCCTACTTTTACCGCACCGTCCTCACTTAATACCAGTGCGATATTGTAATCAATCAGGCAAATGGTTCCATTAGGACGGAGCATAATATTTGCCGGTTTGATATCACCGTGCAGAATCCCATGTGGCGGGCGGCTGTGCAGATATTTTAATGCTTCCAGCAGTTCACATGCCCATTGAATAACCTGAGCTTGCTCTAAATACTCACCTCTGCTCAAAATTTTATCAAAGCTTTCTCCTTCAATAAAATCCATAACCGTGTAGACGACGCCATTTTCCTGAACAAAATCATAGACCTGCGGAATGTAGGTATGGCTCAGCCCTTTCAACATGTCCACTTCCCGCCGCAGCACTTCCTGTTTTGTTGTCAATGTACGTTTATCTGCTTTGAGCACGATTTTTTTGTTCAAACGCAAATGGCGTCCAAGATAAACAATTCCGCCGCCGCCCGAACCGATTTGCTCCTGTAGTTCATACATACCTGCAATAATCCGAGACATAGTTTTCTCCATTTCTTTTCTGATAAATCGAAAATGATTTCGGTTCGATCATCGCTCCGGTTTCCCGTATTCCCGTTCCAACTGACGCCGGATCATACGACCGGTCAGAACAAATACAATCATACCTGCAAATGCAGCTATTACCGATGATATCATGATCAGAATACCGCCCCAGAAAAGTAATTCACTTCCAGATAAATGCAGCATCCCTTCTCCCTCCTGTTTCTTTTTCATTTACTGTATCCACAAATACCAGGCTGCCATCACAGAGCCAACGAAGATACAGCATCCAAAGCTGAAATATCCCTTCTCGCTCACTGGCTTATATGTCATAAATCGTTTTGTGTAAAACAAATGCAGAATATAAATTTTCAGTCTCTCCAGCGATTCTCGTCCGCTCTTTCGTATGACCATCAGACATAAAGCTACAATTCCACCTGTCAGAACAGAATATATCATAGTGTAACCGCAAAACCGCCATCCGCCAAAAGCTCCAAGCGCCATATACAGCTTGATATCACCAGCTTTTAACATGCCAAGGATCCAGAATATTCCAAAGACCGTTCCCATCAGGATGCCAAAAAGACTGATTTTCAGTCCGGAAATGCCAAAAAATATCAGACGAAAGGCAAGCCCTGCTGCCATGGACGGAAATGTCAGCTTATTATAGATTTTGTGATATTTCAGATCAGTAAAAGCGCCGAAAGCCGCAATGACATTTGCTGCCAGGTAAAAAAAACATTCCCTCATATACACGTACTTCCCTTCTGATCTTATTCTGTCTGCTTTTCTGCTTCTATAACTTCCGCCACAATTACAGACACATTATCCGATGCATGTCCCGGCGTGATCATATTCCGCAGACGAAGTGCTTTTTCCTGCGCATTCAACATACTCAAATCCAATGCGTTCTCGATTTCTTCCTGGCTCAGCTGGTTATAAAGCCCGTCACTGCACAAGAGAAAAATATCGCCATTCTGTATTTCTCCTGTTGTGTAACAGCTCTGCGGAACTTCAAACATTCCGATACACATGGTCAGCATGTGTTTCATACCGGAATGTTTGATTTCCTGTTCTGTCATCGTTTTCTCTCTTAACATGCCGGCAACAACTGACTGATCTTGCGTCAGCTGCTGCAAAGTGCCGCTGCGCATCCGGTACACCCGGCTGTCACCAATGTTCTCTATATAGTATCTGCCATGATACAAAAACAGAAGCGATAATGTAGAGCCGGAACGACACTGGTTAGAACGATTAAAATGCAGTACCGTCCGATTGATGTCCCAGATTTCCTGTTCAAGGATCTCTCGGATGTCGCTTTCATTATCCATATGATCGTGAATCATATGAATCAGATCATCCTGCCACCATCGTTCAAACTGGCTGATGATATATGCACTGACTTGCGATCCGTATGCCAGTCCTCCCATTCCATCTGCTATAATAAACAGTCCTGTATCCGCTCCTTCCACGATTCCTGACCGGTATAAAATATTATCCTGATTTTCAAGGCGCAGATCGCCTTTATCTGTTGTAGCTCCATATGTAAAGCTGAACATAACCACCTCTGATTATCTTTGCGGGCATCGTATTACAAATTCACTGTCCGCCAGCATAATTCTGTCATTATCATGCAGCGGATACGGAATATTGCTTTGGATTCTCTGTTCTCTTCCATTAATAAATGTGCCATTTTTGGAATTGATATCCACGACATAATACTGTCCATCCTGTTCATAGAACTTCGCGTGAACTTTTCCGACTCTGGCGTTGGTGACAATGAAATCTGCCTGAGAGCGCAGACGCCCGATTACTACTCCATTCGGATGATTCAGCGGGATTCGGATAACATTTCCGTTTTCATAATATTCCAGATAGGAAGTATTTCCAGTATTGACTGCAGATTCGCCCCATAGCTCCGTTTCATCTCCCAGGTCCGTTTCCTCCTGCCCGTAAATTGGACGCTGTATCATTACAGATGGCTGCACATTCATAGGTGTAACGGTATTTTTCGTTCTAAATTCCGGGCTGATCGTCGGTTCCATAGCACTATAATTCTGCGGTGCTCCGCCCAAGCCCGTCTTTTCTCCAAAAGCAGCCGGCTGTTGAACCCCGTTGCTTAGCTGCTGCTTTTCTTTTCCTGCTGATTCAGGAACTACCTGTCTTCCTGCGCTTTCTCCATTTATCACCGGTCGTTTTCCGGTTTGTTTTTTCACTTCCGTTTTTCCCGGTTTTTTCGAAGTTTTCTGTGTCTTTTCTGTTTTCTTTCTGCTATTCACATAAGCTTCCCTGTAAAGAATAATTTCTACTACGACAATAATAATTCCCGCAGCCAGAATATTCTTGAACGCCAATGCCCCTGTTCCATCCACAAACCATCCAAAGGAGATAGCTGCAGAAACTACGATCATAATAATTGCCTGGGGCAGCACAAACATCTTTTTCGCTTTTTCCGGATCAAATCCATCTTCTTTTTGTGGTTCTTCCCGTTCAAAAACCAGTTTTTTCCGTCTATCTGGCTCTACTTTTTGCGGAGGTCTTATGCCTTGCACGGGAATGCCCTGCGAAGAACTCTGAATTGGGTTTTTTTGAATCGGCGTCTTCTGGACGGGAGTCTTCTGAACCGGTTCCTGCTGCATCTGGTTTTGCTGAATCGGTGTTTTTTGTACCGGTGTCCTCTGCTGCTGTACCTGCTGAATGGGTACCTGTTGGAACGGTGTCTTTTGAATCGGAGTCTTTTGTACCGGTTCTTTTTGCATCACAACCCTCTGGCTCCTGTTCGTATTGCTGCGAAACTGCTGCAAACATTGTTCCATATGGTCGATGGAAAATACGTTTTCATTTAATACTTCCAGAATAGACTGAATAAAATTATCCTGAGTCAGTTCAATCTTTCCTCTCATTACCAAATCCTGAATCAACGATTTTAACGTCATCGAATTCTCATTCTCAATCGGTATAAAGATAAAATTCGGGTCACAGGAAGATGGGTTTACATAAATATAATCTGCTGACATAAGAAGCCCTTTTTCCGGAAGGCGATACTCTGCAATATCACGAATCGCATAAATCGCTCCTTCTACCAGACGAATGAACTCATCCCGCATCAGCTTGCGTTTTGCCAGGACCTGACTCAGCGGAATCAGAGATGTAATGTTGTAATACAAAACCATTTCTCCATTATTGACCCGTTTAAATGACTGAAGCAGATTTTTGATTTTATTTGCCACCATCATCTCCAACTGATAATGAACCAGTTGTGCTTCCGGCAAAAGCGTGATTGCCATATAACTGGAAGCCCCTACTGTTTCATAGGAAATTTTAAATTCTTCGCACATACTGTACCTCCACTTTTTTCTTCTTGATCTATCCTTTAACAGGCAAGCAATATCATATGTGTTGCAAGTCCTGCCGCAAGAAATGGGACAAATGGAAATTCCGCTTTCACAGATTTCTTTTTATAGAGCACCAGAATCAGACTGTAACCGAACGAGAGCACCATAGCATAAAATAAAATCTGAATCACAAATCCCCATCCTGCTGTCATAGCAGTCACACCCAAAAGTCGTATATCTCCCATTCCGATTTGCTCTTTTGTAACCCATGCAAATGCTGTTGCTGTGACAGTAAAAAGCAATCCAGTGATAAAGATTTTCAGAATCATTTCTGCTCTCATCACCATAGCACCCATAAGCATCTGCTCTGCAAGAAAACACAATAGAACCGAGTCCGGCACAATCCGTCGTTTTCCATCAATCAAAGCAAGCATGACATAGGTTATGCAGAGATCTGCCAGACGGACAGTATTCATACTCTTCCCTGCCGCCAACCAGATCAGGGAATACAAGATGAGCCACAGAGCGCTGTAACCATACAGCTTTTTTTCTCTCCAAAGAATCCTGTCCTCATATTCATTTTTCTTCCACAAGCAGATTCCGCAAACGCTCTTTATTCCACTCAAAAATGATATTGCCGCCAATACCGGTATTGTAAACAACTCCATTAGCTGATCTCCCTCGTGACAATATTGATATCCGGATATTGACTTTTTAGCTCTCTGACTGCCTGATCATATTTGCTTCGATCAATGGTTTTTCCATCACTGGATGCAGGAATATAAATGATCAATTCTCTGCTTTTTATATCTGACGCCTCCAATGTCACTCCGCCATAAGTTTTGCTCTGGAACGCTTCGATATTGCGGCATTTATTTCCAATAACACTCTTGATTGCCGACATGTCCTGATAACTGACATCTCGAATGTCAATGGATTGTACTGCAGTCGCTTTTCCACTGCCAGAATCATACCGGCAAAATACCGGGAAATTGTCAGGAAGATTGCGTAAACCTTCCTGCTCCTGGATTAGCTTTCCCCGTTCCATAGCAGGCTTATCCCATATGCTTGCATCGTCCGCATTTTCACTTCCGGAACTGCCGGAAAAGACTGCGATTCCGTTCATTCCTCTGACACAAGCCCGATTTGCCAGATTCAGCTCTGGCATAATATCAATCGGAAGAACCGGATCTATGGTATAGCAGACCACAAGATCAATCGTCGCACCATCCTCGAAAAAACGGGAACTTGACAGATTCAATCCGCTCATGCCGCCGACTACCCGCAAATTTTTCAGCCTTGTATCCGCTGCATTTTCTGTATTCTGAGAATCTGCTCCAATATATCCGGCCAAAAGCGGTTTTACAATCAGTTGGAACAACTGTTGATTGACCTCCTGATTACCTTTGCGGAGCATGGCTGCGCCAACATTTTTTAAAATCTCTGTCGGGCTTATCGTCCCCTCATACCGTGCCGTCATATCTCCAGCGCTAAATTCCTCGTAAAACTTGACAACAGATTCCGCGTCTGCATTAAATTGCTCTGTCCGTTCTTCCGTTGCTCCGGATATCTGTTGATTTAGGTCATTTAATCCGGAAACCTGATAAATATAGGTATACATGGACAATTCCTTTGCAGTCTGACTGACAGCGTGCTGAATCAATCCGTAGGCATATACAATGCGCATGGTGTATAAAATTGTCACCATTACCATGAAAAAAATGGAATAGGAAATACTGGCCTCTATGCTTAATACACCTTTTCGATTTCTTTGCTTATTCATACTCCGCATCCTTAATATCCTTGATAAATGGTATTGGTAAAATGTATCCGTCCTTTGTATCCCTGTCCCTCATATTCTTCCTGAAACGGTTTGATCTCACCGAACAAATACCGGATTGTCATCTCCGTATCCGCATGAAGATAAGTATATGCCTTTGCCATAGTAAAATCAGAAGCACCATTCTTTTTCATATTCATCTCAATCAGATCGGCTGTCCGGCGAATCCGGATATCTCTGCCTTTGATTAACAGAAGAATGAGCAGGTAATCTTCATACGATACCAGAATTGTTTTTTTCTCTTTGGCATTGTAGTTTTCAATCAGTCCTTCTCCATCCGCATCCGGAAACTCGTTCAGAAGAATATTATTTTTTGTCTTGAGCAGCGGAATTCTGTATCCGTCGGAAATCAGATAGTTCATCTCGATCACCGTCTCTGCAGTTGCCCATGCAGTCAGAAAAATCCAGAAAAACACGGTCTCCGGAACCGCCCCTGCAGTTGCTGCACTTGCCAGCCCTGCTGCCTCATGACATGCCGGGTTGACCACCTCTTTTTCACGGTACATTGCCATCAGGTTATTGGCAAGACGCTCACCAAAGATGGTTGCATATACCGCTGCTTCATTGGCTTTATCTGTCCGGTTACCATAAACCAGATACTCTATTTCACTTCTTAAAACTGTATCCCTGTCTTTCTTCGGCGTAAAACGCATGTCCAGTTCTCCATCTGGATAGGCATAGCGCCAATCTGGCATATAATAACTATTCTTGTCTTTTGATGACATTCCTTCCGAACTAAACTTTTTTACTCCGGTCAATCTTGTCTTAAAGGTTCCAAACATATAGGAAAGGCTTAAAACATCATCACGAACCGCTTCTCCTATCTCGAGAAGCATACTGTTTTCACTCTGCTTCAGGATATTTTTCGACGAAGTCAGATCACCGTTTTTATTGAAAAAATTCGTATCATTATTCTTTCCGCTTTCCGAAGCATAGGTTTTGGAAGGTCTTGCATCATAGACTTTCTGCTCCACCTCCCCCCGCTCTGCCTCTCCTTCCTGATTGGTGTCCGCATTTCCTGTGTTTCCAGACTGGGTACTGGCAAAATCTTCACTGATTTTGGAAGAAGACTGACTATTATACTTATTAGATGGATTCAGTTGTTCCGGATCCCATTTCTTATCCAAAAAATATTTTACCGGTTTCGTAATTGCCGGGTCGTAATACTGAAGATTCGACTGTCCACGACCAATAGCCACATCTGCATCCATCGTATTTCTTGTTCCGGTCAGATAATAGTAATAATACTCTGTGATTTCTTCTTCCTCGTCATCTCCGCTCTCATCAGAATCTTCTTCCATCGCTTCTTGCATTTCTTCAATTACTTCTATGTAATATGTAATAGCCTCATCAATATCGTCCATTATTTTTTCCAGATTAGAAGCGATATTGCTATTGTCGCTCTTCATTTCGTTTAAAATAGAATCATCCAGCAGTTTCTGAATTGCCGGAAGATATTCTTCTTCATAAGTTTTAATATTCCGCTCAGCATCCTGAATCAGTTCCTTTACCGTTTCATTTCCTGATGCTTTTCCACTATTCTCAGATATAAATGTTTTCAGACGTGTTATCGCCTTTTCTACCTGCTTTTTTGCAGTTTCTGCCTGTTTTAAAACATTCTTTGCCTGGGTGCAGGCTGCTTTTGCACTGTTTTTTAATGTCGTCTGACTGCTCTTATATTTCTTTGCATCAACTGCATACCCCTTAGGAAGATCTTCGTCCGTATCAATATTATTGTATTTAATTTCCTCCATCTTTCCTCGCAAAGCAATCAGATACTGTTCCTTTGCCTGTTTTACCTCTGCTATCGTGTCATTTAGACTGGATATCTGATTTCTAAGTTCCACAAGGGCTCGATCCGCCGCAGCATTATCCTCATCCACATCCATTTTATTTGCCATAACTTTAGAGGACTCTTTATTCTGCTTTGCCTCCTCGCTAATTTGTCCCAGATTATTGAACAAATCAAGACGATCTGCCATCACATAAATACCACGGAATTTTGCATACTCTACCATCTGATTTTCCAGTACGCTCGGTTCCGCAAGACAGTAAAGCGGTTCCACTTCACACTTTTCTACCGAAAAATCATATAAATTTAAGAAGGACTTTCCCATATAGGATGTTTCACCTGTCAGGCTCGTCTTCATAATATCCCAAATTCGATCCGAATATTCTGCGTTCCCGGAAATTCCATATGCCATCAAGGTAGATTTTAGACTTTCCTCATAGATGTTTTTCAACTTGTCCGCATCTTTTATCGCAAACAACCCAAAATCATCTTTCAGATCCTGATTGTAATCCGCAAGAGCACTGGTCGCTGCCAGATCTGCAGCCTCCTGTGTCATTGCTTTTGCACTGGATACCCGACTTCCGTCAATCAAAACTGCGGAAAGCAGCATCGTCGGAATCAAAATAATGACCAGAAATATAGAAATACTTCCTCGAACGCTTCTTTTTCTAAAGAATTTCATAAATACCTCCGCGGCACTACTCTTCCTTTTTTAGTAAATCTGTAACCTTCGTTAGTGCTTCTTTGATGCTGTTATAACCATTTTCAAGACCATTAAATACTTTGGTCTGTTTTGCGATATCCGTCACAATATCTACATTGCGGACAAAGTCGGGGGAATCTGCAACGACCGATACTGCCGTTGTATTCACATCAAAAATCCCATCATAACCGAACATTTCCGCAACGGCATCTACCGGGATATGATAATCAGTCTGAATATCCACCCGAACCCGTTTTTCAATCAGATAGTCATCTACAGTCGTATAATTTCCCGCATTTTTCTTCTCACCGGATAGAATTTCCCTTTTATCAATTCGTTCTCCCACATACTGATTGATCAGCCTTGTATAATCTTCCTTTTTCCCATTGTCAATCAAAGGGACATTCCGGTATGGATCCCGATTCTTAAAATCTTCTAGTGTCTTAATGTTGGTCGTCATGTCGGTTACGCGGGAACTATATGTCACAGAACCGCGCTCAGATGCCTGGACGGAAAGGCTTAGCATGGTGACCTCCTGATACAGAACCATTCCCATAAAAAGGATCAAAAGAAGAGAAAAAAAGATAGCAGGGAAAATAATTGTCATTTCTATGGTCAGGTAACCGTCCTGATCCTGACGAATTTTTTTTACCATCTGGATAATTTTCTTCATGTTCTCAGTCCCCTTTTTAGAAGATATTTCATAATTCCACCGGGGTGTCGAAACCCCGGTGTTTTTCATAAATATTAATTAGTCACTGTTCCATTTTCATTTACAATTGCATTTGAAGTAAAATCACCGACATTCTGTCCAAATGCCGTTTTCATAAGAGATCTACCATAATTCAAAAGGCTATCCTTAAAAATAATCGCAAGACAGATCAATGCAGCCATAATCATAACGATTTCAACGGTTCCCATACCATCCTCTTCTTCGTAAAACTTTTTCAGCATTTCCATACGCTTTCACCTCCTTTTTTCATGCTTATAAAACACCGGAGACCCGGCAGTTTTACCATTTTCCACTACATTCCGGAAGTCATGCCAAGCACTGCAGGTGTCACGACAATCAGAACAATTCCCAGAAACATAATCATCATAGGAATCAGGATCTTCGTGCTGGCCTTTTCCCCCATCTGCTTCGCTGCATTTTTACGC
>JBJEIZ010000041.1:0-11634 GCA_051877535.1 Brotaphodocola sp.
CAAGGGTTGGATTCCATATTAAGCCAATTTAGCCTTAGCCATCTCAGCCAGTTTTGCAAATCCTTCTGCATCGTTGATAGCCATGTCAGACAGAACTTTACGGTTCATCTCAACACCTGCCAGCTTCAGACCGTACATAAATTTGCTGTAGGACAGACCATTGATACGGGCTGCTGCATTGATACGAGCAATCCACAGCTGACGGAACTGTCTCTTTCTTTCTTTACGACCTGCATAAGAGCTGGTCAGTGCTCTCATAACAGACTGTTTTGCAACTCTATACTGTTTGGAACGTGCGCCTCTGTAGCCTTTAGCCATCTTCAGCACTCTATTGTGTTTCTTTCTTGCGTTCATACCGCCTTTAATTCTTGCCATCGGTTTTTCCTCCTTCTTATACTAATCAGTCTATTACAGATATGGTAAAATCTTCTTCATTACTTTTGCATTGGTTGCATCTGTAACGATATCTTTTCTAAGATTTCTTTTTCTCTTGGTGGACTTCTTAGTTAAGATATGAGACTTATAAGCTTTATTTCTTACCAGTTTACCGGTACCGGTCTTTTTAAAACGTTTTGCAGCTGCTCTACTTGTCTTTAATTTTGGCATTGTGCTCTTCCTCCTTAATCACTGTTAAACTATTTTTTAGCAGATAAAAACATAACCATGCTTCTTCCTTCAACTTTAGAAGGCTTGTCGATGTTGGCAATATCTTTCAGACTCTCAGCGAAATCATCCAGAATATATTTGGACTTAGCCATATGTGCCATCTCACGACCCCGGAAACGTAAGGTAACTTTTACTTTGTCTCCTTTCTCAAGGAACTTCCGTGCTGCGCTTACCTTTGTGTTCAGATCATTTGTATCAATGTTCGGAGATAAACGCACCTCTTTTACTTCAATTACCTTTTGTTTTTTCTTAGCATCCTTTTCTTTTCTTGCCAATTCATAACGATATTTACCATAATCGATAATCTTACAAACCGGCGGTTTAGCTGTCGGAGCAATCTTTACCAGGTCCAGTTCTGCTTCCTGAGCAAGCTTATAAGCTTCTTTTGCAGACATGATACCCAACTGCTCGCCGTCAGTACCAATCAAGCGAACTTCCTTATCTCGAATCTGTTCGTTAATCATTAACTCGCTAATAGTCGTGCACCTCCAATTACTTAAATTCATGTATGTTTTCTGCATAAAAAAAGTAGATAGAATAATCTATCCACCCTCTGAGTATCACAATGGACGTCGCCGCCGCTTATACGTGTCTCTTGTTATAAACCAGGGTCACTTGCTCGTGCCTAGGTGAGGTGGATACCTACTTTCCTGTGCGTTGTTTTCACAACCTTATTCACTATATCATTATCTCATTAAAATGTCAAGTGTTTTTCCAATGTTTTTCAGAAACTCATTTTCTCTCCAATATGGGCGGAACCCGCTTCTGCCTCACAGCAAACAGAAACGGGTTCCCTTTTAGTGGCTATTCGAAATAAAGACTATAACTCAACTACAGCAAGAACCCCTTCCATAGAAGACAATTCCTGGAATATTTTCCCGGGATTCTTTTTTTCTATTGTCCGCAGATTGAAGATCGCACATACCTGTTTATTCGACGCCTTAGAAAAACGTGTTACCTGCATATCGTTGATCTTGATATCTGCGTTTTTTAAAAATCCAATCACATCTTCAAGCGGCCTGTCTTTACTCAGTTCTACATATAAAGACATCTCTTTCGATGAAGAAAGAATCTTTTGTTCCAATTTTGAAAAGCAAAGTTCAGCAAACAGAATCAGGAATGTGACGTAAACTGCAGCTTCAAAATACGCGATACCGCACGCCAATCCCACTATTGCTGACGCCCACAGTCCGGCAGCAGTCGTCAGACCTTTTACCCGATTGCGCGGAGTAAGCATAATCGTTCCTGCGCCGATAAAACCAACACCTGCAACTACCTGAGCACCAAGTCTTGCAATATCCGTATAATAATTCATATAGATCAACAGATATTGACTGGTCATTGTTGTTAAGCTTGCACCCACACAGATCAAAATATGAGTGCGAAAACCAGACGGACGACCTTTGAAGGTACGTTCCAGACCAATCAGCCCTCCGCAAAGTGCCGCAAGCATTAATCTTACAATAATAGAAACAAGGGACAACTCCCTTAATGGGTTTAATATCTCCAGCAAACCAGAATCCTCCTTCCGAACTATAAAATTTCAAGTTTATGAATATAATCTAACTTGGAAAGTTCTGTCATCAACTCCGTATACCGCATTTTTTTCGGTAATCGAAGTGTAAAGACAGCATTCGGCTGATAAATTCCAGATGCCATTTTCCCCCGGTCAAAGTCCGCTTCTGTTACTTTCACATTCATAGTCTTGATTGCCTGTATAATGCCGGTCATCTCATCTGCTGTATTGAACTCCAGATACAGCATCAAATTCCGCGATGACAATGCAATATAATTCTCTACATGCGGCAGGATCCTGACACTGAACAGAATGACCAAAAAGCCTGCGATTGCCCCTTCATAAAGCCCTGCTCCGATTGCAAGTCCCATACATGCAGAACTCCACATACCGGCAGCCATCGGAAGACCTTTTGTTTTGTTTCGGTTAATTACGATAACGGTACTTGCCCCTAAAAAACCAACTCCATTAATAACCTGCGCACCGAAACGGGAAACATCCGTTTTTGTTCCGGTCAGAACAACAGCTGAATTCCACTGTGTGTTTAACATAAGCGTCACATATTGACTCAAGATCATCGCCAGAGCCGCTCCCGTACACACCAGCATCGTCGTTCGAAATACGGCCGGCCGCTGCTTTCGCTCTCGCTCTAAGCCTATCAGACCACCCAGGATATAAGCGAGAGTGAGGCGCAGGAGTAATGATGTCATATTAAGTTCCCGCAGCATGCGGATCATCTCAAATTCAAACATTTTCCCGTGCCTCCTTTCCCCCTAAAGTTTTAACAAACTTTTATTATTTTTCCTGTCCTTTCTTTGCAGCACGTTTTTCCGAAACAATTGGATAAACAACCGCTAAAAGAGAAATAATAAACAGAATCACGGTCAATGGACGTGTATAGAAGCTTGCAATACCGCCAACCATCAGCGCCTGACTGAAATTCAGTTCCATCAGACGACCGAGTACAACACCCAGCACGACCGGAGCTGCCGGGTATTTGTATTTCTTCATCAACCATCCGATAACACCAAAGAGCAGACATACAACAACGTCTGTCATGGATTTCTTAACCGAATAGCTTCCCAAAATCGAGAATGCGAAAATCAGAGGATACAGGATGGTCTTCGGAATATCCGATACACGAACCCAAAGCTTACTTCCTACTGTACCGATTGCCAGCATAAATGCGTTTGCAATAAACATAGAAGCAAACAATGCATATACCAGATCTGGCTCGTCCGTAAACAAGGTCGGTCCAGGAGTCAGGTTATGAATCATCAATGCACCGATCAAAACGGCTGCTGTGGAACTTCCCGGAATACCCAGTGCCAAAAGCGGAACCATCGCACCGCCTACAGAACCACTGTTCGATGCCTCAGCAGCAACAACACCTGCCGGAGCCCCTTTTCCAAATTCCTCCGGATTCTTGCTGCAGCGTTTTTCCACATCATACGCCAGAAACGATGCGATAGTTCCGCCGGCACCCGGGAATACACCAATCAGACATCCTACGACACCTGCACGGACAATGCTGCCTTTTAGCTTCCAATAATAACCGATTTTCGGGAATTTGTATTCTGGCTTTTCAAACTTATTATCTTTTTTGTTATAATTCTCCAGGTTGGCAAATACTTCACCCAATGCGAACAAACCGATCAGAACCGGCACCATCGCCACACCATCATACAAGGTGCTGACGCCAAATGTAAATCTCTTGACGCCTAAAACCGGGTCAATACCAATCATGTTCAGCAAAAGACCAAACAATACTGCCACCAGAGATTTCTGCCAGTGTTTGCCTCCCAGAGTCGCCACCGTCGTCAATCCCATGACGCAAAGTGCGAAATACTCACTCGGCCAGAACTTCAATGCCAGTTTTGCCAGCGGAACGGAACAAAGCATCAGGATAACGGCACCAATCAGACCGCCAAACACAGAAGCCCAGAGCGAAATCCCCATCGCTTCACCTCCGCGTCCTGATTTTGCCATCGGATATCCATCAAAAGAGGTAACCGCTGCTGACGGAGTACCTGGTGTATTGATTGCGATGGCAGTGATACTTCCGCCATAGTTCGCACCAATATAGATACCCATCAACATGATAATACCTTGTGTCGGCGACATGGAATACGTCATCGGCAGCAAGAGTGCTACCGCCATGGACGGTGAAATACCAGGGATCGCACCTCCCAAAATACCAACACAAACACCCAAACCAATCAGAAGAAGAGAAGTCGGGTTCAAAATTTCAGAAAAACCGCCAGCGGTTAATTGTAAAATTTCAGCCATAACACACTCTCCTCCCTGTTAAAATATGGATGCCCAAAGTGTTCCTGTCGGAAGGGCAATAAATAAAAACTTTGCAAATACAAAATAAGTAAAAATACACCAACCAATCGGAACTCCAACCAAAACCAGCGGTCTTCTCTCTCCCATCAGCCACATCAGCAAAATGACAAAAATCGCACTGCTCAGATAGTAACCGATTGATGAGAACAGATAAACGCTGACAAATACAGCAACAACAACACCGATTACCATCTTCCAATGTGGTCCGAATGCCTCATCTGGTTCAGAAGAACCGTCGAGAATCGATTTCAGGCACAACAGTGCAACCGGAATCAGACAGCCGCACCACGCGCGCGGCATGGTAGCTGCAGTGGCACCGGTAGCCATTTTGGATACCTTAAACGAGTAAGTCAAAATAAAGAACAGCAATGCCATCAGGCAGATTCCGCTCAATACAAGCAACTGACCTTTATATGGACGTGTTTTCGGAATTTTGGTAAATGCCACATACAGAGCTGCCATGATGATCAGGCAGATCAGCAGGATGATCCATGCATCCAGTGACGCTAACGTTTTCGCAAATGCTCTCACGTTATATACCCCCTTCTATCCAGTAACATGAGCATGCCGGATAATCAGCCGTCGTATGACTCATCAATCATTTCCAGACTCTTCAGAATATCAATGTAATCTGTAATATTCTGCTGAATCATGCCTTCAAATTCGTCGGTAGTCTTATTAAATACTACTACAGAATTCTCTTTAAAGAAGTTCTGCCACTCTTCATCTGCAGTTACCTGATCAACCAGATCCTGGAACCAAGCAACCATCTCTGCCGGAGTGCCGTCTTTTACTGCAAAACCACGCCACATGTTCAGCTGATCCAAATCCGGATAACCACAATCAGCAAAATTTGCCACATCCGGATATTTATCCAGTTTTTCTTCCGTTGCGATAACAATGCTCTTTAAATCTTTGCCTTCCACGTCTGCCGGGTTACCAACTGTTGCAATACCCTGTCCGCCAATTACGGCAAGAAGTGCATCCGGACCGGATTCGAATGGTACCCAGGTTGCATTCTCAATACCCAAAGCATTCCAGAACTGCAGACCAGCCAGATGTTTTGCACCACCGGTAGAAGGTCCGCACCAGATCGTATCAGACTCACAGGTCTTTAACAGATCATCCAGCGTATTGATATCGCTGTTCTTCGGAACCATGATACAGTACGGATCAGCCATGATATCGTCAATCCACTCAAAACCCCAGACGTATTTCTCAAGATCTTCTTCATTCGCTACCAGATAAGCAATGTTAGAAACCGTTCCCGCAAAAATGGTGTAACCATCTGCCGGCTGGCTCAAAACATATTCCATAGCAGTCATACCACCTGCCCCCGGAGTATTGTCCACTACGAAAGTAGCATCGGTATATTTTGCTGCGATTTCTGCAAATTTACGAGTTGCAACATCCATACCGCCGCCAGCTTTTACATAGTTCATAATGGTGATCGGCTGTTCCGGTTTCCACTCGCCTGCCGGAGCTGCCGCTTCCGTTTTAGCTGCCTCTTCTTTCGCCGGAGCCGCCTCTTCCTTCGCCGGAGCTGCCGCTTCCGTCTTAGCTGCCTCTTCTTTTGCTGCAGGCTCTGAACCACCGCATGCGGTCAGAGACATTGTCATTGCTGCTGCCAAAGTCAATGCTAATACTTTCTTCATATTTAACCTCCTCCAAATACGCAGACACACAGCCGCCTGATTGCCGCAGACGACTGTATGTCATCAAAATAGTGATGTCTGTGTCAGCAGACATATGTGTTTATTTCGAAAACAGATCAAATGCCAGTCCATGACGCAGACCACGGTCACTGATTGTCAGCTCGTCAACACCCAGACGCTCGGTGATATCCTTCAAAATACATGCACCAGCCAGAATGACATCTGCCCGTTTCGGCTGAAGTCCCGGGAGTTCCCTTCTCTGCTCAATGGTTCTCTTGCTGTATTCTTCAATCTGCTCTTCAATATCCGCTTTGGTCAGAATCGATCCCTGAATCACATTCGGATCATATTTTACCATTTTGTGCTTAACTGCACCCATGCTGGTAACGGTTCCGCCCATACCGACTAATTTTACAGGAGTCCCCTCAACACCTGCTGCCGCAAACTCTTCATCAATCTCTTTTACCGCTGCCGCAACGCTGCCTTCTGCTACCGGATCTTCTGTAAAGAACTTCTCTGTAATACGGATTGCGCCAAGATTTACACTAAAGCGCTTGATCAATTCCGTTCCTTTACCGAAAATGAATTCGGTAGAACCGCCGCCCGTATCAAAAATAACCAAATCGCCATCCGGCACCGGCATACCAGAAAGAATAGCCAGATATGAAAGACGTGCTTCTTCTTCTCCAGGAATGATCTGGACTTCAACGCCGCAAAGTTCTTTGACTCTTGCAACAAAATCCGCGCTGTTTGCAGCACTGCGCAGCGCCATGGTTCCTACCGACACAATCTTCTCTGCACCATTCTCTTTTGCTTCTGCTGCGAAAGCTGCTACAGACTGTGCATTGCGCTCCAGAGCTTCGTCGCTGATGCGGCCGGTTTCTCTTAAACCTTCACCAAGACGTGCAATATCATTTTTATCGACAATAGTTTTAATCGTTCCATCTTCCCCTTTTTCGCCTACGAAAAATTTGATGGAATTGGAACCGATATCAATAATTCCGACGCGCTTCATAATGAACCTCCCTGAATTAGTATTTTAAACCTACAGATTCTTTCATTGCTCTTAAGTAGTTAATATTCTCATAATCTCCCAGTCCCAGCTCACGTACCGTATTGATTACATTCACCGGATCTGCATGCTCTACACATACTGTTCTGGTTGGCTTGTCGTTGAATTTTACTTCTGCAATCTCTACAACTGCCATATTGATGGTATAGATGCTTCTTTCTTTGTAAACATCAACGATGCACAGATCTGGCTGTTTTTCACATAATTCCAGGTACTCTTCATAAGTATAAGCATCTTTAGTCAATTCCGGTACCGGAATCTTGAAGAAATCCTTGCACAGTTCTACAATCTTATCCTTGGACAGCGGGAACTCTGCTTTCATAACCGGATACCACTGCTCCAACTTGTCACCGTTAATCTGCTGTAAAGATTTAATATCCATCAGATCATCACGAATTTTTGTATTTTCATTACTGTTGCAGGACAGAATATATTTTTCGGAACTCTTCTTAAAATTGCCTAATGGATAAGCTTTAATTTTATCCTCAGCCTCACCAAAACTTTCACCAAATGTACGCCACTCCCAACGCGGAATAATAACTCCCATAGTAGTCCTCCTTCCGAAACCATCCGGTTTCTTTCACATGTAAATTATTAGACAAACAAAAAAGGCTACACGTTCATTTCGCGCAACCTCAAAAAGACAATCACAGATATGCGAACGGCTTCTTAAACATCAGCGAAATTCATGCAGTATTCTGTATTGTCATAAATAGAATACCATACATTTCATTTTTCGTCAATAATTTCGTTATTTTTTTATCTGTTTTTGTCAATATTAACCAGTTTTAAACTTTTATGTAAACAAGGGAAGCTCCTCGCTTCCCTTAAAATCGTTAGCGCATTTTGAAAGTTGCACAAAGCGTCTGTTCCGCCTTGTTCGCACCATCACCGGCGATGCCAATCTTTTCCGCCGCACAGTGGCGGTTCTCATTGTAAATACACTGGATTGCCTCACAATCGATTTCCAGACGGTTCTCCGGGGTCTTAAATACATTTCGAAATGCCCCGTCCTTATTTTCATCGAAGCTTCCGCAGCAGGTATCTTCTTTCGTTCTGGCATTCTGTCCATCTACCACAATGGTCTGTTTGCAGCACCGATTGTCAGAATTGTGAAGACAATTTTTCACACTACACGCTAAACTGGTCATAATAAATGCATACCTCCTTGAAATGGAATGTTGATATCATTCAATATCACAGTTAGTATGCATCTATTTTTTTTAATTATTCGCAATTATTCCAATTCACTCATCGCTGCATTTAGATTCCGCATGGCCGGCAGACAGCTCAATTCGTTTCCATCAATGTCATAAAGCTGTCCATCTTGAACAAAATTATAGATATCGATATTATCCAGATACACTTCACCTCGCGCACGGAATGTGACCATATCGTATTCCAGACGATCAAAATTTAATTCATACTGCCCTTCTCCCATAACCAGAACTTCTTTTGTCTGCTGACCAAGCGTCACAGAAACCGTCACCGGTCTGCTGCTTTTTGCTGTAAAACGGACGATGTTGTCATGGGTACGTTTTCCATTAATTCTATGCCCAATCTGCTGAGAAATGCTTCCTCCATCTTCCAGATACATCTGGCTGCTTCCATCCATCTGGCACACTCTGGCACGGTTTGTCTCCCATCCCCGGCTTCCCAGAGCAAACTGGCAATTATAAACGGCATTATTGGTATAACTACGATAGCTCCAAATCGCATATCCATTCGTAAATCTTTTTAACAGCGGCGGAAGGGCAGCCAGGTACGGTTCCCGCTCATTTTCATACAACTGTGCATTGTAAGAAAATTCTTCCGTACCATCCATATACAGCAGCTGATCAATAAAAATCGGCTTGTCTCCGTTATATGCCCTGACCCTCTGAAGCTGCCTCTGCATCTCAGCAACTGCCTGATCCGCATCAATCCGTTCCCCTTTATTTTCCTGTCCCATGGAAACACTGTACATCAGCGACGTATAAGACGCATTTTTACAAGGAAAAGTCCGGAAATGATGCGCACCGACCAAACCGCCATCTATGCCATTGACCGGATCAACATCAAGACGTACCTCCATGGAAAGGTTGGGAAAGACTTCCTGCGCATCCTGCAAAAGTTCCATCAACATATCATCGTAATAATCATAAAACAATCTATATGCAGGACTCGTCTTCGACGGAATGTAGATATCGTCATAATCAGTCAATTTCTTCGTACTCTGATAATACTCACTAAGCTGGTCTAAATCATAATTTTCCTTCAAATAATCCTGATACCCAATCTGTTTTGCCTCTTTCAAACGTGTTTCTTTCGACTCCCGAGGAACATCTTCCACATAATTCCAAAAATCTTCCCAAGTCATAAATCCCCCGTAAAAGCAAGAGTATCCAGAACAAAAATCATATAATCTGCCAACATAATCTATCCAGGCCTGCCTCGTTTTTCCATCTTTTAACAATTCTCGGAATCGGTTCTTTGAATCTTCTTTGGTATAATAATCCCAGGTATAGCTGATCCGCAGACTCACCCAAAGTCCATGACGCTGTGCTGCACACATGACACGCTCCAGTTTTTCAAAGGCATAATCATTGTAAGAAACAGGATTCACCGTCGGCTGAAATTCTCTCCACGGAATCACCAGCACGATGCTGTTAAACCCATCCGCCGCAATCTGTTCCAGTTCCTCATCCATATGGTCACTTTCTGTATTCCAAAAATTGATCACCCACGCATCCGAAACATAGGTAACGGCTCTTAAATAGTGTGGAGCCGCTTCAGCTTTCAGTGGCACAATCCCACTAATCAGCATGGTAATCATCACAATGGACAACAGTTTCCTCTTCATTCGATTCTTCATTAAAAACAATCTCCCTACAGCCTTTTTATGACTTTTCATTATTCACCTGATCTTCTTTCAATTCAGGTAAAACGGTTATAAGCATGGTGATAAAGCATGCCAGACCGCCAATAACATTGGATATCGGTTCAGCCAGAAAAACACCGTTGGTTCCCAGTCCCCAAAGGCGAGGAAGAAGAAGCGTTAACGGTGCAACAATTACCGCTTTTCGGAAAATAGAGAAAAATACCGCTTTTTTCGCTTTTCCTAAAGAGGTAAATACCGACTGTCCCGCAAACTGCAGAGACATAAAACAATATCCAAAATAATAAATCCGTATCGCAGGAACCGCTGCTTCCACAAGTTTCCCGTCCTGGTTAAATACCCGAATAAAAAATTCCGGAAATGAATGAATGAGCATCCAAATAACGCCCATATATGCGACCGTAGAAATACTGACAAATGCAATTGCCTGTTTTACTCGTTTATATTGTCCTGCACCATAATTGTAGCCCATCACCGGCTGTGCGCTGTAACGGATTCCCTGAACCGGCATGGAAATAATTTCTCGAACCGAACTAATGACAGTCATAACACCGACATATAGATCACCGCCATATGTCTGGAGCGTAGAATTGCAGACGATCTGCACCAAACTATTCGTTATGGACATCGTAAATCCAGACAGCCCAAGCGCTGTAATACTGCATGCCCGTTTTTTTTCCAGTTTCATACACGAAATTTTCAATTTAAGAATCGTTTTTGGACCTGTCAGAAATCGAAAAATCCAAAAAGCACTGAGCCCCTGGGATATGATCGTTGCAATCGCTGCCCCCTGCACTCCCATGTGCAAAACAAAGATAAAGATCGGATCCAGAATGATATTGGCAACTGCTCCCAGAAGCACCGTTATCATTCCGACTTTTCCAAAACCCTGAGAATTGATAAAACTATTCATTCCCAGACCAATCATCACAAAAACACTTCCCAACAGATAAATACTCACATAACTGTCTGCATAAGGAAATGTCTGATCACTGGCTCCAAACAAATACAGCATAGGACGTTTAAACAACAGCCCCAAAATGGTCAGCACGACACCCGTGAGGAGCATCATACAAAAAGAATTGCCCATGATCCGTTCCGCTTCCTCATCATTGCCGCGTCCACGTTCAATAGAACATAATGGTGCACCGCCTGTTCCAAACAGATTTGCAAATGCTATTACCATGGAAATAATCGGCAGGCAAAGCCCAAGCCCTGTCATGGATAAGGTTGCATGATCCGGAATCCGACCAATGTAAATGCGGTCTACCACATTATACAGCACATTGATCAGCTGTGCTGCTGTAATCGGCACAGCCATGCTCATGATATTTCCAATCACACTTCCTTTTGAAAAATCATTTTTCTTCTCTTCTGTCTTCATACGGTCACCTCTGAATCGGATTTTCATAAAACACAATATTGTTTTACCAGAATTGTACTTATCATACCACATAGAATCAAAAATGGCAAAAATATTCATAAAGATGCCAAAATA
>JBJEIZ010000042.1:0-17777 GCA_051877535.1 Brotaphodocola sp.
AATACAAAGCATTTTTGTTGTATAGGGAACACCATTTCCTATACAACAAAAAACCGCCCGATTCGAAGATCAGACGGTTATAAAAAACTGCTCAAAAGCTTTATAAATATCCAGTTAAAAAAATTATTGCTGTATAAAAAACTCAACCATACACTCTTATGAATCTGTGACAAAATACCTGCTGTCCATGGCATCTCTGCGCAAATCCGAACAATCAAAAAAAACAGCCACAACGCCAGCATTCCCTGGATACCTCCGAGCAAAGCTCCTGCAATCTGGTTAATTCCACTGATAATCGGAAGCCGGGCAAGAAGATCCAGCCATCGAATCAAAATTCTCAGTCCAATATATACCAGCAAAAACAACAGAACAGAACCCACCAGATTCAGCAGCATCCCTGCAAGATAAGTCCCTACATAATCAAAAAATTCTTCTACCTTCAAAATTTTATAAATTTCCCGGTTATTATTTTCCAGAAGAACCTCTTTGATCTGCTGCGGAACTTTCAGCTTCTCAATAATTTCTCTCTGCTGCGCTGGAATTTGAATATCCGGCAATATCGGAACACTGCTCCCGTTTGCATCATCCGCAAACAGTTCAGCACCCGCTGCTTTCAGCAATCCTCTTCCGATTGTTTTATGAATCTCTGTATTTTCCTGTATATATCCGGTAATTTTCGGCATAGCAACATGGACGGCAAGAAGACTCAGAATTAATGCAGAAAAAGTCACTGCGAGACGCAGAAACCCTCTGTGATGGCCGTACAGCACCATACACAATAAAAAAACACCTGCGGTAATGGACAGTCCATGTTCCATTAAAATATTCATATTACTCACTCAGCACAAACTTTTCAATTGCCTGTGCTACGCCATCTTCATCATTGTGCGCAGTCACATAATCTGCAGCATTTTTTACGATTTCCTCACCATTTGCCATCGCTACGCCCAATCCGGCTTTCTGCATCATGCTGAGGTCATTCTCTCCATCACCGAATCCCATTGTCGCCTCCGGCTCAATTCCCAGATGTGCTGCAAGACGCAGGATTCCCTCGCCTTTGGTTGCTCCCACTGCATTAATTTCAAGATTAAACGGAAATGAAGAGCTGATGATCACATCGTCCCGCCGCTTTAACAGCGCTTCCCGGGCACGGACTCGCTCTTGCATATCTCCGAAGAAATAATTAATCTTTTCCACCGGACGACGTTCCTCACGCACTTTTTCAATGACGTCCGGAACAATCAGCCGAGTATCGCTTACCATCTTCTGTACCACCGGCGGGATCCCATATTGTTCCATATGATCCATGAAACGCTTCTCTCCGTAGCCCTGCCCTTCAATGTAAGCATCATACATGGTATTGAATTCTTTTGCCATCTCCAGGATTTCCAGTGCCTGTTGTGTATTGAATTTTCTCTGATCAATTTCTTTTTTATTCTGAATATCTACAATCGCAGCGCCATTCACCGTAATTGCATACCGGACACCCGGAAAATCCCGGATAAAATCCGGAATTCCCTGTAAAATACGTCCGGTACACGGAACAATCTCGATGCCGCGGCGAATACACTCTTTTAATGCATTCTCATTTCTTTCGGAAAGGCGCTTTTGGCTGTTCAAAAGCGTCCCATCTAAGTCCAATGCGATTAATTTAATTTTACTCATGATCGTCCCCTATATAAAATGTTCCTCTCTCAAGATCAGCAAACCATCTTTATCGTATTTAGAGGAAAACAGCCCTTTGATTCTTCGGAAAAAGGACGGTTTTTCTGCACGATCTGCTGCTTCTTCAATCAATTCCTCCGCATTTTCCTTTGTCAGCGGAATTCCGTCTTCTTCCATGATTTCGATGCGTTCATACATCGCTAACATGCTCTTACCGGTAATGCTGCAGTCAATTTCTGCCGCATATTCACAAGCATACTGCGCAAATGCATCAATATCCATCTCTTCTTCCTCGTCCTCAGAATGTGGTTCCTCAGATTTGCGGTATTCGTCTGCAAAACGATCTGCCTCGCTTGGCGTTCTCGTCACATGGTCCAAAACCGGAGTGATGCGTCTTACTGGACGGTCATCCACAGGCTCCGCCTTTTTCCCCGCAATTTTTTCCTCCTGAACCGGAGTATCCACCGTCTTTGTTTCCTGTACGGAGGCGGATTGTACAGCCGGTTCTTCCAAAACCGCATACTCGCCGCTTCCGATGCATTCAAATCTGCTTGCCAGAGAAAGATTTTGTGCGTGCAGCATTCCCATCTGTTTTGGATTATCAATCAGAATAATGCGCATACCGCTGGTATCCTGCATCATTAACTGATCCAATTCTTTCAGCATAACCGGAGACAGATCTCCTGCCTCTTCGATCACAAGGTCTTTGCCTGCCAGCTTATCCGCACTTGCCAGAATGCCTTTCTTATTGAGTTTAGAGCCTGTGATCTTCGCAACCGGATTCTTAATTCCCGTCTCTGCCTGAATCTTTTTTAATGCCTGAACCGCCACCGCAAGTCCTTTTTCCGGTGTACGTGCTTCAATCATCAGGTGGTTTGTCATCTTCGGAAGTTCCGGTTCTTCTTCCAATTCCTCAAATACCGGTTCTTCCGGTTCCTCTTCAGCTGTTTGCTCCACAACTTCTGCTTTCAAATCCGGAACCGATTCTTTCTTTTCCTCGGAACGCTTAATGATCGGGAATACTTTTGTTTTGCCCTTATCAAATTCCGTTTCCGGCTGGACATCATCTGCCAGACGAGACATTTCCCTTGCCAGACGTTCTTCTGCCTCAGCTTCCTTCACGGTCGCTTCCAGTTCTTCTTTTTCATAGACATCTTCATAAGCGGCCACCGGTTTGATCGGTTCATCATCCATAACGATTTTCACCGGTTTTTCTTCTTCATCATCCGGCATTTCTATTTCATTCGGCACTTCTGATTCGACCAGTTCTTCAGTTTCATCCGGTACTTCCGTCTCATTCGATTCCTCTGCCTCATTTTCTGAATCAAAAGAACCTTCGTCGCTGAATGCCTGCTCCACTGCACGCAGCTTTGCCTCGTACTTTTCACGGTTCTCCACCAAATCCATCTGATAAGAAGTCAGCGGTGCATGCTGAATTTTCAATTCCATCGCTTTGTCAACATATTTGCCTAGACCAAACATCAACATAATCTTGTCGCAGGTCTGCACGCAGCGCTCGGAATGACCGGCCATATGATATAACTCTGCCAATTCATACAGCCATTTTTCATCTAACTCTTCTGCCGTATAACTTTCTAAAGAATGAATCAGCTGCTCGACCGGAGCATCTTTTGCTTTCAGAATCTTATAACGAAGCAGATACTGCCGTGAATCATCCCCGGCCATATCGCAGAATTCCCGATAATATGCTTCTGCCTCATCCGTATTTCCTTCTTTTAATGCCAGATCCGTCAATTTATACAACAAACGCTTTCCGATCGGTGCACGCTCAAACGCGAGCAGAAGAATATCTTTCGCCTCCTGATATTCGTTATTTTTTTCGTACACCTGGGCAACCATAGAAAGCAGATTGGCATTGCGGACTTTTCGCCAGTCAATGGTATCTGCGATTTTCATGGCAGTTTCATAATCATTTTTATTCACAAGTTTTCGTATCTGTTCTACCTTTATACTGAACTCGTATTTATCCATCTTTGCACTCCTTATATATGCCGGAACTCTTACAACTCGACACGGCCTTCCAATGCCCTCAAAAGGGTCACTTCATCAATATACTCCAGATCACCGCCTACCGGTACGCCGCTGGCAATCCGGCTCACGCGGATTCCGGTCGGTTTGATCAGCTTGCTGATATACATGGCCGTTGTTTCCCCCTCCAAACTGGAATTTGTCGCAATAATCACTTCCTCCACATCTCCCTGAAGGCGCTGCATCAGTTCTTTCAGCCGGATATCACCCGGCCCGATTCCCAGCATCGGGGAAATTGCTCCGTGAAGTACATGATATACCCCATCATATTTGCCGGTTTTCTCATAAGCAGCCATGTCTCTGGTGTTCTCCACCACCATGATCGTCCGGTGATCGCGTTTATCACTGCTGCAGATCGGACAAAGTTCCTGGTCTGTCAGGGTAAAACATTCTTTGCAATACCGGATATTAGCCTTTGCTTGTGTAATGGCATTGGCAAGACTCGTCACCTGCTCCTGCGGCATATTGATAATATGGAACGCCAAACGCTGAGCCGATTTACTGCCAATACCGGGCAGTTTTGATAATTCTTGAATTAATTTAGTAATCTGACTGCTGTAATAATCCATTTTAGAATGGGAAACCTCCGCCCAGATTACCCAGACCGCCGGTCAGTTTTGCCATAGCCGCAGAAGATTCTTCTTCCATCTTGCGAAGTGCTTCATTGCTAGCTGCTACAATCAGATCCTGCAGCATCTCAATGTCATCCGGATCCACAACTTCTTCAGACAGTTTTACAGAAACAATTTCCTTCTTTCCGGAAACAGTCACCGTAACAGCACCTCCGCCTGCAGATGCAGTGTACTCCTTGTTCTCCAGTTCTTTCGTCGTCTCCTCCATCTGACGCTGCATTCTCTGCGCCTGTTTCATCAGATTATTCATATTACCCGGCATGCCGCCCGGGAATCCACCACGTTTTGCCATGATCTTCCTCCTGTTTTCTCACTGTTTTTGCTGTTCTTGCGTTTCATCAGTCTTCTATGCTGATTTCCATATGAATTGCCTGTTTCAAATCGTCATCACTGACGTAAATTGTATTCAGCCGTTCTCCGGCATTTTTTAAACGGGATTTGAAATAAATCTCTTTCCCGTATTGTTCTTCAATATATTTTTCCAATTCTCCTAACACCGTCGGTCTGCTGCCAATAGCATAACTTTCTGGACTGGAAAATACGACACAAAGGCAGCTGTCTCCGCTTGGCTCAAGCATGGTATCGCGAAAGCTCGGACGAATGGAACCGCCGAGATCACGCACGATTTTACCCCAATCCTGACGAATCAGGTTCAAATCTTCTAACTGTGCTTTCGGAATCGCTACTTTCTGAGGAATCTCTGCCGGATCCGCAGCTTCTGCCGCCTGACTTGATATACCTGCCTGAACTCCAGCCATGCCGCCGCTCATCTGTGCTGCCATCTGCTTCATCATCTCAGGATCAAACACCGGTCTGTCATCCAGACGTGCTTCAATCTCATTCAAACGCTGCAAAATCGAATCCAGGTTCTGTTCCATCTGCGGCTTTGTCAGCTTGATCAGCGCCACTTCGATCAGCACTCGTTTCTGACTGGCATAACGAAGCTGATTGGAAAGGTCAGAGAAGATACGAATATAGCGCATCAGTATGTCTGAATCTACCATTTTTGTTTCTTCCCGAAGCTGTTTTAAATTATCCTCAGACATTTCCAGCATCGTTTCCGCATCATCGGCTGATTTTAATACCAACAAATTACGCAGATACCAGATAAAATCCGTTACAAATTGTCCCAGTTCTCTGCCCTGAATAACCATTTCTTCTAACATGCGGATGCAGTCAATCGTATTTTTTGCAAGAATCGCTCGCAGCAGTTCGCTGAATACCTCAGTATCCACAGTTCCCAGAACTTCCAGGACATTGTCATACGTCAATAAACTGCCATAATGGAATGCCACACACTGATCCAAAAGGCTCAGTGCATCTCGCATGGAACCGTCTGCTGCCTTTGCAACATAAGTAAGCGCTCTATCTTCCACCGCAATGTTTTCTGCAGCAGTCAATTCCTTCAGCCGACTCGTGATCGTCTCGATCGAGATTCGTTTAAAATCATATCTCTGGCAGCGGGACAATACTGTAATCGGAATCTTGTGAACCTCTGTCGTCGCCAAAATAAAAATAACATAAGACGGAGGCTCTTCCAATGTTTTTAAAAGTGCATTAAACGCACCTGTAGAAAGCATATGAACCTCATCAATAATGTAAACACGATACTTTCCTTCGGTGGGCGGATACTGCACCTGCTCCCTGATTTCACGGATATTTTCCACACCATTGTTGGACGCCGCATCGATTTCTACCACATTCATCGAACTGCTGCCGGCAATACTTTTACAGGTATCACACTCATTGCACGGACTACCGTTCACCGGATGCTCACAGTTCACCGCGCGGGCAAATATTTTTGCGATACTGGTCTTACCTGTGCCGCGGGTTCCGCAGAACAGATAAGCGTGACCAATGCGTCCCGTCATGATCTGATTTTTTAGTGTCTGTACGATATGGTCCTGCCCTTTTACATCCTCAAATGTAGTCGGACGCCATTTTCGATACAATGCCATATATGACATGAAGCCTTTACTCCTTACTCATCGCCAAAACTGATGCCGATCATCTTCGCCTGGCGAACCATTGCGCTGTTCGGATTCACCGATTTCAGCTTACCTGCAACTTCTTCCAATGGGATGCGAATGATATCGTTATGATCAACTGCTACCATATAACCATATTTTTTCTTCTGAATCAGCTCCGCCGCCGCTGCACCCAGACGTGTTGCCAATACACGATCATATGCACACGGCTCACCGCCGCGCTGAATATGCCCCGGTACCACCACACGCACTTCCTGACCGGTGCGTTCTTTTATCCTGGCACTAATCTCGTAAGCAACGGACGGATAGGACGCTGCATGATTCTTGCGTTTTTCCTTCAATTCTTTTTTACTCAGAAGCGCATCTTCTTTCGATATAGCACCCTCTGCCACAGCCAGAATGGAAAATCCCTTTCCCTGTCTGCTGCGTTCATTCAGTGCATCTATGATCACATCCATATCATATGGAATCTCCGGAAGAAGTATAATATCAGCACCTCCTGCAAGTCCCGCATGAAGAGCCAGCCATCCAACCTTATGACCCATAATTTCAATAACAAACACTCGTCCATGGGAAGTTGCTGTTGTATGGATACTGTCAATCGCACTGGTTGCCCGATCTACTGCACTCTGAAAACCAAAAGACATATCTGTACCCCATAGATCATTGTCAATCGTCTTAGGTAAAAATACGACATTCAATCCTTCTTCTCGAAGAAGATTTGCCGTCTTCTGACTTCCGTTGCCTCCCAGTACTGCCAGACATTCCAGATCCAATTTATGGTAGGTGTCTTTCATAGCCTTTATTTTATCCAGACCATTCTCATCCGGAATCTTCATCTGCTTAAACGGTTGTCGGGAAGTACCAAGTATCGTGCCTCCTTTTGTCAAAATACCTGAAAAATCAGATGGCTGCATCATACGATAATCTTCATAAATCAAACCTTTATAGCCATCCTTAAATCCAATAATTTCCACATCATCCAATAGCTTGTACAGGGCTTTTGCCACGCCACGCAAGGTCGCATTCAATGCCTGGCAGTCGCCGCCGCTTGTCAGGACTCCAACTTTCATATGGTACACCTTTCTGTCCATTTTTCGTCCCCTTTGCTCATAACAAAGCTATACTACACCCATTTTGATATTATAATACAAGGTCTTCTGGTTTGTCCATTGGTTTTCCCCTATTTTTGCCAGCCGAGCGGACGGAACATAATCAAAAAAAGAACTGTCACAAATCCCGCAACAGTTCTTCTGATCATTCTATAAAATTGAAATCCGCGCATCTCGCTTCGAATGCGTCCCACAGGCGTTACCCTGGCAGCCAGCTCGGTCCAGGCACCCTTGCGGCACACAGAGGGACTCACTTAGTGCTGCTGCATTCCTGCCCTGACACGGTTCATGAGGTTCTGTTGCGCAAGACCCAAACGTCAACGCCGCTTACCAGGGGCAGCCCTGCAGGATCACACCCTAGGCGAGATATCACCTCTGCTAGAGCGGGTTGCAGATACAGGGCACCGCTATCTCCCCAGCTGCGCGGAAGCTTTATAACTTGTTCTTGTGCTGCATATCAAAAACTGCTCCGTACTCTCAGTATATTCACAGTTCTTAAAATGCCAGTAAAGTATAACTTAGTCTAACCGATTTGTCAAGCAGAAAAAAGTCAATTACTTACAATTCTCAAAAATATTCAGTATAATGTTGAAATCTCTTCCAGCATATCTCCCCCCAAAAATCTGCATACTGATAACGTAACTTACAGCGAAACAGCCTATTCATCACGGAGGTTCTCGATGTTTTCTGCTTTTATCGCATTTATCCTGATTCCTATAAGTACGATTCTTTTTGCAGGAAATGAAAATTGGTTCTGCACTAATTTTTCGGTGATCGGCAATGCAATCGGTCGGCAGGGAAACCTTGTCACCTGGGGTATTCTGGTAGGCGGATATTTTTACTGGAATCTTCAGCAGATTCTTCTGTCTGCACCTGCCTCTTTTCGCTGGGCATGGCTGATTCCTTTTGACCTGACTTTATTGTTTTTAGCCGTAACCACGCCCTATCTTCCGGAACAATTTCCATTTCAGGCATCTCTGCATTTTATTTTTGCTTTTTTCTCTGCAGTTATTCTCATTCTGATTATGATTCTGCTTGTTTTTTGTTTATATCAGGCAGACAAACAAACATTTTTTCCCTTTTTGCCGGAGCTTGGGGGAATCATTTTCGTTTCTTTATTTCTGCTTATTCGAGCCGGATTTGTAACCAGTGCTCTGGAAATATTTTTCACAATTTCCTGCAGTTCTTTTCTTTTTCATTTGCTTCGGACACTTCGGCAAGTTTCCTCTGCCTCTTCTTCTCCCTAAGTTCACGAAAAAAATCAGAAAGCATCTGGGAACACGTATCCCCCAATACACCAATTTTCGTTTCTACCTGATGATTAAATCCCTCTTCGTGAAGCAAATCCAAAACAGAACCGGCACATCCGGCCTTTGGATTCATGCTTCCTATCACCACACGGGGAATCCGGGCCTGTACAATAGCCCCGGCACACATCGGGCACGGTTCCAATGTCACATACATGGTGCATCCTTCCAGTCTCCAGTCTCCCATTACTTTACACGCTTTTCGCATGGCAATAATCTCGGCATGTGCTAAAACTGTATGATCAATCATACGTCGGTTATAACCTCGGCCAATAATTTTCCCTTCATATTCAATCACACATCCAATCGGGACTTCACCAAGAGCCGCAGCTTTTTTCGCCTGACGGATGGCCTCTTTCATATATCGTTCTTCTGTTGTTAAAATAATTTTCTTCATACAAGTATGTGTTCCATTCTTTTTCATTATTTGTATTCTTTTATAAGCGAATATCCGTGTACCAATAACCAAACCGCCCATCTTCATCCGGCTGCTTTCTCGCGAGCACAAAATGCGGAAACCCAAACATGGATGCCATATATTTCTCATTGCTGAAATAATGACCTGGAACTCCCAATAGGTAACGTGGACTGCCTCCCGGATTATTTAGTTTCGCAAGAATCAAATGGCGATAATTATAAAAACCATGCAGCAAAAAACTATTATTTCCATATACCCAGATGTCACGCGGCAAAAGTCCAATATCCTGAGGTTTAATGGAAAGAATCTCACAGCCTTTGTCATAATCAAATGCAAGCACTTTCGCATAACGTCTTTGAAGCTGATCCCACAATCGGTTTCTGGATTTTTGTTCCTGTTCCAAGCGGTCTAGTTCTTTGAGTTTTTCGATGTCTTCCGGTCCATGAAATGCAAGATGAGTCTGGGATGATTCTTCTACTTTCTCCGGTATTGTTTGCTGTCTCAGTATTGTTTGCTTTTCTGGACCCACTCGCTCATCCTGGACTATTTGTTCTACCGGGACCGTTTGCTCTTCTGGAAGTATTTGCTCTTCTGGAACCGTTTGCTCCTCCAGAACCGTTTGCTTATCCGGATTTGTTTGCTCTTCCAGAACCGTTTGTTCCTCCAGAACCGTTTGCTCCTCCAGAACCGTTTGCTCCTCCGGAACCGTTTGCTCTTCCGGAACCGTTTGCTCTTCCGGAACCGTTTGCTCTTCCGGAACTGTTTGCTTCTCTGGAACCATTTCTTCCTCCGGAAGCACTGCGTGATTATTTTCTTGCTCCGTTTTGTGCACTTCTTCCTCAATTTCTACACATATCGTTTCTTTTTCCGGTTCTTTCTCCCACGGTGCAAATTTCTGAAGTTTTAATTCTTCTTCCATTAATTCACGTTCAATTTCATCTGAAATTGGAAAAGCGGACAGTTCTTTTTTATCTGATTCTTCACTCAACTCTTCCTGATTCGTCTTGATCGGCTTTTCCACCACATCTTCCAATGTAATTTCTGTCTTCAATTCTGCTGCCTGTGTCACTGCATCATCCCAAATCGTAGTATAACACTGCCAGGTACTTTCTACATCATGAACCGTCAAACCATAACATTCTGCCACACTCAGACCGCTTCCTTCAATATTGCAGCTTTTCACATTTACGCGAAATTCCCCTGAACCGCCACGGATAAAAATCCGTCCAAGAAGCAGTTCTGTTTTAGGCGCAAGTAAATATACGCCAATATCATTGCTTCCCACATAAACCTTTTTCACATTTACCTGAATCCGGCACTGGTCACCTCTCATTTCAATTTTAGCAAAGCCGATATTTTTTCCTTTTACCCCTCCTTCGTATGCATAAATGTATGAAATTAATCTTCGATAATTGGACATACTCTTCACTCCTTTAGTAAATATTTTATGCAGCGACCTGCTGTGTCTATTACATAAAAATACTGCTATGTCCACTCTCGAAAAAAACAAAAGGCTCAGGACAAATCATCGTCCCAGCCTTTATTGATATGCCCTCTTCCCTGCTCAGGTATCCAGATAATTCGCTAATTGTGCAAACTGTTCCAGCGTCAGTGCCTCTCCTCTGACGGTTGCCGGTACACCCAGACTTTCGATTGCATTGATAATCTGTTCTTTAGAAAAGTGAATTTCCGGCGAATTATTCAGACCGTTCTGCAGCGTCTTTCTGCGTTGATTAAAGGAGGCACGAATCAGCCGAAACATCAAATCCGGATTTTTTACCTCTACCGGCGGCTTCTGATGTCTGGTCAGACGAATTACCGCAGAACCCACATTTGGACGCGGGATAAAACAGTTCGGCGGCACATTTGCCACAATGTACGGCTCTGCATAATACTGAACCGCCAAAGACAGTGCGCCATAATCCTTTGATCCCGGTCCCACCTGCATACGATCAGCCACTTCTTTCTGCACCATGACCGTAATGTTATCGACCGGCACTCCGCTCTCAAACAATCCCATAATAATTGGAGTAGTGATATAATACGGCAGATTTGCCACCACCTTAATCGGTCGGCCGCCATTGTATTCCTCCGCCAATGCCTTAATATCCACTTTCAGGATATCTTCATTGATCACTTTTACGTTGTTATAATCCTTTAAAGTTTCACCCAGAATCGGGATCAGGTTGCTGTCAATCTCAACCGCAATCACTTGTCTTGCAGATTCTGCCAGATATTGCGTCATCGTACCGATACCCGGACCAATCTCCAGCACCATATCATCTTTTGTCACACCTGCCGCGGAAATAATTTTTTCCAGCACGTGTGTATCAATCAGAAAATTCTGACCATACTTTTTCTGAAATGCAAATTCATATTTCTGTATAATTTCAATCGTGTTCTTTGGATTGCCCAATCTGTTTTGCATATATATCGTATATTCACTTTCTTTTTTATTAAATACCTAGCCGATACATTCGTCTCGCGTTTTCTCTGGTAATCTCAATAACTGTTTCTTCCGGAATTCCTTTCAGCTCACTGATGGCTTTCACCACATAAGGCAAATTTAAAGAAGAATTGCGTTTTCCCCGATTCGGAACCGGAGAAAGGTATGGGCAGTCGGTTTCCAACACCATCTGTTCCATAGGCATATAGCTGACAACCTCTTTTAATTTTCTGGCATTATTAAATGTCACCACACCGCCGATACCGAGATAAAATCCCATATTCAAATACTCTTTTGCCATCTCCAGGCTATAAGAAAAACAATGAATCACGCCTCCCATCTCAAATGCACGTTCTGCCTTTATGATGTCCAACGTATCTTTTGCCGCATCACGGCTGTGCACCACGATTGGCAGATTCACCTCTCTTGCCAGTCCAAGCTGGCGCACAAACCAATACTTCTGAATGTCTGGATCCGGTTCATTCCAATAATAATCCAGACCGATTTCACCAACAGCAACTACCTTTTCTTCAGCAGAAACCTGTTTCAGCCAATTCATCCATTCCTCATTCAGCTCTGCCGTTTCATTTGGATGAACTCCGACAACACCATACACGAAGGGATACTTTTTTATCAGCTCCAGTGTATTTTTCGTGGACTGAATACTGGCTCCGACATTCACTACGGCCTCGATTCCCCGCTCGTTCAGACTCATCAGAAGCTCATACCGATCTTCGTTAAATGCCTCATCATCATAATGGGCATGAGTATCAAAAATCATTTTTATCTCCTTTAACCAAACCTTCACAACAAGGTTTTTATAACATCCAGAATAATCAAGTGAACCGGGTAAAATGCATAGAAAAACACCTTTCCATTCCACGTACCTCGGGTACTGTCATAATGACGGAGCAGCAAACCTGCAGTGCCATATCCAAGCGCCATCATCCAACCGGAAGTACTGGCAGTAAGCACCATCCACACACAGGCAAATGCCGCCTGTCTGTCCCGTTCTCCATAAAACCAAAAGAATAATCCAATCAGCATGATACCGCGATAATCATAATCCACTTTCAAAATCCAGGCAGCAGCACAATACACAACAAGAAGCATTAACTGCACCTGTCTTCCGACCGCGCCCGGAAAGCGCATGGAAACAATCTGAAAACTCCTCATCATCAGAAGCCCCAATAATAATGTCCAGAAAACATTCTGTCCGTGAACATCCATCAGATTGCCAAATGCCAGATAATCATATGGAATTTCTGATATGACCGCAAAAATCAGCAGTCTGATCATATATTTTCTCAGATTTCCAGTGTGACAAAATCCTTCCGTCAAAAGAAATGCATAAATGGGAAATGCTATTCTTCCAAATGCCCGAAGAGGCAAATACGCAGGTTGATCCCAACCAACCAGTACAATTGCCATGTGGTCCACTAACATACTGATAACGGCAATCAGTTTTAACTGATTGCCGTTTAATCTAAAATTTAAATGATGACTTTCCATGGTCAGCAGATTTCAGCACCTGCAGGCATCTTTCTCTCCGGTACCATCAGAGACAGATTACCGTCTGCATCTTCTGCACACAGCAGCATACCTTCAGACAGCACACCTGCCAGCTTTGCCGGTTTCAGGTTTACAACCACCATAACCTTTTTGCCGACCATCTCTTCCGGAGTATAATGCGCCTTAATACCGCTGACGATCTGTTTTACCTGACTGCCAATCTTTACCTGAGAGCAAAGCAGTTTCTTTGACTTCTTAACAGCTTCACAGGCAATGATCTCACCAACCTGGAACTGCAGTTTTGCAAAGTCTTCATATTCAATTTCCGGCTTTGCTTCAATGTCAATCACCGGTTCTTCCTCTGCTGCCTCTTCTGCAGCTCCTGATTCTGCCTTCTGTGCAGCCATCAAAGTTTCTACTTTCTCAAGGACTTCTTTGATATCCATACGGGCAAACAGGATTTCCGGTTTGTCAGTTACCTTGTTTCCAGACGGATACAGACCAAACGTATCCATTTGATCCAAAGTTCTCTTTGCTGCATTCAACTGACCAAGAATCTTTGCTGAAGTTTCCGGCATAAAGGATTCCAACAAAGATGCACCAATAGTAATTGCCTCTACCAGATTATAGAGAACTGCTGCCAGACGGTCTTTCTGTGCCTCGTCTTTTGCCAGTGCCCACGGCATGGTTTCATCAATATACTTATTGCAGCGGCGGAAAATGTTGAAAATTTCGCTGATTGCGTCTGCAACACGCAGCGCATCCATTTTCTTGTCTGCATTCTTTACAGATGCCAGAACAACATTCTTCAGATCTTCATCCACCGCATCTGAAACACCACCATTTCTCACTTCGCCGCCAAAATATTTATTGCTCATAGAAATGGTACGGTTTACCAGATTTCCCAGAATATTTGCCAGGTCAGAATTCATACGTTCAACCATCAGCTCCCAGGAAATCACGCCATCGTTATCAAACGGCATTTCGTGCAGTACGAAGTAACGAACTGCATCTACGCCAAAGAAATTTACCAGGTCATCGGCATACAGCACGTTGCCCTTGGATTTACTCATCTTACCGTCACCCTGTAACAGCCACGGATGACCAAATACCTGCTTCGGAAGCGGCAAATCCAGAGCCATCAAAAAGATTGGCCAGTAAATTGTATGGAAACGGATGATATCCTTACCGATCAGATGCAGATCTGCCGGCCAGAATTTATTAAACAGCTCACTGTGATTGCCGTCACAATCATAACCCAGACCAGTGATGTAGTTGCACAATGCGTCCAGCCATACATAGGTAACATGCTTCGGATCAAAGTCAACCGGAATCCCCCATGTAAAAGAGGTTCTGGATACACACAGATCCTGAAGACCCGGAAGCAGGAAGTTGTTCATCATCTCATTTTTACGAGATACCGGCTGGATAAACTCCGGATGCTCGTTGATATATTGAATCAGACGATCAGCGTATTTGCTCATTTTGAAAAAGTAAGCCTCTTCTTTTGCCGGCTGAACCTCACGTCCGCAGTCCGGACATTTACCGTCTACCAACTGTGATTCAGTAAAGAAGGATTCACACGGAGTACAGTACATACCTTCGTAATATCCTTTGTAAATGTCTCCCTGATCATACAGCTTTTTAAAGATCTTCTGGATCTGAGTCTCGTGATCTTTATCTGTAGTACGGATAAATTTGTCGTAGGATGTGTTCATCAGGTCCCAGATGTTTTTAATCTGACCTGCTACGCCGTCAACAAACTCCTGCGGAGTTACGCCCGCATCCTGTGCTTTCAGTTCAATCTTCTGACCATGCTCGTCGGTTCCGGTCTGGAAACGAACATCATAACCTTGTTCTCTTTTATATCTGGCAATGCTGTCTGCCAATACAATCTCGTAAGTATTTCCAATGTGCGGTTTGCCAGAAGTATAGGCAATCGCAGTCGTGATATAATAGGGTTTCTTACAATTACAATTTTTTTCCTGACACATGAGTCATATTCCTCCAATTCTACAAATGAGTATTGATGTTTCATTATTTTCCATGTTCCAAATGATGCCATGCAAATAATTTCCACACAGTTATTTTCAACTATAACATAGTATTGCAAAAAACTCAAGAATTCCGCATAAGTTGTCTTTTCTCCAAATATATTATATAATTAGTAACACCAAGGAGGATTCCTTATGCGAAAAAAGAAAAAACAAATGATCAGCATGGTTCTGGTTTCTGCCCTGCTTTCCACGACCCTGCTGAGCGGATGTAAGTCCGGGCCGGAGACTCCTTCCGCAACAACTGCGGCGCCTTTTGCCGAAGAAAGCGTGGCCGAATACGAAGCATTCGACGAAAAGAAACTGGAAGCCCAAAAACAATTTGATAGCATGATGACAGAGCTGTTCCGAGACGAAGTAAGTGCCGAACAGATCAATCTTCACTACATGCTGAAAGACCCCTCCGTCTATGGAATCACAAATGCCAAACACCTTTATTCGCCGGTGACTATGGAATTTATGGAAGAAAACCGGGCGGACAGACAGGAACTGTCCTCTCAGCTGGATGTCGTGGAACCGGCACTTCTGACCGAGGAACAAAAACTGACCTTGCGCGTACTGCAAAGTTATCTGCGCAGTGAATCTCTTTCAAACGGGTTGGAGCTTTATTACCAGCCACTTGCCACGACGATCGGTATTCAGGCACAGCTTCCCATCCTGCTTTCCGAGTACACATTTCATACAAGAAAGGATGTAGACGATTATCTGAAACTGCTAGACGGCATTGATGACTATTATGCTCAGATCATGACATTTGAAAAACAGAAAGCCGATGCCGGGCTGATGATGAGTGATACTTCCATTGATCATGTGATCGAATCCTGTGAGAGTTATCTGCTGAAACCGGGAGACAATTTTATGGTCAGCACCTTCAATGAACGTCTGGAAGAAGTTCCGAATTTGACCGAAGAAGAAAAAGAAGCATATCGTTTTCAGAACAATGAACTTCTGGATACCGCATTTTTATCTGCATATAAAAATATGATTGCAGAGTTGGAACATTTAAAAGGCACCGGCACCAATGAAATGGGACTCTGCGGATTCCCGGAAGGTAAAAAGTATTACCGGTATCTGGTTTATTCTCTGACTGGTACGTCCTACGCATCCATTCAGGAACTTCTGGAGGCTGTGGAAAATAATCTTCAGAAGAGTCTGATGACTACCACCGAAATGCTTCAAAAACAACCGGAACTTGCAGACCAGTTTGATACCTGCCAGTATCGTCAGACAGAACCCGAAGCGATCATGGAAGAATTGAAAAAACTCACCAAAGACCGTTTTCCGGTACTTCCCGCATGCAATTACCGTTTCAAAGCAGTCCCGGAGTCTCTGGAACTTTCTCTCAGTCCGGCATTTTACCTGGTTTCACCAATTGATGACTACAAAAACAACGTAATCTACATCAATCACAACCCTCGCTTCTCCGACAATTCTCTTTACAATGTCATTGCACACGAGGGTTATCCGGGACATTTATATCAGAACGTATATTTCCGCGCCAACTGCGATTCTGATATCCGCAAACTGATCTCTTTCCAGGGGTACAGCGAAGGATGGGCTACCTATGTAGAACAACTTTCTTTCACCCTGGACAATGGTCTGTCCCCTGAGATGGGCAAGATTCTGGCAGCCAATACGTCCGCTTCCCTTGGACTTCATGCCTGCCTGGATATTTATGTTAATTACATGGGCTGGGACAAAGACAAAGTACGTGACTACCTGAAAAATTTTTACAGCAATCCAGATCAAGTAACTGATTCCATCTTTTATGCCATGATTGAGAATCCAGGCAACTATCTGTCTTATTATGTTGGTTATCTGGAGTTCAGCAATATGCGCAGCACTGCTGAGATGCAGCTCGGCGAGAAATTTGATGAAAAAGAATTCCATACTTTTTTATTGGACATGGGAAATGCTCCGTTTGATGTGATTCAGGCGTATTTTACATCCTGGCTAATGGAAAGGAAATTGTAAAAGAAGAGGCTGAGCGACCCCTTTATTTCAAAAAACAACTTTTCTGCACGGACTGCAGGATGTTCAATTTCTTAAAACAGTTGCCGCACTAATTACTTAGTGCGGCAAGTCTCTAAAATTATTCTTTACAAGTTCTATTACTCATTCCACGAACCATCTTCATTTACATAGTATCCGTCCGGCGTTATAGTATTCATCAACATGGAACCAAGAGGAGTTCCACTGATTGTGCTGAAGTAATAATACTTTCCTTCAATCAACTGCCATCCTGTCAGCATAATGCCCTGCGAACCATTGGAATCCGGAAGCAGATAATAAATATGTCCATCTGTATCGGTAAACCATCCTGTCTGCATAGTGCCAGTGGCGTCAAAATAGAACCATCCGGATTCCGGCTGATTGCCGGTTTTGTACGGATTCTGAACATATGCCCAACGATCAATAATCGGACCATTGTCTCCTCCGAAGGACCAGATTACTTGTCCCGATTCCAGAATTGTGGAAGTCCATGTACCGTTTTCCACGCTGTCAGAAGTTGTACTACTGGAATTGCTGCTGCCACTGGAACTGCCGTCACTGGAGCTGCCGCCACTGGAGCTGCCGCCACTGGAGCTGCCACC
>JBJEIZ010000042.1:17877-22571 GCA_051877535.1 Brotaphodocola sp.
CCCTCTTCAGAACTGCCGCCACCGGAGCTGTCGCCCTCTTCAGAACTGCCGCCGCCGGAGCTGCCGCCACTGCTAGACCTCTTAACCAGACCGTCAATTGCCTGATTCACCAGAATAGTAGCCTGATCAATGTCTTCCTGTGTGGAATTTTCAGACAACAGAATATCCCTTGCAATAAATACTGCATCTTCCAATACTTTCCATGAATCTGCCGTATATCTATTTTCCGAAAGCGTATTTGCTGCATCTAAAGCTGCTATTAATGCAGAAGTATCTTTCTCCTCTTCCTCTGGCTTGTTCTCTTCTACCTTCAACGAAATGTTGCTGAAAGTTACATTACAATTACGCACTACATAGAAGCCCACATAAATATAATCCGAATCAATGGAAGTCAGTGGATAATCAAAACCGGCAGATACGGTTAAGTTATCGCCATAGGTCAAAGTATATCCGTCTGCGGTTCCAACAATCTTTAGACCCACTACATCGCCTTCGCCATAATGCTTCTCTGCTGCCGGACCATCATACAACAGTCCGCTCTTGCGTCCGAAACAGTTGACTGCACCCTGTTTACGGGTTCCTGCTGCCACATAGTCACCCATCGTTTTAGAGACAGAAGTGTCAATGTACATATCATCACGTGCCATGAGACCAAAGGAAACCTGATCATTTGCTGTCAGACTGTTGATCTTTGCATCTGCTGTCAAAGTAAATGCGGTTCCTGCAGGAAGTTGTACATAGTACATCATCATACCTTCTGAACCAGAAGCGACTTTGCCTCGGTTATTAGCAACGCCCAGCGAGATGCTATCTTCTCTGATATCTGCAATGAAATTATCCGTAGAGATCTTATCTTGTCCGCCTACATCGCCGAATACGCTTCCATACCATACCCTTCCATCTGCGTCAGTAAAGGATGGCCAAATTGTACTTGGCTCTGCCGGACTCTGATAATCACTTACTTTATAGTCTGGATTGATTGCATCTGCAAAGTCTGCTTCGTAACTTGGGCGTTTCTTGCCTTTGCTGAACTTCTTTATGTTACTGTCTGCGTTTGCAATCAGCCATGCGTTCATCTTTGCTCCGTAACTATTGGTATGAGTCTTATCCAGACCTGTTGCCACCAGATTTACGCCATCGGCATCATATTTCGCACCAGTAAAAGAATGCATCCACTGTGCGTCTTTACCAAGTTCGATATTTACCATCTTTGTTTCGTTTGTCAAATCGATGCAATTCAGACTCAGATCCTCGCACATGTTGCGAATCGCCTGCGCATAATCACCGCCCTCGAAAACAACACCATCAATTACCGTAGTATCCGTAATATGACCGGATGCACTGTTGTAGCTTGCCGCCGTATTGTCATCCGTCAGACGAACAATCGGAGTACAAACAATAGGAGTCACACCAACCTCTTGAGCCGGTTTGATATAATTGGTGTACAGACTGTGAGCAAAACTTCCTTCAGTCTGGTAATCCCCATTTGGATTAGTGTAACGAGCTTCCTCAGTCTTCTCATCGTTATGTCCGAAGCCGATTATCAGGAATTTTTCTCCTTCTGCATCACCCATTTTCGGTATTGCTTCACTGCCGTTTAACAACACATCATAATTATCCATAGTGGTAAAATCCTTGCTGGAAGCTCCGGATTTTGCCAAATTGTAAACTGTTGCATTCAGATAATTGGAAAGTTCCTCTCCATATCCTTCACGCGGGATATAGTATGTATCCGAGAAAGCAGAAACTGTGGAGTCACCAACCACCCAAATCGTAGCCTTTTCTACTTCTTTCTGCCCCCATACCTCTCCACGGGCACCTGCCTGGTCATCACTTGCTGCCAAACCCTTGTCACTTAACAGAAGCAGACCATGCATATCAATTGTACCGTCGTCATTTCTCTCCGGCTCAACCGAAGTATTCAAATTGATAAACCAGTCTTCCTCTACTGTAACCGGAGAAGAAGTCGTATTATGGCTAGTGTTAGTATCCGTATCCCAGTAGTAATTAGTAGCACCGTATACAGAAGAAGTACTTTGCGTTTGCAGCGTAATCTGCTCTTTTACGCTGGTTCCTTTGCGGAAAGAGAGAATACCGTCTGCTTCATAATTGGTACCGATACTCTTATCACTAGTGTACATAGCTACGTTGTAGCTCTCATTGTTGTAACTAGTCGAATCATAAATCTTGATATCCGGACAGGAGTTGGAATCAAACCCCTTCGCCTTATTTTCATAAGAAATGGAATTCTTCAGTTTATGGTCACCTGGCATATTGGAACCGCCCATCTTGAATCCATTTCCGTTTCCTGCATCCAGAAGCGTTGCACTGGAATCATAAGTCAGTGTTCCGTCATCATCACAATATATTTCAGAGAAACTCCAACTTGTCTTACTGCTGCCTGCTGGGGTCAAAAGATAACCATTCCGGTAAGCAACAGAGTTCTGAATCGTTACTGCTCCGATGGAACCGGTTGCTACTTTCGCAAAGAAATCCCAACCATCGTCCGCATTATAAGCAGCAATACATCCATCAAATACATTACCTACGCCAGAGGTCAGCTTAGCTGCAAATCCGTCTGCATCCTCCATTGCGTCATCTGCATTGTTCATGGAAGTACAGTTCAGAATCGTATTATAGCTCGGCCACTTCTCGATATTCTCAGTAGACGAGCCGGAAATCTGCAAACCAGTATTTCCATTATTATAGAAATTCATACGCTCCAGAAGACAGTAACTGCCAGACAGCTGCATACCTTTCGCACCGTCTTTCGTTCCCGTAATATTGATAAAGCTAAACTTCCAGTAGTTGCCCCATGCGGTAAGACCATTTCCGGTTCTTCCGAAATCCAAAGTCGCATATCCATTATCACCAGTTACGATAATCGGACAATTTTCAGAGCCATCACGTCCACGTGCTACAGTAAGGCTCTTACCACTCATGTCATACTTTTCTGCTTTCAAAAGTATGGTCTGACCTGCCGCTGCATAATTTAATGCAGTCTGGAAATCCACTGCATCGTCATAGCTGGTACCGCCATTGACTGATTCACCAGTTTGACTTACATAAATGATACCATCTTTACCAATGGTACGCTTCGTAACAGTTTTTGTGATTTCTGCTTTTTCATAAGAAGAAAGCTTCTCAAATGCAGATGGACGATAGTTAGAATCTGGGGTAAATTCCACTTTAAAAGTACTCCAATCTGATACAGTCGCCATATTATATGAATAGCTGAACTTAATACCGGCATGGATGTCCACCGCTTCATTCATCAACTTATTATCCTGATAGATATTTGCTGTACCATCCGCATTCGCATTAAATACCAGTGTATAGGTATCCTCTGCGCAGGTATCCGGGCTGGTGATCTGATAATCTGGATCAATCGTGATGATATCTTGTGTTTTCCATCCACTTGCATCCCAAAGGCTGGTTTCAAATTCAATGTTTGAGAAGGTTACATTCATGCCACGGGCTACTGCAAAACCCACATATGCTTTCTCTGTATCCTGAACCAGCATCGGATCATTTAGTTCACTGTAGCTTTCGATTGATTCTGCTGTCGGATCAGCTGCAGGAATATACAGAATGTGCTCTCCCAATTTTTCTCCAGTACTTCCATCCTCAAGAATCTCATACTGGGAGGTAATATACGCGTAGTCTGATTTTTCCAGAGCTACCCGATAGGTCTTGCCCTGTTGAACCTTTGTACCGTTTTCATCAAATCCTTGGCGATAAACCTTATAATCTTCAGCTCCATCAAGGTTACTAGGGTTTATAATGCCAGTATAGTTGCGAACACCAACCATATCCTTGACTTCCACTGCACCATTCATGGCATCACTTGGCAATTTGGTAGCAGTGACAGACACCAGGTTTGATAACCAGCTTGCAGAATCACCATTTTCACCAATCATGTCACGAACCATCAGTGCAAAGCCTTCTTGACCATCTGGTTCAGGATTCATGTAGTCGATTGTTGCATCTGCCTGCAGATAAAAATTTTCCTCTCTCGGATCAATAGTAGTATAGTACAGGCTGATACCATCTGCCGGCGAATCAGCCACAAATTTTCCGCCCTTTTTGTTAATACTGCCATCTTCATTGTAGCTGCAAGAATTCAAAACCACGCTGTCTTCAATACTAGAATCTTCCCCGATAGTATTGAGAGATTTGGAAGAAGAAGCCCCGAAATAGGTGAATTTCCAGTCACTTGATGTAGCCCATTCTTCATCGGCATCTGATGATGAAGCAGGTTTTTTTGTAAGATTTTTCTCAAGAATATCATCTTCAAGAAATTCTTCCCAGACATCTTCTTCATCGGCATCTGATGGTGAAGCAGGTTTTTTTGTAAGATTTTTCTCAAGAATGTCATCTTCAAGAAATTCTTCCCAGACATCTTCTTCATCGGCATCCGAAGAAGAAGCTGGATTTTGGTCGCTGCTTTGGGCTGCATAAACACTTAGGGGAATTCCCGTTAGATTTCCTGCTGCCATCGAGACAGTCAGCATAACTGCCATTGAACGGCGTATTTTCCCAAACACTTTCTTTGTAACTCTCATATTGTTCGCCTCCTTTTGTCTTATCATACAATACAGCCCATAAAATTCCAACCAAAAATATACATTTTTACAATTATTGTTTATTTTTGCAGAATTTTCTTTCGTATAATTGTACATTTTTCCATGTGC
>JBJEIZ010000042.1:22671-49220 GCA_051877535.1 Brotaphodocola sp.
TTCCATGTGCACCGTACCGGAAAGTGAGCAATCGGATAGTGGTGTACTCTTAGCCTGCATTTCCCTTTGGCGATTACCTTGACCGGACTTTCACTGGCAAGCCTATAACAGCTTGCAGAACACACGACTTTCACCCATAAAAAAAGGACTATCATCTCCTGATAGTCCTCTGTTTTTAAATATTTCATTATTTTCCTGCATTCATCATCGTCAGGTTCTCAGCCACAACCTCGCCTTCCACAGAAATGGTCATATAAACCACATCCATGTTCTCAATAAAGGTATTTGCCACTGCCTGCAAAAGCATGTTGTCTTTTACATCCGGAAACTGGTTAAAGTCTACAACACCATATTCTTTCGTATTGTTCTTTGGCGTTTCACCAGGAATTGCAACAACACCCGGTCCCACTGCCTGACTTGACGGCTCACCCTCTGCGGAAAAACTGTTTACCCTGGTTCCTTCCGCAAGCACACCATATTCGATCAGCATATCTGTCAAAGTGTTCTCATTCAATTCATCTACCGCGTCCATAGTACCTTCCAGCTTGCTGCCGTCATCGCTTACCGTATAAATGGAAACAATATCCAGAACCGGTGCAGTCGGATCCGGATTCTTATCCGCGATGCCATTGGCCGCTGCAGTCTGCTTTACTTCACCAGTCTTATTCTTCTCTGTAGTCGGTGTACATGCTGCCAGCGAAAATACCATCATCGCTGCAGTAAAACACAGAATTACCTTGATTACCTTTTTCATAAAAGTGCCTCCTTCTATTTATCCGCAAATCCGCGAAACCACTTATTCAGCTTTTTCAACGCTGTTATCAAGCTTTCCGTCTCTTCCGATGTCAGGTCCTGCAAAATAGAATTGATCATCTCACGATGAAATTTTTCATGATGGAGATATGCATTTCTTCCCTTTTCGGACAAAGAAATATAGACCACTCTGCGATCTTCAACTCCTCTTTCGCGAAGCACATAGCCCTTTTTTACAAGGCTGTTCATCGCGATAGTCAGAGTTCCCACCGTAACTGACAGCGATTTTGCTATGGTTGACATATTCTTCGGTTCATCCATACCGATTGCATGAATCACATGCATATCGTTATTGGTAATATCCTGATACTCGGTGGTAATGATCGCCTTCTCTTCCAGCGACATAATATCTCGAAATAAATTGACCAGTATGTCATTTAGCGTTACGTAATTGTCCACGTTTTTACCCCACTACAGCGGAAGAAAAAAGCTTCTTCCTGATTATACATGATTTCTTCTTTTTCGACAACCTGCTTTTCCTTAGGAAATTCTTACAAAGTTGTAACTATGATGTGAAAAATATCAAAGCAACACTTGCCGCAATCCCGGCTGCCGTGGCAATCAATGCTCCCGGGATGGTATACCGGGTTTTTGTTACATTGACCGAACCAAAATAAATGCTGATACAGTAAAACACTGTTTCTGTACTGCTCATCAAAACCGATGCCGCCATTCCAAGCAGCGAATCCGGACCGAATTGTTTGAAAATATCCAGTACGAGACCGGTGGCAGCAGAATTAGAGATCAGTCTGACTAACGTCAGAGGAACCAATTCCGCAGGAAAATGCAGCCATTTTGCAGGAACCGCAAGCCAATCGCCCAACGCATCCAAAAATCCCGATGCACGCAGAACTCCTACTGCTGTCATCAATCCGATGAGCGTCGGCAAAATACCAAAAACGGTCTTCATTCCATCCTTTGCCCCTGCAAGAAAATCATCAAATACGGGGCGTCGGCAAATCAGACCGAATGCGATGATATAAGTTACAGTCAAGGGAATCATTATTTTTGATAACCACACAATCATGTGCGCACCTCATTTTCTTCGTCGGACTGTCGTATAGGGCACTTTCGACGTTCTTCTCTGCTTATCCAATGCATCCCCTTGCAGAAAATGATTGCTGTCACGGTCGAAATTGTTGTTGCTATCAGCGCCGGTCCAACTACTGCAGTCGGGTCCGCTGAACCATACTGGCTGCGATAGGCAATCATATTTACCGGAATCAACTGCAGTGATGATATATTTAAAATTAAAAATGTACACATATCTTGTGTAGCAGCCATCTCATGCACCTTGTCTTCTCTACGCGTCATTTCCCGCATTGCTTCCAGTCCTGCAGGGGTGGCCGCCATTCCAAGTCCAAGCATATTTGCTACAAGATTGACCGCGATTGGTTTTCTTGCCGGATGATTTTTTCCGATTCCCGGGAATAAAAAATCCAATACCGGTCCCATTTTCTCGGTAATCCAGTCAATCAATCCGGCCCGGTTTCCAACTTCCAGAATCCCACACCAGAATGACATGATCCCAAGCATAGTAATACCCAGGGTAACTGCATCCTTTGCCGAATCCAAAATCCCCTGGGTAACTTGTTCCAAATTTCCATTGACCGCGCCCCAGAACATCCCGATCAGTATCATAAAACTCCACAGATAATTGAGCATTCTTCTATTTCCTGTTTCCTTCTTTGATTCCAATCTATGGACAACGGCATGTTTTTATGACGAATTTATACCGATCCAATCAGTGCAGCCATCACTTCATCCACCGTTTCAATCCGCTCTGCGCGATATGCATTGCTGCCGCAAAACAGCAGTGCCTCACTTATTTTTCCTTCCGCTGCATTCGATAATGCTTTTGTAATACAATACGGAATTTTTGCCGGATCACAATGTTCCAGGCATTGATAACAGAAAGTGATTTTTTCTTTCTGCTCTGCAACTTTATCTAAAAATGCATTGCGAATTGCACGACCGGGCATACCCACCGGACTCTTCGTAATTACAATATCCTCTTTTCCGGCATTGATATATGCCTGCTTGTATTCTAACGGCGCATCACATTCCTGAGTGGTTACAAAACGGGTGCCTACCTGCACCGCATCCGCTCCCAATTCCACAGCATGCATCACATCTTCATGAGTATAAATCCCACCTGCCACGGCTACCGGAATCGGACTCTGATACTTCGTCTCATACTCTTTTACCACATCTATAATCTTACTGATTTCTTTGTCGTATGCATCTCTGTCATAAGTCGCTTCCACATCTTCCGTATCCACTCCATAAGCAGTCAGCTGCTCTCTGGTAAATCCCAGATGACCACCGGCAAGCGGTCCTTCAATGACCACCAGATCCGGAACCCGGTGATACTTTCTGTCCCACATTTTACAGATGACCGACGCCGACTTAGCAGATGAAACAATCGGTGCAATCTTCGTTTTTGCACCTTCCACCAGTTCCGGCAGATTTACAGGAAGTCCGGCACCGGAAATGATAATATCTGCGCCTGCTTTCACTGCTTCTTTCACATAAAGAGCATAATTTCTCGTCGCTACCATGATATTAAATCCAAGAATTCCTTCTGACGCAATCGCTCTCGCTTTTGCCAGTTCAGAACAAATGGCTCTTAGATTTGATTCCAGAGGACTTTTCTTAAATTCAGGATCACGAAAACCAATCTGAGCCGTAGAAATAATGCCGATTCCACCTGCTTTTGCGACAGATCCGGCAAGAGAAGAAAGGCTGATCCCAACACCCATTCCGCCTTGAATAATCGGATATTTTGCCGTCAGTTCACCTATTTTTAATGGTTTTAAACTGTTCATTTTTATCTCCCGATCCTACATATTTCTAAAACGCTCATATCGCTGTTTCTGAATTTCTTCTTTACTCATCGTTTTATATTCATCCAGGAAACGTTCCATCTGATGTGTAATGATTTTCGCAATCTCTTCTATATTTTCCTCGCTTGCCGGTTCCTGTTCCGGAATGATCTGCTCGATCAGACCACGCTCATAAAGATCATTGGCAGTGATCTTCATCACCTTTGCAGCATCAGAAGCTTTCTTACTGTCTTTCCACAAAATTGATGCAAACCCTTCTGGAGAAAGGATAGAATAAATGGCATTTTCCATCATCCAGACTTCATTGGCAACTGCCATTGCAAGTGCACCGCCGCTTCCACCTTCACCAATTACAATTGAAAGCACCGGCACCGTCAAATCTGCCATTTCAAACAGATTTCGGGCGATTGCCTCTCCCTGTCCGCGTTCTTCTGCTTCCAATCCGCAGAAAGCGCCAGGCGTATCTACAAAACAGATGATCGGACGTCCAAAGGTTTCCGCCTGTTTCATCAGGCGCAGTGCTTTTCGATATCCTTCCGGAGACGGCATACCAAAATTTCTCTTGATATTGTCCTTGGTATTCTTTCCTTTCTGCTGACCGATCACAGTCACCGGAACACCATGGAACATAGCGATACCGCCTACAATGGCTCCGTCATCTCCGAAATAACGATCTCCATGAAATTCGATAAACGAATCAAAAATTGCGTGAATATAATCCGTTGCAACCGGGCGCTCGGCTTTTCTTGATAAAAGTACCGTATCCCACGCGCTTTTTCCACTGTTTTTTATATCTTCACTGCGGTTCTCCACAATTTTGCTTTCGCAAACGCTGTGATTATCCCCAGTTATATTCTCTTCATTTGCGAATATACCAGATTCTTCCGGCTTTTTATGCATTTTCAGGATATCTGCCAGAACTTCTCTCTGCTCGCTTCGCTCTACAATTTTATCAATAAATCCATGTTCCAGAAGAAATTCTGCTCTCTGAAATCCTTCCGGCAATTTCTGACCAATGGTCTGTTCAATCACACGCGGACCTGCAAATCCAATCAATGCATTCGGCTCTGCCAAGATAATGTCGCCCAGCATTGCAAAACTCGCCGTCACACCACCGGTAGTCGGATCAGTCAGAACACTGATGAACAACTGTCCTGCTTCATGATGTTTTTTCAAAGCAGCTGATGTTTTTGCCATCTGCATCAGGGACACAATTCCCTCCTGCATTCTGGCTCCGCCGGAACATGCGAAAATGATGACCGGAAGCTTTTCTTTCGTCGCACGTTCTACCATTCTCGTAATCTTTTCGCCTACTACATGTCCCATACTGCTCATCAAGAAACGGGCATCACACACACCGATTGCTGTTTCCTGACCGTAAATACATCCCTTTCCGGTGACAATTGCTTCATTTAAACCAGTCTTTTCCTGCGCTGCCTGAACCTTTTTTTCGTATCCCGGAAACTCCAACGGATTGGAAAATTCCATTTCTGCATTCCATTCCTGAAAAGTTCCCTCATCGAGCAGAAGTTTTATCCGGCGATAAGCATGAATCCGGAAATAACCGCCGCACTGAGGACAAACATAATCGTTGTTAATGACATCTTCTACATAAATCGGCTGACCGCATTTATTACATTTTTTCCAGAGTCCCTGTGGAATATTTGGCTCATTCTCCGTTTTCTTATACTTTGTATCAATCAATGTATATGTCTTTTTAAACATATCTCTCAGCATAAACATTTCTCCTTATCACCGGTTGCTTCTACAGTTATCTGCAGTATTCCGGAAACTGTTTCGGAATAAAATCGGTATCAATATCTCCTGACTGATAAGTCGGATTTCCCAAAATTTCAAACTGGAAATCCAGATTGGTATCGATTCCTTCTATGATTAATTCGCCAAGCGCACTGCGCATTTTAGCGATTGCTTCTTCACGGTTTCTGCCATGTACGATCAGCTTCATAAGCATGGAATCGTAATTGGCAGGGACTTTGTAATCGTTATAAATATGGGTGTCCACACGGACTCCATTTCCTCCCGGGATATGAACATTGGTAATCAACCCCGGACACGGCATAAAGTTCTTTGCCGGATTCTCCGCATTAATTCTGCACTCGATCGCATGACCGCTGATGTGAATCTCATTCTGAGTCACACTCAAATGCTCACCTGCTGCAACGCGAATCTGTTCCTTGATCAGATCCAGACCGCTGACCATCTCCGTCACCGGATGCTCTACCTGAATGCGGGTATTCATCTCCATAAAATAGTAATTCCCGTTTTTATCCAACAAAAACTCAATCGTTCCGGCATTTTCATAACCAACCGCTTTTGCTGCCCGGACAGCAGTCTCACCTATCTCTTTTCGCAATTTCTCAGAAATCGCTACAGACGGAGATTCCTCCAGTACTTTCTGGTGACGGCGCTGAATCGAACAATCTCGTTCTCCCAAATGAATTACGTTGCCATATTTATCCGCCATGATCTGAAATTCAATATGGCGAGGACGCTCCACGTAACGCTCCAGATACATGGTATCATCTGAAAATCCCTTGATGGATTCCATCTGCGCATTCTGAAAATTTGCCTCAAAATCTTCTTCACTGCGAGAGACGCGCATACCTTTTCCGCCGCCGCCGGAAGATGCTTTAATCATCACCGGAAAACCGATTTGCTTTGCCAGTTCCAGTGCTTCTTCTGCCGTATGCACCGGCTCTTTGCCACCTGGAACTACCGGAACTCCGGCTTCCATCATCGTTTTTCTTGCCTCAGATTTATTACCCATTTTATTGATAATATCTGCAGACGGACCAATAAATGTAATATTGCATTTCTGGCACATTTCCGCAAAACGGGCATTCTCAGAAAGAAATCCGAATCCTGGATGAATCGCTTCCGCTTTGGTAGCCACCGTTGCTGCCAGAATGCGTTCCATGTTCAGATAACTCTGTCCGGAAGGTGCCGGGCCGATGCAGATTGCTTCATCGGCCAGCATTGTGTGCAGACTTTCCCTATCTGCTTCGGAATAGACGGCCACCGTCTTGATTCCCATTTCACGGCATGCCCTGATGATTCTTACTGCAATTTCGCCGCGATTGGCGATTAAAATTTTATCAAACATGGTCTTATTTCAACTCCTGAATTATACTTCGTCCCTATCATCCGATCATAAAAGTAAGTTCCGCAGATACAGCTACCTTGCCGTCCTGATTGGTCGCAACTGCCTTGCCGATACCAACCGGTCCTTTCTGCTTAATAATCTCACATTCCAGTTTCAGGCGGTCACCCGGAACCACTTTCTGTTTAAATTTTGCATTATTGATTGCACCAAAATAAGCGGTTTTTCCCTTATTTCCCTCTACACTCAAGATTGCAACAGCACCTGTCTGCGCCAATGCCTCTATCATCAGTACACCCGGCATTACCGGCTCCTGCGGAAAATGACCTGCAAACTGCGGCTCATTATAAGTAATGGATTTATATCCAACGGCACGAACGCCCGGTTCCAGTTCTTCAATACAGTCAATCAACAAAAACGGATGTCTGTGCGGAATGATTTCCTGAATTTCTTTAATGCCTAACTTCATGATTCTCTCCTTTATACCGGTCACTCAGACCACTTTACCGAATGCGGAACAATGGCTGTCCGTACTCAACAACTTCCTCATTATCAATCAGAATTGCATCCACAATTCCATCACATTCACTCTCGATTTCATTCATCAGCTTCATCGCCTCGATGATACCCAGAACCTGACCTTTCTTTACCTGATCACCGACTTTTACAAATGGCTCTGCATCCGGTGACGGTGAACTGTAGAACGTGCCAACCAGAGGAGAGGATACAACCTTATCAGAATCAATCGCTGCATTTCCGCCTGAAATCATGTGCATCTGAGTAGATTCCGTGCTGTTTCCAATATTTACTGCAACGCTTCCTGCAGCTTTATTTGCCATATTGCTTCCGGCTGTGTTTACACTCATATCAACTGGTGCTGCCACCGTCACAATCTGCTGCTCCGGTTTCTTTTTCAGACTCAGTTTTAAATTTCCTTCTTCCAGTTCCAGACTAGTCAATCCGTTCTGAGATACTGCTTCAATCAAGGTTACGATTTCTTCAATATTCATGTTCGTATCTCCTTACTCTGCAAATTTCTTTACCAGAAGTGTCGCATTGTGTCCGCCAAATCCCAAGGAATTAGAAAGTGCAACGTTGACATCCATTGCAGTACCTTCACCCTTGCAGTAATCCAGATCACATTCCGGATCCTGATTTTCCAGACCTGCAGTCGCATGTACAAATCCTTCCTGGATGGATTTCACACAAGTGATAAATTCCACACCGCCTGCTGCACCCAGAAGATGACCAATCATAGACTTGGTGGAGTTTACTTTGATCTTGTATGCATGGTCGCCCAGAACCATCTTGATTGCCTTTGTTTCAAACAGATCATTATGATGTGTACTGGTTCCATGTGCATTGATATAATCAACATCTTCCGGTTTCATACCGGCATCCTTAATTGCCATTTCCATTGCCTTGGCAGCGCCGCTTCCATCTTCTGCCGGAGAAGTGATATGGTAAGCATCACCGGTTGAACCGTATCCGCAGATTTCTGCATAAATCTTTGCACCTCTTGCCTGTGCATGCTCCAGAGATTCCAAAACTACGACACCTGCACCTTCACCCATAACAAAGCCGCTTCTGTCAACGTCAAACGGAATTGATGCACGCATCGGATCATCCGAAGTGCACAAAGCTGTCAAAGAAGCAAATCCCGCTACACCGATCGGGCAAATACAGCTCTCAGTACCGCCGGCCAGCATGACATCTGCATCCCCATACTGAATGGTACGGAATGCTTCACCAATGCTGTTTGTACCTGTTGCACATGCAGTTACTACATTGATACATTTTCCTTTCATACCAAACTGAATAGAAACATTACCTGCTGCCATATTGCTGATCATCAGCGGCACCATCAGCGGATTCACACGAGAAGGTCCTTTTTGTGTCAGCTTGGTATATTCTCTCTCTACTGTCTGCAGACTTCCGATACCGGAACCAATGCTCACACCTACACGGAAAGGATCTTCCTTACTCATATCCAGACCTGCATCTGCTACTGCTTCTTTGGAAGCAGCTACTGCGAACTGGCAGAATGGTTCCATACGTTTTGCTGCTTTCGGATCCATATAATCTTTTGCGTTAAAATTTTTTACTTCTGCTGCCAGTTTTGCCTTATAATCTGTTGTATCAAAATATGTGATCGGTCCAATACCAACGGTTTTGTTTTTCAGTCCGTTCCAGAATTCTTCTACACTGTTGCCGATTGGGGTAATCGCACCCATACCGGTTACAACCACTCGTCTGCTCATCATTCTATCTCCTTTTCATCCATTACATCGCCATTCCGCCATCTACACTGATAACCTGACCGGTAATATAGCCAGCCTCATCGGATGCCAAAAATGCCACTGTATTTGCAATATCCTTTGTGCTTCCAAAATGCTTCATCGGAATCTGTTCAGTCGCTGCCGCTTTCACACTGTCCGACAATACAGCCGTCATCTCGGTATCGATAAATCCCGGAGCGACTGCATTACAGGTAACTCCTCTGCTTGCCAATTCACGTGCTACTGCTTTTGTCAGACCGATCACACCTGCCTTAGACGCACAGTAGTTTGCCTGACCTGCATTTCCCAAAACGCCGGAAACAGATGAAATGTTGATAATTCTTCCGGATTTCTGCTTTAACATCTGACGGGAAATATGCTTGGTGCAATTGAAGGCACCTTTTAAATTGGTGCTGATCACCGCATCAAAATCTTCCTCGCTCATTTTCATCAGAAGATTGTCGCGGGTAATTCCTGCATTATTTACCAGGATATCCACACGACCATACTGTTTTACTACATAAGTCATCAGTTCAGCTGCTTTTTCAAAATCAGAAACGTTGCACTGAACTGCTTCTGCCTTGCCGCCTGCTGCCTGAATCTCACTCACAACTTCGTCTGCCTTCGCTGCGGAACCGTTGTAATTGACAATCACGGTTGCGCCTTTCGCTGCCAGAGTCAGCGCGATCTCACGACCGATACCACGGCTGGCTCCGGTTACTACTGCAATTTTATCATTTAACATCCTAATTCCTCCACTACACGGTCCACATCTTCCAGCTTCTCTATATTCATAACCTTTACGGTCCGATTAATCTTTTTCATAAAACCGGCCAGAGTTTTTCCAGGTCCGATTTCAATAAAGGTATCCACTCCGTCTGCCAGCATGGTTTCTACACTCTGCTGCCATCTTACAGAAGAAGAAACCTGCTTCTCAAGAAGCGGCTTTACCTCTGCCGCATCCTTCACATATGCAGCAGTTACATTTGCCACATACGGAATGACCGGTTCATGTACTTCCACATGCTCCAGTACTTTGCCAAGTTTCTCACCGGCACCAATCAGCATTTTGGAATGGAACGGTCCGCTTACATTCAACATAATGCAGCGCTTTGCACCTGCCTCTCTCAGCTTCCCGCATGCCGTCTCCACTGCCTCTTTTTTACCGGAAATAACAATCTGTCCCGGACAGTTATAATTTGCAATCTGCACACCCTCAATGTCCGCAATCACTGCTTCAATCGATGCCGCATCCATTGCCAGAACTGCTGCCATCGCACCTTGACCCACCGGAACTTCACTCTGCATCAAAATTCCTCTCTGTCTTACGGTTGTAATCGCATCTGCTTCGCTCATCACACCTGCAGCGTAAAGCGCGCAATATTCACCCAGACTCAGACCCGCAGCAACATCCGGCTTCACACCTCTGCTCTCCAGAACTTTTGTCATAGCAATGCTGGTTGTTACCATTGCCGCCTGTGTATATTCCGTAATATCCAACCGGTCATTCGGGGTAAAACACAATTCCGGAACAGAAAATCCTAAAAGCTCGGATGCCAGATCAAATACCTGCTTTCCAATCTCTGTCTGCTCATAAAATTCCTGTCCCATTCCGCATACCTGCGCACCCTGTCCCGGGTAAATAAATGCGATCTTACTCATCACTTTACTCCTTATAAATCTATTCTCTTCCAAGCAATTTTGCTGCCTGCTCCATCATTTCATCAATCATTTCCTGACAGGTCTGTTCTTTGCTTACCATACCGGCAATCTGTCCTGCCATTACCGTGCCATGCTTTACATCACCTTCCTGCACCGCTTTGCGCAGGGTTCCAAGAGTCAGATACTCCAGTTCTTCAAAGGACTTTCCTTCTTTTTCCAGTTTTACATATTCTCGGGTCATCTGATTTCTCAGACAGCGAACGGGATGTCCATGTGTTCTTCCCGTAACTTCAGAATCGATATCTTTTGCTTTTAAAACACGGTCTTTATAATTCTGATGTACAACACACTCTTTTGCTACCAGAAAACGAGTTCCCATCTGAACTGCCTCAGCACCCAACATAAATGCTGCTGCAATACCGCGTCCGTCACCAATACCACCTGCTGCAATAACCGGGATGCTGACTGCATCCACTACCTGCGGAACCAGAGTGATCGTCGTTGCTTCACCGATATGTCCGCCGGACTCCGTTCCCTCTGCAACCACTGCATCTGCACCACAGCGCTCCATCATTTTTGCCAAAGCGACAGAAGCGACAACCGGAATGACCTTAATACCGGCTTCCTTCCACATTTTCATGTATTTTTCCGGATTGCCTGCGCCGGTGGTAACAACTTTTACACCTTCATCAACAACAACTTTTGCTACCTCATCCGCATACGGACTCATCAACATAACATTTACGCCGAATGGCTTATTCGTCATGGATTTTACTTCACGGATATAAGTGCGAACCACCTCTCCAGGTGCATTCGCGCCGCCGATCAGTCCCAGACCGCCAGCCTCGGAAACAGCTGCTGCCAGATGACTCTCAGCCACCCAAGCCATACCACCCTGAATAATCGGATGCTCAATTCCCAGCAGTTCTGTAATTCTTGTCTTCATAAAAAATATTCCTCCAAATTTGAAAGGAAGGTGCAGGGCTTACGCCTCTACACCTTTATTTTTCAGGTAATTCATAACATCGCCAACCGTAAGCAGATTCTCCAGATCCTCTGATGGGATTTCAACAGAGTACTCATCTTCCAGAGCCATTACCAGTTCGAACAGGTCCAGGGAATCTGCACCCAGATCTTCTTTAAAAGAAGAAGCCTCGGTAATTTCATCTGCCTCCATGCTTAACTGATCTGCAATAAGTTCTTTCATTTTCTCTAACATAATCATAATCTCCTTCAAAATAATATTTCTTTTTTCATAAAGACTACAGAATGATTCTGCCAGTCTGAACTACCACTCAAGTAATACAGCGCCCCAGGTAAGTCCTGCGCCAAATCCTGCCAGCACAATTTTATCGCCGTGCTGCAGCCTTCCCTCCCGGTTCAGTTCATCTAACAGAAGCGGAATACTGGCACCTGACGTATTGCCATATCGCTCCATGTTCATCGGGAATTTGTCTAACGGCTGTTTCAACCGCTTCGCAACTGACTCCACAATGCGGTAATTTGCCTGATGCAGGACAAAATATTTTACATCATCCAATGTATATCCGGATTCTTCCAGAACCTGCATGGTACACTCCGGTACCTTCTTCACAGCAAACTTAAATACTTCCTGACCATTCATGTACATATATCCAAGCTCCGGTACCTTTCCATTTAAGAAATTCCCAGGAGTACGGGCAGTACAGCTCAATACGGAACCTCTTGTTCCATCCGAGCCCATAACCATATGAATCATTCCTGAATCCTCTGCCTGAACTACGGCAGCACCTGCTCCATCTCCAAACAGCACACAGGTTCCTCGGTCTGTCCAGTCAGTAAGCTTGCTCAAACAATCCACACCAACTACCAAAGCATTTCTATAAATGCCTGCCTGGATAAAAGCCTGTACGGTATTCAGTGCGAAGATAAAACCAGAACATGCCGCACTTAAATCATAAGCAACCGCCTTTGCCGCACCCAGAACTGCCTGCACTTCACAGGCACATGCCGGAAAACAATTATCCGGAGAAGATGTTGCTACCAGAATCATATCCAACTTTTCTGCGTCCATACCTGCCTGGTCCAAAGCACGTCTGGCTGCCTCGGCTGCCATATGACTGGTTCCCTCCGTTTGTGCGATTCGTCTCTGACCGATACCGGTTCTTGTCCGAATCCACTCATCATTGGTGTCTACTATGTTTGCCAGGTCATCGTTCGTCACAACCTGCTCCGGTACATAAGAACCGGTTCCAATAATCTTGCTTGTCATTATTTTTGCTTTCCTAAATTTTTTTCTTTGAATTTAAAATGGTTTGAGATTCAAAGTATTTATCAATATTGTATACAATAGAACGCGTTTTGTCAAGCAGTATTTTTCGACAAAACGCGTTCTTATAATAATCACTTATCTATACATTTTTCATCACAGGATTTATCTTGCCGCTTTCGATCAAATCAATAAAAACTGGAACCAACTCCGGATCAAACTGGCTTCCGGCACCCTTTTCCAACTCTTGAATAGCAAATTCAACTGACATTCCTGGTTTATAACTTCTCTTTGAAACAATGGCATCAAACGCGTCTGCCACACATAAAATACGAGCAGAAAGCGGGATATCTTTCCCTGCGATCCGGCGTGGATACCCACGTCCATCATAACGCTCATGATGTCCGATTACTGCAGGAACCACATAATCCATGGAAGGAAGATGACGGATAATTTCCACAGATGCCTCCACATGACGTTTCATGGATTCATACTCTTCATCGGTCAGTTTTCCGTCTTTATTCAGGATGTTTTCCGAGATACCAATTTTTCCGATATCATGCAGCAGAGCCGCCTCTTTTATAATCTCCTTATACTCTTGGCTGATGTGCAGCGCATCTGCCAATGCTTCAGCATAATAAGCCACGTTTTTGGAATGCTGAAATGTATAATGATCTTTTGCATCGATTGCCGCCGTCAGTGCATAGATAGTCGGCGCATATTCAGAGTACATACTTTTATGCTTTTTCTCTGACGGGATACTGGTATCTCTCACTCCGATCACACCGTCAGAATATACACGGATGCCGTTCTTTCCGGAACGTTTCACATTATAAACTGCCCGATCTGCATTGGATATCAGCTCATTTACGGAAGATGCCGCATATGGAATCGCACAGATCCCACAGCTGACTGTCAGCTGTTTTAAGTATATCTCATCATTTGCCTTATTGATTGCCTGAATCTGACGAGAAATATTTTCAGCCAGGTTCTGTGCGGAATAAATATCAAAATTCGGAAGAATTACCGCAAATTCTTTTCCCGTGTAGCGGGAGCAGTAACCATTATCCCCTACAGTTCCCCGAATAATATGAGCAATATGAATCAATGCATGATCGCCTTCCTTATTGCCATAAAGCTGATTGTAAAGTTTAAAATCATCTACATTGAAAATAACAAGTGCCAGCGAAGTGGTCTTACATTTCTCATAACACTCATCTAAAATCTCATAAAAATACTTACGATTCAAAAGTCCCGTTAATTCATCAGTACGCGCCTCTTCATAAGCTTTCTCATAAAGACGGGAATTTTTAACGGCAATAGAACTGACTGACTCAATCGAATTCAGAAACATGATATCCTGTTCTGTATATTCCTTCTTCACTTTTCGCTTATTTTCTTTGCGTCCCAGGAGTACCATGCCGACCAGATCATCTCCATCTTTCAGCGGCAAAAAACATTCCGCCTTTAAAATCGCAAGCTGCTCTTTTTCTGATTCCCACATGGATTTGTATTCCACAGTTCTCTTAAAATCTCTAAGAAGAAGACAATTATTATGACTTCTCATCCATTCTGTTAAAGGTGCTGTCGCACTCAGTTTGAAATTTCGGTTATCCAGAGGGCTGTTGCTGTATACTGCCGGATAATTGCCATCCGAATCTTCAATACAAACATAAATCCTCTTTGTATGAAGTGTGTCGGAAATGACAGATACTAATTCCTGCAGAATTTCATTTAAACGCAGGGATTTAGAAACCATTGTCGTATATTCCGCCAGCCGTTCCGTCTGACTGATCTCATCTTTGATGAATAACCGGTCAAAGAATCCTTTTGTAATTCCATAGATGATAAACGTGATCATCATCATAATCATTGCTACAATCATCACGCTGAATCGTGCCAGCATCGGAATTGTGCTCCTGATGATTTCTTCCAGCCTTTGCGCAACATTATAAAATGCCACCGCACTGACTGCCATCGCAATAATATAACAATTTCCGCGGGACACCAATAAAGTCATACGGAATAAATGTCTGGAATACAAAGTATAAAACATGATGATCGCATTAAAAATACCGGAAAGAATATCCACTGGAAATCCCTTAAATATCGGAATTGCCAGATTTCCTGCATACATCAGAAAAATGCCAAACAGCAGCGGTTCTACCTTAGCCTTGATTCCGGCTGTCTTACGGCTGATCCAGATGATGACTGCAGAATGAATAATGACCGCCAGACATAATCCGTAAAGAATTAGGACATGCCATGTCATATGATAAACAAATGAACTATTTTCTCTATTCTCCACAATCATCGGAGGGGCAATGATCTGTCCGGTAAATGCATTATAGATAAGAACCAGACCAATCAGAATCCAACATAATTTATGTAAATTTTTTACCGGATATCCGCAGAAATCACGGATAAAACAAAAAAATGCACACGGCACCAGACCAATACCTGCCAATGAAATGTGATACCAGAATTCATAACTCGGCCAGGTCTGAAGTCTCATAAAAAGTGAACCGCCTGTCCACAAAATCAGCACACACAACACATGAATGAAATCTCGTATCAGCTTTGATTTCTTCGCCGACAGAAAGGCCAGCAGGAGAAACGTATAAAAATATAAAGCTGTAATTGAAATAAACACATAGCTTCCCATGTTACTTAGAATCTCCTATAAATATCCTGTACTTCCTGCATTTTTACCAATTCCTGCACGTCATGAGCAGAAGGATTGATATGTCTCAACTTCTTACCGCATTGTGCCTCATATGCAGAAAAAGTGCCGCATTTTAAGATCGTAACCTGAAGCGGATCCATGCCAAGAATTCTTTTCAGATCATTATAATCCTGATCCACATATTTAAAATAAATCGTCAGATGATCTTTTAAAATTTCCCGGCTTACTGCCCGGTTTACAACCATGCCGCTGGAAAGTTCTACATACAGGTGAAGATATGGTCTTCCTTTATCCTGTGTAAATTCTTTCAATGCCACCCAGTCCTCAACATCCAGACCGGAAAGCTCAATGACATTTCTTACTGAATTTTCTGAAATTCTTGTAAATCCAGCAATATCGATGATATCCGGCACACGGTCTATATATTCAAATCTCGGAAGTTTTGTATTATCTTCGCGGCAGGATGTTGCCAGACAGCGATACATATCACCGACTCTATATCTTGCAAAAGCACCACCTTTAAATATCGTCAAAACAATCTCATAAATTTCCCCTGGCAGCACCTCATCCATACAGATCGTGTGCGGCTCATAGGTTGGATCATCCAGGCTTCGATACATTTCTTCTTCCGGAATGAATTCATAAAATCCCGCATCCGGAAAAAAATAAAGGCCGTTGCGGCTCCAGTTTTCCGTACCCACAAAACTCGGTTCCGTGCCCGCAAATACTTCCAAAGGACGAATTCCCCAAAGTTCCTCCAGATCATCTTTATAACATCGATTATCTGTTCCCGCTGAAAGAAATCCTTTTAAATGAAACAAATCCTTCGGCATCAAATCTCTGTTTTCTTCTTTACATTTTTTCTTTGCCTGAAGATACTTTATGATCATAGATGGCTGCATGGAAAACAGTTTTTTCCAGGAACTTCCTCCTTTTTTGCTGTCAGAAAGACTGGAAACACTCTTACTGACATAATATGCCACACTTCCCATTCCAAAGAAAAAATCAATGCCCTTTTTCAGTCCCAGCTTAAATCCTTTTTTGTTGCGCTCAGAAAATGTCATATTGATTGCTTCATCTACAGGCGGCAGAAATTCCATACGAAATTCAGCAGAAAGTCCCAAAGGAATTAATCCTGTCACATATGGAAGCGGTGCCAGTCCATACAAGAATTTATCACCGATTTCCACATCAAAATTTCCCCGTCCATTGCTGGTAGACATGATCAGGCAGCTCAAAATATTGTTCCGAAAAGTCTTGATCATACCATTCGTATACGGTGCCAGCTTGATCGGATGCTTGCCGCCTTCCCATGTCGTCTGAATCCAAACGATTGCTTTATCCGGAAGCATTTCCTCTTTCTTCAACAGCAGAACATCTGCATAATCTTCATAAGTCGTAAGCGGAACCTGACTTCTGAATTCCTCAATTGTCTGAGGATTCTTTCCCTTTAAAATCTTTTGTCCCAGAGGGCTATGGCACCAGAGTTTCATCTGTTCTTCCAGAAGACGCTTCTGAATCTTCATATACGATTCCATACTTAAATCCAAAAATCCACAGTATTCCTGCCATATTCGATCGTATTCCTGATTCGCAAGTTTATCCTCAAATGTCATGTGCCATCACCGCCTTTTCAATAACTTCGGCAACAGAAAGGGAACTTCTCTTCTGTAATCCTCGTAATCCGAAAATTCTTCCTCAAATATCCATCGATCCTGATACCAGGCATAAAACAAATTCATCGCAGACAACGTAAGTCCCAGCCAAAGCTGCTCACCGCCGCCTGCTGCCATTCCAAGCCCCGCAAACAATCCGAAAAACCACCAGATTCCAGGATGACGACACAAGCCGTACAATCCCGTCCGACACACCGGATGATTGTCCGCATCTCGACAATATGTACTTTCAAATGGAAGAGCAAAAAATAGAGTATAAATGAGCAATGTCAGAAAGCATGCACTTAGCACCAGCCAGAAAACACCAAATGCACTAACGATTCGAAGTGCTCTGCAAATCATACGCATTCCTATCACTGCAAGAAGTACATTGCCTATAGCAAAAAAAGACCGCATCCAGGTTTTCTTCCAGAAAATCCGATTCCAGTCATACAGGAAAAATAATAAAAAGCTTACCATGCCTATTATCCAGTCAAGCATATAAACGTCTCTCATTTCATTCCATAATTGCTATCATATTACCATAATTATAATTAAAAGAAAAGTGATTCAACAAATATTATTTTGAAATTTACAACCATTTTTTTCCATTTTTTCTGTCTGCAATATAAAAAAAGTATATAAAAAACTAATGCTGCCTTAACTCGCGCAAGGCAGCATCTTCTTTCTATCGTTGATCTATTCACTTTCCAGCAATTTCTGATAGACATCTCTCTTACTGATTCCACGATCCTTCGCCACCAGTTTCATCGCATCTTTCCTGTCGATTCCCTGAGAAAGATAAACCTCCATATGTTCCCCGATCGTCATTTCATCCCAGGATTTCTGCTGTTCCTGCTTCATCTCCTGAATGGAACGCCCCTCAATCACGATCACACATTCTCCTTTTGGTTCTTCCGCTTCATAGTGTTCCAATGCATCTGCAAACGTCGTCCTGTATGCTTCCTCATACTTCTTAGTCAACTCCCGACAAATCGTAATTCTTCGATGCCTGCCAAGCGTTTCCGAAAGTTCCGTAAGCGTACTCACCAAATGATGTGGTGCTTCGTAAACAATGATGGTCCTTGTCTCATCCTTTAATTCCTCCAGAATCCAATGACGTTCTTTCTTGTCTGCCGGCAAAAATGCCTCAAAACAAAATCTTCTGGTAGAAAGTCCAGATAACGTTAAAGCTGTCACACAAGCCGCAGGACCAGGCAGTGAAGTCACCTCCACACCAGCTTCATAACACTGCTTCACCAGTTCTTCTCCCGGGTCAGAAATCCCCGGAGTTCCTGCATCCGTCACCAGAGCAATATTCAATCCTTGCTGCATCTGCCCCACCAGATACCGTGCTTTATCAATCTTATTGTACTCATGATAACTGGTCATAGGAGTCTTAATATCAAAATGATTTAAAAGTTTAATACTGTGCCTGGTATCCTCCGCTGCGATCAGATCCACTTCTTTCAGCGTATTCAAAACCCGCAGTGTAATGTCATCCAGATTGCCGATCGGTGTCGCGCAAAGATATAGCTTACCGACTTTTTTGCAACTTTCTTCTGCCATAACTTTAACCTCTAATATCCATAAATCGTATAAATCTCATCCGTATAAATCCCGGGGTCTTTATATACAATAATAGGCGCCTCTACTTTCATCATCGATCTGCCGCCTCTCACCGATTCAATCAGAACCATATTGGCATCTTTATCAATAAACGGATGAACCAGTTTCATGCGTTTCGGCTCCAGTTTATATTTCTTGAGCGCTGAAATAATCTCCGCCAGTCGATGGGGTCTGTGTACCATATAAAACCTGCCGCCCGGTTTGAGAAGAGCTGCTGCTTCTCTGCACACATCATCCAGGGTGCAAAGTACCTCATGCCGCGAAATTGCCTTAATTTCCTGCGGATTTTTCAATCCATGCTGATCATTCATATAAGGTGGATTGGATGTCACTACGTCAAAAGAAGCCTTGCCAAACAACTGGCTGGCTTCCTTAATATCGCCGCAGACAATCGCAACACGATCCTGAAGATGATTCAGCATCACGCTTCTTGATGCCATTTCAGCTACTTCTTCCTGAATCTCCAGACCGGTAAAATGTCTGCCTTCCGTCTTTGCTTCCAACAAAATCGGAATAATACCGGTTCCGGTTCCCAGATCAACAGCGACTTCTCCTTCTTTTACACGAGCAAATCCGGAAAGCAGCACGGCATCCATGCCAAAACAGAACCCTTTTTTCTTCTGAATGATCCGATAACCATTTCTCTGAAGATCATCAATCCGTTCGTCTTCTCTGCACTCTGATATCTCCCGATTATTCATTCAGCTTCGATTTTCCTTCCTTCTTTTCCAACGCCTCCAGCTTTTTAAGTTCCGCATCCTCCACGTCAATTTTTCCTTTTTTGCGTCTCGGTTTGAATTTCAGCTGATTTACCTTGTATTCACGAATTTCTTTCTCATCCTTATCCACGATAACGATAACTTTTACTGTTTGGCGCAGCACATTTACACTATGTACTTCACCTTTCAGACCATCATCTGTCGTTACATAATCACCAACACCCGGGAGTTTGCTGTTCAGATACTCATAAGTTTCTTCCTCATTTTTCAAACAGCACATCAAACGCCCGCATACACCAGAAATCTTGGTAGGATTCAGAGAAAGATTCTGTTCCTTCGCCATCTTAATAGAAACCGGAATAAATTCAGATAAATAAGAATGGCAGCAAAGCGTGCGTCCGCAAATGCCAATACCTCCAACGATTTTTGTCTCATCGCGAACCCCTACCTGGCGCAGCTCGATTCTGGTCTTAAATACAGAAGCCAGATCTTTTACCAGTTCACGGAAGTCAATTCTTCCATCAGCAGTAAAGTAAAATAAAATCTTATTATTATCAAATGTGTATTCCACATCAATCAGTTTCATTTCCAGATTGTGTTTACGGATTTTTTCCAGGCAGATCTGAAATGCATCTTTTTCTTTTTTCCGATTGTTCTGTTCCCGGATTTCATCCTCCTTTGTCACCATACGAATGACAGACTTCAAAGGCTGAACTACCTTACTGTCCTCCACTTCGCGGTTTCCGAGTACCACATGACCGTATTCTACACCCCTTGCTGTTTCTACGATCACATGATCTCCATTTTTAATTTCCAGTTTGCCTGGAGAAAAATAGTAAATCTTTCCCGCATTGCGAAACCGAACTCCAATTACTTTTATCATGAAATTACTGTCTCCTTTTCGATACCGGTCCTATTTTTCCTTCATAACCATCAGCATCAGTTCCATTGCCAGTTCCATATTTACATTGGCATCCAGACGAACCCTCGCCTTATCAATTGCCTCCAGAACCCGTTCCAGATTATCATAGCTGCTGTTCATGCTGATTTCATTAATCGCATGATATTCATCCTTAAAAATCAGCAGATTCATATCTTTCGTCACCTTATAAAGCAGCACATCCCGATACCACATCTGCATAAAATCCAGACATTCATAAATATCCAGATTCTCTTCTTTCAGCTTTCGAATATATTCCAAAAGTTCTGAAATATCCATCTTGCGGATTGATTTTAAAAGCCGCAATACTTCTTCATGCATCAATTTAAACTCTTCAGAGGAAACCAGAGAAATTGCCTTGCCAAGATTGCCTCGTGCAAATGCCGCATACACATCCGCATCTGCTTCCGGCACATGCAGTGCTTCTGTCAAATAACTCTTCACAACAAAATCCCGAAGGGGCTTCAATTTTAACTGCACACAGCGTGACAAAATGGTCGGCAAAAATGCCTCCTGATTGGTCGTCAGCAAAATAATGATCGCATAAGAAGGCGGCTCCTCAATGGTTTTTAAAAGTGCATTCTGTGCCTGAGGCGTCATCTTTTCCGCCTCATCTACAATATAAATCTTATAATAACTGCTGTAAGGGCGAATCATAATCGTATCATTGATCTGCTCACGGATGTCATCCACACCAATGCTGTTCAGCTTTTCGTGAGTCACATGGATCAAATCCGGGTGATTGCCGCTTAGAACCTGCTTACATGCATGACATTCCATGCATGGCTCTGTCTTCCCCTTTTCACAAAGCAATGCCAGTGCAAATGCATGTGCCAAAGACTTTCTTCCCATCCCGGCTTCCCCTGTCAGAATATACGCATGGGAAACCTTATGATTCTCAATTGCCTTCTGAAAATGATCTTTAATCTGTTCATGTCCGACAATATCCTGAAAACTTAACATAACCGGCTCCTTTCTGCATATAGCTATTTATCAATTATACCATAACTTTATTCATCTGTATAGTTTCGAATATTCTCCAGAATCTTCTCCACGCAGACATCCAGGTTCTCATTTTGATACGCCTTTTCTATTCCGCATGCTTTCAGATTATCCTCCGAAAAATCTATCTGATCTGCCAGAAAACGTCTGCAAAGTTCCTCATACTTTGGTTCTTTCTGCATACGTTCCCGTACCAGAGCACGCTCCAGTCTCACTCCATCATCCACCGTAATATAAATCGGCTCCATTGCTGATTTACCGAAATAGTTCCGAAGCTTTTGATAGGATTCCAATGTCCCGATCATCAGATAATTCTCATGATCCAGATCCACATTTCCATCATCTACCGTTGCATAACTCCACGGACCATAAACCGTCTGATAAGTCCGTATCTCAATCAATTTTCCTGTATCTCTGAAAGCATTTAAAACTGATTCTGACGTAAAATGATACTCCACACCATCTGTTTCACCATCCCGCATCGGTCTTGTCGTATAAAGTATGATCGTTTTTAAACACGGACATGCCTTCCGAATCATTTTATAAATCGTATCCTTTCCCGATGCACTTTTTCCCATCAGATAAAATATTTTTCCCATCCTCATTCCTCACTGATCACCCGAAGATACTCTGCCGACTTATCAGCCATTCCCTGAACAGGAAGATTCATCTTCTTATATTCCAACACACGCTCAATCATATCTTTTGTCACCGCCTCACCAGGTGCCACAATCGGGATTCCCGGAGGATACAAATAAATAAATTCCGCAGACGTCCTTCCCTCACAGTTCTGTAAAGATAATATTTCACACTCCGACTCCATCGCACTGGACATGTTCATTCGAATCTCCGGTTTGTTCCATCCACAAACCATTTTCTGGGCATTTTTTTCATCTATGCGAAGCAATTCCTGATCAATCTCTAAAATCGCCTTGCAAAGCCGTTCAAGCCCCTCCTTCGTATCAAAACAACTGGCAATAGCTGTCACATAATCCGCACCGCTCATCTCCATCTCGATATGATATCGATTTCGAAGAATATCAGACAAAATACTTCCGTTTATTTTTTCCTGACTGTCTGCCGTCTGACATCCTTTGCAGGAAATTATGATCTTAGCTGGATCCAGATCAAACACACCATATTTTCCTTTTTCACATCCGAGAATCCGCAAACACCGAAGTTTGTTCATTTTTTGCCGAAATTCATTCAGATTTATTTTTAAATCCATAAGATACTCATATCCATGTTTTTCCATCACACACACACACTTCTCCATAGCAGCCATAAACACATAAGACGGACTGCTGCTCTGATACATCTGCAGATAATATTCCAGTTTTTCTATATTTACAATTCCTTTATTTACATGAAGAATCGCTGTCTGCGTCAAAGATGGTAATGTTTTATGAAGGCTCTGAATCACAATATCTGCTCCACATCTCAATGCTGAAACCGGAAAATTAGGACCTCCAAACGAAAAATGTGCTCCATGCGCTTCATCCACAATTAAAGGAATCTCAAACCTATGAACAATGTCTGCAATTTTTTCAATATCAGAAACTACGCCATCATAAGTTGGAGATACAATCAGAACTGCTTCTGTCTCCGGATGAATTTTTAGCATTTTTTCCACATCCTCTGGCAAAATTCCACCTTGAATCCCCAATCGTTCCATAATTTGTGGATAAACATAGTCTGCCTTCAATTGTTTGAGGATAACTCCATGATATACCGATTTGTGGCAATTACGGCTGACCAAAATTCTCCCGCCATTTCGGGTTACAGCACTTATTGCACTCAAAACTCCGCAGCTGCTTCCGTTTACAAGATAATAAGACTTATCTGCTCCATACACACCAGCTGCCCATTCCATAGAATCCTTTAAAATTTTCTCCGGATGATGCAGATTATCAAATCCTTCAATTTCTGTAATATCAATCGAGAAAGGATTCGGAAAATCATCCAACACGGAATTTTTTATATTTCTTTTATGTCCTGGCATATGCATCGGATAAAAATCCGACTTGCTATATTCCATTAATTTTGTCAGCAACAATTCTTTTTTGTCCATACGCCTGTCTCTTTTTCTGAAATTTCTTACCCGATGCCGCGGGCATTCTAAATAGTAAAGTCGATTGCTCCATCATTTTAGCATAGAACTGTCTGTCCGTAAATCTTTACATCCTATCTGATTTTCATTATAATGGCTTTGAAAGGAGCTGATTACATTGCGTGAAATGGAATTTAAAATGGAACGGCAGGGACTTGTAAAAGTTGGTGACAAAGTGGAAGTAATCGAACGAGAGGGTGTAAACTACAGCTATATCATCGAACCGGCTGTTGCCATGTCGGGATGCTATAAATCACGAGATCGTCTGAAATCCCGTGAAGGTATTATCAAAGATATCCGTGAAAATGACCGCGGCTTTTATGTCATTGCAGAATTCGACGAATAACCCTATTTACATACAAAACAATCTTCTTTCTTCATTTTGCCTTATATACGCATATATAAAAAAATTCCCCTGGATCTTACTTCTCCAGAGGAATTTTCTTATCATCTGATATGATCAGAACTTTTCTCCACATTGCTTTCGGCATCTCATTTTCCTTCCAAAAACAATCTTCCCAATAACAATAGACCTTATCATCCTGAACCATAACGAATCTGAGCCAATCATTACCTGTCGTTTCCACACTATCACGCAATCCTCCATCATCCAGATAACTAATCTGACCATCCAACGAAATTACAGCAATCACACCATAATTATTTTTCCAGCTCTCCGGTACATAATCCGCATAAATCTGACTATGACTTTTTGAATAATGCATTTGATATATTCTGCCTGCAATTTGATTTACGAACTGCTCTGATTCACTAGCCACCGTAATTGACTTTTTATAAATATCGCTGTAATTGGATTCGGATTTCTGATTTTCCGTATAAGTACTATAATAAATCCAATCACCTACAATGCAAAAGCTATCGACACTTTTCCCATTTGTATCAAAAAGCTCTTCCCTACCGTTTCTGCTCTTAAAAATAGCTGATCCATCTTCCGTTTCCTTCAGCAAATAAGTCGTCTGCCCTTTCTTTCTTGGCGCCGGATGCACATCCAGAACCTTGTCCGAAGACAACGTTAAAATACTATCTTCCACGGTAATACTTCCATCTGCATCGGTTTTTAAGGTACGACCAAGGCTGTCATACAAATAAAGTTCTTCATTCATTTCCCTGACGTAAATACCCGGTGTCTCCTTTGGAAAAATCTGATCAGATTCAATTCGTTTTACATGACCAAATTGAGAAACATAAATATAATCTTCCCAAAATGTATAATTATCAACTTCTCTTGCAATAATTTCAATCTGTTTTCCTTCTGGATTCATACGATATAGAACATGATTATAAGAAGGAGACACATTCGCCAACTGCGTATCATCTCGTTCCTGACATGGGAGATAATATGTCCACCCTTCCTGCTTCTGAATCTCTGGATTCATCTTTTTTATACAGGTCAGATCACTTTCCTCGATCGGAAGTGTATATAAAACGTGACCGTTTTCCGACAAATATACCACTTCATCCCCTAGTTGAACATATGCGGCATATGTGTAATTTTCATCAGCACCGGTAGCAGAACTCACGAAGTCGTCTCCCTGAAGAGGTTCTGCAACAGAACGCGAAATATGGTCGACCTTAGCCTTAATCTTCATTCCGCCGTTTAATATTATCACAACTGCAATACCAAACAAGGATAACGCAAACAAAATTTGAAAAAGAGTATGTTTGACACCCTTACTTTCTGCTGGTTCATGCTCTTCATCAATCCCCAACAACTCCTCAATTTCAAGCAGCACAGAAGTCGTATCCAACTTTGACCAATTTTCTTTCTTTGCTTCTTTTGACTGCATTTTTTCTTCTGCATAAGAAGCTTCCAGCATTTCTTTTGTCACGTCCATTTTTGATTCTGCCAGAGTGTCACATCGCTTCAATAACCAACTCACAGGATCCTTTTCCTTAGTCAACTGTGACTGTCTTTGATATGCCTCCGAATATGTTAAAATAAGTAGTTCTTTAATTTTATCTTCCTGATTAAACAAAAGATTGGCATGACGGTAAAGGGTCTGATAACTTAAGAGGTATAGAGTTTCAAATTCATGAATCCAATTATTTTTTTGATCTTCCATATAATTGTCCCTATCAAATCATTGACAACATTGATTCTTATTCCTCATCCAGATCATTTCTCCGGAAAACAGAAAAACATATTTTTACTTTTGTTTGAGTATACAATATTAAAACCATGTTGTCAAATTGATGTGGTATAAAAAAAGTTGAGCGCAATGATCCTCGCAGAAGAGATTACGATGCTGAGGAAACTCTTAAAGGAGCAGGATAAATCAAAAAAGAGATGACCGAAATCATCTCTTGCTACCAAGACTATATCAATACAATGATAAATTCTTTAAAGATTTCATTAAATTTTCTGCCATATTTAACCGTAAAAGAAAAGAACCCGCTGCCAACAGGTGCCCTAATATAGAATATGTTGGAATATGTGTTAATATGGAAAAGTTGTAAATGACGCGATTGCATTGTAGATAATTTCATGGACATTAGGTGTTTCATGGACACAATATGGACATTTAAAACGAATCACTTCCGGTTACTTTCGTATATATCAAAAATGGCGGAATCCCTTGTAAAATAAAGGATTTCCGCCATTTTCAAGACCTGAGCGTGCGGGGATTCGAACCCCGGACAACTTGATTAAAAGTCAAGTGCTCTACCGACTGAGCTACACGCCCATATGCCTTGGACCGGAATCGAACCAGTGACACGAGGATTTTCAGTCCTCTGCTCTACCAACTGAGCTACCAAGGCATGAATTGCGGGGATAGGATTTGAACCTATGACCTTCGGGTTATGAGCCCGACGAGCT
>JBJEIZ010000043.1:0-11091 GCA_051877535.1 Brotaphodocola sp.
ACTTCTCCATGAGCGGCTTTAGCATCAAAAGCTGTTCATAATGCCCTCCTGAAGACGCAGCAAAACAAATTTTTACCGTTTTGTCACCATTCATTTAATTAATCCCTCTGGAAAATATCTCTCGTGTATACCTTGTCTTTTACATCATCCAAACAGCTATCGTAGCGGTTAGCGATGATAGCTTGGCTCAGTTCCTTGAACTTCTCCAAGTCATTTACCACAACGCTTCCAAAGAACTTCTCTCCATCCTTCAGCGTCGGCTCATAAATGATTACAGTGGCGCCCTTAGCCTTGATTCTCTTCATGACACCTTGGATGGAACTCTGGCGGAAATTATCACTATTGCTCTTCATAGTCAGGCGGTACACACCAACCACAACTTCCTTTTCTTTGCTCTCATCCCAGCTGTCGTTTGCTTCATAAGCACCGGCAATCTCCAGCACACGGTCTGCAATGAAGTCCTTTCTCGTCCTGTTGCTCTCCACAATTGCTTCAATGAGGTTTTCCGGCACATCTGCATAGTTTACCAGCAACTGCTTAGTGTCTTTGGGCAGGCAGTATCCGCCATAACCGAAACTAGGATTGTTGTAGTGAGTACCGATACGGGGATCGAGACACACGCCGTCGATGATCTGCTTGGTGTTCAAGCCCTTCATCTCCGCGTAAGTATCCAGCTCGTTGAAATAGCTGACCCGCAGAGCGAGATATGTATTTGCAAACAACTTTACTGCTTCGGCCTCTGTGAAGCCCATAAACAGCGTATCGATGTTCTCCTTAATCGCACCTTCCTGCAGGAGTTCTGCGAAAGTGTGTGTTGCTTTCACCAGTCTTGCATTCTCCACATCAGTACCCACGATGATGCGGCTGGGATACAAATTATCATAAAGCGCTTTACTCTCACGCAAGAATTCAGGACTGAAAATGATGTTGTCACAATGGAATTTCTCGCGGATGCTGGCCGTGTAACCAACCGGAATCGTGGATTTAATCACCATAATGGCTTCCGGGTTGTACTCAATAACAAGCTTGATTACAGCTTCGACAGCAGAGGTGTCGAAAAAGTTCTTCTTGCTGTCGTAGTTGGTGGGAGCGGCGATGACCACGAAGTCTGCATCAGAATATGCTTCTTTTGCATCCAGAGTGGCAGTCAAATCCAGTTCTTTTTCTGCCAGATATTTTTCAATATAGTCATCTTGGATGGGGGACTTCTTATTATTGATCTGTTCCACTTTCTCTGGGATGATGTCCACAGCAGTCACTTTGTGGTGCTGTGCAAGCAACGTGGCAATAGAAAGGCCAACGTAACCGGTACCGGCAACTGCAATCTTCAAATTCTTAAACTCTCTCATAATACTTTCTCCTTCCCACATCATGGGTTTATTTCTTCCGCAATAATGCGGGAATTACATATAAAACTCTTTGTACCACTCTGCGAATTTTCTTAATCCCTCACGCAGGCTAGTACTTGGTTTGAATCCAAAGTCTCGCTCCAATGCGCTCGTATCTGCATAGGTCACAGGCACATCACCCGGCTGCATCGGGACAAGCTCCTTGTGTGCCTCGAAGTCATAATCCTCCGGCAGCACACCAGCACGAATCAGTTCTTCCTGCAGGATGGTCACAAAATCAAGCAGGTTCTCCGGCTGGTTGTTTCCAATGTTGTAAACTGCATACGGTGGCAACGGCAGCCCGTCTTCACCAGTCACTTTGTCCGGCGCTTTCTGCATCACGCGAACAACGCCCTCAACAATATCATTGATGTATGTAAAGTCACGCTTGCAGTTGCCGCAATTGAAGATCTGTATCTTCTCCCCAGCTCTCAGCTTATTGGTGAAACCAAAGTACGCCATGTCTGGGCGTCCGGCAGGACCATACACTGTGAAGAACCGCAGGCCAGTGGACGGAATATTGTAGAGCTTAGAATAAGCATGAGCCAGAAGCTCATTACTCTTCTTTGTTGCCGCATACAGGCTTACCGGGTTGTCCACTTTATCATCAGTGCTATACGGCACCTTCTTATTGGAGCCATAGACGCTGGAAGAAGAAGCATACACCAGATGCTCCACCCCGGTTGCGCCATTATCATAAGAATGGCGGCATGCTTCGAGAATGTTATAGAATCCAATCAGATTACTCTCGATATACGCATCAGGATTTATAATGGAATATCGCACACCAGCCTGTGCAGCGAGGTTCACAACAACCTGCGGCTTATACTTTTCAAAAATCTCTGTGATAACCGCCTTGTCAGCAATGCTGCCCTTTACAAAAATAAAAGAAGGATGAGCAGACAAATCTTCAAGCCGTGCCTCCTTCAGTCGAACATCGTAATAATCATTCATATTATCGATGCCGATGACGGTCACGTCCTCCACATCGTCATACAGCCGCTTAACCAGGTTGCTTCCAATAAAGCCCGCCGCACCTGTGACCAATATCGTTTTGCCTCTTAATTCAACCTTGTTCATTCTTCGTAACTCCAATCTGATTTCTTTATATTGACCACTGTGGTTATCATCTGAAATAATGTTGTCATCTTGCTATGATCTCCTCATCCGATTCCCACAGCGCAGAATCTTCTAAACTGAACTTTTCTGCTTTCTTATAGGGTAGACCTGCCACGATGTGTATATCATCTGAACCATCTTCTAAGCAGCACCAGCCTTTTCAAGTTCTACCCTTTCGACCAGCCTTTTCGCCCTTAATCCCCGTTTTCATCAAAACAATTTCATATATGGTTGAAGGAGATTAACGCCAATAATTTGTTATATGTACATCTATCTTCAATAAATCAGGCTTTTATTTGTCGATTATTTACATTTTTCGCTCATTCCACCCAAAACCACCCCGGAAAAATGAGCTTATCATCACCTACAACCCTCTACCCCAAACTCTCCCAGAAATATAGGTTTTTGGAGAGGATATTCGGCAGTCTGAGCATGATAACAAGCATAGGATGGATGATAACTACACCGCCGCTCCACCCATCAAATCGTAACTGAAACTTTAGGGTAGACATTTGTTCATGCTGCTAACCATTTTCACATTCTAGACAACCATCAGACCGCCAACCAACAACCGAGATAAAGTACCGCGAAATAAAGGTACATAGCTATTACAATCAACTTCGCAGCACTTTATCTTCCTCATCTCATCCGAATCAAATCTGTCTTTTTTTCATAAACCTATGGCAATCTACATAGCCCCTTCCTGCCGGAACACCACAAACACCGTCCTCAGCAGGATTTTTATATCCAGACCCAGATTCCACTCCGCAATATACTTCTTATCAAGCTTGACAACGTCCTCGAAATCCGTGATATTGCTTCTTCCGCTTACCTGCCACATGCCGGTGATGCCCGGTTTGGTCGCAAGCCTTGCGCGGTGGTGCAGGTCATATTTTTCCCATTCATCTACGGTCGGCGGCCGTGTCCCCACAAGGCTCATGTCGCCTTTGAGCACATTAAAGAACTGTGGAAATTCATCGAGGCTCCAGTCGCGGATGAAGTTTCCGATTCCTTTCTTTACCGTACCGTTACTTAATTTTTTCGCGCCGATGATGCGCGGATCCCAGTCAAGTTTGAACATCATGCCGTCCTTGACGCGGTTCTCTTTCATTAATTCCTGCTTGCGTTCCTCCGCATCCATATACATGCTCCGGAACTTATATATCTTAAACCGTTTCCCGTTTTTGCCGACCCGTTCCTGGGAGAAAAAGATTGGACCCGGTGACTGGATATAGATTATCGGTGCGAGTACCACAAAAAGTACCACTGTGATCAGGCATCCCACGATTCCTCCCACCACATCCAGCATACGTTTGGCAAAGAGCTGGCGGTCAGTCGCGTAATTGATGCTCGTGGTCAGCACTGTATAATTCCCCAGACGTTCTACAAATTTTTTCTCACCGGTGAGATTGGATGATTTCACCAGTTTCATATGGACAGTCACACCCATTTCCGTCAGCTGGTTGATCAGCTCTTCCGGGTACGGTTCTTCGGAAGGAAGGTTGAAGAAGACTTCATCCACCCATTCCCGGCAGACATAATCTGCCATGCTGCTGCGGTTTGCCACTACGGGGATCCCATTGATCTCCTGCCCGATGATGTCCATGTCCAGCACCACGATCCCAGCGATATGGAACATTTCATAATTGTGATTTTTTATAGTATCCAGTACTTCACTCACCATTTTTGCTCCGGTCACAAGGAGCAGGGATCGTTTCCCTCCGTAAGCCATCTGCTTCTTCAGATGTTTCTTCCACGCGATGCGGACCGGATATCCGATGGTCAGATACAGCACTGCCATATAAAGGAAAGACAGGCGGGAATAATGCTGTCCTTCTTTTATGTAAAAAAGATAAAAAGTAGCGATCAAAAACACCAGGAGATCATGCTTCACTGTGATATGAAATTCCGCATAATATCCGCGTTTTAAAACGTTTTTCATCGTTTCAAAGAACAGGATCACAGCAAAATCGATCACTGCCAGAACCAGTGCCATCCGAAGATAGACCGGATCGGCATATGGATTGTTCAGACCGTTTCTCATGATATAAGACAAGGCAAATGCGATCTGAAGACATACCATATCAATGAGGATGAAATCCCTATGTTTTGCCCATCCCTGTGAACCTTTTCTGTACATACTCTCCCTCTTCCTTCGTACCTCAGTTCAAATAATCAGAGGAGTAATCGCTTGCTCCTCTGAAAATCCTTTTTCAAAACCTGGAAACCATTGATTACTTCTTTGCAAATTTAACCGTTACGGAACCCGGAACCACGAAGGTTACGATACCGGTAGCTGCGTCAAAGCTTAATATGCTGCCGACTTCCCAACGACCGGTGTTATTGTTGTAGTAAACAACGGCTGCTTCTGCTGCGCCTACCAGAGCATCTACTTTCATGGAAATCTGAGTCGGTGCATCTATACCTTCCGCATTTTTTGCAACTACTGCACGCGTGCCGCCAACACCGGTATAGCCATCCAGTCCGACAACTGCAACATCTGCTCCTGCATTCAGGCTGGCAATGGTATCAACCACTTCCTGCGGAAGACCTGCCGTCTCTGCTGCTCCGGATACGATATTGACATTCACATCGCCCGCAACCGCATTTCCCGCATCATCTACCACTGTCTGGACACCGTCAGCTACCAATGCCATAGTCGTACCGGTGGCATCCACACTTTTATCCACCAGCGTAGTGATCTGACCATCTGCAGACACCTCCACAGACGTTCCACTGGAAACTACAGTGCCGGAACCGGCGGTGATCACCGGGCTTCCTTCTGATGGTACTGTACTGCCGGCAGAACTTCCGCTGCCATCTGGGCTGTTTGCCGCACCTGCGACTACCGGAACAGCTGCCAGGACAGCTGCCAGGGTCAGGGCAATCCATTTTTTCTTTTTCATGTCGTTCATCCTCCTTCCCGGAAAATATTTATTCAATAACAACGCATTTCTGTGTTGGTTATTGCACCTTTGTCCTATTCAATCTCTCGATAAAACAGATCCAGGATGATCTGCGTAATGCCATCATCATCCGCATAAAATTCATCATAAACCTCCGTAGTCACACCACTTCCGGGCACGGTATAGAAATCATCGTTCTGTAGGCTGTCTTCCTTTAAAGCATCTGCCGCAATCTTCAGATAGACTTCTTTTCCCATATCGGTAACCATGTATTCCTGAATCTGGTCAAACAGCTGCGTGACAATCTGGCTGTTGGTTCTGGAAGTTTCTTTTAATGCCTGAAAAAATCCGGTGATATATGCTTTCTGCTGGTTCATGCGGTACAATGCAGAATAATCCTTTTCAATATCGCGGTAACGGACAAAGCTCTCCGCCTGGGCGCCGTGCAGCGTAATGGTCTCCCCCATCACAAATGCCGGATCTTTTTTCTCCATCCCCGGAGTCGGAACCGTTACCGTCACCCCGCCTACCGCATCATTCAATTCTGCGATTACCTTCGTATCTGCTGCCAGATAATGGTCGATATGAAGTCCCTGAAGCAGGTTTTCTACCGCCTCGACCATATTCTCACAGCTTCCCTCACGACCGTCGCCGTTGGCATAAGCCAGAGTCAGCTGTTTCACCATTGTCCCGACGTAATTCATGTCTTCATCAATGATCCCGATCTCCGTCATGGTATCCCGCGGGATCATCAGGATTTTCAGATGGTTGTGAGCCGTATCCTGTGCAATCAGGAAAATGCCGTCTGCCTGTCCTGCTTCGTTGAATCCACGGTATTCCTGCATGCTGTCACTGCGGTCCACGCCCATACAGAGGATTGCCTTCACATAGCTGCTGCGCCGGTACTGCCTGCCCTTCCAGGTTACTTTCTTCTGCCGGAAAATTGGCTCTGTCTGACTTTCTTCTGCCGGAGATTCCAGTTCAGCCTCGCTCTGCATTTCTGCTGCTGTATTGTATTGTGTCATCATGGTTTCCATTATTTTCCGGTTCTGGTACATGCGAATCGTATACCACCCGAAAATTGTCAGAAGAATCAGGCCAGCTCCTATCGCAATATGTAGGATCTTATATTTACTCATACTTTCTCTTTCCGGCAGCGCTTATCTTTTTTCCGGATCTGACTCTCTGGAATACTTGTAACCGTCATACTTGCCGTACTTGCCATACCTTCCGTACCGGCTGTATTTGCCGTATTTTCCATAATAAGATTCATGGTGGATATCAACTTTATTCAATACTGCGCCAAGAATCCTGCATCCTGATTTTTCCAGCTGGTTCTTCACTTTCTGTTCCAGACGGTAGCTGATTGCCCCGCTCTCAATTACCATAATGGCTCCGTCACAATGTCTCGCCACGATCGCACCATCGATCAGGTTTGCCATCGGCGGAGTGTCAATAATAATACAATCGTAATACTGTTTGGCATACTCCAGCATCTGGCTGAACAGGTCTTCTTCCAGAAGTTCCGCCGGATTGGGAGAATATGGACCGGCGAAAATCACATCCAGGTTTTCTATATTAGTTTTATAGAGCACTTCTTCCAGCGTTTTCTGACCGCTTAAAAATTGTGAAAGCCCGTATACTTCCCGCCCCAGCTGATAGCGTGCCACCAGCACAGACTTGCGGATATCCGCGTCAACCAGAAGGACTTTTTTTCCAATCTGGGTAAGGGAAACTGCTGTATCAAATGCCAGTTCGCTCTTTCCTTCATCCGGAAGAGAACTGGTAAACATGATGGTGCGGATGCTGCTGCCGCAAAACTGGATGTTGGTCCGAAGTGTCTTGATCGCTTCGTTATAGTTGTAGTCTTCAACAGACGTGTTCTTTAATACAACCGCATGCTCACTCATGACCGTCCTCCCTTCTTCTTCCTGCTTTTCTTTCCGGATTCCTTCTTTTCATTCTTTTTACAGTTCACGCTTTCCTCATTCGAAAATGCTGCTTCTCGTACCGGCACGGATGCCAGAACGGAAATTCCAAGATATTTCTCCACATCATCTTCTGTCCGAACCGTATCATTCAGAACCACTTCCAGAACGGTAATGCCACATACCGCCATCATCCCCAATACTGCGCCGATCAGTGCATTTTTTGTGTTGCTCGGACTGGACTTTTTCGTGGCCACCACACCGGTTTCAATGGTTTTCGGCGGCACCATTTCCATGATATCTCCGATATATTCGGAAGATATTTTTGCCACAGCATCTGTAATTTCTTTTGCAAGATAAGGATCCGAATCCTGTACGGTAATTGACAGGATTCGAGTATCTTTCGGATTATCAATGGTAATTTTCCCTTTTAAAGCCTCATACCCCAGATTCAGTCCCAATGTTTCAATCACATCTTCCAGAACCGGTCGGCTGGTTACGATGATCTTGTAATCCTGCGTCAGCTGGCTGCCGATCTGCAGGTCTGCCAGAGAGGTCAATGTGGTCTCTTTGGATAATATGTACACCATAGAAGTGGACTGAAACTGCGGAACCAGCACAAATTTACTGAATGCACCGGCGATACCACCGGCCACCACTGCCGCCGCAAGAATCATCCAGATCCGCTTTTTCAGTGCACGGAAAAGTTCCAAAAGATCAATCTCAACCTCATCATTTCCTTCATTCATCAGTCGTTCTTTTTCCATGTTTCTCTTACCTGTTTTTCCTATTTTTCCTGTATTTCGAACGTCCGGCATCTGCCAGGCGCTCATCGTTTATGATATGAACCGGATTCGCGTACGTCATGCGCTTCACTTCTTCCGGACTAATATGGGTTTCCAGCCATTTCCACGCTTTTTCAATTCTCGGCGGCCGGTGGCTGAGCCGGTGCATATCGGTTCCAAGCAGATGGATGCTTCCTTTTTTTATCTGGTTGCGGCACCAACGGACTTCCGGTGAGAACCAGTGCCCTTCCAGACTTTCGTAATTCATCTGAAGTGCGCAGCCACAGGCAAGCAGTTCCCCCACGCCTGCTTTACGCAGACATCCGTAACGTTCCATGTGGGCCAAAATCGGTTTATACCCGGCGATGGACAGCTTTCTGATTGCCTGCAGCAAACGTTTATAGGAAACAGAAGTTTCAAACTCTACCAATACATATCGACTTCCCGCCATCGTCATGGCTTTGCCATCGTGCAGACGGCTGCATAGTTCTTCATGATAATAGGTTTCCTGACCTAAATGTATAAAAAAATCCGGATAAAACCTCCGGATTCTGCCTTCAAGTTCGTTCCTTAACTGATCCAGACCTTCGATTGTGTTTCTTCTTGAGTAATGCGGCGTTGCAATCACACCGATTACCCCCTGGGATGCTGCCAGCAGCAACATCTTCACAGATTCCCTCATGTTCTTTGCTCCATCGTCGACATCGGGGAGAATATGGGAATGGATATCGATAATGCCTTTTGGATCGTTCATAATGACTGTGGGCAGCATGCGCTTCTGCGGTCCTTTCTAAGAAAGAAACAGGATATCGAGTGCCTGAAAAGGCTGCTTCTGATAAAGAAGATGCAGTAAACGCGTTTGTTCCTGCCCCATCGGCTGAATTCAGATATGCCGTCGTTCCAAATACAGATGTTCCAACCAGCAATACCGCATTATCAGAAAGTGATGAAACCTTGTTTCTTATTTTCATAATAAAGTCTTCTTGATAATAAAAATTTGAATTTCAATCAGCGGCAGGTCAATGGCACTCGAATGCAAACGAAAAATTTTCCCTCTCCTCTTTTGTCTGATATCCAAACCACACAAAATTGCTGTCAAAAACCACAGAATCGATATTCTGTGGTAAATCAATGCTCAAATATAGAAAATGAACTGCCAACAGCGAGTTGACCGAACGCTTACATATTGCTTGTATATTTGCCTGTCGGCTATATTATAAGCGACGGTTTAGAAAATAGCAAGCTTTTTGTAAAAGGTTACAAAAAATAATGCACAGCAAACGCACCTGGTTAAAAATGTAATTTCAATCAGGTGTGTTTGCTGTGCATTTTTGAAAATCATACCAGAAAACAATTGTAATGGGTTTTCTGGTTAGGTATAGACATGTCAGAAAGACACTGTCTGAGACAAGTAGCTCTAAACAGTCAGAAAAAAGTCATCTGCATAGAAACCTGGGTGAAAATTAGGGCAACAGATTTACCACAGAATATCGATTCTGTGGTATTTTTATACCTTAACATGCAGGATGAGCTGCCAGCGGCAAATCATCTGTATATCTTAAAAACCAAATATCCAGTGAAATTCACCGACATGCATCTTTTTTCATACCCCCATGTGTCATAATACCAGATCCATACTTTCCATTGTCTGCTCATGCTCTCTGGCGCTGACAGCCACATAAATCCGCGTTGTTTCAATTGAAGAATGTCCCAGTACATCTGCCAAATGTGCAAGATTCTTGTGTACGGAGTAAAACTGTCTGGCAAATAAATGCCTGAGACTGTGCGGATGGACTTTTTCCCTGTTCACTCCAATCCGCTCTCCCAATTTTTTCATTTCATGACAGATATTGGAACGGTCCATCGGCCGTCCCGAACGGGTACAGAAGATGGGACCGGATGTAATTTTCTGCTTTTCCACATAATTTTTTAACTTCTGAATCAGTTTTCTCGGCAGGATGATCATACGATTTTTTCCTTTCATACTGACTTCCGCTCTTCCATGCACCAACGCTTCCACCGTAACAAATCGAAGCTCGCTGACCCTGATTCCAGTACTGCATATTGTCAGAATCAAATGATACAAACGCTCCTTTTTCTCCGCCTCTGCTGCCTGTAAAAGTTTCTGGTATTCCTGTTTGGTCAATTCTTTTTCTTCATTTAAGAAAGCATTATTCTGAATCTTCAAAAGATTGACACCACAATCACGGATTCCGAAATATTTGAGATAGCTGTTAATGGCAGATAACTTTCCATTCACCGTTCTTGCCTGATGTTTTTTCTGCAGTTCTTCTCGATACGCGATCATTTTCTTTTTGGTAAGTTTCTCTCCAGCCAAATGCTTCTGCAGCTCCTTCACTTCTCGCACATATTTTTTGACAGTCGACTTCGCCTTTTCAAATTCTGTCAGATAACTGCGAAACTGTTCCATTTTTTCTTCTGAGACCATGTGATCTTCCATAAGTATTTCCTCCTTCTGTTCGATGACCTTGATTTTAAGGGAAATATGCAATAAAAAGAGCATTGAGCTCCCTTTCTGATAAAATGTCCGTGACAAAACATCCATTATAGAAAGTAGCCAATGCTCATGAACATTATACATTACTTACTCTCTGTTATTCAATTTTAAGTGATATACTATAGTTGTAGTAGGAATAGTTTATAAGAAATAATAGATCTTACAGAGAAAACAGGTAGTTATGTATCCAAAGCCATCATTTCTAAGAAGAAGCCAATATGACCAATTATGTTCCTCATCAGAACATTCACGCAAATTTTATATAAAAAATCCTCTGTGAAGATGACAGGCAAAGAAGCTTGCTTTTCACAGAGGATTTTTAAATTCTATGTTTGTTTCATTATCTGTTCAGAATCAGTAACGATGCTACAGGATTCACTCTTTCTTTTTAAACCATTGCCTCGATCAGCACCTTGTCTCCGATTACCATTTCCTTCACGCCGATCT
>JBJEIZ010000044.1:0-2163 GCA_051877535.1 Brotaphodocola sp.
ACAGATTTTCTGACATCCTCTACACTGCCCTCGAAAGCTTTATCTTCCACTTCAATACATGTATATCCATCGTAACGGATATCTGTCAATGCAGATACATACCTTCCCCAGTCAACATCACCGAGTCCGGGAAGTTTGGGAGACATAAAATCAAGAGGATATCCCATAATACCGACTTCCTGCAAACGATCCGGATAAAGTTTAATATCTTTATAATGAACATGGAAAATTTTATCTTTAAATTCATAAATCGGCTTAATATAGTCGATCATCTGCCATACAAAATGGGATGGATCATAATTCAGTCCCAGATTATCAGATGGAAGAATCTCAAATACTTTTCTCCAGATCGCCGGTGTTGTCATCAGGTTCTGTCCGCCCGGCCACTGGTCCCTTCCAAATAACATCGGGCAGTTCTCAATTGCGATTTTTACACCTTTTTCTTCTGCAAGTGCGACAATGGGAGGCCAGATTTCCTCTACAAGCTCCAGATTTTCTTCCACTGTTTTAGTCTGATCGCGTCCGATAAACGTTGTTACCATGTTGACACCAAGCTTCGCAGACGCACAGATCAGTTTCTTAATGTGATCCACTGCAGCTTCCCGTTTCTGAAGATCAGCATCCATTGTATTCGGATAATAAGCCAGAGAAGATATCTTCACATTTTTCTCCGCTGCATAGTCAATGATATGTTTTGCATATGCGTCATCTTCAAGTACAGCATCTGCATTAATATGTGAAACTCCCGCATAGCGGCGCTCTGCTTTGCCTGCCGGCCAGCAGGCAACCTCCACACATTCCAGCCCGGACTCAGCAACAAAATCTATCATTTCTTCATAATTCATTGTATCAGCAATTGCACTTACCAGTCCCAGTAACATAATTGCATCCTCCTTCCAATTATTTACTCAATCACTACCGTACGGGTCATTGTACCTTCCAGCGGAACCGGAATATAAGCAGTACGAGTGCAGACCGTCAGTTTTACCTGATGTTCCCCTTTACTCAGTCCGCCTTCCTGAAGAACACGGACGGTTCCAGGAATCCCATATTCCCACTTGATTTCACTGACTGTTTCCATCTCTTTTTGTGTAAACCAGTCAATGTTATCCGGTGTAAATCGAATATCTCCATCCGGAACTTCCACACCATCCACCGCAACTTTCAAAAAGTTAATCATGGACAGTGGAATTCCACGATAGTATGTGATGTGTGTCTGCATCTCATAGCCAATGACTTTTCCATCTTCTACAACATTTTTACAAGTACCCGGAATAAATACATTATTATCAAACATAGACAGGACCTCCTTTAACCTTCAATCTCTCTGATCAGACGTTTGATCATCTTCTGATGTGCTGCAACCTGCTCTACCTCCGGAATCGGCTGATCCGGCAATACCCAGCGGTTACCTTCATACTCTGTGGAAACATATCCATTATAACCATGATCATGAAGATACTGCAGAATTTCCTTATAATCAATGCTGTATTCTGTTCCGTCTTCTGTCATTTCAAACAACTTGAAGTGGAAATGTTTAATGTATTTCACATACGGATCCATCACCGAAAGTGGATTATTCTCGTAACCATCCAGATTCACAGCAAAGAACATATCCTTAGCCGGATCTTTCACAAGTGCTGCGACTCTTGGATCCATTTTGCCTCCGTTTTTCATCGTCAGTGTGTATGTATCCGTACCACTTGCAAAGATTTCATCTCCCAATGCAATCAGTTCCGGATTGGTTCCATATACTTCTTTACAGTAATTGGTCATCACGCGCGGAGGACGTTTGCAGAAAAGTCCTGAATCCGGTACAATTCCGATATAGGGAGAATCCAGTCTGACCATTTCTGCCAGAAATTCTTCTGTCTTCTGAACACCGAAGCCCAGACCCGCATGAATTTCGATACACATGCACACATCATACTTTTCAGCTGTCGGAAGACACGGTTCCAGTATCCATGCAGGAACCATGGAAACCAGACGGAGTACCTTAAATCCAAGGCGGTGTGCAAGCTTGATTTCTTTTTTGATCAGGGCAATGCACTCACGCTTTGTCAGCTCACGGTTCTTAAACATATTGGTATTCAAAAAGCAATCGTCACACGCAAGACCGATTGGATACTTTTCCATCAATGCATCCCATTTTGCAAGAGTTTC
>JBJEIZ010000045.1:0-2118 GCA_051877535.1 Brotaphodocola sp.
ATGCTGAATGATTTAACCGGTTTCAAGCATATCTACATTGCCTGTGGCTATACGGACTTACGCCGCGGCATTGATGGTCTTGCTGCAACTGTGAAACACGAATTTCAGCTGGATCCCACCGATGAGGGAAGCATCTTTCTTTTCTGCGGAAGAAGGCCGGACCGGATAAAAGCTCTGCTCTATGAGGGCGATGGTTTCCTGCTTCTCTACAAAAGGCTTTCTGACGGAAAATTCCGCTGGCCTCGGAATGAAGCCGAAGTAAAGGCCATCACCATGCAGCAGTACAGATGGCTGATGGATGGGCTTGCCATCGAACAGAAGTCTGTCATTAAACAGACGAAAGTCAGACAGCTCCTCTGATTTTTGATAGAATCTGCACCTTGACAACTGAAAAATAAGTTATCCAAACGTTGATATTTCAGTCATTTTCCTCTTTTTTTGTTCTCCGAAATATGGTATAATGATGCTATGGAAAAGACATCAAAACTGACAGAAGAACAACTGAATCAAATCCCGAAGGATGTGCTGGTTACCATGTATCTGCAGCTTTCTGATACCATGAAGCAGGTGGCAGAGCAGAACAATCAGCTGCTCCGTCAGGTGACTTCTCTGGAAGAGAAAATCAACATTCTTACGCAGCGATATTTCGGCAGGAAAACCGAAAAGGCATCGGAGATCGATGACCTGCAGCTTACCTTTGACTTCTATGAGAAGCATGCACTGAATGAAGCAGAACATATTCTGGATTCTGCCAATGCGGACGAGATCGAACCGGATCCTTCTCAGTCCGTACGCAAACGGACGAAGCGAAAAGGAAAACGCCAGTCGGATCTGCAGTATCTGGAAACGGTCATTGATGAACATACCATTCCGGAAGAAATGCTGAACGAGTATTTTCCTCGTGGATATGATGTTCTTCCGCATAATACCTACTACACAGTGGAGTTTGTTCCTGCGAAGTTTGTGGAGCATGAGCATCATGTATTCAAATATGCAGGGAAACATGGCGAAGGCATTCGGGTTGCAGATGCACCGGAAAAGCTTCTGCCAAACAGCATCCTGACACCAAGTCTTGCAGCAGGAATCTTCTGCTGCAAATATGTGAATGCACTTCCACTGTCCCGTCAGGCAGAAGATTTCGAGAGAGTGGACATGAATATTTCCCGTCAGACACTTGCAAACTGGATGATCTGCATTTCGGACCGGTATCTGCAGCTCGTTTACCGCAGAATGCATCAGAAGATGCTGGAAAGCAGGCTGATTCATTGCGATGAGACACCATTCAAGCTGATTGCTCCGGACAGAGCTCCAAACAGCAAGGCGTACATGTGGGTATACCATACCACGGAGGCCTACGGCAGCCACCCGATCTTCCTCTACGAATACCAGGATGGGAGAAGCAGCGATATCCCAAGAGAATTCCTGAAAAACTACAAAGGAGTTCTCGTTACCGATGGATATCAGGTATATCACAAGCTTGCCGGTGAACGACCGGATGAACTTCGGGTTGCCGGTTGCTGGGCACATTGCAAACGAAAGTTTGACGATGTGCTCAAGGCACTGAAAACAAAAAATCCGAAAGGCGCAATTTCAGCGGAAGCACATAAGCGGATTGCAGCAATCTATCATGTTGATAACATGTGCAAAGCGTCTACCCCTGAGGAACGTTTGGATAACAGGCAGAGGTCCGTAAAACCGCTGGTTGATGAATTTTTCAGCTGGCTGAAATCGATTGATCTTACACTGCTGGATAAAAGCGGTTCGCTTTATAGTGCAATCAATTATGCGTTAAATCAGGAACCATACCTGCGAGCATTTCTGGATGATCCAATCATTCCACTGGACAACAACGACGCGGAACGGAGTATCCGGAAATTCTGTGTGGGCAAACATAGCTGGCACATCATAGGGTCCCGGCGCGGAGCCAGAGCAAGCGCAATTCTCTACAGCATAGCAGAAACATCCAAAGCCAACGGACTGAAGCCATACGAATATTTCAAGTATCTTCTCGAACAGATGCTGGCGCATCTGGATGACAAGCCGGCTGATTACATAGACGACTTGCTGCCATGGTCTGAAAAGATACCGGAATATTGCAGGTTGAAAACATTTGAATAG
>JBJEIZ010000046.1:0-2085 GCA_051877535.1 Brotaphodocola sp.
TTCCAGAAAGGAAACGGACCCTGCACTGCACATGACATTTATTTTGCCATCAATGAGGCTTCTTTTTTTGCTGCCTGTGATGGAATGCAAGGAACCGCTATCATTAATCTGGAGGAACAGATTACCCGTGCGTTGGCTTTAGACTGGAAAGAATTTGATGTGGGCGGAGCGATTAAATGGTAATGGAACATTGCGAAAAGAAAAATGGAATGAAGGTTAACGATGAGTGGATTAAACTTGAATTATGAACCGGAAATTGTGGTGGATATCAGTGGACTTACGAGAGAGGAATGGCTTGATTATCGTAAAAAGGGAATTGGTGGCAGCGATGTAGCCGCCATCATGGGAATCTCCCCGTTTGCGACGATCAGGGATCTATATAACAACAAGGTAGGAATCCTACCTGCTATTCCGGAGGAAGAAGAAAGTAACTGGGTTGCAAAGGAAGTCGGACATAGGCTGGAAGATCTTGTCGCAGAAATTTTTGTCAGAAAGACAGGACTGAAGGTATTTCCGGTAAGAAAAATGTTCCGGCATCCCCTGTATCCGTTCATGCTTGCAGATGTGGATTTTTTTATTTTATTTCCCGATGGTACATACGGAATTCTTGAATGTAAGACCTGTAATTACAATGCAAGTAAGAAATGGGATGATGATGCAATTCCGGATAATTATGTGCTCCAGGTCAAACATTATCTGTCGGTCATGAACATGCAGAAAGCTTATATTGCATGTCTGTATGGGAATAATGAAGACGAATTTGTGTTCCGCTATTTGGAGCGTGACCTGATGGATGAAGAAGACATCATAGAACAGGAAGCATTTTTTTGGGAGGAATATGTTGAAAAACATGTGGAACCGCCGTATAACGGAAAGACAGACCTCATTTTAGATAGTATCCGGAGATCTGTGGGATATGCGGACATTAGTCTCCCGGAAATCGAATTATCATGTCTGGAATCTAAAAATCTTGAAAGATATCTTGCTTTAGCAGAAGAAAAATCCCAAATTGAAAAAAGAAAAAAAGAGATCGAATCGGAGCAGCGTGCGATCAGTGTGCCTTTTGTGGAGCAGTTAGGAGCCGGATGCAAAGCCATTTTAAAGGATGGTACGAATTGTTACCGGGTTACGTATAACCCGACAAAACGTACACAGATCGGAAAAGCGCAGATGGAGAAGCTGAAGATCCAGCATCCTGATATTTATGAAGAATATGCGAAGACAACTGAGAGCAGGACATTTCGTATAAAGAAGGAGGCTGCATAATGTTTGGCAGATTCAAACTGGAGGGATGTGGAAGATGCGATGCAGATATGTGAATAAGATCTATATGAATGAAGGAAATGGCTTTACTGTAGCGCTCTATAGTACCCAGGATACTTCTGTGCCATTGTCAGCAAGGGATAAGTATCTGGCATCCAGAAAGATGATTGGGTTTACTGCTGTTGGATACAATTTGCCCCTTACAGATCAGATTGAACTGGAAATGGAAGGAACCTGGGAAAACGGAAGTCATGGTTTGCAGTATAAAGTGGAATCCTTTATGGAAATTGTTCCCCGGACGAAAGAAGGAATTATTGGATATTTAGCATCTGGTGCGATTAAAGGTGTCAGACAGAGGACGGCAGAAGCCATCTATCATCAATTTGGTCTGGATACGCTGGAAGTCATTGAAAAAACACCGGAGAAACTGCTTTCCATTCCGGGAATTTCAGAAAAGAAACTCCGTGGGATTATGGATTCCTTTGGGAAGAACCGGGTGTTTCGGGAGCTGATGACCTTTCTGGCTCCTTACAAAGTGACACCAAAGAAAGTGAATCTGATCCTACAGACATTTAAAGATGAATCTGTGGATATCATCCGGAAACGCCCATATATGTTATGTGCAGTCAAGGGATTTGGATTCCTGACAGTGGATAACATTGGCAGGGCACTTGGAAAGACTCTGAATGATCCCATGCGTATTTCAGGGTGCATCAGTTACGTGCTAAGTGAGGCTATGAAGGAAGGACATCTTTATCTGGAACAGGAAATTTTAACAGAACGGGCACTGGAAGTGCTGAATAAAGATTTGACTTTTCAGGC
>JBJEIZ010000047.1:0-2011 GCA_051877535.1 Brotaphodocola sp.
ATGTTCCATATTCCGAAGGTTGTGGCAAGGATCTATGATGAAGAGAAGATTGCGCTGGTAAAAGAGATGGGGATAGATACGATCTGCCCGTCAGAACTGTCGGAGAAGGAAATTGCCAATTACATTGAAATCGGAGGTGGAACACATGTGGAATAAAAAGAAAGAACAAAAAAATATTCTGATCGTGGGAGGATTCCATAAAGCCAGATCCCTTGCTACTTCTTTGCTGAAAAAGGGCTATCGTGTGACGGTAATCAATAAGGATTATGAAGCTTGTGAAAAACTGGCAGAAGTGAACAGGCTGAATGTTATTTTCGGAGACGGAAGTAAAAAGTTTATTTTAGAGGATGCAGCTGCCGGAAACTGTCAGGTGGCGATTACCCTGACAGACAGTGACGAGAGTAATCTTGTCATCTGTGAAATGTGTAAACAGTTCTTTCATGTGAAGAAAACAGTGGCTCTTTTAAATGACCCATCGAAAACGAATTTTTTCTACCAGATGGGAATTGACCGGGTGGTCTGTGCGCTGAATATGATTACGAACATCATGGAAGAACAGGCAGTCATGGATGAGATGACCAGGCTGATACCGGTTGACGAGGGGAGAATTCAGATTCTGGAACTGCCAATTCCGAAAAACTCGTCAGTTGCCGGGAAGAAATTATGGGAACTGAATCTTCCAAAGGAAGTGATTATCGGCTGTATCCTTCGGGGGGATCAGAGCCTGATCCCCAGAGGGGATACCCGTATTACAGAAGGGGATGTGCTTCTGATCATTACTTCGGACAAGAGTAAACTTGACCAGATAAAGGAGCTGACGGAATATGCTGCATCGTAATGGAATATCAGTGATGGGGAAAATGATGGTATTAGAGGGCGGTATCCTGTTTGTCCCGCTTCTGGTCCTTCCATTTTACCCAAAAGAAATCGTTCTTGCCTGGAAGTTCTTTGTGCCGGCTGCAGTTTCCATTGCATTGGGGATGGTAGTATGCCACAGAAAGAAAAGAAATATGAGCAGCAGTCGGCTGGTGGTGTTTGCATGGCTGTATGGATTTGCACTTGCAGCAGTTCCCTTCTGGCTGTATGGAAATCTGACCCCTGTGCAGGCACTTTTTGAATCGGTAAGTGGGTTTACCACTACCGGGCTTTCGGTACTGGATGTGGAGCGGCTGCCGCATATTTTTCTTTTCTACAGAGGTTTTTTGCAGTATGTGGGCGGTCTGGGGTTTGTGATGATGATGCTCCTTTTTATACAGGAAAAGGATTCGGTTACCTTGTACCAGGCAGAGGGGCATCCGGATAAACTGATGCCTACCATTGGAAAAACGGTAAAAGTGATTGGAATGATGTATGGATTTTTCCTGATTGCAGGTACGATTTTGTATACCATATTTGGAATGCCTGTTTTTGACAGCATTGTGCATACTATGTGTGCATTGTCTACGGGTGGTTTTTCCAACCGGCTGGACAGTATCGGCTATTACCATTCTCTTCCCATTGAATGGATCACCGTTTTGCTGATGATGGTCGGAACAACGAATTTTTCTCTGTTATTGCTTTTATTCCGTGGACGGATCGGGGATTTCCTGCGGGCAAGCGAGATCCGCTTTTTAGCTGGTCTGACTGTCATTACGGTTCCCGTGATGACACTGTTTTTAACAAAGAGCGGGATTTCTGCGGGACAGAGTACGGAACTGGCTTTTTTTAATGCGTTTTCTGCATTATCCACCACCGGGTATTCTACCTGCAGTTATCGTGAGTGGCCTCAGACAGCGCTGGGTATCATGATCCTGCTCATGATCATTGGCGGCGGGATCGGATCAACGGCAGGAGGAATCAAGCTGGGCAGGGTATGCAGGTTGATGAAGAATCTGGCATGGAATATAAAGAAAAAGATGATACCGGACCGGACGGTAACTCTAACGTATTACTGTAAAGGAACAGAAAAAGAATTACTGGACAGAACGCAGGTGGAAGAAGCTTCTACCTATGCACAGACGTATCTTCTGGT
>JBJEIZ010000048.1:0-1109 GCA_051877535.1 Brotaphodocola sp.
ATAGAGAATGAATTTTGAGCTGATTGACAATTTATTTCAGGTGAGCATATTAGCGGCTGTATCATTTGCAGCAATTATTTTGACGATTCGTTATCAGGAACGCCGCTTCATGATTCTTGCTTTTGCATATGCAAGTTTCTTGATGGGAACGCTCTATTGGGTACTATATCTGGCAATTATCGGCAATGTTCCTCAAGTGTTTTATGTTTCAGAAATATCCTGGCTGGCATCTTACCTGTTTTTTTTGTCTCTGCAGATTCTGCGTACGAAAAATATGATGATTTATTTTAGCTGGTCGTCGGCTGTCGCTGCGCTCGTTATCGCTGTATTAGTTATGTATGTCGGCATGCTTGGGCCATCCCGCTTCGTTTCCGGAGCTTTTGCAGTGACTATGGCAGCTCACACGTATCTTACCTCTTTTCACCTGTTAAAAACGAAACCGTTGCCGAAAGTGGATATGTGCTTCCTCTTGTGTATCATATTGCAGATGCTTTTGTACATCGTATCCTGCTTTATGAGTGATTTTACTCATTTTAATCTTTATTTTGCTGTGGACATATGCCTTACCATAATGCTCGCAGTTCTTCTTCCATTAACATACAGGGAGGTGACCGGGCAATGACCTATATCGAAAATATTTTTATTTGCCTTGCGATTCCAATGTTTTTATCGTTGTTTTTTACCAAAAAAAGTACCCGTACATATACGATATTTGTGATTGCGGGAATGGGGATGTGTCTTCTTTCTGCATATGTCAACAGCTTTTTTATGGGAATTTACAGAGCAGACACCATGATTGCAGCAATTGAAATTACACCGTTCTGTGAAGAGGTTATGAAATTGCTTCCGCTCTTGTTTTATATTCTGATTTTTGAGCCGGATAAGAAAGAACTGCCGGCCGCAGCGATTGTGATCGCGATTGGCTTTGCGACGTTTGAAAATGTCTGTTATCTGACGGAAAACGGAGCAGAGAACTTTTCGTTTCTCCTGATCCGCGGATGTTCCGCCGGTGCGCTTCATTTTTTATGCGGCATCTTCATCGGATACAGTGTTTCCTGCGAGTTTAACAACTTCTGGCTGACATTGACCGGAACGATAGGAGCCCTTGG
>JBJEIZ010000048.1:1209-6960 GCA_051877535.1 Brotaphodocola sp.
GCTGCTGACCTCTTAATAAAAAAATACGGTGATCCGCTGGTCTTCTATATCAATGGATATATTAAGGATATCCATGAATCAGAGGATCTGATGATAGAAGCGTTTTCCAATATGTTTGTAAAAAAGCGTTCTGTTGATGGACCGGGAAGTTTTAAGGCATACCTTTACAAGACTGCGCACAATTTGGCGCTTCGTCACAATCAGCGACACCGAATTCCTTTTCTCCATCTGGATGAGTTGAGCTTTGAGCCTCAGAGTGAGGAATTAGTGGATACAGAACTTTTCCGAAACGAACAGAACCTTCAGCTTTATCATGCGCTTGGAAAATTAAAAAAGGAATATCGGGAAGCGTTATATCTTGTATACTTTGAAAATATGAGTTATCGTGATGCTGCAATTGTCATGGGAAAGAGTGAGGCACAAGTTACAAAATTAATTTATCATGGCAAACAGAATCTGAAAACCTTTCTTGAGCAGGAGGATTTTTGATATGCGGACATTTGAGGAACGAACTCGCCTGGTACATAAAAGAACGGAAGAATTACGCCAAAAAGAATGGAAACGGAAACAGGCGTTTTTTGATACAGCTGTTACAGCTGTATGTCTTATTTTAGTGGTAGGTGTCAGTTTATCCGTAGCTGAGATGATGAAAATGATTTCAACAACGGGAATTCCTCACACTTCCGGTGCGGCCAGCATTATTGGAAATCAAGTATGGCTTGGATATATCGTCATTGGTATTTTTTCTTTTTCTCTTGGTGTCAGTTTAACAGTCCTGCTGTATCGTCTGCACCTGAGAAATAAGCGGAGACATCAGAACAACACAAAATCAATGAAATAATTTTCAGGAGGCTGTGAAAAACATAGCCTGTAAAAAAGAAGGACCAGGGATTCGCAAAGAATCCAAGGTCCTTTTTTCATGTTTTTTTTGAAAACTTTTAAAAAATTTGATCATTGGGGTGGAAGGATTTTAGGTTTTTTGTATTTTAATAAATAAGAAGCTTTCATATCATATTGTTTTCATTATAATGCTCCGTCATCGAATAATAGAAAGGAGGAACTTTCATGACAGACAGGACGGAAAATCAGATAAGGGAAATTCGACGTAGGACGCAGCAGAAACGACACCGATTGGAAAACCGCTTATTGTCTGGTCTGACAGTAAGTTGTCTTTTTCTTATCACCGGTATTTGTATGATATTGGAACGTGTAAAGGTACCCGGTGTTTCAACCGTAACAAACGGTTACAGTACTGTTTTGCTGCAGGAAGGCACAAGTGCATATGTTGTTACCGCAATCATTGCTTTTTGTGTTGGTGTGGGAGTAACAGTCCTGTGCATTCGATACAGGAATCGACAGGAACGCCTTGAAAATCCTAGTGAGAAACGAACAGAAAATCTATTGAAATAGGAATTGCCTGGAGAGCCAATGATGAATAGCAAGACGGTAACAGCTAAAATAGAAAACCTGTCAGAAGTAATGGATTTTATTGATGGATTTCTTTTTGATTCTGTCTGTTCAGAAAAGATAAAAAATCAGATACGTATCTCTGTGGAGGAATTGTTCACGAATATTGTTTCATACGCATATCCGAACGAATCGAACGGAAAAGTTGTGATTTCCTGCGGGATTCTTGTTGAATCCGGTACAAGAATGCTGCAGATTTCCTTAAAAGACTGGGGGATTCCCTATAATCCGCTTAAACAGCCGGAGCCGAAATTCGATATACCGTTGGAAGATCGCGGCATTGGCGGGCTCGGCATCTATATGGTGCGGAAACTGATGGACGGAATGGAGTATTGTTTTTCTGATGGCTGCAATCAAATACTGATCAAAAAAACGCTTTAAGGAGGGCATATGGGACGGCTTTATGATATCGCGGAGCTGGAAGCCAATCTTTTTCCGGAGAAAGATTTTGAAGAAATCGAAACAGACAATGCGCAGGCAAATCAGGAAGAAAGCGGATTTCCGGAAGAGGAACTGCAGCTGGAACTGGAGAATGGTGACAGGTTAACGTGTGAAGTGGTTGATGTCATTCTGAATGAAGGGCATGAGTATATGATGCTTCATCCGACGGATGATACCGAAGGGAGAGTATATCTGATGAGAATGGAGGCGGGGGAAGCGGACACACTGAAGCTTTCTCCAATCAAAGAGGAATCCGAACTGCAGTCTGTAATAGAGGCATTTCAGAAACTATATGAAAATGAAATAGAGTAAAGGAAATTTGAAATATGACAGAGATTAGAACTTTAAAGCGAATCGACGCAGTAAGTGCACCGAAACTGGATGCACAGTTAAAGGAGCTTCAGGCATCCGGAGAGGACGAAATTATCGTGGATATGGAAGAAACCACCTATATATCTTCCGTTGGACTTCGGGCATTTGCTTCTGCTCAAAAGAAGATGAACAAGAGCGGAGGCTCTATGATTTTAAGAAATGTACAGCCGTGTATCAAAGAAATTTTTGAGGTTACAGGTTTTGGAGGAGTGCTGACTATTGAATAGTAGAGAAAGAGACTCTGCGGAGGGATTGTCTAACCAGCAGAAGATATGGAAAAGCACCGGCGTTCTGCTGTATTCGCTCCGCCCCCTGCTCTTATATATTATCGTACCGGCACTGGTGACGATGCTCGGTAATATTTTGATTGGTGGACGGGACACAAGGGAAATCATTAAGGAAAGCGGCAATTTCTATTATACCCTGGGAATCATTTTCACGTTTTTTATTCTGCATCGGCAGAGTAAAAGGCGAGGCAGCTCCCTGCAGGAAGATGTCACTTTGGAATACAGGGGATTGGAACGGAGAAAGCTGCTTTATCTGATCGGAATCGGATTTGGGTTTGGCTTTTTCTTTTCCGCAGTCATCACGGTGGTGCCGTTTCCGGAGGTTCTCATGCAAAGCTACATCAGTTCTTCGGAGGCAGTGAAGGACGGAACGGATCCGATTCTGGCATTATTATCCACGATTCTTCTGGCTCCGGTGGTGGAAGAGATTATTTTTCGGGGATATATGTTAAACCGCCTTCTTGGCTGGTTTGATGAGAAAAATAGTATTTTGATTGTATCGGTTGTATTTGCATTATGTCATGTATCGCTCATCTGGATGGTTTACGCGTTTTTCATGGGAATCATGCTGGCGAAGGTCTCAGTTGAGGAAGACAATATTGCTTATTCCATCGCACTGCATATGGGGTTTAATCTCAATGTACTGCCGATCTGGGTGATTAATCATATACCGGCATGGAAACAGCTGTTTTTTTCTAGCCATGGTATGATCGCACTTTATGGAGGCGGAGCCTGTTTATTGGCAGTATGGCTCCTCAAGTCATACAGAAAGGAGACAACATTATGGTAAAGAAGATTCTGCTGGGAATTGCCGCCTTTGTTTTGTTCACAATCTTACTGGGGTTTGGTCTTAATACGCTGTTTTTGATTCTGGTGCCTTCCCTGTTAGGTACCTATGATGGAAGCTTGATCGACTATTCCCTTTTGTTTCGTTTGGATACCTATCTTTATGGTGCGGTGTCTGTAGTTCTGCTGGTGCTGCTGGTACTGCTTTTTAAACGGCCTTCAGCGAAAAAAGCAAAAAAGCTGATGAAGTCCAAGGCCAAGGGATTTGAAAGTAATCTGGAAAATTCCCGTTTCATGACCGACAAAGAAAGGGATTACAACTTTAGTCCGTATAAATTTACAAAACTGAATGAATCGAAAAAGGACGGTATTCCGGTTTACGCGCAATATAATAAGAAAAGAAAGGAACTGGATATCAATCTGGCATCACCGATGCATGGACTCATTATCGGTGCTACCGGCAGTGGTAAGACGACCACCTTTATCAATCCAATGATTCAGATCCTTGGTAATTCTGCCGCCGGTTCTTCCATGATCTGCACAGACCCGAAGGGAGAACTGTTTCAGCTTCACAGTGGAATGCTGCAGGAACGTGGATACAAGGTGATGGTTTTGGATCTGAGAGATCCGTACAGTTCTTTCCGTTGGAATCCGCTGGGGGATATCTATGACCGTTATCAGGAGTACCTCCATACGGGAGATGAGATTTATAAGCATTTCGATCCTGTGACAGAAAACGAACTTGAACTGGTGAATCCGGTAGAGAGTTATGGTGAAGAGTGGTATGAATACGAGGGCAAAGCGTATGCCGTGCGCAGGGAGCTCCTGACTTACCTGAAAATAACCAGACAGAAGATCTTCGATGAACTCTATGAGGACTTAAACGACCTGATCAGTGTTATCTGCCCGATTGAATCGAAGGATGACCCGGTTTGGGAGAAGGGTGCCCGTTCTCTGATTATGGCGGTTTGTCTGGCCATGCTGGAAGACAGTGAATATCCGGAGCTGGAGATGACCAGAGAGAAATTCTGTTTCTACAATATTAACAAAGCCATAGGCAATTCCGATAACGATTATGAGGCGCTGCGAAACTTCTTCAAAGGCCGTTCTCCATTATCCAAAGCGGTTGGATTATCAAAACAGGTTCTTTCGGCGGCTGAGAGTACCTTGGCAAGCTATATGTCGATTGCCTTTGATAAGCTGTCTATGTTCAACGATGAAGGTCTTTGTTCTCTTACATCCGCTACGGATATTGACCCGCTTCAGTTTGCGATGGAACCGACGGCACTGTTTTTGAAGATACCGGATGAGAAAGATACCAGACATGCGCTGGCAGCTGTATTTATTCTTTGTATCTATAAAGCGCTGATCAAAGTAGCTTCTTCCCGTGAAGATTTAAGTCTTCCGCGAAATGTATACTTCATTCTGGATGAATTTGGAAACATGCCGAAGATCGATAAGTTTGACAAGATGATCACCGTAGGTCGAAGCAGAAAAATCTGGTTCAACATGGTTGTCCAGTCTTACGCACAGTTAAACAACGTATACGGGGATACGGTAGCCAATATTATTAAGAGCAACTGCGGTATGAAGATGTTCATTGGTTCCAATGATATTGAAACCTGTGAGGAATTTTCCAAGCTGTGCGGAAATATGACGGTTTCCACCTCCAGTATTTCCACGGCCATGGGAGATAAGGCCGGTAATATCAATGTGTCCAGCCAGCTGCAGACCAGACCGTTGATTTATCCGTCTGAGCTGCAGAAGCTGAATAATAAGACTGACACCGGCAATGCAATCATTGTTACCTTCGGCAATTATCCGCTGAAAACAAAATTCACACCGAGTTATAAATGTCCACTGTATCAGATGAAGATGATGGATCAATCGGATATCCGTATGAATGCATTTTTTGGTGACGACGTTTACTATGATCTGGAAGAACGGAATTACATTGCAGAATCAATGAGAAATCAGGAAGTACAGGAAACACAGGAGGGATAAGCAATATGAGAACAGGCAGGAAATGGGCGATCGCTCTGGCTGCGGCATTGATGGTCAGTACGGTTTCTGTGAGTTCCTATGGCGCAGTCATTACATACAATTCAAAATATTCTGACAGCACATCTTCCGACCAGGAGAAGGAAGAAAAAGCCGGACCCGGATTTCAGTATCTGGATGAAGATCCGGAAGTGATGGAGGAGACAACGGAGTTTGCAGGACCGGGTGTGAAAAAAGTAAATTTAACAGAACACTATCACGAAGATTACAGAATCTATGAAGAGTCCATCGATAATTTGTTTTTTATCTATACCAACGTGGCCAACGGCGGAATAACCAATGAAGCAGTCGTTCTTGATATTCCGTCAAACATACTTTATACCATGGAAAAAGACGG
>JBJEIZ010000048.1:7060-9654 GCA_051877535.1 Brotaphodocola sp.
GGAGTCTTTCCGGTGTCAGACGTATGACCCGATGATCGGGAAATATCGGGTAACACTGGAAAACGGAGTTGAGCTGATATCTACCGTTCCGGAAGGTTACATTGGTCCGGACTCTGTGGAGATTACCGTCCAGGGTGATGCGCCATCGGAAATTGAGTTATATCGAAATGATGAATTACAGGAATTTGTGAATGGCAACAGCCTGATGGAAGCGGGTGTGTATCGCCTGGAGGCAGACGGAAAAATATACTCTTTCCGGATCGTATCGCAGGCCTCTGATCTGGAATATTACCCGGCGCCGGCTGGAATGCGCTTTACAAGACTGTTTCTGGAGGACGAACCGCAAAGCCTGCAGTCGGATCAGCTTCTGGTTATGGAATCGGATGGAACCTACACAATTTTTATGGAAGGGGATGCGGGAGATGAGCTGGAAGTTGTGCTGAGGAAAGACACAGCAGCACCAGAGGTTCAGGTGACCGTAGATGGCGGAAATGCCAGTATCCAGTATCTGTCGGATGACATAACTGACATTGCCCTTGTAAAAGATGGGACAAATGTTGACGGATTCCACGGCACGATGATTTCTTCCCCGGGCAAGTACCGATTGACGGTATCAGATGCGGCCGGCAATGAGACGGTCAGAGAATTTGTGCTGAAATATCAGATCAATCTGTATGGGATTGCAGCTGTATTTATGTGTATCCTGGTGATAGCCGGTGGTGGAGTATTTGTCTTCCATACGAAGAGAAACATGAAGATCCGTTAAATGTGGGGTGAGTGATCTTATGCAATATGCCTATCTTGGTTTTGTAGAATCACTGCAGTCAATATTTCGAAAAATCTTCGAAAATGTATTGGCGCCGGTTCTAACCGATATTCTGACCATATTCGTAAATTTTGTTATGAATGTTGTCTGGAATCTTTTTGCAGAACTGTGGATTCATCTCTTCACGGCTCTTTGTTCCGTCATTGATTTTATTGAAAGTATATTTAACGTATTTTCCGGAGTCACGCCGGTGAGGGTTTCGAATCAAAGAATGACTCTGCTGCAGGCAATGTTTGAGATGAAAGGAATATCAACGGCCTTTCTGTATATTACCGTGATGGCTGTGGCGATCTGTATCATTTTTACGATTTATAAGACCGTGAAATCCATCTCTGACATGGCACTGGATGATAGGAATCCTATCAGCAAGGTAATGACAGACGCGATGAAGGCGGTTGTAACCTTTATGATGATTCCGTTTCTGTGTGTATTTCTGCTCCAGATGTCATCCGTGATCACAACGCAGGTGAATGTTGCATTTTCAGCCGCTCAGGGCACCAACGGAAGCATCGGCTCCATCGTATTTCTGGCAGCCGGAATGGATGCAGACAAGAATACAACAGAGGCCAAGGACATGCTTACCGGTCAGATTGAAAAGGATCCCGGTCGGGCCCCTACTTTTTCTGACAGTATCCGGGGACCGTATATGGATGGCACAAAAGACTACCGGGATTTGAAACAGGTAAGGAAGGATTTTCATTTATCAAATTTTGATTATATTGTCGGATTTGTCACAGCGATTCTCCTGATTCTGATACTGGCAGCGGTGGTATTAAAGTTTATCCGGCGAATCTTTGAATTGCTCTTGCTGTATCTGGTGTCCCCGTTGTATGTATCGACGATTCCGCTGGATGACGGAGCAATCTTTGCCAGATGGAGGGAGCTTTTTGTCGCGAAATTCTTTTCGGGCTTTGGTTCGATTTTTGCGATGAAGTATTATCTGATGGTGGTTCCGTATTTTACCAGCTCCAATCTGATTCTGTATGATTCAAAACTGCCCAACGGCACGATGATCGATAACGTGCTTCGGGTCTTCCTGATTGTGGGAGGCGCCTGGGCGGTGTATCACGGCCAGACTCTGATTATGGATATTCTGGCGCCGCAGATTTCATTCGAAGAAAAGCAGATGGGATTAATGGCAACCGGACTCCTGACCAGAGGAACCACCATGGCCTTGTCGGCTGCCCAGATGGGGGCAATGAGTGCTGCCGATCACATGAAAAATTCTGCCATAAATGCGGGACAAAAGGCCGCGGCGGGGAAATCCGGGGAAAAAGAAGGCGGAGACAGCGGGCAAAGATTTGAAGGCTCCGGAGGCAAATAGGTGAAAGATTTAAGGAATGATGAATCATGAAGGAAAGAGAGGTGGGGACTGAATGGAAATGGCGTATCTGGGGTTGTTCCAGAAAATATTTAACTGGGTACTGGGTCATATTTTTGATCCGGTATTTAAATGGCTGTCCACACTGTTGTCAACCGTTCTTTCCTGGGTGTTCAATGAGATCCTGGCCGATATCCTGTTTCCTGTTCTGAAAGATACGGTTAACTATTTTATAGATCTATTTATGGATATCTTCTGTGGAGTGATCTACGGGGTGTTTTCAGGAATATTAAAACTGATTGATTATATGGAGACCGCCTTTGACGTATTTATCGGTGTCCGCAACGTATCCTTCGGAAGCAAAGGTAATGAAATCACCGGAAGCCTTCTGGAGGTACTGTTCCAACAGGAAACGATCAATAAGACGTTCTGGATCTTAACATCGGC
>JBJEIZ010000049.1:0-43503 GCA_051877535.1 Brotaphodocola sp.
TAGTATCAGCGATCCGACACGGCAGGCTGCATCTGCCGTGTTTTTTCTTTATCTCCGGTAACAAATTCGCAATTTTTTCCTGTCAATAGTATAATTTTAATCATTTTGCACAAATATATTTACCAGTCATTTCCTTTTTATGTGAAATTTTAACAATTTTTTTATCTTTTTCTATTTTCTTTTTCTTTGTGATATGCTAAGATTTATATGTACGCGTATTTCATAATACCAGAATCAAAAGGTTAGAAATCATTTTTATCTAAACGTAACTGAAAGAGCTCTGACCAGTTACGCAGCAGCAAACTTTGAAACAGGAGGGTTCAACAATGAGAAAACAGCCGAGTAAAGTGCTGACCCTGACATGTCTCGGTGTTCTGGCAGCATTATGCCTCACCGGTTGCGCCGGCAGTCAGGACAAGAGAATCATCAGAATCGGTCACAACCAGTCAACCAACCACCCATCCCATATCGGTATGCTTGCATTCCAGGAGTATATCCACGAAAATCTGGGCGACAAATATGTTGTAGAGATTTATCCAAGTGAGCTTCTGGGTTCTCAGACTGACATGGTACAGCTGACTCAGACCGGTGCAATCGATTTCTGTATCGCCAGCAACTCCATTTTGGAGACATTCAGTGAAAACTATAGTATTTTCAATCTGCCATACCTGTTCAGCAGTCAGGAAGCTTATCACGCAGCTATGGATGACCCAGAACTGACCGGCCTCATCTTTGATTCCACTAAGGCATCCGGTTTTTCATCCGTTACCTGGCTTGATGCAGGCACCCGTAACTTCTACACCATCAATAAGCCAATCAACAGCCCGGCAGACTTAAAAGGTTTGAAGATCCGTGTTCAGCAGTCTCCAACCAACATCGAGATGATGCGGCTTTTGGGCGGTTCCGCTACTCCGATGGGCTTTGGTGAGGTTTACACCGCTCTGCAGTCCGGTATCATTGACGGTGCCGAGAACAACGAGCTGGCTCTGAGAGATAACGGTCACGGTGATATCTGTAAATTCTACTCTTATGATATGCATCAGATGATCCCGGACCTTCTGATCGGCAACAACGCTTTTCTGGATGATCTCCCGGAAAACGAACGTGCAATCTTCGAAGAAGGCTTTAAGATTCTGAACGCAGCTCAGCGTGAAGCATGGGTAGAAGGTGTTGAAGATTCCATCAAAAACGCAGTCGAAAATCAGGGCGTCACATTCCTCTATCCGGATACCAAACCGTTCCAGGATGCCGTGTTACCGCTTCATCAGTCTGTATTAGCTGACATTCCAGCGATCCAGCCGGTATATGACATGATTCAGGAATATAACGCGCAGTACGCAGCTGCAGAATAGGAGGGAATTATGAAACAGCTTCGAAAAATTTTAAATACCATTTTAAGTATCCTGTCAGGCGGCAGTTTTATTATCATGACCGTCCTGACCTGTTATCAGGTAATCACCCGCTATATATTAGGCGCTCCGTCTTCCTGGTCGGAGGAACTGGTATCCTATCTGTTCGCATGGATGACACTGCTCGGCGCGTCATTGGTGTGCAGTGAGCGCGGACACATGAACATTCCTCTGCTTCTTGACAAAGTAAGTCCAGGCGTCAAAAAAGCACTCTGCATTCTTGCAGAAGTGATCGCTGCCGGATTTGCTGCTTCAATTCTGGTATATGGCGGTATCCAGATTACTCACCTCGCCATGGGACAGATGACCTCTTCCCTCGGCGTCGCAATCGGTGTATTTTACATTGTACTCCCGCTCAGCGGAGTGCTGAACGTCATCTATAGCATCATGAATATCGTTGAGATTCTGAACGGAACCATCAACCTGGGTCCAACAGAATAGGAAGGAGACAAGATAATATGGCAATGCAGGCATTAGCAATTATTTTAGGCGTAATGTTAGTCCTTCTGGTACTGGGTGTTCCGGTTGCTTACGCAATCGGTATTTCCTCACTGGTAGCGATTGTACAGGTTATGCCTCTGGATGTATCCGTATTAACCGCAGCTCAGAGAACATTTGTAGGTATGAGTAAATTTTCACTTACCGCAATTCCGTTCTTCATTCTCGCGGGCAACCTGATGAACCAGGGCGGTATCGCAAAACGTCTGGTTAATTTCGTTATGGCTATCCTCGGAAAGTGCCCAGGTGCACTTTTAGTAACAAACGTAGGTGCCAACGCTCTGTTTGGTGCAATCTCCGGTTCCGCATCTGCTGCAGCTGCTGCAGTTGGTTCTATGGTTCGTGAAGGAGAAATTGAGCAGGGCTATGATCCGGCGATCTGTGCGGCTACCAACGCTGCATCCGCTCCGTCCGGACTGCTGATCCCACCATCCAACGCACTGATCACCTACTCCCTGGCAGCAGGAGGCACTTCGGTAGCCGCTCTGTTTATGGCCGGTTACGTTCCAGGGATTCTGTGGGCAGTATGTTGTGCAATTGTTGCAATCGTCATCTCCAAGAACAAAGGATATTCCGGTCAGGCCGGTAAATTTGACTGGGCTAACCTGGGAAGAGCTACGATCGCTGCTCTGCCATCCCTCTCTCTGATCATCGTTGTAATCGGTGGTATCGTTGCTGGTATCTTTACTGCAACGGAAGGTTCTGGTATTGCAGTTGCATACGCACTGCTGCTTGGTATCCTTTATAAAAATATTACATTAAAATCTTTCTGGAAAATCGTAGTGGATTCTGCGAAAATGTCCGGCATGATCGTATTTTTAATTGGTGTATCCAACATTCTTGGATGGGTTATGGCATTTACTATGATTCCGCAGGCTGTATCCGCAGCGCTTCTGGGAATCACCAGCAACAAATATGCAATCCTGCTGATCATGAACGTGATCCTGCTGGTATCCGGCACTTTCATGGATGTAACACCGGCAATCCTGATCTTCACCCCTCTGTTCCTGCCGATCGTAAAGACATTCGGCATGCATCCGGTTCAGTTCGGTCTGATTCTGGTTTACAACCTGTGCATCGGCAACATTACCCCGCCGGTTGGCAACACCCTGTTTGTCGGCATCAAAGTCGGCAACACCACTCTGGGCAAAGTAATGCCGTACATGCTCCTGTATTACACCGCAATCGTAATTGGTCTTTTGCTGGTTACTTATGTTCCGATTGTATCTCTGGGATTACCGCAGATCGCAGGTTTGATTTAAGATTTATGATAACTGTTTTGTAAAAACAAGGCGGGCTGCATAAGCAGCCCGCCTTTTATTCCAGCTTCTTTGTAATATAATCTTCCATCTCCGTCTTCGGGATTCCCAACGGAATCTCCAATTCTGAATACAGGTAATCTTCCGCCATTCTCAGATACCGCTCATCGGTAGCAGTAATCTTCTTTCCCTGCTTTGTCCTCTCCTGTTTGCGAAGATATAACGTTTTAATAATCCGAATCCATTCACGGCAGTCACCGGAACGCATACATTCTTTATATTTTTCTTCACGCATCTTCTCGTTTGTAATCCATAATTCTTCGATACCTGGAATCTCACTGATCAATTGAGCTGCCTCTTCTTTGGACAAAATGCGGCGCATGACGGTCTTCGTATTATCAACTGGCGTAAAAATACGTCCACCCTTCTGACCGGATGGACTCAAGACATAAAACAGCTTATCATCCGGAACGCTCGCCATATTCATCGTCGTAATATCTTCAATCCTGCACACACCGGAAGTTCCATAAATAATGTATTCACCTTTTTCAAACATCCAATACATCCCTTTCAATTAAAAAGCCGCAGCATCATTTCTGCGGAACGTTTCTATTTCATCTCTATTTTATCAGAAAAATAGAAGAAATTTCCAATGTTTTTTCATTATAAAAAGAAAGTTTGTGAAATGTGCAATATAAAGTCTCGGACAATATTTGTGTATTTTATACAGTCGTTCTATGTCTCCAACACCCGCAAAACATCCATCGGCGTTTCTGCAATGCAGTCTGCCCCGGCACTTTGAAGTTCTTCCAGACTTCCATAGCCATAAAGCACACCGATGACTTCCAGTCCATTCTGCTTTGCGCCTTCCACATCATGGCATCGATCTCCTACCATCACCACCTCCGAAAGATCCGCAATGTGATTTTCTTTTAATACATATCGAATCACATCTGCCTTATTGATTCTGCTTTCATCCATACTTGCACCACCGATAAATGCAAAATACGGGGACAGACCAAAATGATCCATGATTCTCTTTGCATAGATTTCCGGCTTTGACGTTGCAAGAAGAAGTTTATATGCACGATGATTCAGCTCTTTCAACAGATTTTCGATTCCGTCATAAACCTGATTTTCAAAAATGCCTGTCTCGCTGAAATATTGGCGATACCGTTTCAGTCCTTCCTGTGCCTGACTCCGATCAAACCCATAATATTTTTGGAAACTGTCAAGAAGCGGAGGTCCGATAAACGGGAGCAGGCTTTCCTGATTTTCTACTTCAATCCCAAATCCCTGCAGCGCATAAATAACGGAATTGATAATGCCTTCTCTGGAATCCGTTAAGGTTCCGTCCAAATCGAATAAAATATATTTTTTGTTCATAGGTATCTCCATTGCACCTAAAGTATAAAAAACGGGTCCCGGAAATCACTCCCGGAACCCAGTTTCTCAAGTTCAATTCATTGATAGAGTCCTATCGGCTTCTATACGGAATTAGTTTAACTCGTCAACAACCTTCTGGATTGCTGCAAGTGCATCATCCGGAAGTTTGTCGTAACCTTCTTTTGCTTCTGCAAAATTCTTGATCTCGTTTACACGATCATTCATACGAGCTTTCAGCTGCTGGATGTAATCAGCATCGTTCATATCCGGAACGAAGCCTTCCCAATCCATGATCTCGATGTCAGAGAACGGACCCCACTGATGGAAATCTGCTTTCTTCTCAACGATTGCTTCCAGGATACCCAGGGTATCAGCCGGTTTTACTTTCTTGCCCATGAAATCGCCAGTGTTAACGATATAGCAATCTACGTTCTTCTCTTCTACCAGCTTTTTGAACTTCTCATAGTCATTAGCCAGCGGGTAGGTACGGAACGGGTTAGCGTACGGAACAACAACCAGCTTGTTCGGATCTACGCCAGGAGCCAGACGCTCTGCGGAAGAACGTTTGGTAGCCAGGGTTGCACCCATAACAGATGCCAGAGAAGCACCTTTCAGTTTTACTACCGGCGGAATGGTAGGATCCTTCATGATCCAGAAGATAGCATTAACCGGAGCGTCAATCTTATCTACGCGGTTCGGGGACCACAGTTTGGATTTGATTGCACGACCATTACCGTTACGGATATCCTCAGTTACCAGCTGCAGCTTGCCATCCTCGTCCAGAGTTGCAGAACAGTTCTGAGCAGTCAGCAGATATTTGTTATCAGCACAACCGGTCGGGTAGTCAGCAGTCTTATCGAAGTAAGTCGGCTCCAGAGCGATGGATGCACAGGTATCGGTATTGATGATGAATGCATCATCATGCAGAACCTTAATCTCATATTTGCCGCCATGTTTTGCATGGGTCAGAGTAGACTTACCAGAACCGGACAGACCGTAAACGGAAGCTACATATTTGGTTCCATCCGGAAGCAGGTACTCTTTCTGTCCACCGTGGCAGGATGCATAACCATTACGGTTAGCGATAGCCCAAGCCATGGTCAGGGTACCTTTTTTATGCTCACCGAAATATCTCATACCCAGAATGCATGCGCAGTTGGTCTCAGTGTTGAAGTAGCACAGAGTCTTTTTCTGCGGATCGGACAGGCAGTCCAGAGATACGTTCGGACGATCAGAACCGGTCCACTGCGGATCAGAGAAGATATAAATATCTGCCTCTTTGCCGTCACCTACCGGTTTGGAATTCTTATACATTTTCACATACTCATCAGACATATACTGGAAGTTCAGCATCCAGTTGTACATGATGTTCTCTTCACCTTCCGGAATCAGCAGGTGAGCTTTTACCATGAACTCAGGATCCAGACCTACAAATACTTCTGCATGATACATGGTTTTCCAACGGGACTCATAAACAGCGTCCATAGCTACCAGGTCCAGTGCTTTGCAGTCAACGCCTGGCTCGCCGGCGATACGACGTGCAGTTGCATAACGACCGGTGATAGCGCCATCATTAAACAGCAGAACTTTCGCATCTTTTTCAAGACCAAACTCTTCGCCTCTATATACAGGCATATCGGTAACGATGGTTCCTGGAGAGTTCTTAGCTAATTCATAAGCTTCTTTTAAGGTATTTACTTTTACGACATTGTTGCCGTAGAAAGCTGCTTCGATAATCGATCTGGTTTTGGAAAATCCTGTTTTTCCAGCACCGATCTCGCTAATTGGATAGTACGCTTTTGTTGACATTCTACATCCTCCTTGAAATTAAAACACTTCGTATTAACCGAAAGTCTCTTAAATTATCGCACTTTGACAAAGAAAAGTCAATATGTTTACAGGAAAATTATAGAAAAGAAGTTCAGAATTTGATATACTGATGATAACCAGATCAAAAAGTTAAGGATCATATTTTTCCATTTTTACAGCGCACAGGAGGCATCTTTTATGATACAAAATACAATATTTCATATTGCACAGGATGGCACCGGAGATTTCACCACTATTTCGGATGCCCTGCTCTCCCTCTCTTCTGTTCCGGAAGAGGAAGCGGTCACCTTTTATATTCACAAAGGCATCTATAAGGAACAGCTTACGATTACCCGCCCTTATCTGACCTTCGTAGGTGAATCCGCAGACCAGACCATTTTAACTTACAGTCTTTATGCCAAAATGCCAAGTGCAGACATCGGCAAACTGGGCACCTTCCGCAGCTATTCTTGCCTGATTGACACACATGATTTCACTGCCCGGAATCTGACCTTCGAAAACAGTTCTGGAAAAGGTCCGGATGTCGGACAGGCATTGGCCGTCTATGCCGATGGAGACCGGCTGTTCTTTGACAACTGCCGTTTTCTCGGTGGACAGGATACTCTCTTTACTGCCCCTCTTCCACCAAGAGAAGTGGAACCAAATGGATTTATAGGACCAAAGCAGTTTGCACCGCGCCGGAACGGACGCCATCATTACCGAAATTGCTATCTGGAAGGCGACATCGATTTTATATTTGGAGGTGCTGCTGCATACTTTGAAACTTGTGAATTTCATTCAAAAAATATTGGAAGACCGATCAACAGTTACGTTACCGCTGCCTCTACGCCGCAGGGACAGACATATGGTTATGTTATGGAACGCTGCCGCTTTACCGGCAGCTGCCCGCCGCACAGCGCATATCTTGGAAGACCATGGCGTGAATATGCAAAAACTGTACTTCTTCACTGTGAGATCGGCGAGCACATCTGCGAAGAAGGATGGAATGACTGGGGAAAGACGGATGCGCACGATACGATCTTCTATGCGGAATACAAAAGTTTTGGACCATCTTCTGATATGAGCAGGCGTCCGAAGTGGGTAAAGATCCTTTCCGATGAAGAAGCTTCAGAATTTACATTAGAAAAGGTGCTTGGTATATAAAAAACCCGATTGGCATCATCTGCCGATCGGGGTTTTTCTATCTATGACTTGTTCCTATCGGAAAAACTCATGTCTTTCATGCTGGAACAGATACGTCAGACTGACATCAAACCATCTTGCGCTGGAAGATCTGGATGCACCACGATACATAAAATACAGTGCTCCATCCGAATAATCTTCTCCTGTCAGTGCACGATTGACTGCGTCGATCGTCTCCTGCGTAACTTTACATGTATTGATCGATCCGTTGGATACCGGAGAAAACTGAGAACGCTGATACACAACATCCGTGATATTGTTCGGAAATCTGGAACTTTTCACCCGGTTGATGATAACGTTCGCTACAAGGATCTTACCTTTTGTATCACAAACACCTGCTTCTGCCTGAACGATTCTCTTTAAAACATCATAATCACGATCTGAAAATGTGATTACTGACTTTGTACGAAGCGCTTCCGCCGCCTTTCTGTTGCGTTCTTCTTCTGCCTTCTTCGCTGCTTCTTCTGCTGCCACTCTGGCACGTTCCTCTTCCATCAGACGGATTTCTTCTTTTGCTTCTTCTACTGCAGCCTTCTGCTCCTGGCGTACTACCTGCTTTTCTAACACATCTTTTGCCAGTACATTACCAACTAATAACCGGCCGTCCCTCATGCTTTCTGAATCCGTAAGTCGGAACTGTACATTTGCTTCCGTAAGCATAACAATTTCTTCCATATCGATGTCGTTCTTCACAATCGCCTGATCAGAAGGTGTCTTTGCATAAGCGTTCTGGCTTCCTCCCGCCAAACCTGCGATTGTAAACGTCATCACAGTTACCAGAAATACCCCTGCCATCAAAACGCATGCACGGACATTCCGAACAACTGACCGAAGAAATGAGCATAATGTAAGCATATATACTCCTCTCTCTTTTTCAAAAATACAGCAATTTATATTTGTCTTGCAGAATGGTCATATCCATTCCCAAAATTCATCCCGAAATTTGTCGTTTGTGGGATTGAAACCCTAAAATTGCTTGTTTTGTGGTGACGTCTGTTATTATAGTGGGTAATGATAAATAAAGTCAATAACTTTTTCACATTTTTGTCATATTTAATACCGCATTTTTTAACATTTTACTCGTTTTTGTGTAACATATCCAGTATGAAAAACTGCTTTCCCTTGATTTTTGTTTGGTTTTTCACTCTTTTTGTTACAGAATTGTTACACGTTTGTTAAATATTAAAAGAGGGGATGCGCATGAAACAAGTTCATGCAGCACCCCCAAAGGCGCATGACATTGGTTTTTTCTGTTTTATGTGCTTTCACATCTTCCCCTTATCTACGCTCTGGTAATCCTGCCCGCAATCGCGCAAGCTGCTGCCGTTGCAGGAGATGCCAGATAAATTTCTACTTTTGAAGTACCCATACGTCCCAGGAAGTTACGATTGTTAGTAGCAACCACGCGCTCCCCGTCACTCAAGATACCGCCGGTACGTCCACAGCAAAGTCCGCAGCCAGGATGTGTCAGGATAGCTCCGGCTTCCACCAAGGTCCGAATGGCACCGCAGGCAATGGCTTCTTCATATACCTTTCGGCTTGCAGGTGTCACGATCAGTTTCACAAACGGAGCCACCTTTTTACCGTCTAACACTTTTGCCGCTGCCTGAAGATCTTCCAGACGCCCATTGGTGCAGGATCCGATGAAGACCTGATCAATCTCAATACCATCCAACTCACTGACGTCACGAATCTTATCTACTTGTGAAGGACATGCCATAACCGGAACAAAATCCTCTGCACGATATGTCATCACCTTTACATACTCGGCATCCTCATCGCCAACCAGACTCTTCTGGAAATCGTCAAGTGTAATCCCGCAATACGCTGCAGTCTTATCATCCGGTGTGAACATAGCACATTTTGCACCGGCTTCAATTGCCATATTTGCCATCGTCATACGACTGGAATTCGTCATTTCCTGAATCGTGGAGCCTGCAAATTCCAGCGCACGGTATGTTGCTCCATCTGCTCCCAGATCACCGATCAGACGCAGGATAATATCCTTGGACATCACTCCTTCCGGCAGTTTACCATCAATCACAACCTTAATCGTCTCCGGAACCTTTACCCAAAGCGTTCCCGTGCCCAGAATGGACGCCATCTCCGTGTAACCAATACCCGTAGAAAATGCGCCGACACAGCCATAAGTAGTCGTATGGCTGTCTGTGCCAAATACTACATCTCCAGGCTTTACATATCCGGCTTCTGTCATCAGCTGATGGCAGATACCGTCACTGCGGTGTACATTTTTCAATCCATATTTTTCTGCAAATGCGTCTCCTACTTTATAGTGACGCACATCATCCTGCTGGCTCGCCGGTACCAGATGATCGTAGATCAGAACGATCTTATCCGGATCCCAAACACTTGAAAATCCCATCTCATTAAATTTGTTTACGATAAACGGCATCATGATATCATCTAACATGACGCGATCCACATGGACCGTAACAATGTCACCTGGTTTGACAGATGCAGCACCAATGTTATGGGAAATGATTTTTTCTATGATTGTCTGTCCCATGTTACTCTTTACTCCTTTTTTAATCCAGACCGTTGCGTTTTCTCATTGCCTTCACAAGACCGCCTGCATTGATAATATCCAAAAGATTGTCCGGCAAAACCGCAATCGGATATTTTTTTCCCTGATATTCCACATTCTGACCAAGCGTCACCGTTACTATATCTCCTTCTTTCACATCATCATGCAAATCCGGCTGCTCGATCAAAAGCAGACCATTGTTGATGGAATTGCGGAAAAAGATGCGGGCAAAGGATTTTGCAAAAATACACTTAATACCCAGAGCTTTGATAACCTCCGGTGCCTGCTCGCGGGAAGAACCGCATCCAAAATTCTTTCCTGCCACGATGATATCGCCTTCTTTGATTTGTGCAGCCAGTTCCGGCCGCAGCGGACTGAACCCATACTGTTTCATATCCTCAATCGTTTTTAATGCAAGGTACTCGGTCGGGATAATGATGTCAGTGTCAATATCATCACCCAGAACCCAGACTCTGCCAGTAAACTGCTCCATAGTGCTATCCTCACTTTTTTGTAAACTTCTATGCCCGCTTCCACGGGCGGCAGCATTTCCTCTACAGCATATCTGCCGTACAGATTTCGCCCTTCACTGCAGACGCCGCAACCGTCGCAGCAGATGCCAGATAAACTTTCGAACTCGGATGTCCTGCACGGCCCTTAAAGTTTCTCGTACCCGTGCTGATCAGCACCTCATTCTCTCCGATCACGCCCTGACAGCTTCCCCAGCAAACGCTGCAGTTCGCATTCATGACGATTGCTCCGCTCTCCATAAATGTAGCAATCAATCCTTCTTCCAGCGCCTGCAGATAAACTTCCTGACTTGCCGGTACGACAAGGAAGCGAACATGATTCGATACTTTACGATTTTTCAAAATAGCTGCACCTACACGCAAATCGTCAATACGTCCATTATTGCAGGAGCCAAGAAATGCCTCATCAATGTGGATCCCGCAAACTTCGCTTGCCGGTACCACATCATCTACGAAATCCGGTCTTGCTGCCACCGGCTGAATCTTCGCCAGATCAAAGGTATATTCTTTTACATAGACTGCATCCGGATCGCTGGAAAAGACAGCCTTCGGCTCACGCCCGCGGCTCTTTAAATAATCCAGGGCCACATCATCTGCTTCAAAAATCGCAGTTTTTGCGCCTGCCTCTACAGCCAGATTGCACAGCACCATACGGTCATTGACACTCAGCCCATGTGCACCCTCCCCGGTAAATTCCATGACTTTATAATTGCATCCATTTGCACCGGTTTCACCGATGATGGTCAGCATCAAATCACGCGGATAAACGCCTTCTCTCAGCTTTCCGACCAGATTAAATTTAATCGTCTCCGGCACCAGAACCCAGGATGTTCCGGTTACCATGCCGTAAAGCAGGTCGGTACAGCCGACACCGGTACCAAATGCACCAAGTGCACCGTAGGTACAAGTATGGCTGTCCGCACCGAAAATCAACTCTCCCGGTCTCACATAATGTTCCATCATGACCTGATGGCATACACCCTTTCCTTCCCAGAAATCAATACCGTTTTCCTTTGCGAAATCACGCATTTTTTTCTGAGAGGCAGCGGTCTTCGGACTATCCGAAGGTACATTATGATCTACAATAAATACCATTTTTTTCGGATCTGCAATGCGGGGATGGTTTAATTTATTTCGATACATATCCACCGTCAAATGCGTGGTTCCATCATTGCTCATCATACGATCCAATGTCACGGTATGAATATCTCCCGCCTTTACTTCCGGTACTCCCGCAGCCAACGCGATGATCTTTTCAGCAATTGTCATTCCCATATTTATGCCTCCTCCTTATTCAGTGACGCGATCAAACCGCCGTCATTTAAAATTTTCTGCATATAAGGCGGCAATTTGGTACAGGTAAACGTTTTGCCATTTGCTTCTGCAACACCGTCCGTCAGAGACAGTTCCATCTCATCTCCGGTCTGTACCGCGTCAGGAAGTTCCTTGCAGACAATCACCGGAAGACCGATATTGATCGCATTTCGATAAAAAATACGAGCAAAGGATTTGGCAAGCACTGCCTTCACGCCCAGCGCTTTTAATACGCTCGGTGCCTGCTCTCTGGATGAACCGCATCCGAAATTCTCACCGCCGACAACAAAATCACCTGGCTGCACTTTATTCGGAAACTCTGGATCCAGAGACTCAAATGTATGAACTTTCATCTCATCAATATTGGGAAGCAACAGATACTGAGACGCAATGATCTGATCCGTATCCAGGTCGTTATGAAATTTAAAAATCTTGCCTGCTGACATGATTCTCCTCCTATCATCCACTTTTAAAATATTTCAGTCGAATGATTGTATTATATCATCTCAACTGATATAATGACAATAGATAATATCTATATGTATCATAACATTAAGTTATAGAATCAACCCTTAGAACAAACATATGTTCATATAAGAAAAGGAGAATCATGGAGCAGAATTTATCCCAATACCGCATTTTTTACGCAGTTGCCAAAGCAGGCAACATTTCCAAAGCAGCCAAAGAACTCTATATCAGTCAGCCTGCCATCAGCAAATCCATCAGCAAACTGGAAGATACGCTGGGAACTACCCTCTTCACCCGCAACTCCCGCGGTGTACAGCTGACCGAAGAAGGCCTGATCCTCTATGAACACACGCGAACCGCCTTTGATGAACTTCTGCTCGGCGAGCAGGAACTAAAGCGCATTCGCCAGTTCAATCTGGGACACATCCGCATCGGCGCCAGCAATACGTTGTGCCGTTTTATCATGCTCTCTTATTTGAAAGGGTTTATCGAAAAATATCCTCATATCAAGATTACGATTGAAAATCAGTCCAGCACCCATACCCTGTCCATGCTGGAACAGCAGCGCATCGATATCGGTCTGGTTGCCGAACCAAAATCCCAAAAAAATATACAGTTTCTTCCAGTTATGGATATCGAAGATATTTTCGCTGCCACCCCCAAATACATGGAAAATCTAAAGCTGCGTGAAGGCAGCAGCGCTGATATTTTTCATGTAGGCAACATCATGCTGTTAAATAAAGAAAACATCACCCGCAGCCATATCGATGAATATATGCGCACCAACGGAATCATCGCCAACAATCTGCTGGAAGTATCAACGATGGATCTGCTCATCGAATTTGCCCGTATCGGTCTCGGCATTGGATGTGTCATTAAAGAATTTGTAAAAGACGATCTGGAACAGGGACGACTGGTCGAAATCAAGCTTGACCATCCCATCCAAAAAAGAACAGTAGGCTTTGCATATCATGCAAATCGTACATCAAGGGCAATGGAAACATTTGTCAAATTTTGTATGGAACAGCATGCATTATAACACACCACACTCCTGCATACGGGGGCAGCCATATGCCAGGGCAGATTACGCCCCGGCATATCACAGTACCTCATGAAAGTGTCTTTCCCATCCGAACAATCGACTCCGTAACCAACTTTGTAAACAGCGGCGCCACCCGATCTGCAGCCTCTTTTACTTCCTCATGACTCAGCGGCTGGTCAGTCATACCGCATGCCAGATTGGAAATACAGGAAATTCCACAAATACGCATTCCCATATGGTTTGCTGCGATCGCCTCACATGCCGTGCTCATACCAACTGCATCACCGCCCAGGATCCGGCACATGGCAACTTCATGCGGTGACTCAAAATTCGGCCCGGTCAACTGTATATAAGTACCTTCTTTCAAAGGAATATTTAAACCTTTTGCCGCATCTCGGATAATCTGGCACAAATCTTTTTTGTAAATCTCACTCATATCACAGAACCTCACACCCAGTTCTTCGATGTTCGGTCCAATGAGCGGAGACGGAACAAAATTGCTGATCTGATCTGTGATCATCATAAAATCACCAGCTGCAAAATCATAATTAACACCACCTGCCGCATTGGTAAGGAACAAAATCTCCGCACCCATCATTTTCATCAAACGAATCGGTAGCACCACGTCTTCCATAGAATATCCCTCATAATAATGGACACGTCCCTGCATGATCACAACCGGCACTTCTCCTACATATCCAAACACAAAACGCCCTTTATGACCGCTGACTGTCGATATCGGAAACTCTTTGATTTCATGATAATCCAATACCGCTTCTACCTGAATCGTCTCTGCATAATCCCCAAGACCAGAACCTAAAACCAGTGCAACTTTCGGTCGAAAATTCACCTTTTCCTGCACACATCGGAAACATTCCAATAAACGCTCATATGCCTTTGTCATCGTAAAACCTCCTTATGTCTGAAATACGAAGCAATCCATATATCATAAAGTTCAGAAAATTTGCCTCTAATATTATTATAAAAAGTATCCGGATACATGACAACAAAAAAATGCCACAAGACCGACTTTTGTCAGCCCTGCAGCATTTTTTTCTTCTATTTTAATCCATTCCCAATTATGTAATATCTGACATCTGGAATACAACAAATGTTATCTTCCAATGAACGATTAGTTGTTGATCAGCTTGCCGCTCTCATCATTCCAGCTGTACAGTTTACGAATCTCTTCGCCAACCTTCTCAGACGGATGCTCAGAAGCCAGTTTTCTCATAGCTTTGAAGTGAACCTGACGTCCAGCCGGTGACATATCCAGTAAGAACTCTTTTGCAAAAGTACCATCCTGAATATCAGACAGGATCTTCTTCATAGCTTTCTTGGTATCCTCAGTAATGATCTTCGGTCCGGTGATATAATCGCCGTACTCAGCTGTGTTGGAGATAGAATATCTCATGCCTGCGAAACCAGACTGATAAATCAGGTCAACGATCAGCTTCATCTCATGGATACACTCAAAGTATGCGTTTCTCGGATCATAGCCAGCCTCAACCAGAGTTTCAAAACCAGCCTGCATCAGAGCACAAACACCGCCGCACAGAACTGCCTGCTCACCGAACAGATCAGTCTCCGTCTCGGTACGGAAAGTGGTCTCAAGAACACCTGCTCTTGCGCCGCCGATAGCCAGTGCGTAAGCCAGAGCGATTTCCAGAGCCTTGCCGGTTGCATCCTGCTCTACAGCTACCAGACACGGAACACCTTTGCCTTCCTGATACTCGGAACGAACGGTATGGCCCGGTCCCTTCGGAGCGATCATAGTAACGTCAACATTCTTCGGCGGTTTGATGCAGCCAAAGTGAATGTTGAAACCATGAGCGAACATCAGCATGTTGCCATCTTCCAGGTTTGGCTCGATATCTTTCTTGTACATATCAGCCTGAAGCTCATCGTTGATCAGGATCATGATGATATCTGCTCTCTTAGCTGCCTCTGCTGCAGTATAAACCTGAAATCCCTGTGCCTCAGCTTTTGCCCAGGACTTACTGCCTTCATAAAGACCGATGATAACGTTGCAGCCGGACTCTTTTGCGTTCAGTGCATGTGCATGTCCCTGGCTGCCGTAACCAATGACAGCAATTGTCTTACCTTCCAGTACGGATAAATTACAGTCTTCCTGATAATAGATCTTTGCCATCTTTTTTTCCTCCTCAGATTAAACATAATCTTAAAAAATATATCGCGTAAAAGGTCCGATGCCTTGCGACTTTCCTATCCGCTCCGACACTCCTTAGCGCTCAAAACCTGATGCTGTCTGCTGCTTATGGCAGATAGCGAACATCATCTGAACCGCGGGACAGACCGGTAAGACCGGTTCTCGCAAGTTCCAGAATCTCATAATCCTCCAACAGGTTGATCAATGCATCCAGCTTGGACTGATCACCAGTCAGCATAACCGTAAGTGAATCTTTTCCTACATCTACGATGGTTGCACGGAAAATGCTTGAAATCGCATTGACTGCCTGACGCTGACTGGCATTGGCGCGAACCTTAACCATGATCAGTTCTCTGTATACAGAATGTCCCGGATTCAGTTCCTTGATGTCCCGCACATCCTCCAGTTTGCTCAACTGCTTCTTGATCTGCTCCAAAATACTCTGATCGCCGTAAGAGACGACCGTCATTCTGGAATAACGCTCATCCGCAGTCACACCTACAGTCAAACTTTCAATATTATAACCACGGCGGCTGAACAGACCTGCAACTCGGCTCAGCACACCGGCGGTATTGTCTACCAGCAATGATAATACGATTCTATTCATTCTAAAAACCCCTTCTCGTCAAGTAAGATTAATAATATCAAATCATGGTATTATTTGTCAACTATATAAAAGGAATGTGTACTATTCCTCAAAGTTATAGTACACCTTTTCTTTTATTGCCAATCATGCCGAAAAGCCTCCAGAGGCGGATTTTCGGTTTCTTTTTCATCCAAGTGCCACATCCAGCACCATCATGATCATAAATCCAACAGCAAAACCAAAGGTTCCCAAATCCGAATGTTCTCCCTGTGCCGATTCCGGAACCAGTTCCTCCACCACAACATAAATCATGGCACCCGCAGCAAATGCCAGAAGATACGGTAACAGCGGTGTGACAAAATGTGCCAAAAGAATCGTCAGAATCGCTCCGATGGGTTCTACGACTCCAGAAAGCACACCGATCAAAAATGCTTTCATCCGGGATTTTCCTGCCCCGTAACTTGGAAGTGAAATGATGGCTCCCTCCGGAAAATTCTGAATTGCAATTCCGATTGAAAGTGCCAATGCCTCGGCTTTTGAAATTGCTGCCTCTCCGCTCAAAATACCGGCATATACCACCCCCACAGCCATTCCTTCCGGAATGTTATGAATCGTCACTGCGAGGATCAGCATGGTCATCCGTGCCAGACTGCTGTGAATCCCTTCCGGCTTTTCGCTGCCAAAATGAAGATGCGGAACCATATGGTCCATCAAAAGCAAAAATAACATGCCTACAGACATGCCCACAACGGCTGGCAGAAATGCCAGTCTTTCCAATTCCTCCGACATCTCCATCGATGGAATCAGCAAAGACCAGACCGAAGCTGCTGTCATAACCCCGGCAGCAAAACCAAATAATAGTTTCTGCAGCCCGGGATGAAGTTGCTTTTTTACAAAAAATACGCAGAGTGCGCCCAAAGACGTCCCGAAAAACGGAATAAAAATACCCTCTAAAATGGAAAACATCTCCCTGACTCTGATACATTCTCCGTTTACTATATGCAGAATTCATCAGAAATGCCGCATTTTTTATGCTCCATTTTTCACTTCTTTTAATTTACCATCTGAAATCCCCGTTCTTCTTTCAGCGGAAGATCACTGGTTTCAAAATCATCAATCGCAATATACGGCTGTCTGTGAAGTGCTGAGATCAGATCCCAGATTTGGATCTCCTCTCCCTGAACTTCCATTTCTACCCGTCCGTCCCAGAGATTTTTTACATATCCGGTCAGTCCCATGCCGCGTGCCAGCCGCGTTGCCTGATAACGGAAGCCAACCTCCTGCACACGACCAGAAAAATAAAAATGTTTTCTCACTTCCATAAATAACCTCAAGTATTTAAAAAAACTCCGGTTCTTTTCTTCCTGCACATGCTTTTTTCATCTTCTGATTCACCGCAAGCTGCATCAGAGTTCCAAGTTTTCTTGCACCAGTCGGACAAACCATAACACAGCGCATACAGTGAATACAGCGTTCTTCGTCTGTCACTCTGGCATCAGTGCGGGAAATTGCCTGTACCGGACAGCTGCGGATGCATTTGCCGCATGCATTGCAGGCGGAAGAAACTTTAATTCTCATCGGAGAAGATCCCGGAACCTTATATGGATAATTTCCCTTTACCACAAGCTCCGGCAGTTCATAATTACTCTTTACTGCATCAAGACGTTTCACTGCATCCTGCCCAAACTTTTTCAACTGCGCTTTGTCCTTTTCATCCGGTCTTCCAGATGCCACACACCGGGCAATGTTATGTTCTGCAACAGCCGCAATGCCTGCTGCCGGACGAAATCCCTGCTCGATCATGATATTTTTTAATTCCAGAAGCGCATCGTCATACGCACGATTTCCATAAACAACAACCAGAACTGCCGGCGTCTGATGCCCATGCAGCCGCCGAAAACGTTCTATCGATGTCACCGGTATTCTTCCCGCATATACCGGAACTCCCACCAGAACCACCTCATCCTCACGAAATGTATAATCCGGCCGAAAACCTGCTGCTTCTGTCAAATCCAGGCTCTCATGCGCACCCGGAAACTCTGCTGCAACCATCTCCACCACTTTTTTCGTACTTTCCGTCGGGCTGAAATAAATACTGGTTACTTGTCTGTAATTCACAATCTTTATCCTCCTGAAAACTGCACTAATAGTGACCGGCACGATACTCTTCGTTCAGCCAGTCCACAGAAGCCCACAATCCATCCAAATCAAAGGAAAAATCTCTGCTGTGTTTCTTTTCCTCTGCTGTGTGCTCAAAGCTGAACGGCTCCGGCCAGATAAATGCGCGAATCACGTTCTTTGTCTTCGCCGGTTCTTCCTCTTTTGCTTCTTCCAACACGACCTCAGCTTTCTGAAGCATATACCGCATTCCCTGATAACTTCCGGTAAAACGGCTTTTCTTCAAATATGGAATCGAAATATCACCATGCAGATCAATCATCCTTCCTCATCCCTTTCCGTCTGAGCTCTTTATCAACCAGAAAATCCGCCGCTGGCAGTTTTTCGGTATGCTTAACAAATCAAAATCCGCCCGAATCAGGCAGACTTCTTTTGACTCTGGTATCATCATAATGGAGTTGTAAAAAATTTGCAAGCTAAAAAAGACAGTTTCCCCCTCATGAATGTTCTTCTGCAGTTCATCCGTCAGTTCTCCCTCTTTCAGTCTCCACTGCCAGTTTTCTCCAACTGTAGACGGCGTATTCATCCGACAGCTGTTATCATATCCCAGATAATCCTGCATCGGAACCACACACAGATTTGCCCGGCTGCGCATAATCAAACTGATGAAAGACCAGTTCAGTTCTTCATCCGGCGTATAATGATCGCAAAGATAATCTCGTGCCAGCTGGCGTTCTTTCTTTTGAATACAGGTGAACCATCCGTTGATCGTTTCATTATCATGAGTACCCGTATATGCCACACAGTTTTCCGTATAGTTGTGCGGCAGATAGTCACTGGCACATCCGGAATCACGGTTGTCTCCCCGTACGGAATCGAATAATACTCATCAAATCCACGGAAATGATCAATTACAGCTGTCAGGCTGTGCCACAGGAATAATGCAAGATGACCTGCCAATGGCAGGTCATCTGTATCACTTCTCTTTTGTACGTTTCTAACAAGGACCTCTGTTTCCCCAGAAGAATAATCCCACGGTACCAGGACCGGTATGACTTCCGATCGTCGGCCCAATGCTGTAAATGCCGATCTTCGCCTTAGGGAAACGAGCCTTTACCAGTTCTGCGACCTTCTGTGCATCCTCCGGACACGCAGACTGAACGACATAAGCTTTTTCTACATAATCCAGTCCACCCTCTGCAAACAACTCCATTTGATTGACCAGCGTCTCAATTGCCTTCTTCTTGCCGCGGATTTTCTGACGCGGAATCAGCTTGCCCTCTTCATCAATATTCAAAACAGGACAGATATTCAGAACATTTCCCACAAATCCTGCAACTTTAGACACACGGCCTCCTCGTACCAGATATTTCAGATCCGTAACAAAGAACCATGTTTGAACCTTCAGTTTATTTGCCTCTGTCCATGATGCCAGTTCTTCCACGCTCATACCGGCATCGCGCAGATCAGCCATTTTATCCATTAACAGACCATATCCCGAAGATGCTGTCAGAGAGTCAATGACGTAGATCTTTCGCTCCGGATAACGTTCCTCCAGAATATCTTTTGCTATCAGCGCAGAATTCAGTACACCGGAAATCCCCGATGCCAGAGTGACATGGATAATATCCTTGCCTTCTTTCAAAAATCTTTCAAAATATTCTTCAAATTCTCCTGCATTTACCTGAGAAGTTTTCGTATCTGCGCCTTCTTCCATCGCGTGATAGAATGCATCCGAAGACATCGTCTCCCACAGATCGTCATCATAATGTCTTCCGTCTAATTCATAATGAAAATAAATATATTTGATGTCTCTCTTTTCCAGCTGTTCTCTGGTCAGATCCACAGTAGAACAGCAGCTGATCACATAATTGCCCATATCAACCTCCTGAGTATCCCCTACTTGACGCCGTCAATACGCCTGCTTCCCCAGAAAAACAGTCCCATAGTACCTGGTCCCACATGGCATCCGATCGTCGGTCCGATATTGCAGATTTTGATCTGCGCTTTTGGGAACCTGGCATGAATCTGATCTGCAAACCCCATTGCCTCATCCATGCAGGCAGACTGAATTATATAACATTTCTCATCATAATTCAATCCTTTATCTGCGGACAGCTCCATCTGGCGGATGGCTGCCTCCATCACCTTTTTCTTGGTTCTTACTTTTGCACGAGTACTCAGTTTTCCAAATAAATCTACCTCAATCAACGGACAGATACTTAATACACTGCCGATCGCACCGGATGCTTTTGACAGTCTTCCTCCGCGCACCAGGTATTTTAAATCGCTTACAAAGACCCATGACTGGACATTCAGCTTATGCGCCTCCACCCAGGCTGCCAATTCATCGATGCTCATGCCTCCATCGCGCAGATCTGCCATTTTATCCATCAAAAGTCCATATCCTGCTGATGCTCCCAGAGAATCGATTACATAAATTTTCCGTTCCGGATATCGCTCTTCCAAATTCTGTTTCGCAATTACTGCAGAATTCAGCACACCGGAAATGCCGGAAGATAGAGAGACATGGACAATATCCTGTCCCTCTTTCAAAAATTTTTCAAAATATTCCTGAAACTCTCCCGCATTGACCTGTGAAGTCCTTGTCTCTGCTCCATCTGCCATCGCCTGATAAAAACTATCCGCAGACATCGACTGCCATACATCATCATCGTAAAACTGACCGCCTAACTCATAATGGAAATAAATATGCTTAATATCTCGCTGCAGCAAATGCTCTTTATCCAAATCTGCCGGGGTACAACAGCTAATTACATAATCTGCCATCATTTTCCTCCTTGACTCCGAAATCGTTTTCAATTCTAGATTATATGGCATCATTTTCCATTTGTAAAGGGATTCATGGACAGTCAAGTGAAAGCTTGTCATTTTCTTTACGCATTTTGTCCACTAACGCAGCTTCTCCAAAATCTCCGGAAATATTTCCAGACTTCGTTTCAAAATACCATTCACATACGCAATGAACGTTCCGTAATTCGTAATCGGCACACCCTGGTCAACCGCACATTTTGTACGATAGCGCACCTCCCGCTCATTCAGCATACAGCCGCCGCAATGAATGACCATAGCATACGGGCTTAAATCATCTGGAAATTCCGTGCCGCTGCAGGTTTCGATCCGAATCTCTTTTCCCGTGTAGCCGCGCAGCCATCTCGGAATCTTGACAGTTCCGATATCGTCGCATTGTCTGTGATGGGTACATCCCTCTGCAATCAGCACCGTATCACCATCTTTTAAATGTTCAATCGCTGCTGCGCCGGGAGCCGCTGCATCTAACAGCCCTTTATATTTTGCCATCAAAATAGAAAATGAAGTCAGTGTGATATCCTCCGGCACGATTGCCGCCACAGTCTGAAACGCCTGACTGTCTGTAATAACCATAGCCGGATTTTTCGCAAGTCCGTTCAAGGTCTGTGCCAGTTCGCTTTCCTTCGTGACGACTGCAATCGCTCCGGCATCCAGGACATCGCGGAGCACCTGCTGCTGCGGCAGAATCAGACGTCCTTTCGGAGCAGCGCTGTCAATCGGCACAACAAGCACAACAAAATCTCCTGGCTTGATCAGATCCGCAACAATATGTTTTTCATTGTCAATTCCTTTCAAAGCTGCGATCCGCTCTTTCAGTTCAAAAATGCCTTCTTTTTTTAACGCGCTGACATAGATCTCCTGCGGACCTGCAGCCGGAATTTTATCCAAAAGATCTGACTTATTATAAACAATGATGTAGCTGATTTCTTTTGCCTGAAACAGCGCGATCAATTCTTGATCACACGCTTTCAGTCCTTCGGAAGCATCTGCCACCAGTACTGCTATATCCGTTTTATTTAACACCTGTCTGGTCTTCCTGATACGAAGTTCGCCCAAATGTCCCTCATCGTCAAATCCTGGTGTGTCAATGATCATGACCGGACCTAACGGCAGTAATTCCATGGTTTTATAAACCGGGTCCGTGGTAGTTCCCTTTACCTCAGAAACTACAGCAAGCTCCTGACCGGTCACAGCATTGACAACACTTGATTTTCCAGCATTTCTGCGTCCAAAAAAACCGATATGTGTTCTCTCTCCTGACGGTGTGTTGTTCATTCCCATATCATGCCTCCTAGAAGCCTGCACCTGCTTCTGCATTTGGTGCGAAAATAGAAGCTGCCTGGTCATCCGTCAGCTCTACACCAAATACTTCTTTGTAATAATCTTTGGTTTCCTGAATGATGTCAATATCTTCAAATAATTCCGGATATGTGTTCTTTGCAAACCACAAAAGTGTTACCGGCGTATCTGCGCCTGGGGTATAACTGCGGTACATACCAAGCGGCATTTTGTATACCTTATGATTCTTGACTGCATCGACAGCGCTCCAGTCATAATTTCCAATAGTATTATTGTAAAGATCATCCGGCTGTGCTGCGGTGAAATTGGTGATGAAAATAGTAGTCGGGTTCCACTCATAAACCTGTTCCATATTGGCAGCTACCTGATTGTCTGTTGTGATCTCTTCTGCTACGTTAACTGCACCTGCTGCATCTGCCCAGAACTGTCCGAAAAATTTGGAACCGGAGGTTTCCATGTCGGTATCTGAATATTTAAAAAGGAAAAATACCCGCTCTCTTTCTTCTTCCGGAATATCAGCCACACGCTCCTGCACCATGTTGTAAATCTCATCTGAATGTTTCGCTACAACCTCTGTCTTATCATTGTCCGGGAAAATTTCGCTGAGCAGAGCAATCCACTGATTCAGGGTCTCGATTGCATTATATTCCCATTTATTTACAGAAAGCGCCACAGCTGCAAATCCTGCATTGCGAAGCTGCTCACCCTGCTCTGGCTGCGATGCGCTGTAAAGTACAATATCCGGCTCCAGTTTCATCAATTCTTCCAGATTAATATCTGTGCCATTCATATAACCGGTTTCCGCATTTAAAATATCTGGATAAAGTTCTCCGAGAAGACCATTTTTTGCTGCACTCATACTGTTCGGGGACATGCCGACGATCTTTTCTGCAGAGTCGAAAAATACAGTCAGTACACTAGGAAGCGGCAAAATATTGCCGACTGCAATACGGTTTACCTCATAAGGAACTTCGACCTCCAGTCCCAGATGATCTACGATCACATGTGTTCCTGTTTTTGTTTCTTCTGCTGCTGTCTCTGCCTCTGCAGACTCTGCGGCAGACTCTGCTGCAGTCGTCTCCACTGCCTCCTGCGCTTTTGTTTCTTTTGCCGCATCGTTACTGCCGCCGCATCCGGTTGATGCCAACACCATCGCACCAGCCAAAACTACACAAAGAAACTTTTTCATTTTTTTCATCAATCCTTACCTCCTGGTATACATTCGCAACTGTTTTTATCATCTTTTTTTGACAGTTACATTTATTTTTCAAATCTGAGAATCAGATTTGGAATCTCATTACGATAAATTCTTCCGGAAAAACTTTCCGACGGAAGGGAAATAAAGCGGATTCTCTCCGGGAAAACCGGTCGGTATAAAGGATCTGCAATGACCACCTCAATTCCGTCCAACGCTTCCATCACATCTTCCTCATCCGGCGCCAAACAGTCCTTTTTTCTCAAATAATCTCCGGTATACTCCGCAGCACACAGCACTTTTACGCCCTTTCCATATTCCAGTTCGATGGCCTGTGCCAGCGAAAATGAGGTGATTCCCTCTCCGATCACTGCAATCTTGCTTTCCGGAAGGTCACTGGTTTTCTGCTCATATCTTCCGGTCTGCGCCGCATCCAGAAGTGCCTGACGAAGCACTGACTGATAAGCTTTTCCGATCGGGGTACCGACCACATACGGGGTGCCGAACTGCTCTTTTAATACCTTCGCTGCACCAAGTCCTGTCTCTGAAACCACAAGATTTACCGATGCGCATCCAGCTCTCTCCATCTCATCTAGTGTACTGCCCATTGCCCACTTGGAAATCACCTCAAATCCCGCAGTTTTCATGAAATCTTCCACAGCTTTGTCACTGCCGTTCACAGAAAAATCCAGGGGTGTCACACCTAAAATATTTGCAGATAAATGTGCAGTTTTTTCCACATCCTTTTTCACAAATCGTCTGGCGATCCCTGCGAGTGCCATCGAAGCACCGTAGACATAAGTATTCATGCCTGTAGAGTCAAATCCAAATGTCGGGATCTGTGTCCGATCTTCGATCAGCTCGGCAACTGCAGAGAAATCAAAACCGGTCATAGTTGGAATCGGCGTTCCGGCAACCGCTATAAATTTCGGATGCAGTTCTTCGGCTGCCGCCACAATATCACCAATTAATTTTTCATCATCTCCCATGATCGCTTCCATCTCAGAAAGTCCGGAAATATAAATCATGCTGTCCATGTCATACCAACGCGGCTCATCGTGGGTCGTATAGGTGGAATTACAGCCCGACGCGTCATGCATGACGACCATGCCTCCAAGCTCAAACAGTGCCGAACACACTCCAAAGGTGTCGGCTGAATAAGTTGAAATAATTCTTGCAGTCTGTCTCATACGCAGCCCTCACATCCCATTCCTTTAATCTGAATCAGATTTCGCATATCCTTCTCTTCCAGATAAGCTTCTCTCATCAGTTTTAACGTATTGCATACGGCATCGTAACCCAACATTCCGCCGCCTTCCACTACATTAACAAAATGATTGGTGTTTTCAAAATATGCCGCCTTCTGTCCGATTGCTAAAACGCTTCCCGGCTCTTTCTTTGCCATAAAACGCATTCCCGCATGGACTGTCGGATAAATCATCAGCTCCGGAAAATGTTCTTTCAAATCATCAAAATCCTTTTTATCCTCTCCGGAAATACTGTCCACATAAACTTTTTCTACCGCAAAGCCGGCATCTAAAAGCATTTTTGCCAGACCAAACGGTCTTGGACAATAGGTATAATCGATTGCGATCGGCGTTTTTCCTATCAGTGCAAACGTCTCTTTTAACGCTTGCTCACACGCACGTTTCTTCTCTGAAAAATCCGGAATTTTTATGTTCAGGCAAGCACCCAACCGCTGAAATCCCTGCTCGATTTCTTCATGATCAAAGCTGAACGGCACATAAATATGGGTTCCGCCCAGCCGTTCACTTAGCATCTCTCCGCCTGCAACTGCCGCCGAATTATAAGAAATGTAGTACGAGCTTTCTGCCATTTTCTGATATTCTTCATAATTCCTGCAGGACGTAATCTCGTGAACGGTCAAGCCGCTGGACAGTAAAATTTCCATCAGCTCGCTTTCTTTCCTTGTAGGCAGATCATTGCCAATGATCGCCACGGCATCTGCTCGCGTTTCCCGTTCTTTCAAAAGCGTATACAAGCGGCTTCTCATCAGCTGGTCAGGTGTCAGACCGCTCTTGCGCATGATCGGATTCATATAGCAGTCGGTAAAATCAATATCCGGAAACCGACTGCGCAGTTCTCTGTAAATCATATCCAGATCACAGCCTGCAAAATGGTGCACACAGCTGGTGTAGACCAGCACTGCAGGCGGACGTTTCGGCAATTTTTCGATAATATCGCTGACGCCCTCGATCACCAGATCTTCCATATCGCCGTCCAACAGGTTATGCTCACGCACTGCTACCGTAGAAAAACGGTCTTCCGCATGCATTTCCGCTGCTGTCAGCACCACACCGCGCAGGCAGCTTGCTGCACAAACAAAAATTTCATGTGCTTCCGGAATCAGCATTCCGGTATGTACAATATTCCACGTTCCCCTGGCAGGTGCAGCATATTCAAGACCAGATGCAAACGGAGCCGGAAAGTCTGCATCTGCGATCCGGATCCCTTCCAGTTTCCGCTCCATCGGTTCATTTACTTTTTTTAACATACATCCACCCCACAGATTTTCATAATTTCCTTTGCCAGTGTCCGGTATTCTCCTGCCATTTCACTGTCCGGAAATGCCTCTATTACCGTTTTTCCCAAATCTTCTGCCTCCTGAACCGTGTCACTTCTGTTCAGAGTTCCGATGATTTCCGAGTGAATATCACCGGCAAGCTCTTCCACTTTCGTTTCCTCATCTTTGACATTTCTGCGATTTAAGATAATACCGCCAAGCTGAGCGTAACCACGTCCTTTAAATCCATCAATTGCCATAGCGATATTGGCTGCCGCATGAATCGCCATATTTTCCCCCGATGTGATGACGAAGACTTTATCTGCATATCCGCCCCGCATCGGCATTGAAAATCCACCGCACACCACGTCACCAAGAACATCATAAATGACCACATCCGGCTGGTAAGTTTCATAAGCGCCCTTTTCCGCCAGCTTTTCCAGTGCTGCAATAATGCCTCGTCCTGCACAGCCAAGTCCTGGTGTAGGCCCTCCTGCCTCTACACAGATGACACCGCCGTATCCTTCCGTCACCATATCTTCCAGAGAGAAATTATTTTTCTTTTCACGTACCAAATCCAGAACCGTCTTGATTTTCTCTTTTCCGTGAAGGCTTACCGTAGAATCTGCTTTCGGGTCACATCCGATCTGCATAACTTTGTAACCCATATCACTAAGCGCCGCGGAAAGATTGGAAACCGTTGTAGATTTGCCGATACCGCCTTTTCCATAAACTGCTATTTTAATCATGTTCTTTTTCCTTTCCGAAATCGCCGCGTCCTACGACAACTTCATATCCGATTTCCTTCATTTGTTTTTTCAGCAACGCAATTCCTTCTGCCGCTGTGATATCCGTGCCGACTTTTTCATCATACAGCATATATTTTTTTCGAACGGACATGGGAGATAAATTGGGCATTACTACATTGCATCCTGCCAGAACGCCTTGCTTTCTTCCATCTGTTTCCGCTGTTCCAAGCGCGGTCGTGGACGGAAGGAGCACCTTCGGCAGCATGATTCTGCAGAGAGCAAGAATCAGAAGCGTCAGCTCCACACTTCCCCTTTTTTCCCCTCGAAATGGTGTATCTTTATGAGGAATAAATGGTCCGACACCGATCATTTCCGGCTGAAATTCTTCCATAAATTTCATATCTTTTGCCAGGGTTTCCGGCGTCTGCCCCGGCGTTCCTACCATGATTCCACATCCGGTCTGATAGCCCAATGCTTTCAAATCCTTCAGGCACTGCATCCGGATTTCCAGTTTCTGATATTCCGGATGAAGCATACGATAATGTGCTGCGTCTGCCGTTTCGTGACGAAGCAGATACCGGTCTGCGCCTGCCTCTTTTAATACTTTATAGGACGCAAAACTTCGTTCTCCCAGAGATAAAGTCACAGCACAATCCGGATAGGCTTCTTTGATACATCGAATAATGCCGCACATGCGCTCATCGGTAAACCATCCGTCCTCGCCGCCCTGCAGGACAAAGGTGCGGAACCCGTTTTCATACCCTTCCGCACAGCAGGCTAAGATGTCATCCAAGTCCAGGCGGTATCTTGAACAGACTTTGTTGCTTTTCCGAATCCCACAGTAATAACAGTCATTTTTACAAATATTGGAAAATTCGATAATTCCGCGAAAATAAATAATCTTTCCAAATTCCGCAATCGCAATATTTCTCGCCAGTTCCATGGCGTAATCCAGATCTTCTTTTTTGTAGGAATCAAAAAGCTGTTCCCACTCTTTGCTGTCCAGCGCATGATCTCTATTCAATTTTTGAATGATTTCCTGATTCGTCAATTTGCTTCTCCCTCCTGTCATCAAAATCTCCTTTTGCAAAGGTTGTCTTTACACTGATTCCTGGCAGAACATTGAACTTATGAGCCAGTTCCAAAACCTGGTTTTCCCTTCCATCCAGGGTCACATTGATAATATATAAACCACATTCCCGGTACGGCATTCCCATACGCCCAATCAGCAGAGAATTGTATTCATGCAGCAGACCATTGATTTTATCCGCCATCTCATTGCTGTTTGCAATGATAGTCATCGCCGCAATACAGCGTTTATCTGCAGCTTCATCGAGTTGTACTCCTGAGTCAGCACTTCCCGCTGTAGCTCCTGAATCAACATTTTCCGATATATCCTTTTTTTCCTCAGCCACAATGTTGATCGGAACCACATTTTTCAGAAGATTGCCTGGCGTCTCAATTTCACCGATGATCGCGTCAACACCAAATGCCCTGCGAATATTTGTTTCTGTCACAACGGAGATGGTATCTCCGAACACATAAGCACCGCCCTTCGATAAGATAAGAGACTTCTGTGCCCGCTGCAGAGCATGAGCCGGATAATGCGTATTAAAAATGCAAGTCATCCCGCTGGCTGCCAGATTGCTCATGGCATTTAAGACCACCAACTGATTTTTGAAATCCAGATTGGACTCCGGCTCATCCAGAACGAGTATCTTCGGCTCTGATGCCAATGCTCTGGCGATCAGAATCATCTGCAGTTCGCCTCCGCTGACTTCGGAACATTTTTTATCCGCCAGATGTGCGATCTCTAAAAATCCCAGCACTTCTAATGCTTTATCCACATCCTCCTGTCCAGGTGATTCAAATACATTTAAATGACTGCTCCTTCCAAGCAGAACCATTTCCAACGCTGTGTAAGCAGAAGAAACCGATTTTGCCTGCGGCACATAAGCCATTTTGCTCCAAAGTTTTCGCGGCTGCATGGAGGCAATGTCTTCGTTATCCAAAAGGCTCTTTCCTGCTTTCCATTTTAGCATTCCGGTAATACAGCGAAGCATCGTTGTTTTTCCTGCTCCGTTCGGTCCGAGAATCGCTAAAATTTCTCCTTCTTTTACTTCAAAATTGATATTTTCAAAAACCGGAACACTTTTTTTGTAGTAAAAGCTTCCGTTTTCTACACTTAGTTTCATAGCTGCCATCCTCCGCTTTTTCTCATCAGAATAATAAAGAATGGTGCTCCGATGATTGCCGTCAAAATCGATACCGGAATTTCCGAAGCTGTCATGGTTCTTGCCGCCGTATCAACGATAACCATAAACGCTGCGCCAAAACTGATAGATGCCGGAATCAAAGACATATGGTTGCTGCCAAATTTCATGCGGCACATGTGCGGAATCAGGAGTCCGACCCAGCCTACCTGACCACACATGGATACGCAGGATGCCGTAATCACGGTTGCACAGATAATCGTCACTGCACGAAGTGCGTAAATATTGACACCGGAAGATTTTGATTCATCTTCGGACAGAGGCAGCAGATTCATTCTCCAGCGAATACAAAATAATATAAAAATTCCAAGAATGATCGGTGGTGCTCCGAACAGCAGATTCCGGTATCCGGCACTGTTCAGTCCCCCCATCAGCCAGTATGTGATCGCAGGAAGCTGTGTTTCAGCATCCGCCAGATATTTCACGAGGGAAACCAATGCATTGAACAAGGATCCCATCATGATGCCAGATAATACCACACTGCTGAGTCCACGACCTTTTCCCGAACCGCCGAGCCAGGTAAGCGCCACTGCCAGTGCTCCCATCAAAAACGAGGTAACCTGCATACCGAGCATGTCAAATCCCAACAAAATTCCAAGAGCTGCGCCAAAGCTTGCACCACTGGCAACGCCTAATGTATCCGGAGTCGCTAACGGATTAGCAAACAGGCTCTGAAATGCACATCCTGCGGTCGAAAGTCCTGCGCCAACTAACAAAGCCAGTAAAATGCGCGGGATTCTCAGATTCCAGATTGTCTTGTAAGCCATGTCGCTCACCTCATAACCGCCGGTAAAACGACCAATCATTGCATCCAGAACTCCTGCCGGAGTAATAAAGTAACGCCCGATTCCAAGGGCTATCAGGGCTGTTACAAGCGGCAGAATGACAAGTGCAATCTTCCATCCCAAATTTAATCTTCCGATTCTTGCTGCGCCTGTCATTTGCCTGTCACATTGGAGTAAGCCGCCTTGGAGCTGACTCCCTTCAGTTTTCCGATTTTCCCAGACATTGCACTGATGACATCCTGCGGTGCATCAATGGCTATGCTGATGATATTGATTCCTTTTTGTCTGTATGGAATGCCCATGCGACCGATAATATACGAGCCGTAATAATGCAAAATTTCGTTCATCGGCTGAACGGACTCTGGATTTTCAATGATGATACTGATGACTGCCACTCTTGTTTCCATGAAATTTCTCCTCGTTGATTTATTTACGAATACCATCGGCAATTGCAAAAATACGCAAGAACGAAGTAATCGATTTTTATGATATCAGGTTCAAAAGACCTTTTTACCCCAACATCTTTTATGCTTTAAGTATGAAAAAAGAGCTGCGTCTGACGACGCAACTCCATCTAAAGCGACACTATATCCCGGGGTACACGCCCCATATATAGCTAATCTTTCTATGTGAATTGTATCTTTCCCCTCAATGCAATATTTCGGTGTCAGAACTTTTGATTATTGTAACATTATATAATATTCGAGTCAACCAATGTTTATAAAATATCAGTCTATTTTACTTTTTGACCTGAATTGTTGCCGCATATGCACTGTTGCACAATCCTAAAATCGCAGATGCGATAAACAACAATTCCATTCCTAATGTCTGCCAGATCCATCCGCCAAACAGTGCGATAAAAATGGTAATCACATGGTTGATGGATACTCCTGTGGAAATCGTAGCTTTTACTTCTTCCGGGTTATCAGAAAGATCCTGCACATACAGGTTGGATGCCATGGAAGCCAGAGAGATCACGGAATCCAGCACATAATTGACACAGCACACGATAAACGCAATATTTTTTGGAAACAGATGATGCGCAAAGCCGTAAAAAAAGCATACAATTACAAGAATCAATGTGTCTGTAACCATCACAAACTTGTAACCGACTTTGTCAATAATCCGTCCGACCACCGGCGATACAAAAAAACAAGTGACTGCTGAAATCGCAAACAACAAACTGATCATTGCCGCATTTGCCCCATAAAACAAAATCAAGACATAGGGACCAAACGTAAAAAACACCTGTTTTCTTGCTCCATAAAACATCTCAAGCATATAATATTTGTAATATTTTTTGTGAAAATAAAAACGTCTTTTCGCATCGTCCGTCTCACTTTTACCCGTAATTCCCATAGCAAAAAACGCGCTGATTCCTGCCAATATCGCTGCCATTATGAAAAAGAAATTGTATGGCTGATTTTTGGTAAACAGAGCAAAAACCAGAACAATAACCAGATATCCTGCCAGAGTTCCAATCTGATTGGCTGCATTCTGGACACCTAGCGCCATACCACCATGTCCCTCTTTCGCATAACTCAAAGACAACGTATTTTTCATTCCAAGCTGAATGTGCTCCCCCAGAGAATACATGCAGATGGCAAGCGTAGCCAAGACTTTTGTCGACGGCAGAAGCGCATGCATGCCCATGCCCACGAGCATGATAACCGCGCCTGCTTTATAGAGTGTTTCTGCTGACAACATGTAAAATACTGCCAGAATAAATACCAGCATAATTCCCGGCATTTCCCGGAAAAATTCGGTGATTCCTCGATCCATCTCTCCCATACCGACCACTTCCGCCAGGAAATTGTCCAACATGCCTTTGTACAATCCATAAGAAAGACCTGTAATCAAAATAGAGATGAGCAGGAGTTTGAATTTGGAATCATCCCGGTAAATCGATTTGATATTACACAATGTATTCATAATGATCATCCTCCGTAATTTATTATCGATTTTATCATTACGGTCGTAAAATGGCAAGTAAGGAATCTTTTGCTGGTTTTCCCTGGATTCGATTCTCTCCCGGCGACAAAAAGGGAATCTTTTCCTGCTTTTTGCCGGATTTGATTCTCTCCCGGCGACAAAAAGGGAATCTTTTCCTGCTTTTTGCCGGATTTGATTCTCTCCCCTAGAAAATGGAAGAATCTTTTTCAGCTTTCCTTCGGATTCGATTCCTTGTCAAAGAAAAAGATTTAACTATCATGAAATCTCTTTACTTTCTCATTTATGTACTTTATAATTTCATAATATGAACGTCAAACAGCATTCTTTTCGCTCATTATGAATCACGGATTTTCCGCTTTTTCAACCATTCTAATCCAACCATCACAGGAGGTCTGCTATGCTCTACGAACGTATTCGCAAAGAACACGAACGTCTCAAAGAAAAAATCAACAAATTACAAAATCAGCTCCAATCCTTTCCAGACGGAAATCTCGTTTGCTGCAATCACGGCACCCTTTGCAAATGGTATCACAACAACGGTCACAGCCGAACTTACATTCCCAAATCGAAACGCCATATGGCAGAACAACTTGCCATAAAAAAATATCTATCCTGCCTGTTATCCGATCTAACTCAGGAAATGAAAGCCCTTGATGCCTATCTCCATTACCATACAGAATCCTCCAAAACACAAAAACTGCTTGCTCAGCCCGGTTACAGCGAACTGCTTGCCCCGTACTTCCATCCTCTTTCCCAGGAATTATCCACATGGATGCAGGAAGACTATCCGAAAAATCCCTCTCATCCAGAACTCTTAATTCACAAAACGATTTCCGGTCATCTTGTTCGTTCTAAATCTGAAGCTATGATTTGTCATGTACTCTACACTCATCAAATACCATTTCGTTACGAATGTGCACTTTATTTGAATGGATCTCCATTTTTTCCCGATTTCACAATCCGACATCCCAAAAGCGGCGAAACTTATTACTGGGAACATTTCGGACTCATGGATGATGCCTCTTATTGTAAAAACATGGCATCCAAAATGCAGATTTATTCCACCAACAACATCATCCCATCAATTCAGCTCATCACAACCTATGAGACAAGCCGTCATCCTCTAACCATTGAAACTATCCAAAAAACCGTCGAATACTATTTCTTGTAACATTCAAATCCGTCATCCTCTTTCATTATCGTTCTTGTCGCTCAATGTCCGACTGCAGTTACAAGCCATCGCATCGCTCTTTTCTGAATGGCAGAATCACGAAAGAAATCTTGACCTTCCGGTTGCCTCTTCTACTGTAAAAGCATACTTCTTATCAGCCCCCATTTTTTTGTACAAAGGGGAGAGAAACGCTGCCCAGTAATGGAACACGATCCATGCCACAGCAAGAAGAACATCCGCCAGAGAATAAAGATGAAGTCCCCTTATCTGATACAAATAATTTACCGAAACCGGCAAAAGCCCGATCAAGACACTGGCAAGACCAGGATTATACCACTTTTTCAACGCCGCATTAAATACGATCAAATGCATTAAAAGCTCGGCAAAGGTAAAAATTACTGCGGCCAGAGTCATAAACTTTATATTCAAAAACATAGGAAGAATATATACAAAAACCGCAAACCATTCATTTCCAAAAAAGGCGGAAAGCATCGTCAAATCCCACTCTTCCGGTCTGCATTCCGTCATGCCACGCTCAACCTGCATCCCCTGCCATGGGAAACCGCCGGGATAACCAAATTCTTCAAAAAAATGCAGATGGATAAACAAGGTTCCTGCCAATAACGTTTTCATCCGCAGATTCCAGTTTCCGAGACAAAGCAGAAGTCCGAACATACAGCCGATATAAACTGCAATATAATACCAGTTTTTTATTATTTTATCCTTCATAAATACCCTCCAGATTCTCTTACCAGTGGAATCTTTTAGAATTCTTTTCAAACTGCTCCAACTGCCACTTTGGAATTCCATAAGGAGACTCCGGATTTTTCAAAAGCTGGACAGGCAAAATCACCGTCAGCACCAGAATCGCTGCAAGCGCTGCCACTGCAATTCCCCATACAGAACCGGAAACCAGCGGTGCCACCTTGCACAAATAAATCACGCTGATCGGCAGAAACAAAAAGACAGAAGTTGCCATACCTGGATTGTACCATGTTTTTCCCTTGATATTCATCTCAAATACATGCCCTAGCACCTGAAACAAATTAAAAAGCATGGTAGCAATTCCGAGCCAGAACATTTCCGGAAGAAACAGTGCCGCAATATAAAACACATAGGCAGACAGATTGACAATCATAATCGAATTCCAGTTGCCCGGATAATTCCTGTATCCCTCTTTCTCACCCCAGAACACCCGGTTGATGACTACCGGTCCTCCTCCCGGCATGGCATACTCTTCAAACTGATGAACCGGTAAAACCATAAGCGATGCAAGCAGCAGGCGCTGCAAGTCTGACAGCTTCTCATATCCTCCAAAAATGACAGCATAAGCACAGACGATAAAGAACATCAAACCAATCCGATACCAGTTATTTCGTAAAAAATCCATCACTTTCTCCTTTTCTTGATATATTCCTCATATATGATGTTGGGGTCAAAAAGTCTTTTGACCCCTCTGATACCGAATTGCTCCGTGCTTTGCACTCCCGCAATTCTCAAAAACATTCGTAATCCGCTCATTTTTCTTCGAAAAATGGCTACTTACTCATATTTTTGGCGGGTCCCAAAGTCAAAAATCCTCCTGCAAGCAAGCTTGTGTCGGATTTCTGACCTTTTGACCCTGGTATCTCATATATATAACTGCCAAAAACGCTGCCTGATGACCAGGCAGCGTTACCCTAACCTATAAAATTTCCAATCACTTTCCCCTTCCAATTTGTCAGGAAACGATTTCCACAAATCCCTTTCCGCTGACTGTCTCTCCCTGGAAAATCCCGCTCATGAAAACGCTTGCCTCAATATTCGGAATCGGCAATTTGTCCGTCGCACAGAAAATTTCCTGACCAAGATGAGTCATCTGAAACTCTAATTCTGTTTTCAGTGCCGGAATGTTCGCTTTCCAATAAGAAGTCCATGTCTTACCGCTTTTTTTGCTCAGCCAGTGTCCCGAACTGGAATCAATAACAGAGTTTTCAATCGGAGCGACCATATAAATTCCTTCCGGTGACAATGCAGTCAGCCAATCATAAGCAATTCCGTTTTTAATGGTACTCCATATGGCAATATTATAGCCGTTATCCAGCTTTCCTGCAATCCATAACCAGTTCGCATCTCCCTTTAAAAACTCTGCGAACGGCAGTGGTCCCCACTGACGATCCAGCCATCCCTCACCAGACAGAGAAATGGTTTCTCCATTTGCAAGAAGGGTACCTGTCACTGTAAGATTCGGCAATGCATACTGAATATTCTGTCCCTCTTTTCCAAACAGCGGAAGCTGTGCGTTGGTATTATATCCAAAAACGGTACCATCTCCTTCCACGAAGAGATGAATTTCATATTTACCGTCTTCGATCATTGCCTTTACATTCATAGACTGCTCTGTAATATCCCAGTTCAATTCCTTGCACATAAAGGTTACGCCGTTTTCTTTTCCGCTAATCACACATTGGTTCGTAATCTGGCTCACATAATCTTTCTTAGTAATGTCAGAGATACAAATGGTCACCTTATTATCACCTTCCCCTCGGTTCAGACTGTGAATTAAAAACGAATACTGATGACCATCTTCTGCTGTCATATGAGTTACCAAAAACCAGGAATCTGCACCATTATGGTCGATGTCCTTCTGCGGTGCCAGATCTTTATACGCATCTACAGACAGCGGCATCCATGGACGGATTTTGTTCTTCATGTTAAGGATACCTCCTGACCTATTTAAAGCTTCCAACCAGTTCTACATAGTTCGTTCCAGACGCATCTTCACCCAGGAATTTTCCGGTAAAGGTACATGCTGCTTCGTACTTATCCTCTCCCATGGGAGAAATGATTTCCTGCTCTAACAGTCCTCTTACCTGTACGTCGAAATAAGAATCAATGGCCGGCAGTTCTACATGATATTTGGTCGGATATACCTGACCGGATTTTCCGGTATAAAACTCACTCTCGCCTTCTGCCAGCGGAACCATATCCACAACGGTGTGCGCTCCCTTTGGAGACAAAATAGTCGCCCATGCGTGCTCCTCTTTGCCATTTACAATAACATCCCACAGGCTGATGCGGTAGCCGTTATCCAACTGCAGGTTCATCCATTTCCACTTGAAGTTTCTGCTGTAAAATTCCGGACGCGCATCTACCCACTGACGATCCAGCCATGCTCTTCCTGTCACTTTGATTTCCTTACCATCCAGGGTCAGAGTTCCCTTTGCCTCAAGGTACGGCAGAGAAAACTGACCGGTTTTTCCTTCCATATCAAAGAACGGGAACAGTCCGGTGGAACAATTGTAAAGAACCGGGCCATTCTGATCCATAACCAGTTCAATGCGTCCATGCCCATCCGGCAGGTCTGCCCATGCTTCTACATGATCTTTATTTCCCTTCATGCAGGAAACCGGGGTGGTCACATTCATCTCACCAAGACCCTGGGAGAAATTCGGAAGTGTGAAAGAATCTTCTCTATAACAATAAGTATCATTTGTAAAATCAGTCATGGAAATAATACTCATAGCAATCGGATATGCGGTATTCTCACCTTTCTCCGTATTCATACACATCATGTGAAGCATGATGCCAAATTCACGACCATCTTCTCCTTTCAGTTCTGCAGCAATAAACTCGCTGTCTGCATCATGTCCTGCCTGCATTCCAAAATCTGTATCTGCAGATAAATAAGTCGGAACTCCCTTGATTGTTTTTGCCTGTACATTGGTTACACTGGCGCTTTCCAGCCACTTCTTTTCGCTCATCTGTTTTTCCTCCTCGTGAATGACATTTTTCTTATCGATGCGTATATAATATCATCTCATGCCTTCTTTTTCATTGTACAGAAAACAAAATACATGCTATAATCATTCTATCCATTTGTAGAAATCTACAAACACAAGAGAAGAGAGGTGTTTCCGATGAAACTTCATGAAATTATTGATAAATTTGCTAAAATTCCGGGACTTTCTCTGAAAATCCACCGGATTCCAGATGACAGCCTTCCTATTTATGATTTTGCGGAAAATCCAGATACCGATATTCTTGCTGATAAAAACACGCTCTATGTGATTTCAGACAACAACAGGCATCCGTTTTCAGATTCCGCATATTTTTATGCGGCAACCTTCACCGAAGGCGATATTCTGCGGCTGGAACATGCAGATGCCCTGATAGAACTGGAATTCACTTGTCCGCAGCAGGCACTTTCTGAGACAGACACCACCTGTTCACATCGGGCACTTTCCGAGACAGACACCACTTGTTCACATCGGGCGCTTTTGGAACTGTCCTCCGCTTTCCGCACACTCCAGAAACTGGAATCCGACATGCTTTCCATGTTTCAGGCACTTGTAATGAATCTGGGAATCCAGCAGCTTGCAAACATAGCCACTGCCCGATTGAAAAATCCCCTGTTTCTTCTGGATCAGACACTGCATCTTCTGACGAAAATTCCAAGAACATTTCCGGTAACCAACGCTACGATGCAGGCAGAGATCTCCATCGGCCACCTGCTTCCGGAAACTATTGAGCAGATTCAACAGAACAAAATCCTGGAAGCCATCCACCACAGCGACTGCCCCTACACCTGGAACATTCCCCAGGGGATTACCTTCGCTGCTTATCCGGTAAGACATGGGAACATCATTATCGCCTACATGATGCTTTTACAATCCGGTCCTGCCTTCACTCAGGAGGATATGGATTTTTTCCAGAGTATCGGAAAAATCTTTTCCTGCGAATTGATGAAAGAAAGCAATTTTCTCCAAAACAAAGGCAGCCGATACGCAGCCATTGTCGAAGATCTGATTACCGGCAGCGAATATAACTCCAATATTCCAGGTTTTTTGTCCTCTCTTGGCTATCAGCTCCGAGAATATTGTACGGTGTTTGTCATTCCGATTTTCTCAGAAAGCGTTACAGACGGACATGCGTTTCTCCAGCTTGGAGAAACTCTCAAACAATTTCTTTCTCACGGTTTATACCTGATCAAAGAACAGCATCTGATCTTTCTTTTTGATTCCGACCAGGAACTGACCACATTTCAAAAAGAAGGATTGGAAAAGATGCTTTCCTCCAACCATCTTACTTGTGGAATAAGCAGCCGAAAACATGGTCTGACTTCTGTCCGCAGACAGTATGAAGAAGCCCGCGAAGCCCTTCGCCTGGGAAAAATCCTGACCTCCGGGACATGCCTGTGCTTTTATACAGATTTCCAGGCTTATCACGCAGTTTCCATGGCAAAAGAAATCATAAACCCGGATACCTTTGCCGGAGGTATCCTGTCCAAACTCATGGAATATGACCAGCAAAATGAAACTGCCTTGCTGACTACGCTGGGCATTTACCTCATGCACGGTCAGAATATCTCCCAGACAGCCGCCGCATTATTCATTCACGAAAATACCCTGCGTTACCGGATTCGAAAAATATCAGAACTGACCGGAATTGATATCCATCAGGGAACTACATTTTTTGAAATCATGCTGTGTCTTTATGCTATGCGTCTTTCGGAAGATACTGCTGAAAAAGTGGAACCCATCTTTGCATCTGACCAATGAACAGAAGATCGATTCACTTGATTCTGACATTATACCTGACATGCACAGGTAAATCCTGCATGAATAGCATCAAAAATCTTCTTTGGTGCTTCACAGTCACCTGCAAAGTAGATATCTGCCATACCTGCCTCTGCCAACTGGTCATACAGGCTCAAGTCTGCTTTCAGACCTACAGACATCAATACCGTATCCGACAGTATTTCTTTCTGATGTCCGTCAGCGCTTGCTGCCGTTACCTTGTCCGCCTCGATGGATTTCAGTGCAAACCCTTTGAGTACCTCAACTTTTCCAGCTTCCAACATGCCATAATACATTCCTGCAATCGCCTCATCCTCTCCGTTCATCAGATGATCTGCCATTTCCAGGATTGTTACTTTCTTTCCCTGTTGTGCTGCCATGATAGCAACTTCAACGCCAACACTTCCGCCTCCTACGACAGTTACATGTTCACCCAGTTCCGGATGCTCCATCAAAGCGTCAATAGCATTATGTACATGAGGAAGATCAACTCCCGGAACACAAAGAGATGCTTTCTTTGCACCAGTTGCCACAATCACCGTATCGAATGCTTTTAATGTTTCTACCGTTGCCTCTTCCTTGCGAACCGTCACAGTGCTCTTTCCCAACTGACGCTCATAATGGCTCAGAAGTCTCTTTAAATCTGCCTTAAACGGGGGAACTGATGCTTCCTGAACCATACCGCCAAGACAGCGTTTCTCAAACAGAGTAACTTTGTGTCCACGATCTGCACAAACCAGTGCTGCCTCCATTCCTGCAGGACCTGCTCCTACAACTGCTACTGTTTTCGGAGTCTTTGCCAGAGTCACATGCAGCGTATCCTCTTTTCCTACTCTTGGATTCATGGTGCACATCAAGTTTCCATGCCAGGAAGCTCTCTGCAGGTTTACACATTCCAGACAGCGGATACACGGAGTAATGTCCTCTGCATGACCTTCTCTTGCTTTCTTCGGCCAGTTCGGATCTGCATAAAGCGCTCTTGCAGTTCCGACGAAATCTGCCTTTCCGCTTGCAATAGTTTCCTCGCCAATTTCCGGAGTATTCATGGAACCAGCCACCAGTACCGGAATATTAACTGCTTTCTTTACTTCTGCGGCATAACGGACATTGGTTCCCATCTCTACAACCTGCATTGGAGCCATCGCTGTCATGCTGGAAATATTAATTGCAGCAACACCCATTTTTTCCAGTTCTACAGCCGTTGCAATGGTATCTTCCAAAGTTACTCCTCCAGGTCCCTCTTCACCGTTTAAACGAACAGAAATCGGGTAATTCTTTCCAACCTTTTTCTGAATATCTTCAATGATTTCATACAGGAAACGGTTTCTGTTTTCCAGTGATCCACCATATTCATCGGTACGCTTGTTGGTAAGTGGAGACAAGAACTGACCTACACCATGAAGATGTGCACCGTGAATTTCAATCATATCAAATCCAGCAATCCGTGCTCTTACTGCTGCATCACCAAAATCTCCTACCAATTTATGAATTTCTTCTGCCGTATACTCTGCATACTGATCTGGCTTTACTCCCTTTGGCATCAGCATCATCCGATAAAAATGATCGTGTTCAATTCCATCAACAGAAACGCATCTATGATACGGCTCTCCGTGAGAACCGAAATGTGTCATCTGCAAACATGCTTTCGCACCATTATCATGAATCACCTGTGCCAGATTTCCCAGTCCAGGAATTCTCTTGTCATTTTCTATCTTACAGTGACCGGAAAATCCAGAACCTTCTCTCGTGTCCGGGTCTACAATTCCCACAATAATCAGTCCTGTGCCGCCTCTGGCTTCTTCCCCGTAAAACCGAAGCATGGATTCCGGAACATACCCATCCATCGTTCCAAAATCTGCAGCCGCCGGTTTAAAAATTCTGTTCTTAAGTACTACATTACCAATTTTGCCGCGTTCAAATAAATTCTTATACATCGATATTCCCCTTTCTTCTGTGTCTTTTTTTAACAGTAAGATTATTATAAAGAGAATATCATTCTGTTTCTTTGTTCTTTTATGAAAAGATACCCTGTTCTACACAGAACATTTTGTAGAAAACTACATAACCATTTCCACCACGATCTGTAAAATCATTTATCATTACCGACGTTTTCTCTTTTCTCACTTTTTCATTTTCTTCATAAATAATCCATCCCTATTACAATAAAAATAGAACCTCTCCACCCCGTTTATCTTAAATCTCGCCTGAGCATTTCCTTCTGGATACATCTTCACTATCTGCATCCTGTCTAAAGATGCTGCCGCAATGAAAGAAATATGATGCTGCCTCGTCATATCATGATCTACATTGACAAAATACTTATCCTCAATCGTTTCCATCGTTACAGCATGATGCGGATCAGCCTCTTCCGCAGTCAAAGAAGCAAGTTTGATCCCATGACAGCTGATCACAGCTTCACCCATACTATGGATGACATTGCCGCAAACCGGACAAACATAAAATTTTGACCTCATCATATTTGCTGAGATATTCCCATTCTCAACTGCGCTCCCTGTAATCAATTCCGTTATAGAAACATGAAAAATCTTTGCTATCGGTTCCAGCAATGTAATGTCCGGGCATCCTTTACCCGTTTCCCATTTTGATACTGTCTTATCACTTACACATAATCTGTCCGCAAGTTCTGCCTGCGTTAATTGATTCTTTTCCCGCAGTTTCTTAATAACTGCTCCTGTAATATATTGATTCATGATTCCTTACGCTTAAGTAAACGCGCCCTCCTTGAGGTTATCATACCATCAAAAAAAGCTCACTACTACCTACGAAAAGTAGAGTTATCTTTTATCGATAGAGATTTATGATGCTGCAATCATATCGAACATTATGATTTGGAATCCTTTTGACTTGACGCATAAATAATCACATGATAAAATGCAAGTAAATACTTGCAAGAGGACATCGATTATGTATGACGAAACACAGAAAAAAATTATCAATGCTGCCATGAACCTAATTATGGAACGAGGATATTCTGCTACTACAACAAAAGATATTGCTTCAACAGCAGGTATAAACGAATGTACGATTTTTCGAAAATTCAGAGGGAAAAAGGAAATCGTGTTATCTGCTATGCAGCTGCCAGAATGGAATCCGAATCTGTCAGAGGATTTGTTTGCAGCCTCCGGAGACTTAGAAAAAGACTTGATTTCATTTTCAAAAATCTATATGCAAAAAGTAACTCCGCAAATGGTTAAAATTTCAATGGGACTTCGTACACCAGAATTATTTCCAGCTACGGCGGAAGGAATTTTAAAAGTACCACAGACATTTAAAAAAGTTCTATTCAACTATTTCAAGTCCATGGGAGAAAGAGGAGAACTGATCAGCCATGATTATGAAAGTACGGCAATGATGTTTCTTTCTATGAATTTTGGATTCGTATTTTTAAATGGTTCTTTTGGAGACAAATTATCAACTTTAGAAAAAGAAGATTACATTCAGAATAGCGTGCAGATCTTTGCACGAGGTATTCGTAAAAAGTAATGGCACGAAAGTGTCATTCTTTTATATCAATAATGCAAGTATATACTTGCACAGAAAGGAGTAATATGGTTTACTTTATGGTTACAATTCACGCAGATCAAGACAACTCAGAATATATGGAATATATTCGTCTGGTGAAACCTATTGTTGAAAGCTATGGAGGACGTTATCTGATTCGTTCCGAAAAGATCACCTCTTTGCAAGAAAGCTGGAAGCCTGTACGAGTGATTATCATCGAATGGAATACCAGAGAACAGTTGGAAACGTGTTTTTCGTCACCAGAATACCAAAAAATAGCTGGGAAAAGGGAGCAAAATGTTGACAGCAGAGCAATTATTGTGGAGGAATAAAACATGAAAGTAAGTGACAGCGTACATCAGATCAAAATTGAATTTGAAGTAACGGAAACAGTAAAACGATACGTTTATTTATATTTGATCGTTGGAAAAAAATGCTATCTCATTGATGCAGGAGTGGCAGGTTGTAAAAAAACAATTGAAGCATATCTAAAAAATTTAGGAAGAGATTTAAGTGATATAGACGCTATTTTTCTTACACATGCACATCCAGACCATATCGGAGGAGCATCGGAAATCTTCGAAGCCACTGGCTGTAAAATATATATTTCCGAAACTGAAAGAAAATGGGTCGAAGATATTGATACACAATTTCAAGAACGACCAATCCCTAATTTTTATAAACTTGTAAACAAGTCTGTTTTTGTCCATGAAACTGTAAAAGATGATAATATTTTTTCACTTGAATCAGGAATGACGCTGCGTGTAATTGCATCAACAGGACACTCGTCTGGATCAGTTTCTTATATATGGGAAGAAACAGGAATACTATTTTCTGGTGATGCCATCCCTAATCTAAGTGATTTACCGATCTTAGTAGATATGGAAAGCAGCATAAAAACATTAGAACGCCTATGTAAAGAAGATACTGTCAACCTGTGCTGCCCTGCCTGGGACAGGCTTTATGCAGGAGCAGAGATCGCGGATCAACTTCATCGCAGTGAGAGCTTTTTAGAAAAATTGAAAACCAGTGTGCAGAAAGCAGAAAAAGCCTATGGCGACAATATGGAAACTGAGAAATTGTCAGCTATATGTAAGAATATGGGATTTGATCCAGTAATGATAAATCCATTATTTAAGCAAAGTGTTAACGCGTGCAAATAAAAATGACCTACAGAACCTGCCACCGGCAAAAGCTGTTTTCTGCATATAATACATTAGAACACTCGGTTTACAGTGTTCCTCAAAAACTACCATTTCACTGTAACTTATACAGATTTTCTGAAATTTTTGCATCAGAAACAAG
>JBJEIZ010000050.1:0-42994 GCA_051877535.1 Brotaphodocola sp.
GTCAGCAGATTACATTCCTGGATACTCCGGGACATGAGGCATTTACTGCAATGCGCATGCGCGGTGCTCAGTCTACCGATATTGCAATTCTGGTAGTAGCAGCAGACGATGGTGTGATGCCGCAGACGATCGAGGCTATCAACCATGCAAAAGCAGCAGGTGTAGATATTATCGTTGCAATCAATAAGATCGATAAGCCAAGTGCCAATATTGACCGTGTAAAACAGGAATTGGCAGAGTATGAACTGGTTCCGGAGGACTGGGGTGGAAGTACCGTATTCGTACCGGTATCCGCAAAGACCCAGGAAGGTATTTCGGAACTGCTTGAGATGATCCTTTTGACTGCAGAAGTAAAAGAACTGAGAGCAAATCCGAACCGTAAAGCAAGAGGTCTTGTCATTGAAGCAGAGCTGGATAAGGGCAAAGGTCCGGTTGCTACGATTCTGGTACAGAAGGGTACGCTGCGTGTCGGCGATAATGTAACTGCAGGTCCATGTTACGGTAAAGTCCGTGCTATGATGGATGACAAGGGCCGCAGAGTAAAAGAGGCTGGTCCATCTATGCCGGTTGAAATTCTGGGTCTTAATGATGTTCCGGGTGCAGGTGATGTTCTGATGGCAACCGAGAACGAGAAAGAGGCAAGAAGTTATGCAGATACCTTTATCGCAGAGAGCAAGAACAAATTGCTTGAAGATACCAAGTCCAAACTGTCTCTGGATGATTTGTTCAGTCAGATTCAGGCTGGTAATGTAAAAGAACTTTCTCTGATCGTTAAGGCAGATGTACAGGGTTCTGTCGAGGCAGTAAAACAGAGTCTGGTGAAACTGTCCAATGAGGAAGTGGTTGTAAAAGTGATTCATGGCGGTGTTGGTGCCATCAACGAATCTGATGTGACTCTGGCAAGTGCATCCAATGCAATCATCATCGGCTTCAATGTAAGACCGGACGCAACGGCAAAATCCATTGCGGAGCGTGAGAAGGTTGACCTTCGCCTGTATCGTGTCATTTACCAGGCAATCGAGGATGTCGAGGCTGCTATGAAGGGTATGCTGGATCCGGTATATGAGGAAAAAGTAATCGGTCATGCAGTGGTTCGTCAGACTTTCAAAGCATCTGGAGTCGGCACGATTGCCGGAAGCTATGTCATGGACGGTAAATTCCAGAGAGGCTGTTCCTGCCGTATCACACGTGAAGGAACACAGCTTTTTGACGGCGCTTTGGCATCTCTGAAACGTTTTAAAGATGATGTGAAGGAAGTTGCAACCGGATACGAGTGCGGCCTTGTATTTGAGAAGTTCAACGATGTTCAGGAAGACGATATGATTGAAGCATATATCATGGTCGAGGTGCCGCGTTAGCGCGGTGACCCGCTCCATGTCTGTTTCTGAACAGGGATGTGACAGCATGCCGGGCGTTTGATTTTTCAGGAAGGAAATATCATATATGCGTAAAAACAGCATTAAAAATACAAGAATTAATATGGAAGTACAGCGGGAACTGAGTGAGATCATCCGTTCCGAAATAAAGGATCCGCGTGTTGCAGGTTCTATGATTTCGGTGGTTTCCGTGGAAGTAACTCCGGATTTGAAGTACTGCAAAGCGTTTATCAGTGTCCTTGGTGACCAGGATAAAGCAAATGATGCAATGGTTGGTTTGAACAGCGCGGTGGGGTATATCCGTCGGGAACTGGCGCGCCGTATCAATTTAAGAAATACTCCGGAACTGACTTTCATTCTGGATCAGTCTATCGAATATGGAGTGAATATGTCCAGACTGATTGATGAAGTGACAAAAGATCTGAAAGACAGACCGGAAGAGGATTAATGGAGGGAAGCCGATGAGCAGATTACTGGAACTGGCAAAGGATGCGGGCAGCATCGTGATTCTGGGGCATGTGCGCCCAGACGGTGACTGCATCGGCTCCTGCCTTGCCGTTTGGAATTATCTGGAGGAGCAGTATCCGGAAAAGGCCATTCAGGTCTATCTGGAGAAGCCTCCGGTCAAATTTAAGTATCTGAAACATTTTGAAGATATCAGTCAGGATGCAAAGACCGGAAATTCTTATGATCTGTGCATCTGTCTGGACAGTGGGGATAAGACCCGTCTGGGTGATTTCAGCGTATATCTGGACACCGCGAAAAAGAGCATTTGTCTGGACCATCATATTACAAATTCCGGATATGCCCAGGAAAATTTTGTACAGTCTGAGGTGAGTTCCACCTGCGAAGTTCTGTACGGTTTTCTGGAGGATGACTGCATCAGTAAGGCTGTGGCGGAGTGCATTTATACCGGTATTATTCATGATACCAATGTATTCAAAAACAGCAATACATCCTGCCGGACAATGGAAGTTGCCGGCCGGATGATGGAAAAGGGAATCGATTTTGGCCGCATCATTGATGAGAGTTTCTTTCGAAAAACTTACCTGCAGAATCAGATACTGGGCCGTGCGATTCTGGAAAGTGTTGCATTTATGGACGGCAGATGTATCTTTACGGTTGTCCGTCAGAAAGATATGAAATTCTTCTGCGTGGGAAGCTCAGATCTGGACGGTATTGTAGATCAGCTTCGTATTACCGAGGGTGTGGACTGCGCGATTTTTCTGCATGAGACAGAGAACCAACAGTTTAAGGTCAGCATGCGCTCCAATGAAAAAGTCGATGTCAGCAAGATTGCTGCGTATTTCGGCGGCGGCGGACATGTGCGCGCAGCCGGCTGTACCATGGGCGGAAGTGTTCATGATGTGATCAACAATCTGTCGAAACAGATTGAATTGCAGTTCAGGGAGCAGGAAGCGTGATGGACGGTATCATCAATGTCTATAAAGAAAAAGGATATACCTCCCATGATGTTGTAGCAAAAATGAGAGGTATTTTGAAAATGAAGAAAATCGGTCATACAGGTACGCTGGATCCTGCAGCCGAAGGGGTACTTCCGGTGTGCCTGGGAAAAGGAACCAAACTGTGTGATATGCTGACCGATAAGACGAAAACTTATCAGGCGGTGATGCTGTTGGGACAGGAGACGGATACACAGGATACAACCGGTCAGATTTTGGCAGAGTATCCGGTTTCTGTGACAGAGGAAGAGGTAAGGGAAGCAGTTTTGAGCTTTCTTGGACCTTATATGCAGGTGCCTCCTATGTATTCGGCTTTGAAAGTGAACGGCAAAAAGCTGTATGAGCTGGCGAGAGCCGGAAAAGAAGTGGAACGTCAGGCAAGACTGGTGGAAATTTTGGAAATATCTGTGGATCAGATTGACCTGCCGCGCGTGACTATGACGGTTTCCTGTTCGAAAGGAACCTATATTCGTACCCTTTGCTATGATATTGGCAGAAAACTGGGATGCGGCGGCTGTATGGAAAGTCTGCTGCGTACACGGGTGGATCGCTTTACTCTGGAAGACAGCCTGCGTTTGAGTGAGATTGAAGCACTTCGTGATCAGGGAAAAGTGGAAGAACATGTGCTGCCTGTGGACAGCGTATTCTGGCAGCTGCCGGAATTGTGGACAAAAGGAGACGGAGATAAACTGGTACATAACGGAAATGCGCTGCCGGCTGAAGCGGAGTTATTTACAGTCCCGCCTGTCCTCTGGGAGCGTGTTCGCGTTTATGACAGCCAGGGGCAGTTTATTGGTATTTATGGATACGATGAAAGAAAAAAGCGGTTTCAGCCGCAGAAAATATTTCTTGGAGGCAACTAGACCATGCAGATCATTACCGGAACGAGAGAATTTCGGATCAACGAACCGACGGTAGTTACGATTGGTAAATTTGACGGCCGGCATAAGGGACATCAGAAACTGCTGCATGAAATGATGAAATTTCGTGAGCAGTACGGTTATCGGCTTGCTGTTTTTACATTTGATATGGCACCTGCCGGTATTGTGACCGGACAAGCCGCGACTGTCATTACGACGAATCAGGAACGTCGGAATAACATGGAAAAAATAGGAGTTGACTACCTTGTAGAATATCCGTTTGACAAAGAAGCAGCACATATGCCTCCGGAAGAATTTATTGTCAGGATTCTGGTAGGGCAGATGGGGATGAAGGCCATTGTAGCGGGGCCGGACTGTAAATTTGGTTACAAAGGAGCCGGAAATGCAGATCTGCTGCGCAGCCTGTCCTCTCAGTATGGTTATCAGACGGTAATCATTGAAAAAGAGCAGGATGACCACAGAGATATCAGCAGCACTTATGTGCGGGAAGAACTGGATCAGGGTCATATTGAAAAAGTGAATGAACTTTTGGGCGAGCCGTATGCGATTCATGGTGTTGTGGTTCATGGAAATCATATCGGAGGAATGGTTCTTGGATTTCCGACAGCCAATATTCTGCCACCTCCAGAGAAACATCTTCCGCTGTTTGGAGTTTATGTTTCCCGTGTACTGGTAGACAGCCGGCATTATGCCGGTGTTACCAATGTGGGGCGAAAACCGACCATCAAAGGGGAATACCCGGTGGGAGTGGAAACGTTTATTCTTGGTCTGGATGAAGATTTGTATGGAAAAACGATAGAAGTCCAGTTGTTGACATTTATTCGTCCGGAACAGAAATTCGATTCGCTGGAAGCACTGAAAGAGCGGATTGAATTAGATAAAAAATGTGCCGCTGCTTATTTTGCTGTGAAAGCGAGCTGCCAGTGACAGGAAAGGGACTTTTGACTATGAAAATTGGATTTGACAATCAAAAATATTTAACAATGCAGTCCGAACATATTCGCGAAAGAATCAGTCAGTTCGGTGATAAATTATATCTGGAGTTTGGCGGCAAACTTTTCGATGACTACCACGCATCCCGTGTGCTTCCTGGTTTTCAGCCAGATGCAAAACTGCAGATGCTGCTTCAGCTTTCTGACCAGGCAGAGATCGTTATCGTGATCAGTGCAGCTGATATCGACAAGAATAAAATCCGTCATGACCTGGGAATTACTTATGATGTGGATGTGCTTCGCCTGATCCAGGAGTATCGTGACAAGGGTCTGTATGTGGGAAGTGTTGTCATCACCCAGTACAGTGGACAGTCTTCTGCTGACCAGTTCCGGAGCAAGCTGGAAAATCTGGGAATCCGTGTTTATCGCCACTATATTATTGACGGTTATCCGAATAATATCGCTCACATTGTCAGTGATCAGGGATTCGGGAAAAATGATTATATCGAAACGTCCAAACCGCTCGTTGTTATCACCGCACCGGGACCAGGAAGCGGTAAAATGGCAACCTGTCTTTCTCAGCTTTATCATGAAAACAAACGAGGCATCAAAGCTGGATACGCCAAATTTGAGACATTTCCTATCTGGAATATCCCGTTAAAGCATCCGGTCAATTTGGCATATGAAGCGGCTACGGCGGATCTGAATGATGTCAATATGATCGATCCGTTTCATCTGGATGCATATGGTGTGACCACCGTAAACTATAACCGTGATGTGGAGATCTACCCGGTTTTGGCAGCGATGTTTGAAGGAATTTATGGATATTGTCCGTACAAGTCCCCGACGGATATGGGCGTTAATATGGCAGGAAACTGTATCATCGATGATGAAGCATGCAGACAAGCATCTCTTCAGGAAATCATCCGCCGCTATTATCGTGCACTGAACCGTCTTGCACAGGATCAGGTCGGAAAAGAAGAGGTTTATAAGATTGAACTTTTGATGAAACAGGCAAAACTGACCACAGGTATGCGTCCGGTGGTACCGGCAGCACTTCAGATGGCCGCTGTCATCAATGCACCTGCCGCAGCACTGGAACTTCCTGACGGAAAGATTGTTACCGGCAAGACCAGTCCTTTGCTCGGCGCATCTGCTGCTGCACTTTTGAATGCAGTGAAAACTCTGGGCAATATTCCGGACAATGTGCATTTGATTCCACAGGAATTTATCGAACCGATTCAGGGATTGAAGACCAGTTACCTTGGCAGCAAGAATCCTCGTCTGCATACAGATGAGATCCTGATTGCACTGTCTATGTGTGCTGCGACGGATGAAAATGCCAGAATCGCTCTGGAACAGCTTCCGAAGCTGCGCGGATGCCAGGTACACACTTCTGTGATGCTGGCTTCCGTTGATATTAAAACATTTGCAAGACTGGGTCTGGAATTGACCTCTGAGCCTTATTACGAGCATAATAAGCTGTATCACTAAAAAGAAAAAACCACACGAACTGATAAAAATCAATCCGTGTGGTTTTTTTATGATTCTACCATCTTACAGATTCTCGGTCTCAATCTCACCGCTACGAGTGCCGCTAAAAGGCATAGAACAAAATCTTCTCCAATTGTGATCAGACAGCAGTTAATTAAAACCACCCTCCAGCCTACCGGCATGGAAATCACATAATTACTGATGAAATAGAAGTAAAGTGCACCCATCAGATAATATATTAAAAGTCCTACAGTTGCAGGAATCATCATAGTCCAGAGTTTGGCTGGCTTCATGCGTTCGCATAGCCATCCGATTGCCCAGGCTGCAAATGCAAAACCCAGTAAAAATCCGAAGGTTGGGCGAATCAAATACGCCGGACCGCCGCCTGCTGCAAATACCGGTACACCTACCAGTCCGATGATCAGATAGGTAACGACACTGGAAAATGCCAACCGGGATCCTAACAGGAATCCTGCCATCAGTACAAAAAACCACTGCATCGTGAAATGCATGGGAAACGGCTGGACCGGAATTGAGATTTTCATGAAGGCACCGGCTGCGATCAGAGCAGCAAACAATCCGCAGATCGTCAGATTCTTTGCTGTGTGACGAGGTCCTTTGCTTTGATATGATTCACTCATTTATTTACTCCCTCGTTGTTCTGATTTTATTATTTGTCTTCAGCCGGGCCGGCATGTTTGTGCTGAGAAAGCGGCATTACATGCATGTTGCCACGCTGCTCATTCTCTGCCCAGTAGATGTCATCTGCCATCTTAGCTTCTGGGTTGAACTCAACGCCTTCAAAGATATGTTTTACAAAGCCCTTATAACCAACACGGTCGATCAGGTGACCGCCATGTAAGTATTCCGGTTTGTAATCCAGAGCCCATGCGGAGAACTTCTGCCAGTTAGCGAACATGCCAAGAACAACATCCTCGCTTACCCAGTTCAGGAACAGTTTGCCTGCACGTGGATTCTGTTTACCGGTACGACCGCCCAGGGTTACACGGAACAGCTTCTTCGGATTACGGGTCCATGCAGAGGTAGGACATGCGATTACGCACTCACCACAACCTACGCAGCAGCAGGTATCCTTGTCAATCTTACCGTCTTTGTTCAGAGTAAGAACGCCGGTTGCATGATGCTCACATGCACGTGCACATGCGCCGCAGCCGATACAACGGTCGATGTCGTATACCATCTTGTTGACACCCATAACACCAAAGTCATTGAAGTTAGCCTTTACACAGTCGTTCGGGCAGCCGGCAACTGCAACTTTGATGTGATAGTGAGACGGGAAAATCAGTTTCTCGATCTTTCTTGCCATCTCGTAAGTATTGATGTTGCCCTTAATACAGTGTGTATTACCGATACAGGACATAATATTGCGGGCACCGATGGTCGGGTAGCCGCTCATCGGATCGTACTCTGCAGGCTGATGAGCGATGGTGTTCATATCAACATCACACATCTGTACATCAACATCGTCAATGTAATCTTTGATCAGCTTGTTTACGGTTTCGATATTTTCATATTTGATACCTGGTACGTTCAGGGTCTGTCTGGTACCGATATGGAAAGTACCATTACCATATTTTTCACACAGTTCCTGTACCAGAGACAGGTGCTTTGCGTTGATCAGACTGCCAGGAACACGTAACTGAAGCATGAATTCTCCAGCAACCTTGGACTGTCTATAACAGTTAATCCGGACTTTTTTTACATCAATATCATGATTCATAAATCGTACGCTCCCTTCTTTAGTCTACCAGATATTTTGCCTGGCTGAAATTGAATACCGGACCATCGAGGCATACATATACATCGTCGATACGGCAGTGACCACATTTACCTACTGCACAGGACATTCTGCGCTCATAGGATACCCAGATCTTATCTTCCGGAACGCCGCATTTCATGATAGCCTGGCTGGTGAATTTCATCATTGGCGGCGGTCCGACAAGAACTACTTCGTAGTTGTCGCCAAAACTTGCCCAGTCAACCTTGGAAACATACTCAGTTACAAAACCGGTGTTCCAGCCATCAATTTTCTCAGCATCCAGAGTGTAGAAAGTAGTGAAACGATCTTTCCATGCATCCAGATTCTCTCTGAACATGATACCAGCTTCGTTCTTGAAACCAGCGATCAGAGTTACGCTCTTTGTATAATCCGGTTCCTCATAGAACTTGGTCAGCATGCTCTTTACCGGAGCAAGAGCAGTACCGCCGGTGATAACAACCATATGCTTGCCCTGGAACTTGTCTACCGGCCAGCCATTGCCGTAAGCGCCGCGCAGGAACAGGATGTCGCCCGGTTTTTTGTTGAAGATCTGCTCAGTAACTTTACCTACGGAACGGATGGTGAAATCCAGCCAGCCATCGCCGAAGCCACTGATAGAAATCGGAGCCTCACCAACCTTCGGAATGGAAAGCTGTGCGAACTGTCCATGGTTTGGTTTGATGTCGGTCTCTACTCTAAAGGTCCATTCCATCTGGGTCTCTTTTTTGATTGCCAGAATCTTGCATGGAGTTGGTTTAATAACGTTATTCATCGATGCGTCCCCCTTCCTATTTGTTTTCCTCAGCAACGATTTCTTCGATTGCCTTAGCCATCTTCTTCACAGTAGCAGTGATGGAGATGAACTCCGGACATCTGCTGGTACAACGACCGCAGCCTACGCACATATGGTAATCTTTGAAGCGTGCCTTGTAATCATGGAATTTGTGGAGAACTTTGTAGCGCATACGCTCAGCGGCAGTCTTACGGAATACATGTCCGCCAGCCATATCGGTAAAGCCTTCGATCTGGCAGGAAGCAGTAGTACGTTTTCTCTCGCCGACGTTGGAGTTCTCGTTGTAAATAACATCTGTGGTGCTAAAGCACGTACAGGTGCTGCAGGCAACCGTACAGGAACCGCAGGAGATGCAGCGTTTGTTGAATTCGTTCCACATCGGATGACTCTTCAGTTTTAACAGAACATCTTTGTTCGGGATCTCAGGAATTTCCAGTTCAATCTGGTTCTTCTCGATGAATTCCGGTTTGAAATCTGCTAATGCAGCGTCTGCAAACAGCGGTGCGAAAGCTTCGTCTTTTACATCAACGGTCAGCTCACCTTCGCCTGCACGAACAGCAATAGCATAGTCCTCGGATTTGTTGGAACCCATGCTTACGCAGAAACAGGTATCCCATCCTTCGGTACATTCCATCATCACGATCTTAACTTTTTCGTTCATTCTCTGATAGTACATATCAGCAAATCCGCCGTTCTGCAGATAGATCTTCTCCTGGTGATGCTGTGCGTTGATATCACACGGGCGCATGAAGATCAGCAGTTTTTTGCTGGTGCATTTGCTTTCGCGGTACTCGTCTTCGGTAAAGTAGAACAGAGACTGGGTAATCGGACTCAGCACCTCTTTTGCTGGATAGTCAGATTTCTCTTTGAATTCAATCTCTTCTACGGTAGACACTTTATCATATTTGATGATATCGGTGTCAGAGTAGCGGCCCTTACCGGCAAATCTTTTCGGAGCCCAGATTTCATACTCGTCCTGGAGCTGGTCAAAGATTTTGTTCACTTCTGCGAAGCTTACTTTGTATCCCATACATTATATCCTCCTTATGTATATTCCGTTATTATTGTAACATAAAGGTATACAAAATGCCAGTTTAACTCGGTAAGAATGCGATAAGAATATGTTATTTTACCATAAGGATTCCTTTTTGAAAGAAGATAAATTTGCCGACAGGGATGGTTTGCGCGCATCTTTTGTGTTATACTTTTGACGGATTGTGAGATATTGGATAAGGAAATATTGAATTCCGGGACAGGGACAGAAAAGAGGTAGATCAGAATGGAACGAATGGTGTGTCCGGGCGAATTTTATCGCCATTTTAAGAATAAACTTTATCAAATCATTGCTGTAGCGGTTCATTCGGAGACCGAGGAACGTATGGTGGTGTATCAGGCACTTTATGGGAATTATCAGGTTTATGTGCGTCCGTATGATATGTTTGTCAGTGAGGTGGATCATGAAAAATATCCGGAAGTCGAGCAAAAATATCGTTTTGAGCGGGTGATACCGGAAGATGAAGAAAAAAAGTCAGAAACGATATCGAAAACCATGACAGAAATCGTGCGGCAGGAACCCAATCCGTACCTGCTGGAATTTCTGGATGCAGACGGTTTTGAAAAGAGGATGGAATGTTTGAAGCATCTGGCAGACACGGCATCTCAGTCGGATCTGGATTCCATTTATCTTGTACTGGATATGAAGCCACAAGAGGGAACGGTGCGAGAGCAGGTGGAGAACATCCGGCGATATCTGTCTATGCAATATCATTTTGACGGTTCAAGACTGCGTTAGGAGGCAATATTGTTTAATATAGAAGAAGAACTGAAGAAGCTGCCGTCTCAGCCGGGCGTATATATCATGCACGATGCAAAAGACGAAATTATTTACGTAGGAAAGGCGATCAGCCTGAAAAACCGAGTGCGGCAATATTTTCAGAGCAGCCGTAACAAGACTGCAAAAATTGAACAGATGGTGTCCCGGATTGCCCGGTTTGAGTACATCATCACGGACTCAGAGTTAGAGGCTCTGGTATTGGAATGCAATTTGATCAAAGAGCATCAGCCGCGCTACAACACAATGCTGAAGGATGACAAAACGTATCCTTACATTAAAGTAACTGTCGGAGAAGATTTTCCGCGCGTGTTGTTTGCGCGGACGATGAAAAAAGATAAAAGTCGTTATTTTGGTCCATATACCAGTGCGGGTGCGGTGAAAGACACCATTGATCTAATCCACAAATTGTATAAAATCCGGACTTGTAATCGCAGTCTTCCTCGGGATACGGGGAAGGAACGTCCATGCCTGAATTATCATATTAAGCAGTGTGAGGCTCCATGCCAGGGGTATATCAGCAAGGAAGAATATGGGGAACATGTGACACAGGTATTGGATTTTCTGAACGGACATTATGATCATCTGTTGAATATGCTGAACGATAAGATGATGGAGGCTTCGGATGCCATGGAATTTGAAAAGGCGATGGAGTATCGGGATCTTCTCGAGAGCGTAAAAAAAGTGGCACAGAAGCAGAAAATCACGAGCAGCAGCATGGAAGACCGTGATATTATCGCTATGGCAAAGGACGAAAGAGATGCGGTCGTGCAGGTGTTTTTTGTCAGGGAAGGCAAATTGATCGGACGGGATCATTTTCATTTGACGGTGGGACTTGATGAGGGAAAATCCCAGATCCTGACCAGCTTTGTAAAACAGTTTTATGCAGGAACCCCATTCATGCCGAAAGAACTTTGGGTGCAGGAGACGTTGGAAGAAAGTGATTTGATTGCTCAGTGGCTCAGTGCGAAAAAGGGACAAAAGGTTCGTGTTATTGTACCGAAAAAGGGGGAAAAGGAACGTTTGGTGGAATTGGCGCAGAAGAATGCGAAAATGGTTCTGGATCAGGATAAGGACAAAATCAAACGTGAGGAACTGCGCACGATTGGAGCGGTCAATCAAATCGCCGGCATGATCGGATTGGATGGAGTAAAAAGAATCGAGGCTTTTGATATTTCCAATATTTCCGGTTATGAATCGGTTGGTTCTATGATCGTTTACGAGGAGGGCAAACCGAAACGGAGCGATTATCGTAAATTCAAAATCCGTACCGTTCAGGGACCGAATGATTATGCTTCCATGAAAGAAGTATTGACAAGAAGATTCGAACACGGACTGGAAGAAATGCGTCAACTCCGTGAAAATGGTGTGGAAAAACAGTTCGGAAGCTTTACGCGTTTCCCGGATCTTCTGATGATGGATGGCGGCCGCGGTCAGGTCAATATTGCATTGGAAGTATTGAGCGAACTGGGGCTGGATATTCCAGTCTGCGGTATGGTTAAAGATGATCATCACCGTACCAGAGGACTGTATTATCAAAATGTGGAGATTCCAATCGACCGACATTCTGAGGGATTTCGTCTGATTACAAGAATTCAGGATGAGGCGCATCGTTTTGCGATTGAATATCATCGCAGTCTGCGTAGAAAAGATCAGGTGAAATCTCTTCTGGATGACATTTCCGGAATCGGTGATACCAGAAAAAAGGCATTGCTTCGGCATTTTAAATCCATGGATGCCATCCGGGATGCTGGTGTGGAGGAACTGGCGGATGTGCCGGGAATGAACAGGAAAGCAGCGGAGAGTGTTTATGAATTTTTCCATAAACCGCAGGATCCTCAGGTAGAACAGGGATGAGTGCAAAATACTTATTATGGAAAGGGCTGGACATAAAACTCGGATGACAAGCCTGCCGGAATGTGCTATCATGAGAAGTAAACGAGAAGGTACAAAGTAATTAATTACATGAGAAGATAGAAAGAAGTAAGGAGCAGAAGCTATGTATGGAGTTACCATTGCGGAATTAGCAAATAAAATGAATTTAAAGAATTTTCTTCCGGAGCTGGATTTGGACAAAATTGTTCTGACTCATCCGGATGTCAACCGTCCTGCACTGCAGTTGGCCGGATTTTTTGCTCATTTTGATCATGAACGTGTTCAGCTGATTGGATATGTAGAGCATGATTTCATCCAGACACTGACTCATGAAGAGCGTATAGATGTATATGAAAAACTGCTTTCCAGTGAGATTCCGTGCCTTGTATATTGCCGTGGATTTGAACCGGATGAAGATATGCTGGATCTGGCTCATCACTATGGTGTTCCATGTTTGGGATCAGATCAGGGAACTACAGATCTGATGGCAGAGATTTTGCGCTGGCTGAAAGTAAAACTGGCGCCATGTATCAGTATTCATGGTGTTTTGGTTGATGTATTTGGTGAAGGCGTCCTGATCATGGGCGAGAGCGGAATCGGCAAAAGCGAAGCGGCTCTGGAACTGGTAAAACGAGGTCACCGTCTGGTTACGGATGATGTGGTGGAGATCCGTAAGGTGAGTGATGAGACTTTGGTGGGATCAGCTCCGGATATTACCAAACATTTTATTGAGCTGCGCGGTATCGGCATTATTGATGTCAAGGCTCTGTACGGTATCGAAAGTGTTAAAGATTCCCAGAATATTGATATGGTGATCAAGTTGGAGGAATGGAACCGGGATAAGGAATATGATCGGCTGGGCCTGGAAGATCAGTACACAGAGTTTTTGGGCAACAAGGTAGTCTGTCACAATATTCCGATTCGACCGGGACGAAATCTGGCAATCATTACTGAGACAGCAGCCATCAATCATCGTCAGAAGAAGATGGGCTACAATGCGGCTCAGGAATTGTACAACCGTGTGCAGGCAAATTTACGGAAATAATCATAAGACAGAGGGTTTCAATGAATGAATTTTTAAGACAACTGACAGAACTGGTCGGTGAAGAACAGGTAAAAACAGCAGAATGCATGAGTGCTCATACGACCTTTCGGGTAGGCGGTCCGGCAGATTATTTTGTGGAGCCAAAGACGGTTGAGGCGCTTGCAGGTGTGATTAATCTTTGCAGAAAGATGCAGATGCCTTATATGATTCTTGGCAACGGAAGCAATCTTTTGGTTGGGGATAAAGGGTATCGTGGTGTGATGATCACACTTGGCCGTAACTGGGCAGATATTACAGTGGAAGGAACACAGATTCGGGCCGGCGCAGGTGCTATGCTCTCTGTTGTTTCCAGACAGGCACTGAAAAACGCACTGACCGGTCTCGAATTTGCAGCAGGGATTCCGGGAACCATCGGCGGTGCTGTATTTATGAATGCAGGTGCTTATGGCTCGGATATGTCGGCGGTACTGACTTCAGTGACGGTACTTACTCCGGCAGGATGTGTAGAGATAATTCCGGCATGTCAGATGGAACTGGGATATCGCACCAGTTGTGTAGAAAAAAAAGGATATGTGGTATTGGAAGCAGAACTGGAGCTGGCACCGGGAAATGAGGAAGAGATCCGTCTTCGCATGGACGATCTGACGATTCAACGAAAGACTAAGCAGCCGTTGGAATATCCCAGTGCAGGCAGCACGTTTAAACGTCCGGAAGGATATTTTGCCGGCAAGTTGATTCAGGATGCGGGGCTTCGCGGTTATCGCGTCGGCGGTGCGCAGATATCGGAAAAACACTGTGGATTTGTGATCAACTGCGGGGGCGCGACTGCTGAAGATATCATGAATCTGTGTCGCGATGTACAGGAAAAAGTCAGAGAAACATTCGGCGTAACGCTGGAGATGGAAGTAAGAACGATTGGAGAATTTTGATGTCATTTTCCTCAAATGTGAAAGATGAATTGTCACGTCAGATGAGCCCGGCCAGGCATTGTCAGGTGGCAGAAGCAGCAGCAATCATCAGTCTTTGCGGACGCGTTCAAATTTCGGAGCGGAACCAGTACCGCGTTAAGATTCACACAGAAAATGTGGCTGTTGCAAGAAAGTACTTTACATTATTGAAAAAAACATTTAATATAAATACTGATATTGCAATTCGCCAGGGTAGTGGAACGCATAAGAGCCGCACATACACGGTTGCTGTCCGCAGACATGAAGATGCACTGCGGGTACTTCAGGCGGCAAAGCTCATCGATCGATATGGGGAGGTCGAGGAAAATTTGTCTCTTGCTCAGAATGTAGTCATTCAGCAGAATTGTTGTAAACGTGCTTTTATCCGTGGAGCTTTTCTGGCAGCAGGATCGATCAGCGATCCGGAAAAGTTTTATCATTTTGAGATTGCTTGTGCTACAGAAGCGAAAGCGACTCAACTCCAGGGTCTGATCTCTTCTTTTGGTCTGGATGCCAAGATTGTACAACGAAAAAAGTATTATGTGGTATACATCAAAGAAGGAAGCCAGATCGTGGATATCCTGAATGTGATGGAAGCACCGGGTGCACTCATGGAACTGGAGAATATCCGCATTGTCAAGGAGATGCGCGGAAGTGTAAATCGCCAGGTGAACTGCGAAACGGCAAATATTAATAAAACGGTATCTGCAGCAGTGAAACAGATGGAAGATATCTTTTACATAAGGGATAAGATAGGATTTGACAGATTGCCGGAAAATCTGCGGGAGATCGCAGAACTCCGCCTGTTGAAACCAGAGGCAACATTAAAAGAGCTCGGAGAAGCGCTGGAACCGCCGGTTGGCAAGTCAGGTGTCAATCACCGTTTGAGGAAGCTGGGAGACCTTGCGGAAAAGCTGCGGGAACAGGGTTTGAGCGAAGAGTGATCCAGCCATTCAAAAATTGAGGAGGAAAACTATGTTAAAGAAGACTATCACGATTGGACTTTCATCAGGACTTGAAGCAAGACCAGTGGCAATGCTTGTCCAGATTGCCAGCCAGTATGAAAGCATGATTTATGTTGAGAGTCAAAATGCCCGCGTGAATGCAAAAAGCATTATGGGAATGATGACACTTGGCATGGGCTCAGGAGAGAATATCACAATCTCTGCGGATGGCGCAGATGAAAGTGCTGCAATGGACGAGATTGAGAGATATCTGATAGGTGACAAATAAGCATACCTTGCGCTGGTGAGCATAGTTTGTTTGATGAGTGGATTTTGGATAAAGGATGTGGACCAGTGCCCGCGGGGATGTGGGTATCTGGTCCTTTTAAATGTTAAGAGTAATTTTTGAAATATAAAAGGAGAATTTTAGTGGCATTTACACATTTGCACGTTCATACGGAGTACAGTCTTCTGGATGGTTCCTGTAAGATCAGGGAACTGGCAGCCCGGGCCAAAGAATTGGGTATGGACAGTATGGCAATCACAGATCACGGTGTCATGTATGGTGTGATCGATTTCTATCGTGCGGCAAAAGAAGTCGGCATCAAGCCAATCATCGGCTGCGAGGTGTATGTGGCACCGGGATCCCGTTTTGACCGGGAAATGGGAAGTGGAGAAGACCGGTACTATCATCTGGTTCTGCTGGCAGAAAATGATAAGGGATATTATAATCTGATGAAGATCGTCTCCAAAGGATTTGTTGATGGTTTTTATTATAAACCGCGTGTGGATTATGAGATTTTACATGAATATCACGAGGGAATCATTTGCTTAAGTGCCTGCCTTGCCGGTGAAGTGCAGCGTTTTCTGCAGCGTGGTATGTATGAAGAAGCCTGCAGATCGGCTCTCCATTATCAGGATATTTTTGGAAAAGGAAATTTCTTTTTGGAGCTTCAGGATCACGGGATTCCGATGCAGAAAACGGTCAATCAGGGACTTATGCGCATGAGCCGTGAGCTTGGCATAGATCTCGTTGCGACCAATGATATTCATTATATTTTTGCAGAAGATGATAAACCGCATGATATTTTGCTCTGTATTCAGACCGGCAAGAAAGTGTCGGATGAGAACCGCATGCGCTACGAAGGCGGGCAGTATTACTGCAAGTCAGAAGAAGAAATGCGGATATTGTTTCCGTATGCACAGGAAGCGCTCGACAATACTCACAAGATTGCCGAGCGATGTAATGTGGAGATTGAATTCGGTGTGACAAAGCTGCCAAAATATGATGTCCCCATAGGGTTTGATTCATGGAGTTACCTGAATCATCTGTGTCAGGAAGGTATGAAAAAACGTTATCCAAAGGATGACGGAACTCTTCAGAAACGATTGGATTATGAACTCAGTGTTATCCATAATATGGGGTATGTGGACTACTTTCTGATCGTTTGGGATTTTATTCATTTTGCAAAATCTCATGATATTATGATAGGTCCGGGACGTGGTTCTGCAGCGGGAAGTATTGTTGCGTATTGCCTGGAAATCACCAATATTGATCCAATCCGGTACGATCTGCTGTTTGAGCGTTTTTTAAATCCGGAACGTGTTTCTATGCCGGATATTGATATTGATTTTTGTTTCGAACGGCGTCAGGAAGTCATTGATTATGTGGTAGAAAAATACGGAAAAGACCAGGTCGTGCAGATTGTCACGTTTGGTACTTTGGCGGCAAAAGGTGTGATCCGGGATGTGGGGCGTGTCCTGGATATGCCTTATGCCCGCTGTGATGCGATTGCGAAAATGGTACCGAATGATCTGGGAATGACTCTGGATAAGGCAATCAAGCAGAATCCGGAACTCAGGGAAGCATATCAGCAGGATGAGGAAGTGCACTATCTGATTGACATGGCAAAACGTCTGGAAGGATTGCCGCGCCATACCTCCATGCATGCTGCCGGAGTTGTGATCGGTCAGAGAAGTATGGATGAATTTGTTCCACTCTCAAGAGCATCCGATGGCACAATTACCACACAATATACCATGACTACATTGGAAGAACTTGGCCTTTTAAAAATGGATTTCCTGGGGCTTCGAACTCTTACGGTCATTCAAAATGCGGTCAGACAGGTGGAAAAAAATTTCGGAATTCAGTTGGATCTGGATCATCTGGATTATAACGATAAAGAGGTGCTGTCATCTCTGGGAACGGGAAAATGTGAAGGTGTGTTCCAGTTGGAAAGCTCGGGTATGAAAAGCTTCATGAAAGAACTGAAACCGGAAAACCTGGAAGATGTAATCGCAGGTATTTCCTTATATCGTCCAGGACCGATGGATTTTATTCCAAAGTATTTAAAAGGAAAAAATGACAGGAATACGATCACGTATGACTGTCCTCAGCTGGAGCATATCCTCGGACCGACTTACGGCTGTATTGTTTATCAGGAACAGGTTATGCAGATTGTACGTGATCTGGCCGGATATACAATGGGGCGAAGCGACCTGGTCCGCCGTGCGATGTCAAAGAAAAAAGCATCTGTCATGGAGAAAGAACGCCGCAATTTTGTCTACGGAAATGATGAGGAAGGCGTAAAAGGCTGTGTAAATAACGGTATTTCTGAGAAAGTTGCCAATCAGATTTACGATGAAATGACGGATTTTGCGAAGTATGCGTTTAACAAGTCTCACGCCGCATGTTATGCGGTGGTTGCATATCAGACTGCTTATTTAAAATACTATTACCCGAAAGAATTTATGGCAGCACTGATGACTTCTGTGATGGATAATACAACGAAAGTTTCTGAGTATATTCTGACCTGCCGTCAGATGGGAATCGAGATTCTGCCGCCGGATATCAACGAGGGAGAAAGCGGATTTTCTGTATCGGGCAACAGCATCCGATATGGACTTTCTGCAATTAAGAGCGTGGGTCGGAACGTGGTAGATACCATTATCCGCGAGCGGGAGCTGCATGGCAAATATAAGTCCATGGATGACTTTGTGGAGCGTATGAGCAATAAGGAAGTCAACAAACGGACACTGGAAAATTTCATCAAATCCGGGGTACTGGATTCCATGCCGGGCAATCGCCGTCAGAAGACCATGATTGCTCCAGAACTTCTGGATCAGAAGAACCGGGAGAAGAAAAACGCGCTGGAAGGTCAGATGAGTCTGTTTGATTTTGGCAGTGAGGAGGAAAAGACCCAATATCAGGTCAAAATGCCGAATGTGCCGGAATTTCCGAAAGAAGAACTTCTGGCATTTGAGAAAGAAATTCTTGGTATTTATGTCAGCGGGCATCCTCTGGAAGAGTATATGGAGACATGGAAAAACAGTGTTACCGCCAGAACTTCAGACTTTATCGTTGATGAGGAAACGGGCAGTTCAGTCGTGCAGGATGGTGCCCGGGTTACCATCGGCGGAATCTTGAGCAGTAAGGTTTTGAAAACGACGAAGACCGGAAAAATGATGGCATTTGTGACCATAGAAGACATGGTTGGTTCCGTGGAAGTGCTGGTATTTCCGAAGGATTATGAGAGTAAGCGCAGCCTTCTGGTGGAGGATGCGAAAATATTTATTCAGGGACGAGTTTCTGTCGGTGACGATCCGGCAGGCAAGCTGATCTGTGAGCAGGTAATCCCGTTTGATGATGTCCCCAAAGATCTCTGGCTGAAATTTACCGATAAGGCGGAGTATGATGCCAAATGGCCGCAAGTAATGCAGACCCTTCGCATGGTGGAAGGAAATGATACAGTCATCATTTATCTGCAAAAGGAGCGGGCAAAGAAGGTGCTGCCTCCAAACTGGAAAGTTTCGGCAGGAAAGGCGACGAGAGAGCGTTTGGAACAGATAATTGGGGCGGATAATGTCAAACTTGTCGAAAAGGGATTGAAAAGATAGAGAAAATGTTTTAAAATATGCCTTGTATTGAAAAAAATGCAAGTTCAGAACGGATATAAGATGTTGCCGAAAGGCAGACAGGAGGAAAACATCTATGGCAAATGAAGTAAAGACAATTGGTGTTCTGACAAGCGGTGGCGACGCGCCGGGCATGAATGCAGCGATCCGTGCCGTAGTGCGTACCGCGATTGACAAGGGAATGAAAGTAAAAGGCATCATGAGAGGATACGCAGGTCTTTTGCAGGAAGAAATCATTGACATGGACAAGAGAAGTGTATCCAACATTATTTATCACGGAGGTACGATTCTTTATACCGCAAGATGCACGGAGTTTACAAATCTGGAAGTGCAGAAGCAGGCCGCTGAGATTTGCCGCAAGCATGGAATCGACGGAATCGTGGTAATCGGAGGCGATGGTTCTTTCCGTGGTGCAGGGAAACTTGCAGAGCTGGGAATCAATACCATTGGAGTTCCGGGAACCATTGACCTGGATATTGCATGTACCGAGTATACCATCGGTTTTGATACCGCAGTCAATACTGCAATGGAGGCAATCGATAAAGTACGTGATACTTCTACTTCTCATGAGCGCTGCAGTATCATTGAAGTTATGGGACGCAATGCAGGTTATATTGCATTGTGGTGCGGCATTGCTAACGGTGCTGAGGACATTTTGCTTCCGGAGCGTTACAACGGCAATGAGCAGGCACTGATCAATCGTATTATAGCAAACCGCAAACGCGGCAAAAAACATAATATCATTATCAATGCAGAAGGTATCGGGCATTCTACTTCTATGGCACGGCGTATCGAAGCAGCCACAGGTATTGAAACCAGAGCGACAATTCTGGGTTACATGCAGCGAGGTGGTGCTCCGACCTGTAAGGATCGTGTTTATGCGTCTATTATGGGTGCGAAGGCTGTGGAGCTGCTTGCGGACGGAAAGTCAAACCGTCTGGTAGCTTACAGACATGGCGAGTTTGTGGACTTTGATATTCAGGAAGCATTGAAGATGAAGAAGGATATTCCAGATGATCAGTTCGAAATCGCACAGATGCTCAGCAGATAAAACAGGTAGCTGTGAAGTTGCCAAATCGTATGAATATAAGATGGAAATGCCCGGTGGAACAGCCGCCGGGCATTTATGATGTTAAGAAAGAGATAGGGAGATTTGACATGACAGGACAGGATGGTCGTATTGTGCTTTGCGGTTCTAACAGTTACGAGAGAAAATATTATTTTAATGAAGAATTTGGCGGATTGCCGGAGGCGATTAAAAAAGAATTACAGGTGATGTGTGTCTGGTTTACCGAAGAATGCGGCGGTATTTTGACTTTGGAATATGAAGAGGACGGAACTTTGGAATTCCGTCATACCACATCGGAATATGATGGTTATTATGATGAAATCGGTGCGGACCTGAAAATCAAGCAGTACCGTCAGGAACGTCGGGATCTGCTGGAAGCCCTGGAACTGTATTTTAAGGTATTTTACCTTGGCGAGGATATTGGGGAATAGGCAGCATGAAATTGAAAATCGGCAACATAGAACTGGAAAATAACCTTATCCTGGCACCTATGGCGGGCGTGACGGATCTGCCGTTTCGTTTGCTTTGCAAGGAACAGGGATGTGGACTTTTATATACAGAGATGGTCAGTGCCAAAGCGATTCTGTATAAAAATAAGAATACGCAGGAACTATTGAAAGTGATTCCTGAAGAACGCCCCATCGCGGTTCAGCTCTTCGGTTCGGATCCGGAGATCGTCAGCGATATCGCGCATCAGATTGAAAATGGTCCCTATGATTTTATTGATATTAACATGGGATGTCCGGTGCCTAAAATTGTGGGAAACGGTGAGGGCTCAGCGCTGATGAAGGAACCAAAACTGGTAGAGAAAATTTTATCTTCCATGGTAAAAAAGGTGAAAAAACCGGTAACGGTGAAGTTTCGCAAAGGTTTTAATGATGATAATATCAATGCGGTTGAAATTGCAAAAATCGCAGAAAGCTGCGGTGTGGCAGCAGTGGCGGTTCACGGCAGGACACGGGAGCAGTATTATTCGGGAAAAGCAGACTGGGATATCATCCGCCAGGTGAAAGAAGCAGTGAAGATTCCGGTCATTGGAAATGGCGATATTTTTACTCCGCAGGACGCGAAACGTATGTTGGAGGAAACCGGATGTGACGGATTGATGATTGCACGAGGAGCAAGAGGAAATCCATGGATCTTTTCAAGGATCAACCACTATCTGGACACAGGAGAACTGCTTCCGGAACCGGGACAGGAAGAAGTGGCACAGATGATTCTGCGCCATGCACAGATGCAGGTGCAGATGAAAGGGGAAGAAAACGGGATGAAGGAGATGCGCAAGCACATTGCCTGGTATACGGCAGGACTGCCGCATTCTGCGTCCATCCGCCGGGAATGTAACCTTCTGGAGACTGTTGAGGAACTAAAGCAGCTTCTGGAAGAAAAACTTTTGACAGGGTGCAGTTCTTGACAAGCGAAGTAGTTTAGTATATAATACGTTGAACGCAGTAGTTATTATCAGGATTACTGTGCTTTTTTTCGTAGCTGGCGTATATGGGGAAGACCAGCAGAATGATGAAGTAGTAAAAGGAAGGAAATGAGTGCCATGGCTGAAAAGAAACACATTTTAACTTATGCAGGTCTGAAACAGTACGAGGATGAATTACAGGATTTGAAGGTAAATCGCAGGCAGGAAATTGCTCAGAAGATCAAAGAGGCAAGAGAACAGGGCGATTTATCCGAGAATGCTGAGTATGATGCAGCAAAAGATGAGCAGCGTGATATCGAGCTTCGTATCGAAGAACTGGAAAAATTGTTAAAGAATGCAGAGGTTGTTGACGAGGATGAGATCGACCTGGATAAGATCAGCATTGGATGTAAGGTGAAAGTATACGATGTTGAGTTTGACGAGGAGATGGAGTTTAAGATCGTTGGTTCTACTGAGGCAAACAGTCGCCAGGGTAAGATTTCCAATGAGTCACCAGTAGGCAAGGCACTTCTTGGAAAGAGTGTGGGTGACGTTGTTGATGTAGAGACTTTGTCTGGCACGATTCAGTACAAAATTCTGGAAATTCAACGTGCCTCATAGAAATAAATGTTTTTGAAAATTGCAGGAGTGCAAAGCACGGACCAATTCGGTATCAGAGGTGTCAAAAGACCTTTTGACACCAACATTATATAGATAGAGTTGTTACGATGTTTTTAGTTTAAAGGAGTGAGGAAATGGCAGAACAACAGAAAAAACAGAATCAGGAACCGGATCTCAATCAGCTTCTGAAGGTTCGCCGTGAGAAACTGGCCGAGCTGCAGGCTGCAGGTAAGGATCCGTTTGTGATCACAAAGTATGATCAGGATACACACAGCGCAGATATCAAGGAAAATTATGCAGAGTACGAGGGCAAGGAAGTTTCGATCGCCGGTCGTATGATGTCCAAACGTGTTATGGGTAAGGCATCTTTCTGCAATATTCAGGATCTGAAGGGCAACATTCAGTGCTATGTTGCAAGAGATGACATTGGTGAAGAGTCATACAAAGATTTCAAGAAGATGGACATTGGTGATATTGTAGGTATCAAGGGTATTGTATTTACTACCAAGATGGGAGAGATTTCCATTCATGCTCATTCTGTAGTCATGTTGTCTAAGAGCCTGCAGATTCTTCCGGAAAAATATCACGGTCTGACGAATACCGATATGCGTTATCGTCAGAGATATGTTGACCTGATCATGAACCAGGAAGTTAAGGATACTTTTGTAAAACGCTCCAAAATCATCGCAGCAATTCGTAAGTATCTGGCAGCTCAGAATTTTATGGAAGTGGAAACTCCGATGCTGGTATCCAATGCCGGAGGTGCAGCAGCAAGACCGTTTGAAACCCATTTCAATGCGCTTGATGAGGATTTTAAACTGAGAATTTCTCTCGAATTATATTTAAAGAGACTGATTGTTGGCGGCATGGAGCGTGTGTACGAAATCGGCCGTGTATTCCGTAACGAGGGTCTTGACACCAGACATAATCCGGAGTTTACCCTGATGGAACTGTATCAGGCGTATACCGATTATCACGGTATGATGGATCTGACTGAGAATATGTATCGTTATGTTGCTCAGGAAGTTCTGGGCACCACAAAAATTGTTTACAATGGCATCGAGATGGATTTGGGCAAGCCGTTCGAGCGCATCACGATGGTTGACGCAGTGAAAAAGTATGCAGGCGTAGACTTTAATGAAATCCACACCTTGGAAGAGGCAAGAGCTGTTGCTAAAGAGAAACATGTGGAATTTGAAGAGAGACATTCCAAAGGAGAGATTCTGAACCTGTTCTTTGAAGAATTTGTAGAGGAACATTTGATTCAGCCTACTTTCGTAATGGATCATCCGATTGAGATTTCTCCGCTGACCAAAAAGAAACCGGAGAATCCAGAATATGTAGAACGTTTTGAGATGTTCATGAACGGTTGGGAGATGTGCAATGCGTATTCTGAGCTGAATGATCCGATCGATCAGAGAGAGCGTTTCAAAGAGCAGGAGAGACAGTTAGCTCAGGGTAATGAGGAAGCTAATACTACAGATGAGGATTTCATGTACGCATTGGAACTGGGTATGCCGCCGACAGGTGGCATCGGTTATGGTATCGACCGGTTGTGCATGCTGTTGACGGATTCAGCAGCAATCAGAGATGTGCTGCTGTTCCCGACGATGAAGTTGTTGGATAAATAAATCCAGTATTTATGCGGGTTTGCGGACTTTAAGACTGTATGGTACGACAAGAGTACGACAAATTAAACTCTTTTAACGAGTGAAAATAAGCGATAATAAATTAAACTCGTGTCAGTTCAAGTAAATATTTTGTACTATAAGGACATTTTTCTAAAAGAAATTTTAGGGAAGTGTCCTTTTTGTTATGGTCAACAAAACAAAAACTGAATTGGAGGAAAAGAGAATGAGCAACACTACAGCGTCAGGAGCAAACAAAACAAAGAAAGAGAACCTTATTTTTATCAGCAATGCACATGAGAAATTCTACTATGAAAAATTAAAGGAAGTACGGTATCAGGATGCGTACCATAAAGCGCTCTGCTATTGCCTTGGAATCAGCGATGATACCAGAAGAAATGTTTACCGGATTTACGATTTTAAAACCGGCTATGTGAAAACAGAGTGTCTGCATGAGGGCTGGCAGACCAGCGGCAGCTTGAAAGTGGTGAGAATGGCGTTTAATCTTTACTGCAATGGTACGCCCAGCGTCTTTGATTATAAAGATGCAGAGGAACAGGTTGACGAGTGCAGACGGTATTCGGCGGAGGAATTATTCTGCTGCGCCTATGCGCCATTTTTCTGGCAGGCGGTACAGATCCGGTATCCGGAGTACGCAGAGTACGATTATAAGCTGTACGCCATGCTTGGAGGGACGGACTAATGTTAAAGGTCAGGTTAATGGGGACGAAGAACGATATTAAGTGGTTCGGGAAGATATTACAGAGACATCCCAAAGTAAATGTGACGGAATTTTCCGAGTGTTTCCCCAATAAGGGGACGAAGCGATTTTACCGGGTTTATGTGGAAATCGAAAAAAGCAATGTGAAAGAAAAACAGTAGAATACGAAAAAGATGTGACAATACGCAAAGGAGAATTATCATGTGCAGAGTAATTGCTATCGCAAACCAAAAAGGAGGGGTGGGAAAGACCACCACAACGAGTAACTTAGGCATCGGGCTGGCAAAACAAGGAAAGCGAGTGCTTCTCGTAGATGCGGACGCACAGGGGAGCCTGACCGCAAGCCTTGGTTTTTCGGAGCCGGATAAGCTGGAAATAACGCTTGCAACAGTGTTGGGAGCGGTGATAAATGACGAAGAAATAGAGCCGGATTATGGGATTCTGTCCCACGGCGAGGGCGTGGCGCTGATGCCGGGAAATATTGAGTTATCCGGTCTGGAAGTATCCCTTGTAAATGTGATGAGCAGGGAGCTGGTAATGCGGGCCTATATTGAGCAGGTCAGAGACAGATATGATTATATTTTGATTGACTGTATGCCCTCCCTTGGCATGATTACCATAAACGCTTTTGCCTGTGCGGACAGCATCCTGATCCCCGTGCAGGCGGCGTACCTGCCGGTAAAAGGTTTGCAGCAGCTTATCAAGACCATTGGCAAGGTAAAGCGCCAGATCAATCTGAAGCTGGAGATCGAGGGGATTCTGCTGACCATGGTGGACAGCCGGACGAACTATGCGAGGGACATCAGCGCCATGCTGAAAGAAGCCTATGGGAGCCGGGTACGGATTTTTGAAAATGTCATTCCCATGTCGGTGCGGGCGGCGGAGATTTCCGCAGAGGGCGTCAGCATCTATGAGCATGATCCAAAAGGAAAAGTGGCATCCGCCTATTATTCTCTGACAGAGGAGGTGCTGGCAGATGGCAGGTAACGGCAGACAGGGAAGCGCATCGAAAATCCGGCTCGATACGTTTGATGATTTATTTGGCGGGAACGCAGCGCAGGACGATGGCGGAGAGAAGATTATCAATGCGCCGCTTGCAGAGCTGTATATGTTCAAAGGACACCCTTTCCGGGTGGTCGATGATGAAAAGATGGAGGAAACAACAGAAAGCATCAGAATGTATGGCGTATTGGTTCCGGGCATTGCAAGACCGAGAGCCGGGGGCGGATATGAATTGATTTCCGGACACCGCAGGAAACGGGGATCAGAGCGGGCCGGGAAAGCAGATATGCCGATTATTGTCCGTAATTATACGGACGATGAAGCCACGATTATTATGGTGGATTCCAATATCCAGCGGGAGGACATCCTGCCCAGTGAAAAGGCGAGGGCTTATGCCATGAAATATGAAGCCATGAAGCATCAGGGAAAGAAATCCGGCAGGATCACGCTGGAGGAAGTGGGGGAAGCCGCAGGGGAGAACGCAAAGAAAGTCCAGCGGTATATCTGGCTCTCCAGATTATCCGATGCACTTCTTGACATGGTGGACAATAAGAAAATTGGGTTTTCTCAGGGCGTAGATCTATCATTTCTGCCAGAAATGGAACAGCAGTGGGTGCAGGAGATTTGTGAAGAAAAAGCCTGCGGAATCAGTATGATCCAGTCCGCAAAGCTAAAGGAATACGGCAAAAGCGGGGAGCTGACGCCTGCCATGGTGCGGCTGATTCTGACGGAGGAAAAACCAAAAGAGCGGAAAGTCACGCTGAAAGCAGAAAAAATCAGTCGCTATTTCACGGAAGATTACAGCAGTGAGGACATAGAGGGCATTATCATTCAGCTTTTGGATGAATGGAAGAAGCGGCAGTAGAGAGGAGGTGCGGCGGATTGGATAGCAGCCTGAGATTTGATTATTATTACGGAGCGGAGGCGGAGCAGTTTTCCTTTTACCGGGTTCCCCGGCTCCTGATTAAAGACGGACGGTTTAAGGGGTTATCCAGCGACGCAAAACTCCTTTACGGCCTGATGCTTGACCGGATGTCTCTTTCCATGAAAAACGGCTGGTTCGATGAAAGGAACCGGGCTTATATCTACTACACGCTGGAGGACATAATGGAGGACTTAGGATGCGCCAGAGCCACCTGCGTCAAGGTGATCGGGGAGCTGGACAGTAAAAAGGGAATCGGGCTGATCGAGAAGAAGCGGCAGGGACTGGGAAAGCCGGACAGGATTTATGTAAAAAATTTTGTTCTGGCCGATAAAGCGCCGGCAGATTGCCAGCCGGAAACTCTGGCAGATTCGGGAGCCGGAGAAAACGGAGAGAAAAAGCCGGAAGAAACAGGTAAATCCGGCGATTTCCATGAGGCTTTGGATTTGAACATCCAGAGGTCTAAAATCCAGACTTCCAGAAGTTCAGAAATTGAACTTCAAGAAGTTCAAAATCCAGACTTCCAGAAATTCAAAAAACAGACTTCCGGAGGTTCAGAAATTGAACCTCTGGAAGTTCAAAATTCAGCCCCTAATTATACTGATAATAGTTATACTGATGGGAATTATAACAGTCCTATCATTCAATCTGGAGAGCAGCCAGAACCGGCAGCGGCAGATTCCGGTGAAAACATGGAAGATGCGGCAGAGCGAAAAGAGGATCGGGATGCGATGGGAGATGTAAATGCCTACATGGAGATAATCAAAGAGAACATAGAGTATGACTATCACATGAAGTATGACAAGTATGGGGACAGGGAATTGTATGAGGAGTTATACCTGCTGATTTGCGAGGTTGTATGCGTGAAGCGTCCGACTGTGAAGATAAACGGGGCGGATTATCCCTATGAGCTGGTGAAAGCGCAGTTTTTGAAGTTAAACGGCTCCCATTTGCAGTATGTGATGGGCTGCATGAAAGAGACCACTACGGAGATTACCAATATCAGGGCTTATCTGATTACGGCGCTTTATAATGCGTCCTGCACCATACACCATTACTTCAAACTGGCGGTGCAGCACGATATGTATGGAGGTGGCTGGAGTGAAAAGGGTATTGTCTAAGGTTGTCATTCCGGCGGCGGTAATTGCCCTCTGGCTGTCGGTGTGTTATCCGGTGTGCAGGAGAGAAGCCGGATTCGATTGGTTTTTATATTGGATTCTGGCAGGGTGTCCTTTTGGAATCCGGCGGATGTGCCTGTGGCTGATCCCGAAAAATTTCGGAAACGGCGGGAGCATGGGGATACTGGCGTTCAACTGCATTATTGGAGGGCTGATCGGCGGTGTGGTAGTCATTGTACGGATGATTGGCATCACAGCGGAGATCGTGAAAATAACAGCGGCGCACTTTTGGAGGAAACGCCTGAAGGCGGAGAGGAGAATCGAACAATGGAATCAATGAGGGACGTTGACCGGGTAATGGAGCGGGAGATCGCAAAGGGGAGCTGCCCCATGAAACTTGACAGGATTGAGTTGGAGACGGATTTCTGTCAGCAGATTCAGTCGAAGGAGAAATTTCTGGATGTGCTGTCATACCTGCTTCGGATCGGGGATTATAAAGAGTACGCAGGGAAAACAATTATCAATAACGTGTATATGGATTTTAAAGGAAAGAAAGCCTCGTTCCGGCGCACGAAAACCGGATTGGAGCGGAACCGTATTTTCTCGGTAATCAGGCGGCATGAGGGAAAGAAACAGCCGGATTATGACGGAACGGTTTATCTGGAAACCGCTAAATGTTTTTTCACCATTCCGGAGGAAAGTCTGGTAAAATACAGATATACCTATGAGGGGCAGGAAACCTATGCGTTTCCCATGTCAGACAAATATATCCTCGGATTATATACCCATTGCCTTGTAAAGCGGCGGGAAATGGCGGCAGGAGACAGGGCGGCGGGTTTTTCGGAACCAGAGCGGGGAATCGTTTCGCTGGAGGCGGTAAAAGATGTGCTGTTCCAGTGCCTGCTTCTGGATGATGTCCACATGGAAAACGGGGAAATGTATATGAACCTCTATACGGTTTATCTGTTAAAGGATGCCGGTCAGGAACCGGATTAAGAGCGATAGGAGATTATATTGTGAAAAGGAACCACCATTCCCTGCGATATAAGCAGGAGAAAGAGCCGAATAAGAAGTACAAGGACTTGAAACAAAAACAGAAAGCGAAGATTGCGGGCTGGATGTATGAAAAAACCTGTGATTATTACCGGGAGCATGGAGAAATGCCGGAGGGAGAAGCCTGTGAATCTCTGGTAAGAGAGGTTTTCCGAAAAATCGAGTCTCTGGCAATCTGGGTTCCTTTCGATGAGGTTTATCATCAGTATCTGCTGAAACTTCCCCGCTATGAGCTTCGGATTGCAGAGAACGGAGTGCCGGAGAAACCTGAGAAAGCAGAGAAAAAGGCGAAATCGGAGACGTCGGCGAAAAAGGGGAAAGGGAAAAGCAATAAGACCTGCCCGGTCTGCGGCAGGAGGATGAAACAGCAGTTTATCGGTTTGCAGCATTGCAAGTGCGGGATAAGCTGGAAAAAGGACATCGGATATTTTGAGCGTACTGGCGATATGGTGTTTGCGCTGGAGCGCAGAACCACAGGGAAAAAGGTGAAGCAGTGTCCGGTGCTCCGCTACAAGTAAACAGAGTATACAGCGCAAGGGCAGTTATAGGCCATGGAAAATGGTTTGTAGCTGCCCTTTTTTGCGTTTTAAAACATTTGGACAAAATGTCCAAAAGCAGAGAGGAGAACCATGAGGAAGTATTTGCTGCACAGGCTGTTTGTTCCGCCGTGACGGGGCAGACAGAACAAAAATAGAAGCAGGAGGACAGACCATGCAGGAAGAAGTGACACAAAAAACGATTGCTCTTGTTTTTAAATCTTCCCGGCTGACTGCCGATACGCTGAAAAAGGCGATGAAGCTGTATCTGGATCACCACAGGCAGAAAAAACAAAGCGTCCATGGAAAGCTGTCCGTGAAAGATCTGGTAGGACAGGGGGCAGGCGCTTCTAGCATTGAGATTACAGACAACAATATCAAATCTTTTGAGCGGGTGGCGAAAAAATACAACGTGGATTTCGCCGTGAAAAAAGATAAGACGGTGGAGCCGCCGAGGTACATGGTGTTTTTCAAGGGCAAGGATGCCGATGTGATTACACAGGCGTTTAAGGAATTTGTTCAGGCAAATGAGCGGAACAAAGACAGGGTATCCGTCAGACAGAAGCTGGCACAGTTTAAGGCGCTTAGTAAGGATAAGAACCGGGAACGGGCCAGAGAACACCAGAAAGACAGGGGGCAGTCCTTATGAGTAAGATTGCAGACGGTATTATAAAAGACTTAAAAGCTGTCCCGAAGAAGTTAAAGGCGCAGATGGGAAAGGCGGATAAGAAAAAGCTGTTCCTTATGAACCTGCCCTATGTACTTGTGGGATACTTTTGTGATAAGGCGGCGTGGCTATGGCGGACAGCGCCGGGGGCCGATGCTTCCGCAAAAATGATGGCGTTCATGGAGGGGCTGGAGACATTGTTCCAGAATCCGCTTCCGAGTTTTTTCCTGAAAGACCTGTTGATCGGGATTGGATGCGGGGCAGCGCTTCGGCTGGCAGTGTATTTTAAAGCGAAGAATGCGAAGAAATTCCGGCACGGCACGGAATACGGTTCTGCCCGTTGGGGAAATGCGAAAGATATTGAACCATACGTCGATCCAGTCTTTGAAAACAACGTGCTTCTGACGGAGACGGAGCGGCTGATGATGTCCGGCAGGCCGAAAGAACCAAAGTATGCGAGGAATAAAAATATCCTTGTGATCGGTGGTTCCGGCTCCGGCAAGACCAGATTTTTCGTGAAGCCGAATTTGATGCAGATGCACTCCAGCTATTGCGTTACTGATCCGAAAGGAACGATTCTGGTCGAGTGCGGGAAAATGCTGGTCAAAAACGGGTATCAGGTAAAAGTCTTAAACACCATTAACTTCAAAAAGTCCATGCACTACAATCCTTTCGCCTATCTGCGGAGTGAAAAGGACATTCTGAAGCTGGTCAATACCATTATCCTCAATACCAAAGGAGAGGGACAGCAATCCGGAGAGGATTTTTGGGTGAAAGCAGAGAAACTGTATTATACAGCGCTGATTGGATATATCTGGTATGAGTGCGTGGAGGAAGAACAGAATTTCATCACGCTACTGGATATGATTAACGCCAGCGAAGCAAGGGAGGATGATGAGGAATTTAAGAATCCGGTTGATCTGATGTTTGATGAACTGGAAGAAAGGGAGCCGGATCATTTTGCGGTGAAGCAGTATAAAAAATACAAATTAGCCGCCGGCAAAACAGCTAAATCTATACTTATTAGCTGTGGCGCACGTCTGGCTCCATTTGACATTAAGGAATTGCGTGATCTGACAAGCTACGATGAACTGGAGCTGGATCTTCTGGGAGACCGGAAAACGGCATTGTTCGTTATCATTTCCGATACAGACGATACATTCAACTTCATTGTGTCAATCATGTATACCCAACTGTTTAACCTGCTCTGTGACAGGGCGGATGATGTATATAATGGGAGGCTGCCCGTCCATGTCCGGTGCCTGCTGGACGAGTTTGCGAATATCGGGCAGATTCCCAAATTTGAGAAGCTGATTGCGACAATCCGAAGCAGGGAAATATCAGCTTCTATTATTTTGCAGTCAAAATCCCAGCTCAAAGCGATTTATAAGGACAATGCGGACACCATAGAGGGCAACTGTGATACCACCTTATTCCTTGGAGGAAAGGAAAAGACCACCTTGAAAGAGATGGAGGAAATTTTGGGTAAGGAAACGATTGATCTCTACAATACCTCGGATACGAGGGGGACGAGCCAGTCCTACGGCCTGAATTACCAAAAGACCGGAAAACAGCTTATGAGCCAGGATGAGATAGCGGTCATGGATGGCGGGAAGTGTATCATGCAGCTTAGAGGCGTGAGACCTTTTTTCTCAAACAAATTTGATATTACGAAGCATAAGCAATATCGCCTGCTGTCCGATTATGATCCGAAAAACGCCTTTGACATCGAAAAGTATGTGAAAAACCTTTGCCGGGCAAGGGTGAAAGACAGTGATACCATTGATGAGATGGAGGATGCCGGGCTGATTGAAGCGTAGCTTCAAACTATGAAAACTGAATAGGGAACCGTTGACAAGGGCTTTTGGACGAATTGTCTAAAAGCCTGTTTTATTACAGAAAGGACTTATTATGGCATTTTTTACAACAGCAGTAACAGGATTAAAGACAGTCGTGACCGCAATCGGAGCGGGCGTGGCAGTATGGGGCGTTATCAACCTGCTTGAAGGATACGGAAATGATAATCCAGGTGCAAAATCGCAAGGTGTTAAACAATTGATGGCGGGAGGAGGCATTGTCATCATTGCCCAGACGGTGATCCCGCAGCTCACGTCGCTGTTCTCATAAAGCGATGGGCGGAATCATTGAGAAAATCACTGATTTCATAAAGGAAATGCTGCAAGGCTGGGTGCTGTCCAATCTGGAAACCATGTTTACCGATGTCAATGACAAGGTAGGCACGATTGCTGGGGAGGTCAGCACCACGCCCAGCGCATGGAACTCCGGTATTTTCAGCATGGTCCAGTCCCTTTCGGAAAATGTGATTGTGCCCATAGCGGGGATGATTATCAGTTTCGTCCTTGTCTATGAGCTGATTACTATGGTGATCGACAAGAACAATATGCACGAATTTGATACGGCGCTGTTCTTCCGGTTTTTGTTCAAGGCTTGCATTGCGGTAAGTCTCCTCAGCCAGACCTTTGACATTGTGATGGCGGTCTTTGATGTGGGGAGCCATGTAGTGACACAGGCGGCGGGAACCATATCAGGCTCCACCAGTCTGGATGTGCAGTCTACCCTGACAGCCATGTTCAACAGACAGCTTGACACCACGGGGATCGGGGAACTGATTGGGCTGGGGATCGAAACCATGATTATCAGCTTATGTATGAAAATCATGTCCGTCCTTATCACCGTCATTTTATACGGGCGGATGATTGAAATATACCTTTATGTGTCAGTAGCGCCGATTCCGGCGGCAACTGTAACGAACCGGGAATGGGGAAGCATTGGAACCAACTATTTAAAAGGGCTTATCGCTCTGGCGTTTCAGGGATTTTTTATCATGGTATGCGTGGCGATCTATGCGGTCTTGGTGTCCGGCGTGACTGTGGCATCGAACCTGCATACCGCTCTGTGGTCGGTGGCGGCGTATACGATTATTCTCTGCTTCAGCCTGTTTAAGACAGGCTCCCTCAGCCGTTCGATTTTCAATGCCCATTAGCTTCAAAATGGGCATTGAACCGGAAAATCAGGAAAAGAGGTGGAAATATGGCGATTAGTGTGCCAGTGCCGAAAGATTTGAGCGGAATTAAGACAAAAGTAGCGTTGAACCTGACAAAGCGGCAGATTATCTGTTTCAGCGCCGCCGCCCTCGTGGGAGTGCCTCTGTATTTTCTCACAAAAGGCGTGATCGGGACGCAGGCAGCAGCTCTGATTATGGTCGGGGTGATGCTGCCGTTTTTCTTTCTGGCGATGTATTCAAGGGATGGTTTCCCGGCGGAGAAAATCTTCTATTTTATGATACGCCAGAAATTTTTGACGCCGGGGATCAGACCTTACCGGTCAGAAAATATTTATAAGCAGTTGGAGGAAAGGGAGAACATGAGGAAGGAGGTACGAAGGCTTGAAGAAAAAGCAGGAATCGGCAGAAAAGCAGGAAACACAGAAGAACGGGGGCAGGAAAAATCCTGAGAAGAATAAGGAGCCGAAGAAACCGAACAGGCTCAGTTTTTCCGAAAAGCGGAGGCTTTCAGAACTTCGCCGGACGCTTGCGGGAAAGAGCCGGGGGCAGGCTGTGCCGGACACGGCGCAGAAAACCATAACATTCCAGAAGATGTACCGGGACGGCATTTGTCAGGTTACAAATACGTTTTACACCAGAATGGTGGAATTTTACGATATTAACTATGATTTGCTGGAGGAGGGCGATCAGGAGGATATTCTGGTGGAGTACAGCCGGTTTATCAATTACTTTGATCCGTCCATAAAATTTGAGCTGTTTCTGTTCAACCGTCAGGTCAATGAAGCCGTGCTGACGGAACAGTTTGAAATTCCTTTGCAGGACGACGCTTTTAACGACATCCGGGAGGAATATGCCCAGATGCTGAAGAAGCAGTCGGCAAAGGGGAATAACGGCATTTTAAAATCCAAATACATTATTTTCGGGGTGGAAAGTACGGGAATCCGGGAGGCAAGAAATAAGCTGAACAATATCCAGACCGACGTGATCCGCAATCTGGATAACATAGGAACCAACGCCAGGATACTGGACGGAAAGGCAAGGCTCCGTATCCTCCATGAGTATTTTAACCAGGGGACAATGGAACCTTTCCGTTTTTCCTTTCAGGAACTGGCGGAATCCGGCAAGTCAGTTAAGGACTACATTGCGCCGCCGGGCTTTGATTTCCGTTATCCCAGCCGGTTCAAGTCCGGCGATATGTACGGCAGGGTGTCCTATCTGGATATGATTGCCCCCAGCGTTTCCGATGGATTGTTAAAGCGGCTTCTGGACATTGACGATAACCTGACCGTTACCCTGCATATGCAGACCATTGATCCGGTAAAGGCGCTGAAAAAGTTAAAAGCGGCGCTGTCCAACATTCAAAAAATGAAGATCGAGGAGCAGAAGAAAGCATTTCGGGGCGGATACGATATGGACATACTGCCCACGGATATTGTGACGTATGAAAAAGACACCATAGAGCTGCTGGAAGATCTGAATACCAGCAATCAAAAGCTGATTCAGGTGACTTTTTTGATTACCTGCTACGGCAGGACGAAGCGGGACTTGGAGAACATTACCCAGCGTGTATCCGGCATTATCCAGCAGGCGAACTGCAATCTTCGGTGTCTCCAGTATTTGCAGGAGCAGGGCCTGATGGCGTCTGCGCCTATCGGGTGCAACGATACGGGAATCGAGCGTGACCTGACTACAAAAAGCGCTGCCGTTCTGGTTCCTTTTTCTACCCAGGAACTGTTTATGCCTGCGCCGGCTGTTTATTATGGCCTAAACGCTCTCAGCAATAACATGATTATGGCAGATCGGAAACGGCTGCGGACACCCAACGGCGTGATTTTGGGGACGCCTGGAAGCGGCAAGTCATTCAGCGCAAAACGGGAAATCTTGTCCTGTTTCCTGATTACAAAGGACGATATTATTATCTGCGATCCGGAGGGCGAGTATTTCCCTCTGGTGCAGGCGCTTCATGGGCAGGTGGTGAGGCTGTCAACCAATTCCAACGATTTTTTAAATCCGATGGACATCCAGCTCAGCCATAAGAGCGACAAAGATGCACTGAAATTAAAAAGTGACTTCCTGATTACGCTCTGCGATTTGATTGCAGGAGGAAAGGACGGTCTGGAAAATGATGAGAAAGGCATCATTGATACCTGCATCAAGCACATTTATGATAAATATTTTGCGAATCCTATGCCGGAAAATATGCCGGTTCTGGAGGATCTGTATTATGCGCTTTTAAAATACGATCCGAAAGATATAGAGCCGGAGCTGGCAAAGGTAGCAAAGGCGAAAGCCGTGCGGATTGCCAACAGTCTGGTGCTGTATGTGCATGGTTCCCAAAATTATTTTAATCACCGAACAAACGTGGATTCCCATAACCGGATCATGTGTTTTGACATCAGGGATTTAGGAAACCAGCTAAAAGAAATCGGGATGCTGATTGTGCAGGATGCGGTATGGAACCGGGTGTCGCAGAACCGGGAACGGAGGATTGCTACCCGGTACTACTGTGATGAATTTCACTTGCTTTTAAAGGAAAAACAGACTGCTCTCTACTCTGTGGAAATCTGGAAACGCTTCCGAAAATGGGGAGGGATTCCCACGGGCCTGACGCAGAATGTGGGCGATTTTCTGCGGTCGGAGGAGATTGAGGGGATTCTGGGGAACAGCGATTTTGTGTATCTTTTGAACCAGAATGCCAAAGACCAGCAGATTCTGGCAGATAAGCTGGGGCTTTCCGAAAAACAGCTTGCCCATGTGACCAATTCCGAGCCTGGCTGTGGGTTGATTCTATTTGATAATGTAGTGATTCCATTCGTGGATAAGTATCCGGCTAATACAAAGACATTTGCGATTATGAATACGAAACCGGAGGATGCGGGGGTGGCAGATGGATCATAAAAAGAAGTCGGATTTTCAGCCGAGGGATGTGGATTGGAAAAAGAAAAAGCGGCGTCCCTCCGGGAGCCGTATCCAGCCGGACACCTTTGGACAAAATGTCCAAAAGCTGGATGGGGATAGGACGGCGAAGCCGGAAACCGCTTTTTTAGTCGGACAGGAGACATTTTCAGGGCAATCGGAGCCTGTAGTGGAGGAAAATTCGGAGAAAAAGCAGAATACTGCGGATGCTGCGGGAGATTACCACCGCAGGGATACTTACAGACCGTCCCGGAAAACAGGAAGTTATCACAAAAAGAGAGCGCAGAGAAAACGCCGGGGAAGAAATGAAAGCAAGGCAGAAGCAGGGAGAGAGGGACTTTCTCAGACGCAAAGGGAGGAATCCTTTGCAGATACCGGGAATGCTGATTTTCATAAAACAGAAGTAGATACAGAGATTTTCGGGAGCCGGAAACTGCAAAAGCGGAAACGGCAGGCGGAGCAGGCCGGAAGAAAGCTGGAGAAAGCGAGAGCGAAGCTGCCGAAAGAGCAGGATTATACCTTTCAGCGGGTGTATGACGAACAGACCGGGCAGGCGAGATATGAGCTGGTTCCGGTGATCCGGGAAAAGCCGTTCGGACAGGAGGGGATTGCAAAGACCGCTATGCGCCGGATGCAGAATGAGAGCCGGAACTTTGTCCATGGAAAAGTGTCGGAGGTGGAGAAAGATAATTCCGGCGTGGAGGGCGCACATAAGACGGAGCAGAAAGCGGAGGACGCCGCCCGTTTTGTGAGAGACCGTTTCACAGGGAGAGAGCAGAGACGGCGGGCGAAAATCGCCGGACTGGAAAAGAAGCAGTTTCAGGCAGAGGTAAATTTCCAGTATCAGAAGTTTTTAGAGGAAAATCCGCAGATGAGACGGAAATTCCTGCAAAAGCGGCTTCGGAAACGGCAGATCCAAAAGGAGTACCGGAAAGCAAGACAGCGGGGAACGGCGGCGAAAACGGCGCAGGAAACAGCAGCAAAGTCAGCGGATGCGGCGGGAGCGGCTGTGAGAAAGATACAAGAGTTGGTCAGAAAAAATGCCGGAGTGCTGGTTACGGTGGGCGTGGCCGGCGTTCTGCTGGTCATGGTGATGACTTCGGTATCTTCCTGCGGAGCCATGTTTGCGGATATGCAGTCCACAATCCTTGCAGCCAGCTATTTAAGCCAGCCGGGGGAGATTGATGCGGCGGATATGCAGTTTACCAGACTGGAAATGGATTTACAGAATGAGATTGACCATATCGAGACGGATCATCCAGGCTATGACGAGTATTCCTATAATCTGGGCGAGATTGGGCATGATCCGTTTACGCTGATTGGCTTTTTATCGGCGGTACATACAGAATTTACCGCAGGCGGCGTAGAGGGTGAAGTGCAGGGGCTTTTTGAGGAAATGTATACACTGACACTGACGCCGGATACGGAGACACGGACAGGGACGGATTCGGACGGGGAAGAATATGAATACGAGGTCAGTATTCTCAGGGTGACGCTTACGATAAAGCCTTTGGAGACAATTACAGCCGGAAAAATGAATGAGGAGCAACGAGAAATCTACGCTATGTATGGGGAGACGAAAGGTCTGCTTCAGGAATTTGCCTCTCCGCTGAATCTTTACTGGTACAACTATATCAGCAGCTATTACGGGTATCGGAAAAATCCAAACACCGGAAATGAAGAGCTTCACCGGGGAGTAGATATTGCAGTCCCTACGGGAACCACTGTCTATGCCGCCCATGACGGGACAGTTACGGAAGCTGCATACGATAGTTATTACGGCAACTATGTGGTGATTGAGCAGGACGGATATACGACAAAATACGCCCACATGGACAGCTTAAATGTGAGTGCAGGTCAGGCAGTGAAGAAAGGGGCGCAGATCGGCGCTACGGGGAATACCGGGAGCAGTATCGGAAGCCATTTGCATATCGAATGTCTGTATCAGGGGGAATACTACAATCCTCTATTTTATTTTGACGCAGGCACGGAAACGCTTTACGGGGAGGGCGCAGGCGGGGCAGGAGGAAATGCCATTCCGCCGGATTCTTATGATGATGAGGAAGTGCAGACGCTTATGGAAGAAGCGGCCAAATACCTTGGGTTTCCGTATGTGTGGGGCGGTTCATCCCCGTCTACCAGTTTTGACTGTTCCGGTTTTGTATGCTGGGTATTTTCCAACAGCGGAGTCCATAACCTGCCCAGAACAACGGCGCAGGGAATTTATAACCAGTGTACGCCAGTATCGGCATCGGACGCACAGGCGGGAGACATTATCTTTTTTACAGGCACTTACAATTCTTCCGGCCCGGTGAGCCATGTGGGGATTTACTGCGGCAACGGGGTGATGATCCATTGTGGGGATCCGATCAGCTACGCCTCGGTTAATTCTTCCTACTGGCAAAGTCATTTTTACGGTTATGGCCGTTTAAATTGAGCAGAGAAAAGAGGTATTTATGACAAAGGAACGGATTGAAAAAGAACTTTCCAAAGTCCGGCTTCAGCTTGCACAGCTTCAGGAAAGGGAAAAGGAGCTGACGGAGCAGTGGCAGATGGCGGAAGACGCAAGAGCCATGAAAATTATAAAGAAGCATAAAATCTCGTCCGAGAAGCTGCAATTATTGAATCAGATCAGCGAGGACGAGATTTTACAGTTACTGGCACAGAAAGAAAAGGAGATGATGCAGCATGAAGAACAAACGGACAACTATTAAAGTATTTGCGTCGCTGGCGCTGTCAGCGGTGCTGTTCTGCCTGCCCGCAGGCGCATTTCTGGCGAATGGGAATAATGCCACAGCCGTGTATGCGCAGGATACGGATGTAGTGGAATCAGCGGATCAGTCGGCAGCAGAAGAACCGGCAGGGCAGGAAAATCTAACAGAATCAGAGACAGATGCAATGCCGGAGACCGGTGAAACACCGGAAACCAGCGAGGAGCCGGAAACTTCCGGCAAGCAGGGAGAAACCTCTGGTACAGAAAATGGAAACAACAGCGAGGAGGGAAGTGTGTCGGGAAATGAAACACCGGAGCCGGAACCAGAGTGCATCTGCGTGGAAACGTGTACCAGATATGACATTAACCGTGAATGTGAGGTATGCAAAGAGGATTATGCCCGCTGCGAGTATGTGAATCCTAATGTGAAAATCACGATCAAAACGCCCGCAGGCTGGCATAACGGCTCCGCAAAGGTACACATTTCCGTAAAAGATACAGTAGAATCCGGCAATTTTCAGATTCAGTCGGTGGAGGCGAAAATCGCGCAGAACGGAAGCTGGACAGACGTAACCGATGATATGTACATAGAGATTTCGGAGAACTGCACCATATATGTCCTTGTGACAGACCAGAAAGGGCATACCTATGAGAAAAACCGGTATATTAAATGCTTTGATTTCACAAAGCCTACTTTAAATGCGGCGGTCAGCGACGGCCTGTTAAGTATTCAGGTCCATGATACGGATTCCGGCATCCAGACAGTCTATGTGAATGGATATGAGTTTGAGGACATCACGAATGGCATCCTGAATATCCGTTTACAGCAGTTTGACGCCGGGTATCAGTATTTTACCATTCAGGCGATGGATAACGCCGGAAATTTGTCAGAGATTTACAAGACCGCAAATCCCTACTATACCGATCCGGAGACAGCGGACGGCAGCGAGAGTAATCCGGCGGAGCAGCTTCCAGCCAGCGCACAGGCAACAGCGCCTGCATCGGCAACGGGAACGGTGACGGAGCATACAAAAACAGACAGCGACGGAAACACGCTATCAGAGTTAAGCCCGGAGGAACAGAAGAAAGCGGCTTTTAAAGAAGCGGCGGAATCAGAAACGGAAGAAGGCGGAGAGTCAGAAGTCTCAGAAAAAGGGAAAGAGTTTTATACGATTCAGACAGCTTCGGAGAAAATCTTTTATTTGATTATTGACAGGGACGGCGAGGAGGAAACGGTCTATTTCCTGACGGAGATCAGCGAGAATGACTTGCTGAACGTGACCGCAGACAACAGTGAAACACTTCCAAAAAATTCTGCGGCGCTGGAATCTGCGATTCCGGTATCAGAGGGTGCGTTATCCAATAACAATGCAGCGATGGAAGAATCAGAGGGCACAGAGCCGGAAGAAAGCGCAGAAGAAGCAGAAGAACCGGCAGACGAGACAGGGGAACCAGAGACAGAGCCTAAAGTCGAGAAAGAAAGCCCTCTGGCCGCTTATGTGATTCTGGGAATCGTGGCTGCCGCTGCCATTGGAGGCGGCTATTATCTGAAAGTTGTCCGCAGGAAAAAAGAGGATTTTCTGGACGAGGATGATGAGGAAGATGAGGAGATGGAAGAAGAATACGAGGACGATGAGGACGAAAGCACGGACTCTGATGCGGATTTCTTTGAAGATGACGGAGAGGATGAATGAAAAAGTATGGTGTGATTTACGCTGATCCCCCATGGGAATATCGGGCATACGCAAGGAAAGGGCTTCGCGGCGTTGCGGTCAACCATTATCCGTCGATGAAGCTGGAGGCGATTAAAGCGCTTCCAGTGGCGGAGATTGCGGACAGGGACTGTGTATTGTTTCTCTGGGTGACATTTCCCTGTCTGACGGAGGGACTGGAAGTGATGCAGGCGTGGGGATTCCAATATAAGACGGCTGCATTTGTATGGATTAAACAGAACCGGAAAGCGGATACGCTGTTTTGGGGAATGGGGCATTGGACACGGGGAAATGCGGAGCTATGTCTTTTGGGAACGAGAGGCAGGCCGAAGCGGGTGGATGCCGGCGTACATCAGGTGGTCATAAGCCATATCGAGGAACACAGCCGGAAGCCGCAGGAAGTGCCAGAGCGGATTATCCGCCTGACAGGAGAAGTCCCGAAAATTGAGTTATTTGCCCGGAACAGGCGGGAGGGCTTTGACGCATGGGGAAATGAAGTGGAATCAGATATTGAATTTACGGGAGGAAAACAGAATGACACAACATAAGCTGGTAATCGCAGAAAAGCCCAGCGTGGCGAGAAGTATTGCCGGGGTGATCGGCGCTGAGGAGAAAAAGGACGGATATTTGGAGGGAAATGGCTATTTGGTGTCCTGGTGCGTGGGGCATCTGGTGGAGTTGGTACAGCCTGAAACTTATGGGGAGCAGTGGAAAAAGTGGACGTATGAGAGCCTGCCGATTATCCCGGAACATTGGGAATATCAAATCAAGGAAGAAACAAAAGACCAGTATGAGGTGCTGTGCCGCCTGCTCCATGACAGCCGGGTGTCAGCGGTAGTCTGCGCCACGGATGCCGGACGGGAGGGAGAACTGATCTTCCGTCTGGTTTACCACATGGCAGGCTGTAAGAAGCCAGTGGAGCGGTTATGGATTTCTTCCATGGAGGAAAGCGCCATAAGGGACGGATTCGCACATTTAAAGCCGGGACAGGAATATGAAAACCTGTATCGTTCCGCCCTGTGCAGGCAGGAGGCGGACTGGCTGGTAGGTATGAACGGTACAAGGCTGTTTACCGTACTGTACGGCGGAAAGGTATTAAAGGTGGGCAGGGTGCAGACGCCCACCCTTTCCATGCTGGTGGAGCGGGAAACGCAGATTATGAATTTCAAAAAGGAGCCGTATTTTGTGGCGCATATCCTCTGCGGGGATATGGATGCGGCGGCGGAGCGTGTTAAGACTAGGGCAGAAGCAGAGAGGATTACAAAGGACTGCCGGAACGGGCAGGCATCTGTCTTATCTGTGATGAAAGAGGAAAAATCCGTGCTTCCGCCGAAACTGTATGACCTTACCACGCTTCAGCGGGACGCAAACCGTTTCTTTGGTTTTACCGCGAAGCAGACGCTAGAATATACTCAGAGCCTTTATGAGAAAAAGCTGGTCACATATCCGAGGACGGACAGCCAGTATCTTTCCGATGATATGGAGGATACCGCAGGGCAGGTGATCCGGGCGGTTTTTACGGTCATATTGTTTGAAGAACCTGCCGGATTCCAGCCGGATGTGAAGCGGGTTTTAAACAGCAAAAAGGTGACGGATCATCATGCCGTCATTCCCACGATAGAGATTGAAAAAGCGGATCTTGCTGCGCTGCCGGATACAGAAATGAAAATTTTATCCCTTGTGGCGAACCGGCTTTTGTGCGCCACAGAGGAGAAGCATTTATACCAGAGTGTCCGGGCGGAGATTGCCTGCGGCGGTCATAGTTTCCACGTCTCCGGGAAAACCGTCCTTTCTGACGGCTGGAAACAGTTGGAGGAGGCATTTAAGCGTTTATTTAAGACAGAGGAGGAGGCTGGGGAGGACAATAAAAAGCTGCCGGAACTTACAGAGGGGCAGACCTTTGACAACATACAGACGAAGATCAGCGAGCATACGACAACGCCCCCGAAGCATTTCACGGAGGACAGCCTGTTAGCCGCCATGGAACGTGCCGGAAATGAGAATATGGGGGATGATGTGGAGCGGAGAGGTCTGGGAACGCCTGCCACCAGAGCAGACATTATTGAAAAACTGGTGAAAGACGGATTTGTGAAACGGGAGAAAAAACAGATGATTCCTACAGAGGCCGGAATAAAATTGATTACCATACTTCCTGATGTGGTGAAATCCCCGAAGCTCACGGCGGATTGGGAAAATGCGCTCACGCAGGTAGCAAAAGGTGAGATGGAAATGGATGTGTTTATGGATGGGATTGAAACAATGGTTTCCGATCTTGTCCAGATTTATCACGAGGTCAGCGACGAGCAGAAAAAAATGTTTGCGCCGACGCAGGAGGCACTGGGAATATGTCCTAATTGTGGCGGACAGATCGTAAAAGGAAAATACGGTGCGTACTGCACGAAAAAATGCGGTATGAATGTAAACCGGATTCTGGGGGCGGCGCTTACGGACGGACAGATTCGGGAGATTCTTTCCGGGAAGAAAATCCTGTTAAAAGGGTTGAAAAATAAAGAAGGGAAATCCTATGACGCCTATATTATCCCTGCGGGGACAGAAAGTTATCATTACACAAAGGACGGGCAGGAGCGGAGCGGCGTACAGATC
>JBJEIZ010000051.1:0-1900 GCA_051877535.1 Brotaphodocola sp.
AAATCAATGAGTTTTATTTTCATACTGCATCACCTCTGCAAAGTAAAGGATAATCCAGATGAAGAATATCTTCGGGCAGCAGGATCTGATCAATGGGATGGCTGCAGCTCATTTTTCCTTCCAGGCATTTTGCTCTCTGACAGAATGGTCCTGTCTGGTTCGGAATAAAAAGTGACGGACTTAATTCATACAGATTCTGCCAGATCATGAGCATTACGATCCGCATCTCATCGGTATTTCTGCGGCAGCAACGCTGACCGATCATATGCTTCCACTGATAAGGTGTGGCACTGATGATCAGTACATTACGAAGACCTTGTGGAGTTGCATAACCGGCGGCATCGTGACTGATTCCTGCTTTGCACAGGCGTTCATAACAGTCCATGTCCGCCTGACAGCTTTCCAGATAAAGTGTCCGTATCTCGGAAGGAGCGGAAATAATTTCGTAAGGAATCGCGAAATCTGCTTCTCCGGAATAGTTGCTGTACTGCAGTGAGGCACTCATGAATTTCACTTCGTTCTGATGACGTGTGATCTGGGAGAGAAATCTTCTGCTGGCACCCACAACAGCCAGAGTGATTACTGTGAATTTCTGAATGGCCGGGTGTGGAAGATCTCCTAGATTTGTCAAGGTTTCATCCGTAAAAGCTTGATTATATAGGTCCATCAGGTCATCCATGGAATGGATGATATGTCCTCGCTGGGTCAGTCTTGCAGCAAAGACCATATTCTTTTCTGCTTCTTTTACTGCGAAACAGTTCAATATTTTTGTCTCGATTTTATTCATTGTATGACCCCTCCCTGACCAGTGCGTTTAACAGAAACAGATAGTTCAGACTGTCGGTAATCTTCTCATCCCACATGCTCTGGTCGTAAGTTGACTGCTCCGAAAAGCACATATCATAAAGTGAGATGATGTGTTTTGCCATCATTCCGGCAAGGGCTCTTTCGGGTGTGCATTCCTGCAGAGCTGCAGCTGTTTTAAATGCACTGAGCCTGTCCGGGTTGTTCCCAGTATATTCTTTTGCTTTCCCGCGCAGGGTTTCTTCACAGCGGTTTACCTGCTGTATGAATAGCAAATTGAAGTCTGATTGTGTCATAATGTTTTATCCTCCTTCTTTTTGTGTTGTGAATTTGTTTTTAGGTTTTCTGTCTGTGCCGGTTGTTCGTAATGCGTATCAATGGATGGCTCCTTCCTTTCGAGAATGGCATCTACATTGGCATTGGCGATTTCCAGTTCTTTGTGATAATCCCTGAATTGTTTTACAACTGATTTCTGAGTATCAATGGATTTCTGTAGTTCCGATTTTTGAGATTTCAGGATTTTCATCGAAAGCATCTTTCCATCCGGATAGAACGCTTTTAACCAGTCACGGGCTTCCTCGTAGGATTTGATTTCCGATAAATGATCCTGCCGGAATTTCTTTTTATTTTTCGATTTCAGAAATTCAGCATATATCGGTTTTGAAGCAAAATATTGTCCGGTGTAGTGGATCTGTGCGTTCACATCTTTCATTTTGGAAGATAGATCAGAAAGATGTTCCTGAGCTTCTTCCATCTTTAACCGGATGTCAGTTTCCTGTTTTTTCAAATCTTCTCTGGTGTCATAACCATGATCCTGAATATAAATCAAGGTATCTGCCATTTGCTGCAGATTGCTGATCTTCACTTTCCGGGCATAAGCCTGATTCTGCATTGCCTTTACATTTGTCTGGAGATCCGTCACAAGGCGAAGCTCAGATTTTACAAAAAAGATCATAAATGGATCTGCATGATAATCGAGCTTTGCAACATTTTCCGTCCTGTGAGAACTTTCATGTGGACGAACTTTGCTGACTGAATGGTTCTGGAATTGCTGTTCCAGATATGCTTTTCCATAGTTGGCTCCCAGAGATTCTGC
>JBJEIZ010000052.1:0-9325 GCA_051877535.1 Brotaphodocola sp.
ATTTATATCTTTCCTACAGATGCAGCACACGGTCTCTGATTTCCTGCGTCCGTCCCTGATTCCAGAACTGGGTTCCGATATAACCGCAGGTTCTTCTCGCAACAGACATTTTATTCTGATCTCGATTGCCGCAGTTCGGACACTCCCAAACCAGCTTACCTGCTTCATCTTCTACAATCTGAATCTCTCCGTCATAACCGCAGCACTCACAATAGTCGCTCTTGGTATTCAGTTCCGCATACATAATATTTTCATAAATAAACTGCATCACAGTCAAAACTGCAGGAATATTATTCTGCATGTTCGGCACTTCTACGTAGCTGATTGCACCGCCCGGAGACAATTTCTGAAATTCGGACTCAAATTTTAATTTTTCAAAAGCATCAATCTTCTCAGAAACATGTACATGATAACTGTTTGTGATATAGTTTTTATCTGTAACACCTTTAATGATACCAAAACGCTTCTGCAGACATTTTGCAAACTTGTAGGTGGTTGACTCAAGCGGAGTTCCGTATACAGAATAGCTGATGTTCTCCGCAGCTCTCCACTCAGCACATTTATCATTCAGTTTCTGCATAACTGCCAATGCAAAATCTTTTGCTTTCGGGTCGGTATGAGAAACACCTTTCATGCGCATACACATTTCATGAAGACCTGCATAACCCAGAGAAATAGTAGAGTAACCGTCATACAACAGTTTGTCAATCGGTTCATTTTTCTCAAGCCGAGCCAATGCGCCGTGCTGCCACAAAATCGGGGCCACATCCGAAATGGTACCTTTCAAACGCTCATGGCGACAGCGAAGTGCACGGTGACACAACTCTAATCGTTCTTCCAGAATCTCCCAGAATCGTTTCTCGTCCCCTTCCGAACTGCAGGCAACGTCAACCAGGTTGATCGTAACAACACCCTGATTGAACCGACCGTAAAACTTGTGACTGCCGTCCGGATTTCTCTGAGAATCCTCCACGGTCAGGAAAGAACGGCATCCCATACAGGTATAAACATTTCCTTTTTTCAATTCACGCATGATTTTTGCAGAAATATAGTCCGGAACCATGCGCTTTGCCGTACATTTGGCTGCCAGTTCTGTCAAATGCCAATATTTGCTGTCTTCATGAATATTGTCTTCATCCAGTACATAAATCAGTTTTGGAAATGCCGGAGTAATCCACACGCCCTTTTCATTCTTTACACCCTGCATTCTCTGAATCAAAACTTCCTCAATGATCATCGCCAGATCATCTCTGGTCCGACCTTCCGGTACCTCATCCAAATACATGAACATCGTTACAAATGGTGCCTGACCGTTACAGGTCATCAATGTGATCAGCTGATACTGAATGGTCTGAATGCCGCTCTTAATCTCATCACGCAGCCGGCGTTCTGCAAGTTTGTCAATAATCTCGTCATCCATGCTCTCTCCGCATTCCTTACGTTCTGCAACAACAAGGCTGCGCAGCTTTTTACGGCTGATGTCAACAAACGGTGCCAGATGAGAAAGAGAGAAAGACTGACCGCCATACTGGTTGCTCGCAACCTGCGCCACAATCTGAGTGGTAACGTTACAAGCCGTGAAGAAACTATGCGGTTTCTCAATCATGGTTTCACTGATCACCGTGCCGTTCTGCAGCATATCTTCCAGATTAATCAGGTCGCAGTTATGCTCTTTCTGAGCAAAATAATCAGAATCATGGAAATGAATAATTCCCTCGTCATGCGCCTGTACAATTTCCTCCGGCAAGAGTACACGGCGGGTCAGATCCTTGCTTACCTCACCAGCCATATAATCTCGCTGTGTAGAGTTGATCACCGGGTTCTTATTGGAATTTTCCTGCTTTACTTCTTCATTGATATGATCCAACAGAGATAAAATCCCATTGTCTGTAGTATTGGACTTGCGCGTAAGTTCCCGTTTATAACGATAACGCACATACTTCTGAGCAACCTCATAACCGCGCATCTCCATGATGCCGGTCTCAACCATATCCTGGATATCCTCTACATTGACCGCATGATGGTAATTCTGAACCTCTTTTGCAATTGTGTCTGCAACCGCCTGAATCTGATATTCGTTCAGTTGATGAATCGGCCCTACACTTGCATTTGCTTTGCGGATTGCGTTCACAATCTTATCTGAATTGAAAGTAACTTCTTTACCGTTTCGCTTGATAACATTCGTCTTTACTTCCATCGTTCGTTTCCTCCTTGCTCGTATTATTGAAACACGCCAACAGCGCATTTATGTCATTTTCTGACGATTTGGCATCCGGATCCGTTTCTATCGGAATCACCGATTCCGGCTCCGCATCTGTCTGTTGTATTCAAATTCACAAAACGCCAAATTCGGACACTATATCTTGATTTCAATTTCCCTATACGCATCAATATCTAGTGCATGTATTATCATACTACAAAATTCAAAATAATGAAAGAGGAAGTTAAAGATTATTTTCTTGATTATTTAATCCCAATAAGTTATGATTAAAAATATGAAAATGTAGGTATCCAGAGGAGGTCTCCCATTGAAACAGAAGATAAAATGTATCCTGAGTTTTCTGCTGGCATGCCAGCTGTTCCTTATGACGGTTTATGCCAAACCTGACTGGCCGACCGATACCGGAATTCAGGCTGAAGCCGGAATCGTCGTAGATATGGATTCCGGTGCCGTGCTGTTTGGACAAAATGTTCATGTCGGTTATCCCCCTGCAAGTATTACGAAAATTCTTACAGCCCTTTTGGTATTAGAGAATTGTCAACTCGATGAAGTTGTAACCTTTTCCCAAAACGCCGTATACAATGTAGAAGCTGACTGCGGCAACAAAACCAGTGTTGTCGCCGGAGACCAGCTCACTGTCGAAGACTGTCTCTACTCCCTGCTCCTGGTTTCTTCCAACCAAACTGCCAACGCACTGGCCGAACATGTAGCAGGAAGCATGTCCGCTTTCGTGGACATGATGAATGAAAAGCTGGAAGAACTTGGCTGCACAGAGAGTCATTTTGACAACCCATCCGGTTTAAACGGTGACACCCAGTATGTTTCCGCATACGACATGACCAAGATTGCCTCCGCCGCCTATCAGAATGAAGAATTAGTCAAAATCAGCTCCGTTGTCTATCACAAAATTGCACCGACGACCAATAATCCCGAGGGCTTTACCCTGAAGAATGAGCACCGTCTGGTCATCACCGAAGACGAGACAAGTGAATTTTATTATCCTCCTGCTGTCGCTGGAAAAACCGGTTATCTAATTGCTGCAGGCAATACCTTAGTCACATATGCCGAGCAAGATGGCAGACAACTGGTTTCTGTTATTTTAAAGGGTCAGCCAAGACAATATTTTATTGACTGTAAGGAACTTCTTTCTTTTGGTTTCCGAAATTTTACGAACCTGGAGATTGCCCAATACGAATCTCGCTATGTGACAGGTGACGGTCCGATCGAATTGGATGGCATCACGTACAAATCTTCCGATTTGATGGTTGAACCGGGCAAAATGGTTACTCTGCCAAATGGAACTACGTTTGAAGATGCCGAGATTGCTCTTGGACCGCTTCCGGAAAGCCATCCGGACAATGCTGTTGCCCAACTGACTTACACCTATAATGAACGTATCATCGGTCAGGCTTTCCTGCTTGTCAAAGACATGCCGGCATTCAGCCAAGAGGTGGAAACCGCTCCCAATTCAGACGCAAATATTTCCGACAACAACAGCGATTCTGCAGCTGGTTCCAATACAGACAGTTCCGGCAAATTTCAACTGCCTTCTATTTCCTTTGATTCATCCGTCATCGCAGTGCTGTTAAAAGGCATCGCCATTCTGATACCAATCGGACTGATCGTCGGAGGCATTTGTTATTGGCAGAATAGACGCAAAAAAGAAGCCGAAGCTATGGAACTTCGCCGTGAACAGCGACGCAGACGCATTCAGGAATCTGGTGACGAAGAGGAATACGAACGTTTGATGGAAGAATACAGAAACCGGCATAGCAATGTTTCTCAGAAGCAAAACGGTCAAAAGCGCCGATCAATACTTACTCTAAATCAAGAGAGTTTTGATGATTTCGATGAACAGAATCTTCCTCAAAAATTCTCGGAAAATGACGAAGATTAATGCAAAGCCATACACTACAGACTGCTTTGCATTTCAAGCAAAATACCCTGATGCCCTATTACAGAAACAATCTGTATCCGGATCATCAGGGTATTTTTTATTATCTTATGTAACGCAGTGCCGCATAAACATCCAACATTCCTCCGGCAGCCACTCTGGACTCCAGCTCCGGAAGTTTTTTCACCGTGTTCATCAATGCCGGCTTGATATCCTGCAAACTCAAGTCTGTGCGGAACGAATACACCATTGCTGCTGCGCCAGTTACCATCGGCGCTGCCATAGAAGTTCCATTCATATATCCGTATCCATTCTCAGGAACTGTGCTCAAAATATACGTTCCCGGTGCTGCCATATCCACATGTTTCTCACCAAAATTGGAACTGGTAGCCAGCTTTCCGTCAAACATCAGATTTGCCACGGAAATGATATTCTCCAAATCAAATCCAGACGGATAATCGGGAATCTGATCTATATTATAACCGATTTCTTCTTCATCACCATTGCCCGAAGACACAATAAACAGCATCTTGGAATCTCTCATCACCTGTTCAAGTCTGGGATAATACTCTCGCGTGCCAAAACTTAAATTGCAGATTTCGGCGCCATTTGCCTCCGCGTACTGTATTGCTCGGATGATTGCTTCCTCTTCTCCCCATCCATCTTCTCCAAGCACATTTCCAAGCGCTTTGACTGGCATCACTTTTACATAATTTCCATCTGCAATTCCGGCAATCCCCATGGTTCCACGTTTTGCTACGATCGTTCCCGCACAATGCGTTCCATGTCCATCCTCGTCTTTACTATGATAAACGACGTTGGTATCATCAAAAAAATTCCAACCATTCACATCATCAATAAAGCCATTGTTGTCATTGTCAATTCCGTCATCTGCAATCTCATCTTCATTGACCCAGATGGCATCTTTCAATTCCGGATGATTGATGTCAATTCCCGTATCAATGACTGCGACCGTTACCGGACGCCTCTCGCTGACCGTCAGGTCATACAGTTTCCAGGCAGGCTGAATGTTGATATCTATTCCTTTTATCGAATTCGTCACTGCAACTTCATATGCATCTGGTCCTTCGATCGGTGCCTCAGCTCCCAACTGGTTCGCCATATCAATCTCTTCCGCCAGATCCGGATCACTGTAGCGATATTTGTTCACGGTTTCAAAATATTGTATCTGACCGTCGTTTCTCAGCCCCCACTGGTAAATGGCATATGGATCTCCGGAAGAAAGATTATCTACCCCAGGCCCAAACGCTGCACATGTCTGCATGGGCACTGTCGCCGCATAAAATACTGTCAGCAACCATGCTGCTATCGATCTTTTATGTAAAAATTTCATAAATCACACTCCTCACTGTCCTTTCCAGCTTTCTCCGGATGCATGGCAAAAAAGGGTTTCGGAGAAATCTCCGAAACCCTTAAATTTACTGTAGTTCTATAATTATTCAACGATAGAAACAACACGGCCTGAACCAACGGTTCTACCACCCTCACGGATAGCGAAACGCAGACCCTGCTCCATAGCTACCGGATGAATCAGCTCAACGGTCATCTCAACGTTATCACCTGGCATACACATCTCGGTACCAGCCGGCAGTTCGCAAACACCGGTAACGTCAGTGGTTCTGAAGTAGAACTGCGGACGATAGTTGTTGAAGAACGGAGTATGACGACCACCCTCGTCTTTGGTCAGAACGTATACCTGTGCGGTAAATTTGTTATGACATTTAACAGAACCTGGTTTAACCAGAACCTGTCCACGCTCGATCTCGCTTCTCTGAACACCACGAAGCAGAGCACCGATGTTATCACCAGCCTGAGCCTCGTCAAGCAGCTTACGGAACATCTCGATACCGGTTACAACGGTCTTACGAGTCTCTTCTTTGATACCAACAATTTCAACTTCATCGTTCAGATGCAGAACACCACGCTCTACACGACCAGTAGCAACAGTACCACGACCGGTAATGGTGAATACGTCCTCTACAGGCATCAGGAACGGCTTATCAGTCTCACGCTGCGGATCCGGAACCCACTCATCAACTGCATCCATCAGTTCCAGAATCTTATCGCCCCACTCGCTAGACGGATCTTCCAGAGCTTTCAGAGCAGAACCCTGAATAATCGGGGTGTCATCGCCCGGGAACTCATACTCGTTCAGCAGTTCACGGATTTCCATGTCAACCAGCTCAAGCAGCTCTTCGTCATCAACCATATCACATTTATTCATGAATACAACGATGTACGGAACGCCTACCTGACGGGACAGCAGGATGTGCTCACGGGTCTGAGCCATAACACCATCGGTAGCAGCTACTACCAGGATAGCGCCATCCATCTGAGCAGCACCAGTGATCATGTTCTTAACGTAGTCAGCATGTCCTGGGCAGTCAACGTGTGCATAGTGTCTCTTTGGAGTCTCATACTCAACGTGAGCGGTAGAGATGGTGATACCACGCTCTCTCTCTTCCGGAGCTTTATCGATGTTCTCGAATGCAACAGCCTCACCAGTACCATATCTCTCATGCAGAGTTTTGGTAATAGCAGCGGTCAGAGTAGTTTTACCATGGTCAACGTGGCCGATGGTACCAATGTTACAATGCGGTTTAGTTCTTTCAAACTTTGCTTTTGCCATTTTATGACGTCCTCCTTAATTAGGCCTTACTGGCCGTTTAATATATGTTAGGCTGTTTCTTATTATATGCTATTTGTGCAATATTTTCAAGCCTATTTTCTTAATCCCGGCAGCCAATGTAAGCTGCCGGAATCAGTTTTTGATTACTTACGTTCAGCTACTACTTTCTCCTGAACAGACTTCGGAACCGGCTCGTATCTATCAAAGAACATAGAATAGTTACCACGACCCTGAGTCTTGGAACGAAGGTCGGTGGAGTAACCGAACATCTCGGACAGCGGAACAAACGCTCTAACGATCTTGCCGCCGCCTACGTCATCCATACCCTCGATACGACCACGACGGGAGTTGATATCACCGATAACATCACCCATGTACTCTTCCGGCATGGTAACTTCTACTTTCATGATCGGCTCAAGCAGGATTGCTCCAGCTTTCTGCATAGCCTCTTTGAATGCCATAGAACCGGCAATTTTGAATGCCATCTCGTTAGAGTCAACCTCATGATAAGAACCGTCGTAAACAGTAGCTTTTACACCAAGTACCGGGAATCCTGCAAGGATACCGCACTTGGAAGCTTCTTCGATACCAGCGCCAACTGCCGGGATGTACTCTTTCGGGATAGCACCGCCGACAACGGTAGATTCAAACTTGAACAGTTCTTCACCATTGGCATCCATCGGCTCAAAGTGAACTTTACAATGACCATACTGACCACGACCACCGGACTGTTTTGCATATTTGCTGTCTACGTCAACGGCCTTGGTAAAGGTCTCTTTATAAGCAACCTGCGGAGCACCAACGTTAGCTTCAACGTTGAACTCTCTCAGCAGACGGTCTACGATAATTTCCAGATGCAGCTCACCCATACCGGAGATGATGGTCTGACCAGTCTCCTGATTGGTGGAAGCACGGAATGTCGGGTCCTCTTCTGCCAGTTTTGCAAGTGCCTCACTCATCTTGCCCTGACCGGCTTTGGTCTTCGGCTCGATAGCGATATCAATAACAGGCTCCGGGAACTCCATGGATTCCAGGATAACCGGATGCTGCTCATCGCAGATCGTATCACCGGTACCGGTAATCTTAAATCCTACTGCTGCAGCAATATCACCGGAATAAACCTTATCGATTTCCTGTCTCTTGTTAGCATGCATCTGCAGGATACGTCCCACACGCTCTTTTTTGCCCTTGGTAGCATTCAGTACATAAGAACCGGAATTCATAGTACCGGAATATACACGGAAGAATGCCAGCTTACCTACGAACGGGTCAGTCATAATCTTGAATGCCAGAGCTGCAAACGGCTCGTCATCAGAAGAATGTTTCTCGATCTCATTGCCATCCAGATCAGTACCCTTGATAGACGGGATATCGGTCGGAGCCGGCATGAACTCGATAACTGCGTTCAGAAGTCTCTGAACACCTTTGTTTCTGTATGCACTACCGCAGCATACCGGAATAGCAGTACACTCACAGGTAGCTTTTCTAAGAACTTTTTTCAGTTCTTCAATAGATGGCTCTTCGCCTTCCAGATACTGCATCATCAGATCATCATCCAACTCGCAGATCTTCTCAACCAATTCTGTATGATACAATTCAGCATCAACTGCCATATCTTCCGGAATCGGCTCTACGGATACATCATCACCCTTATCATCATTATAGATGTAAGCCTGCATCTCAAACAGGTCAATGATTCCCTTGAACTCATCTTCCTTACCGATCGGAAGCTGCAGGCAGATTGCATTCTTACCAAGTCTGGTACGAATCTGCTCTACTGCACCGTAGAAGTCAGCACCCAGGATATCCATCTTGTTGATGAACGCCATACGAGGTACATTATAAGTATCTGCCTGACGCCATACGTTCTCAGACTGTGGTTCAACACCGCCCTTTGCACAGAATACGCCAACAGCGCCATCCAGTACACGCAGAGAACGCTCAACCTCTACCGTGAAGTCAACGTGTCCTGGGGTATCGATGATGTTGATACGATACTCCGGCTCACCCTTAATCGGTCTGTTGTCTTCGCCGTGAATGGTCCAGTGACAGGTAGTAGCTGCAGAAGTAATGGTAATGCCTCTCTCCTGCTCCTGCTCCATCCAGTCCATGGTAGCAGTACCTTCATGAGTGTCACCGATCTTATAGTTTACACCAGTATAATAAAGGATACGCTCGGTCAATGTAGTCTTACCAGCATCGATATGAGCCATAATACCAATATTTCTGGTTCTCTCTAACGGATATTCTCTTCCTGCCAAAGCTTTGTCCTCCTATTAGAATCTGAAATGGGAGAAGGCCTTGTTTGCCTCTGCCATCTTGTGCATGTCTTCTTTTCTCTTCACAGATGCGCCGGTATTGTTAGCTGCATCCATGATTTCGTTAGCCAGTCTCTCTTCCTGGGTCTTCTCGCCTCTCTTACGGGAGAACATGGTGATCCAGCGAAGTGCCAGAGTCTGTCTTCTTTCCGGTTTAACCTCGATCGGCACCTGATAGGTAGCACCACCGATACGTTTTGCCTTAACCTCCAGAACAGGCATGATGTTGTTCATAGCCTCTT
>JBJEIZ010000053.1:0-42116 GCA_051877535.1 Brotaphodocola sp.
TGCTGAACAGCAAAGACTGATGATAAGAAGGGCTGCCACACGAATTCTTTCATGTGACAGCCCTCTTATTCATCTTCTTTTTAAAGAAATGCAGTCATTTCCACTGTTCTGATTTTTCTAAAAATAACTTCTTACCAACTCCAACAGTTCTCCAATCTCCTTTTCCGTATGGGCATCGGAAAGAAACATGGCTTCAAACTGGGATGGCGCCAGATGCACTCCGTGGTTCAACATATACCGGAAGTACCTGGAGAATGCTTTTGTGTCTGACTTCTTCGCGGAAACATAGTCAGTGACCGGGGCTTCGGAGAAAAAGATGCAGCCCAGGGAAGCCACGGAATTCACCTGGTATTTCACACCTTTTTCCAGGAAAATCTCACGGATGCCGTCAAACAGCATTTCCCCTTTCTGGTACAACCGTTTGTAGATGTCCGGATTGTCCCAGAGAATCTGAAGCTGTGCCAGTCCTGCTGCCATAGCAATGGGATTGCCGCTTAAAGTACCTGCCTGATATACCGGTCCGGCAGGAGCAACCATTTCCATAATCTCTTTTCTGCCGCCGTATGCTCCAACAGGCATACCGGCACCGATAATCTTTCCGTAAGTCACCAGATCCGGCGTGATTCCATAAAAACCTGCAGCTCCCGCAAAGCTCAGCCGGAAACCGGTGATGACTTCGTCAAAAATCAGAAGAGCATGGTGCTGATCGCACAAGTCCCGGAGACCCTGGAGAAAATTCTCTGCAGGAGGAACCACACCCATGTTGGCGCCGACAGGCTCCACAATCACTGCTGCCACCTGATCCTGACTCTGCTCCAGAAGCTGACGCACACTGTCCAGATCATTGTAAACAGCAATCATGGTATCCTGGGTACAGACCTCGGGTACCCCAGCACTGTCCGGCACACCGCTGGTCATCACGCCGCTTCCGGCGCTTACCAGCATGGCGTCTGTATGCCCATGATAGCAGCCTGCAAATTTAATGATCTTATCCTTTCCTGTATATCCTCTTGCCGCACGGATGGCGCTCATAACTGCTTCCGTGCCGGAATTGACCATGCGGATCATTTCCACATGAGGAATCCGCTCACAGATAAATTCCGCCATCTCCACTTCTTTTTCCGTTGCACATCCAAAACTTAATCCATTTTCACTGGCGCGAATCACGGCTTCCCGAATAGCTTCATGATTATGTCCCAGAATCATGGGACCCCATGAGCAGATATAGTCCGTATATTCATGTGCATCTACATCAAAAATCTTACAGCCCGATGCTCTCTGAATAAAACGAGGCACTTCTCCTACGGAACCGTAGGCCCGAACCGGACTGTTCACGCCGCCGGGAATTCGTCTGATTGCTCTTTCAAATAATTCTTCCGATTTTGTCATTATCCGATTCTCCCCTCATCAATAAAACGGGCAATTTCCTTTGCAAAATACGTCAGGTAAATATCGGTTCCTGCCCGAAAAGCGCTTGCCGCCATCTCACAGATGATCCGATCTTCTTCAATATATCCCAGCCTTGCACCGGCTTTCACCATAGCGTATTCTCCGCTGACAGAATAGGCAGCAACCGGAAGTTGGATCCGGTCTTTAATCTCCCGTACCATATCCAGATAGGACATAGCAGGCTTCACCATAATAATGTCAGCTCCCTCTTCCACATCCAGGAGCGCTTCCTTGATTCCCTCTCTCCGGTTATGAAAATCCATCTGATAACTTTTCCGATCGCCAAAGGCCGGCGCCGAACCTGCCGCATCCCGGAAAGGGCCATAAAATGCAGAAGCATATTTCACTGCATAAGACATCAGCGGGGTTTCCTTGTGACCGTTCCGATCCAGGATTTCCCGAATTGCCCGGACTCTTCCATCCATCATATCCGAAGGTGCCACCATATCTGCTCCTGCCTGCACATGGGAAAGTGCTGTTTTCGCCAACAACTCCAGAGTCGCATCATTTTCCACCTCATGCCCGCAGAGCACGCCGCAGTGGCCATGGGAGGTATATTCACACATGCAAACGTCGGTGATCAGATACATCTCATCCTTCATCTCTGCCCGGGCCTTCTCCAGTGCCCGCTGTACAATTCCATCACCGGCAAAGGCCTGGCTCCCCACCTCATCCTTGTGATCGGGAATTCCAAAGAACATCACTTTGTCTACGCCTGCGTCCTTCAGCTCTATAAGTGCCTGCGGAAGAGTATCCAGACTGTATCGATACTGTCCCGGCATCGTGGGAATCTCGTCCTTGATTCCTTCTCCTTCCTTCACAAACAGTGGATATATCAGAGAGCTTTTGTCTACACGGGTCTCCCGAACCATTTTCCGCAGCATTTCACTTCCTCTTAACCTTCTGGGTCTGATTGTCATATCCATTTTTCCACACTCCTATCATTGTAGGGATTTTAATTTTCCCTATTGTTTTCATTCTATAACCAGTTTCATGACAATGTCAATGACAGCTTTCTTCACCATATAATTTTTCCAGCCCCTCGACGCAGTTTCGAAACTCTTCCTGCGCCAGCGAATCCTTTAGGCCGAAAATCATTTTATTAACTACTTTTGCCGCCGCCGTATCAATCGCTGCCAGCAGATCCCCCTGCTCTCTCGCATCCATGGACGTTTTCTGGAGGACTTTTAAGATGCGAAGATTCAGATCTTCCACTGCATCTTTTTTAATCTTTTGAATCTTCGGAATCAGATCATGACTCTCATACCAGCTGTAAAACTCTTCCTGCTGCTCTGCCAGAATGGTCTGTGCCTGCTCCATAGCTGCCTGCATTTTCGAAGAAAGCGTGTTGATCTTAAAGCTGTCAATATCGTAAAGCGTCACGCCAGGCAGCACTCCTGCCTGGGGTTCAATATCCCGTGGAACTGCCAGATCAATCAGCACCACCTCTTTACCAATCCCCGTTTCCTCTATAAGCTGTCTGGTCAGCGTAAAATTAGGACTTGCCGTTGCACTGACCACCAGATCACACTGCGGGAAATATTCCATACGTTCCCCATAATTAATACGATCGCAGCCCTGAGGAATGCTTACGATTCCACTTCGGTACTGCCGCACCGTTACAGTTACCTTTGCTCCCGCCTCTTTCAGCGCCAGAGCCGTCACTTTGCCCATTTCACCGTTTCCGATGACCATACAGGTTTTCCCCTGCACAGAAAATCCTTGTTTTTCCAACTGCCTGATGGCCTGGTGAATGACCGAAATATTTCCCCTGGAAAAGCTGACTTCCGTCTTTACCCGTTTTGCCGCTGTCACAGCCATGCGAAACAGAACCTCCAACACATTGTCCGTACAGTAGGCCTCCCTGGAAAGCGACAGGGCGTCCTTCACTTGGGTAATGATCTGGTCTTCTGCCAGAATCTGAGATTTCAATCCACTAGTCAGAGAAAACAGATGCTCCACAGCCTCTTCTTCACTTCGTTCCGTAAAATATTCCCGATATTCTTCCGGATTTTTTCCCTTTTCCTCACAAAGAAACTCATAAAGGGAACCTTCCCATTCCTCATCTATGCTGGCCCAGATTTCCATACGGTTGCAGGTAGACAAGATAATACAGCCCATCACGCCTGTTTTCTGTTTCAGGCGCTCCATGGCAGTCACTGCATTCTTTTTAGTAAACGAAAAACTTGCCCGGATATCCACCGAGGCTTTCTGATAATCAATTCCAATCATGGAAATACTCATGATTTCACATCTCCTGTATCTTTCATCTTTCTACCTGGAAGGAAGCATCCTTTCCTGCCAGATGAGTCGGTCTTCTTGTATTATGACTGTCTTTCCCAATAATCCCTGGTTTCTTTTACAACGACACCGCTTAGCGCAAGCAAAGCCACCAGGTTCGGAAGCGCCATCAGCGCATTAAAGATGTCTGCAATGGTCCATACCGCTTCCACCGTCATAAACGGTCCGATAAAAATCGCCAGAATATAAAGGACCCGATATGTCATCACCGCACCATGACTTCTGCCGGATAAATATTCCAAACAACGTTCTCCATAGTAATTCCAACCAATAATGGTTGTAAATGCAAAGAAAACCAGACAAACCATCAACAGGAACGAGCTGGCTGCTTCCGGCAGAGGCAATCCCATCTGAAATGCCCGTGTTGTCACTGCCACACCTTCCAGTCCCACATTGTGGGACCCGGTCAGGACAATGCAGAGTCCAGTCATTGTACATACAACAATTGTATCAATAAAGGTTCCGGTCATAGAAACCAGTCCCTGTCTCGCCGGCTCCTTTGTCTGCGCTGCCGCTGCTGCAATCGGAGCACTTCCCAGTCCTGCCTCATTCGAAAAGATACCGCGGGCAATTCCCTTCTGCATAGCCAGAATCACTGCCCCCAGCGTACCGCCTGCCATGGCACGAAGACCAAATGCACTCGCAAAAATTTCAGCAAATGCAGACGGAATCTTCGCTGCATTCAAAAGCAGAATCACCGCACAGGAAGCCACATAAATTATAGCCATAAACGGCACGATAATTTCAGAAACATGGGCAATTCTCTGAATACCGCCCAACACCACCAGTGCAACACATACTGTCAGAATCATACCGGTGATGATCACTGCAATGCGATAATCCCGTCCAAACAGTTGAATCACATGTTCCTGATTCTTATCAAAAAAATCTCCGGCAGCTGCCGTAATGCCGTTCACCTGCGTAAACGTTCCAATTCCAAGCAAACCTACACCAGCTCCGAAAAATGCAAAAATCTTGCCAAGCCACCGAAAATTTTTTCCCATACCATTTTCGATATAGTAGAATGGTCCCCCCAGCACATGACCTTCCTCATCAATCACCCGATATTTAATCGCCAGCACTCCTTCGGCATACTTGGTTGCCATGCCAAACAACGCCGCGATCCACATCCAGAACAGCGCTCCTGCTCCACCGGATACAATCGCCGTAGCGACACCAACAATATTTCCCGTTCCGATCGTTGCTGAAAGTGCGGTACACAATGCTGCAAAGCTGGACACTTCTCCATGCCCTTCTTCTTCATTCATGAACATGTACTTACATGCTGTGCCAAGTTTCCGGAACTGAAGACCTCGCAATCGTACCGTCAGAAAAATTCCTGTCACAAGAATCAGTACGATCAGGGGAACCCCCCAGACGAAATCATCTACTGTCTTCAGCCACTCACTCATTAATCCTAACATCGTTCATTCTCCTCATTTTTCCTTTTGCAGGATCTATTAAAGCAATAAAAAAAGGAAGTATTTCCATTGCATGCCGCAAAAGAAAAACTCCCTCAGAAGAGTATAGAAAGGACGGTGCCCATAAAAGCACCTGTCTGCTCTGTCCTTTTGCCTGAGAGATTGGCACTGATCGTGCCGTACACCTTCGGCGCTCGTTTCATGAGACTCTCCAGAGTTTGCTTTAAATAGTATCCTAGCGCACTTTTTTAAGAAAATCAATCGATTTTTGACAAAATTCCTGCAAATCCGAAATTGTACTTAAAAAAATAAATTTCCATGTTCTATTTCTCATTACACCTCAATGATTTGAGATCCATTGTTCCTTAATTTTCCAGCAATAGTTTTGGAAAATTATTGACATTTTTTTAACTATAAAGTATATTAGCAACATCAAAAATCTCAGGAGGAATCATTCCATGACAAATAAACAAAAAGCGCTGATTGGTACGGGAGTTATGGCAGTTTTATCTGCCGGTCTGATTCTCTGTGCCGATCCGCTGTACAACGGAATCCACTCTGCTGTCAAAGCAGGAGCCAACTACATACCAGGTACTTACGCCGGTGTTTCTCAGGGCTTTGGCGGCGATGTCATCGCTCTTGTAACCGTCTCTGAGGACAAAATCGAATCGGTAGAATTAACCGGTAAAAATGAAACCCCGGAAATCGGCGGCGCTGCTTTGGAAACGCTTGCTCCTGTTTTTGCTGAGGCAGATTCTTCTATGGTTGATGCCGTATCCGGAAGTACGATCACCAGCAGTGCTGCTATGAAAGCGGTTCAGCACGCTTTGAATCAGGCCTCTGGCAAAGCAGAAATTGTGGATCCGACAAGTCTGCCGGCAGAACAACCGGAAGAAGAAACCAAACCAGAGATCACTGCTGAAGAAATCCTTGACAGCCACTATGACGGCGGACTCCGCACCGGACTGGCTACCATTCACTCCATGGCTAAATCCAAAGATGCTGGCGAAAAAGATGGCAGTGCACAGGTGGATTCTATTGCAGTGGCAGTTGTGATTGATCAGGAAGGCCGCGTGCTGAACTGCAAACTGGATATGGCTCAGAACAAAATGGCATTCACTGCAGACGGCAAAGTCATCATGAAAGATGATTTTAAGACCAAGAAAGAACTAGGCGATGATTACGGCATGCGCTCTGCTTCCGCAATCGGCAAGGAGTGGTATGAGCAGGCCGAAGCTTTTGAACAGTATGTGACTGGAAAAACCGCAAAAGAAATCGCAGGTATTGCTGTAAATGAATCTATGAAACCGACTGATACCGACTTAACTTCCGGTGTCACAGTTTCCATCGGTGACTATCAGAAGGCTGTCATTGAGGCAATTCAGAGTGCCGAGGAAATCGGCACAGAAGAAGGAGACCATCTGGGGCTTGCCATCGTGACAAATATGGATAAATCAAAAGATGCCGAAGCAGACAAAGAAGGTCAATGTCAGGCATATTCTACCTATGCAGCTGTCACCACCAATGCAGACGGTAAGATCACAGCCAGCCTCATCGATGCTTCCCAAGGTACCGTAAAATTCGACGTCACCGGCAAAATCACTTCCGATATCAACTCCGGCGTCAAAACCAAACGCCAGATTGGGGATGCTTACGGTATGAAAACAGCTTCCAGCATCGGAAAAGAATGGTATGAACAGGCAGACGCATTTGAAGATTACATGATTGGAAAGACTGCAGAAGAAATAAGTGGCATCGCAGTAGATGATTCCGCCAAGCCGGTTTCCTCCGACCTTGCCTCCAGCGTAACCATCTCCATCGGCGATTTCCAGGAAGCAGCAGGAAAGGCAGCGGCAAATGCAAATTAAAAGACGCATCAAAACTGCATATTCTGTAATGCTTTTGACAGCTTCGTTTCTTTTCACCGGCTGCAGCCGGAAAGAAGAAGCGAAGCTTTTTCGGTATCAAGCCACTTTTCTCGGCGTATTCGACACCGTAACCAGTGTAGTTGGATACGCACCTGATGAAACAACCTTTACCGGGTATGTGCAGACACTGCAGAAAGAACTGGAAGAATATCATCAGCTATATGACATTTACCATGAATATGACGGCATCAACAACATCCGGACCATCAATATGCACGCCGGTATCGAACCAGTTGTGGTGGATCAGCGAATCATTGACCTTCTGACCGAATCTGTCGAACTTTGTGAAGAAACCAATGGCTCCGTAAATATCGCCATGGGCAGTGTACTGTCCTTGTGGCATGACTATCGCACAGAAGGAATCGATGACCCAGAGCACGCTTCGCTTCCGCCTAAAGATGCACTTCAAAAAGCCGGCGCACACACCAATATCGACAATCTGATCATCGATTCAGACGCTTCTACCGTCTATCTGGCAGATCCGGATATGAGTCTGGATGTAGGCGCAATTGCCAAAGGATATGCCACCGAGATGGTATGCCGCTCCCTTCAGAAACAAGGCTTTACTCATGCACTGGTCAGTGTCGGAGGAAACACCCGGGCCATCGGTACCAAACCAGACGGGAGCTGTTGGGATGTTGGAATCCAGAATCCGGACAAAGAAGATGAAAACGCCAATCTTTTTGTCATGGAACTCACCGACACCTCTCTGGTCAGCAGCGGCACCTATCAGCGTTACTATACCGTTAACGGCTCCCAGTATCACCACATCATTCATCCGGAGCTTTTGATTCCATGGGATCGTTATACACAGGTTACCATTCTCTGCGGCAATTCCGGTCGGGCAGATGCCCTGTCCACCGCAATTTTCAACATGGAACCCGAAGAAGGAAAACGATTCGTCGAAAACCGGATCGGAATCGAAGCCATGTGGGTATTTCCTGATGGCAGCCAGACGTTCAGTTCCGGATTCCAATCTTATAAAAAGCTCGACTCAAGCCATACTTCCCCTTGAGTTTTGGTTCAATTGGTGGAAATTCATCCAAAAGGACATCCTTGATTTATAAGGCTATTCCGCATCCGTCTCCAGAATATAATCCGTGGTCTGGTAAACGTAGTAATTCAGCCAGTTCGCGTAAATAGTATTTGCAACCGTTCTCCAACTCAGAACCGGCTTATTGAATGGATTATCATCCTCATAATAATTCTGCGGAATCTCCGGATTCAGCCCGCGTTTCAGATCACGGTGATACTCATTATTCAATGTCATGCGGTCATATTCCGGATGTCCTTGTACAAAAATCTGACTTCCATCTCGTTTCATAACCAGAAACACCCCTGCCTCAGTTGATTCTACCAGAAGATTCAGCTCCGGCTGTTTCAGAATATCTTCACTGCGCACCTCTGTATTGCGGGAATGCGGAACCATTACATAATCATCCAGTCCGCGGACCAGCGGAACTCTGTGATGCAATACCTTATGTTTATAAACACCGGACAGCTTTTTCTCACGTTTGTACTTCGGAATCCCATAATGATAATATAATGCTGCCTGAGCTCCCCAGCAAATATGGAACGTAGAATGGACATGCGTTTTGGTCCATTCCATGATCTGCTTCAGTTCCTCCCAGTAAGTCACTTCTTCAAATTCCATCAACTCCACCGGTGCGCCGGTAATGATCATACCGTCCCATTTTCGTCTGCGAACCTCATCAAATGTGACGTAAAACTTATTGATATGACTGGCAGAGGTGTTTTTTGATGTATGGGAAGAAACCATCAAAAATGTACAGTCTACCTGCAATGGGGTATTGGAAAGTGCACGGAGCAGCTGTGTTTCCGTGTCCTCTTTAAGCGGCATCAGATTCAAAATCAGAATCTGCAGCGGACGAATGTCCTGACTCAGTGCACGTTTCTCATCCATAACGAAAATATTTTCAGATTCCAGAATCGATCTGGCTGGCAGATCATTTTGTACTTTAATCGGCATTTTTCTCTTCTCCTAATAACTCCAGGAAATCTTCTTCTGATAAAATCGGAATTCCCAATTCTTTTGCTTTTTTATTTTTTGATGAATTTGATGTTACATCATTATTGATCAGATATGTTGTTTTTGCTGTCACTGAACCGGTTGCCTTTCCCCCTCGTGCTTCAATGACTGCCTGCAATTCTTTTCGGTTTGCAAAATGATGAACGGAACCGGTAATCACAAAAGTCTTACCTGCAAAGATTGCCTCATTTTGATTCTCGGGTTCCTTTTCAATCGTCAATTCCGCAAGCAACGCATCCACCTGCCGGTTATTTTTATCAGATGCAAAATATGCTATCCACGCATCTGCGAGCACTGCACCAATTCCATCCACGGCAATCAGCTCTTCCTTATCGGCATGACGCATTTTTTCAAAATCAAAATGGAATTCACGGCAAAGCATCTTGGCATTTGCCAATCCGATTCCGGCAATTCCAAGACTGTAAACCAACCGGGGCAGCGTTGTCTGTGATGCTTTTTTCACCGCTGCGATCAGATTATCATAAGACTTCTGTCCAAATCCTTCCATCTGTACAATGGCATCTCTATGTTTGTCCAAATGAAACAAATCCGCATATTCGTGAATGAATCCGGCTGCAATGAATTTCTCCAGGGTCATTTCAGAAAGTCCGTCAATATTCAATGCATCACGGCTTGCCATCAGTGTAAAACTTTTAATTTTCTTTGCCTGACAATCCGGATTCGTACAGTATAAAGACTTCACATCATTCATTTGACGAATTTCGGTTGCTCCACCGCATACCGGACAGATTTTTGGAATTTCAATCTTTCCGCTGCGAGTCAGATTCTCTGCAATCTGAGGAATGATCATGTTCGCTTTATAAACAGTGATCGTATCTCCCTTGCCGAGTGCCAAAGCTTCCATAATACTGATATTGTGAACGCTTGCACGGCTGACCGTGGTGCCTTCCAGTTCTACCGGTTCAAAAATCGCTACCGGATTGATCAGACCTGTACGGGATGCACTCCATTCGATCTCCTTTAACTGCGTTTCCCGAATCTCATCTGCCCATTTAAACGCAATCGAATTGCGCGGGAACTTTGCAGTACGCCCCAGAGATTCTCCATAAGCAATATCATCCATCAAAAGAACAAGCCCATCCGAAGGAATATCATAATTCTGAATATCCTCAGCAAACTTTGCTACCGATTCCGGCAGATTTTCCTTCGTGACTTCCAGATATTCTACCACATCAAATCCCTGTGTTTTCAGCCATTCAAACTGTTTTTTTCTGGAATTATGAAAGTCGATACCGTCTGCTTTTACAAGCATAAATGCCTCGAAATTGACATTTCTCTGTGCTGTAATCTGGTTATTCAATTGACGCACCGAACCGCTGCAAAGGTTGCGCGGATTCTTATATTTAGCATCCACATCTTCGATCTCGTCGTTGATTCGATTAAAATCAGAGTATTTGATCACTGCCTCACCGCGCAGAATCAACTGCCCTGTGTACGCAATTTTCAGAGGAATATTAGAAAATACTTTTGCGTTGTTCGTGATGACTTCACCGACTTCTCCGTTTCCTCGCGTGACCGCTTTTACCAGTTTCCCTTTTTCATACGTCAAAACAATTGTTAACCCATCCAATTTCCAGGATAAAAGACCTTTTTGTACGCCCAGCCAGTCCTGCAAAACAGACACTTCCTTTGTTTTATCCAGAGAAAGCATTGGCGACTCATGTGCCTCTTTCGGAAGTTCACTTAAAATCTCATATCCCACTTTCTGCGTCGGGCTTCCAGTAAGGATTGTCCCTGTTTCCTCTTCCAGTTTAAGCAGCTCATCATACATTTTATCATATTCAAAGTTGCTCATGATCTCGCGGCTTTCCTGATAATAAGTTCTGGATGCCTCTAAAAGTGTCTTCGATAATTCTTTCATTCTCTGCAGTTTCTGTTCTCTGTTCTGTTCCATCCTCTATTCTCCTGTCATGGCTGCTGATTCATCAAGTTCCGCTTCGCGGGCTTCTTTCGCCAACTCTAGCTGCCACTCGAGCTCTTCCATCTCTTTTGGCGTTACCTTTCTGAAGTCACCAACATTCAGCTTTCCAAGATGAATATTCATAATACGAACGCGTTTCAAAGTCATGACACGATATCCCAGTTCTCCGCACATTCGGCGGATCTGACGGTTTAGTCCCTGTGTCAAAATGATACGAAATGTCTTTGCTCCGACAGCCTCCACTTTGCATGGTCTTGTTGTAACTCCCAGCTCTTTTAATTCTACCCCTTCCCGCATACGCTTTAAAAATGCAGAATTAAATGGCTGATCCACAGTTACCAGATATTCCTTCTCATGAAAATTACCGGCATGCATGATCTGATTTGCCAGTTCACCCTGATTGGTCATCAAAAGTAATCCCTCTGAATCCTTGTCCAGGCGCCCCACCGGATAAACACGCTGAGGATACTGGATCAGATCCAGGACATTCGGCGCCCTGTCTTTGTCAGATGTCGTGCAGACGATTCCGCGCGGCTTATTCACTGCCAGAAGTACCGGCTTCACCTTCTTGCCTCCTGCTGTCTTTCCAACCGGCTTCCCATTACAGATAATACACTCTTCTCCGGTGACTTTTTCTCCCATATCGGCTTTGCGTCCGTCAATCGTTACCTTGCCGGCTTCAATCAGACGATCTGCCTCACGACGAGAACAGATTCCCTGTTCACTCAAATATTTATTTAAACGGATTGGTTCCATAACCTGCTTTCCTTTCATCCACGCCCTATTTCCCGTCATCATGTTCATGCAAATCTGTAAAGAAACAGGCATCGCCAAAAGAGAAAAAACGATAACGCTCGCGAATTGCTTCTTCATACGCATGAAGCACGTGTTCACGCCCCGCCAGTGCCGATACCAACATGACCAGAGTCGATTCCGGAAGATGGAAATTGGTGATCAGACAATCCAGAATCTTAAAATTGTATCCCGGATAAATGAAAATTTCCGTCCATCCGCTTCCGGCTCTTAAAATACCATCCTCACCTGTGGCAGATTCAATGGTGCGGCAGCTGGTTGTTCCTACGCAGATCACGCGTCCGCCTGCCGCTTTGGTATCATTGATCTTCTTCGCTTCTTCCTCTTCCACCATATAAAACTCAGAATGCATATGGTGATCTAATACATTTTCAACCTTTACCGGGCGGAATGTACCCAGTCCAACATGCAAGGTCACATGCGCGACTTTTACGCCCATATTCTGGATTTTTTCCAGCAATTCCTTCGTAAAATGCAGCCCCGCCGTCGGCGCCGCTGCAGAGCCATCATGCTTCGCATATACGGTCTGATAACGGTTCTTGTCCTTCAGCTGATGGGTAATGTACGGAGGAAGCGGCATTTGTCCCAGCTGATCCAGGATTTCTTCAAAAATACCCTCATAAGAAAACTGAATCAGGCGGTTTCCTTCTTCTACCACATCTACCACCGTACCTTTTAACAGTCCATCACCGAATACGATCACCGTACCCGGTCTGCACTTTTTGCCTGGTTTGACCAGTGTCTCCCAAATATCATGCTCACGGCGTTTTAGCAACAGAACCTCAATCTTTGCCTGTGTATCCTCTTTCACTCCAAACAGCCTTGCCGGAATGACCTTCGTATCATTGATGACCAGGCAATCTCCCGGTCTCAAATAATCGATAATGTCACGAAACACCCGATGCTCAATCTCACCTGTTTTTTTATCCATAACCAAAAGTCTGGAAGCCGTCCGGTCTTCCAGCGGATCCTGTGCAATCAGCTCCTGCGGCAGGTCAAAATAAAAATCCTTTACATCCATCTCATTATCCCTCAAATTCTCATTCCGATTCCGTTTTCTAATTTCATTTTCTGGTTCAGTTTTCTGATTCTGCTTCCGTCTCCTCATCCAAAACCTGAACCCCTCCGGCTTCCTCTTCATTCCGTCCCTGATATACCGGGGAACCATCTCGCAGTACGCCGTAAACCTCATTCAAATCCTCATCCGCAATCAGCGCATCTTTCAAACGTACATTAATATCTGATGCCAGACTGCGAACTGCTTGTGATCGGCTGATCACATCCACATAATGCAATACTTCCGGTGAAAGCTCCTCCGGTTTTTGAATCAGCAGGGTGCCATCCTCCTGCCTTACTACATAACACCACATAATCATCGGCGCTGCCGTATCCACAGAATGAAAATGCATATCACAGGTCGAATACACCAGCCACTCATCCTCATTCAGACCATCCAAGGCATAGGTCACAATATTGTCGAAACTGCGCAGATACTTAGAATTGCTGCGCATACGTGTTTTCTCCGCCTCCAGTGCAGTAACCGACAATCCCTCAATGCCGTAAAGTCGGTTCAAAAGCTCTGCATCGCCAGTTGCACGTGCCTGATAATATTCCTTCATTAAAGACAACAATTCCGGAACACGATCTTTTTGCAGCACGACCTCATCCGTTTCTGCGACCATTTCCGCATCTGTTTCCTCATCTGTTTCCAAGTCTTCTTTTTCAGACTCGGTTTCCTCACCTTCTGGATACTCCACAGTCTCCTGCCCGTCACTCGCATCCGTCTGTGCATCGTCCACCTGCTCCTGCGTCATTTCCACAGAAACTGCCGGATTCTCATCCGCATTTGTTTTTACATCCTTATCCCGATCCGCAACGACAATCACAATCGTCAATATCACCACAGCCAGCGGAATAACCGCTGCCTTTAAAAGCTTTTTCCGTTCCTCATCTTTTTTCTGCCCCTGTCTAAAACTCGAATTATGTCTCATTTGCAGTTAATCCTCCCGAGATTTATTCGTAACCGTCCAGAACTTCACAGTAGCCCGTACGAACTGTTACTATCATAGCAAAATGATAATGAAAAATCAATAAAATACCCCTTGCAAATCTTACAAAAATATAGTATCATGATTAAGATGCGTCTGTAGCTCAGTGGATAGAGCAGTGGCCTCCGGAGCCGCGTGCGTAGGTTCGATTCCTATCAGACGCATGATTTCATAAAAGCCTTATTTTAGTGGATTATTTGAAATTCCACTTAAAATAAGGCTTTTCTGCTGCTTTTATGCTTTCTAAAGGGTCTTTAAAATTCTGATATTGATGCCATTTTTCCGAATCATGCAATACGAAATGCAACACGGAATTCAAGGTGGATATCATCCCGGTACCACCAGCCGTTCGGCGTCTGGATCCCGGGATTGATGCACATTTTAACCTTTGATCCCACGGGTTACGATTCCCCTCTATCTGGAGAATTCATGATTTATCACTGTCCCGGACCACTCACCACGCCTGAAGAAGGAGCAGTTTCTGTTCCTGACGGACCAGCAGCAATTCCCGGCGTCGGAGTTGTCTGGGTCGGAGGCGTTGGTGTGGTTTCTGTCTTAGGCGTTGGGGAAGTCGACGGATTTGTCTCCGCTGCCGGCGTCTCCGCAGGTTGTGTCTCTGCTGCTGTTGTTTCCGCAGGTTGTGTCTCATCTGCTGCCGTCTCCGCAGGTTTCGTCTCTGCTGCTGTCGTTTCCGCAGGTTGCGTCTCCGCCGCTGTCGTTTCTGCAGGTTGCGTCTCTGCTGCTGTCGTTTCTGCAGGTTTCGTTTCTGCTGCTGTCGTTTCCGTCGGTTTTGCTGTCGTCGAAGAAGTTCCACTTCCGGTTCCATCCAAATGATAGCAAAGCACCGGCATGCCTGCAGAAATATTTTCATAAATCGTCTTAGCTACCGCCGGAGGAAGATTTACGCATCCATGACTTCCGTTTGTTTTATAAATCGTGCCACCAAAGCTGCCTCTCCAACTCGCATCATGCATTCCTATATTTCCATTAAACGGCATCCAATAGGAAACCGGTGTCTCATAATTTTCACCGCGCAGAACCGCATCACGCTGCTTATAGGTCAGTGGATATGCACCTGCCGGAGTTGCCCAGCCTTTCGATGCATTTCCAGAAACAAAATCTGATTCTACAACTAATTTTCCATCTTTATAAAAATACAGATGCTGCGCAGTCAGATTAATTTCCACATAGGTATTGCCATAATCCGGACCATCATGACTGTTTGCTGTCTGTGAATACACCGGTTCCCGTGTCTGGCTTTCCCCTGAATGTAAAATTTCAGTTAATGCTGCTGCCTCAGCAGTCTGATTGATGCGCCATCCATAAGGACCGCCTGTCACCGTTACCGTCTTTCCATAGGAAGTTTTTAACGTCTTCGGCTGATATGCTGTATTATATTCACGAGCCAGCGTCTTAACATACTCAGTCACCTGATTTTCATCCAGACGTGCGCCGCCCTGACCGTCATCAGAAATCCACTGATGAATAACCGAGCCGTCCAACACTTCGCGTTTGTTTCCAAACTGGTAGGTAACCGTTGTATTTACATAATGATTCCAGGCTTCCTGCTTTGCCAGAAGTTCCGGATTGTCTGCGGTAATCATCGGCACTTCATATGCATCGATTTCCTCCAGATCCAACGTTTCCTGCAAATTTGAAATCGCATCAGAAACGCCCAAAAGAAGCTTCTCTCGATTCAGAAGATTTCCTTGCTCCTCCGGAACGATCTGATATCCGATTCCAGGTATGTACTCAGAAAGAGCCGCATCAACCGGTGCCTGCACCAACTCCTGATTCATACAGTCCAGCTGGTCTAACGTATGTTCCAAAAGATTCTGATCGTACTTTACCATGGTTCCGATGGTGTACGCTTTTTCCTTCATCGCAGAAACTCCCCATTTCCAGCACACCTGCTCTGAAAGCAGTTGTTCCAGGGTTCCGTCATACTCCGGATGCAGGTCAATCTCTGTTCCCTTGATGATCTCCTTTGTATCCTGCCGTGTATCCAGAGTCAGAGCATACCCTTTTACCTGTCCTGCGATCATTTCTTTCACTTCATCCGGTGTTCTGCCGGATGCGTCTATGCCATTGATCATAGTCTTCGGAAAAAATACGGTATCGTACTTTTTCCCTGCCAACGTATAAACAACACCGCCTGCGACGGTCAGACTCAAAAGCAGGCATCCTGCAGCTGCAGCAATCTTAAAAACGTTAACAGAATTTTCCTCTCTGCGGCTGACCGGTTCCTGCCGATCGATACCAATCGCCTGACTTGTGCTGGCAGTCTGATCGACACTTACTGCCTGGCTGGTGGTCCCTGTCTGATCAGTGCTCACTTTCTGGCCGATATCTGCCGCACGACTGTCTCCAACCGTCTGATTGACCTTCATCGTCTGACTTCCTTTGCGGCGGCTGCGTCCTTTTACGCGCTCCTGATTTTCCTGATTCTTCAATTCCATATATAATGTCTACTCCCTGTCAATGATGTCGAATCGTAACTGTAGAATGCTGAACAGTTAGTCATGCACCAGTATATCACACTCTACTGAAAAATTCTCCCAGATTCATAAATATGTAAGAAATCTGGAAAATAATACACAACCAGTTCAAACGGTGAAAAATCCAGTGCAAAAACAGGAGATATGTGGGAAATCTGCAAAATCATTACTCATAACAAATAACCGGCATTCCTTTATATACACGATCATATAACCCCTGCGCCTGACTCGGCGGCAAATTGATACAGCCGTGGCTTCCGTTTGTCTGATAAATAGTGCCGCCGAAATTTCCTCTCCAGCTGGCATCATGAAAACCAATTCCGCCATTAAACGGCATCCAATAAGACACCGGACTTTCATATTCATAACTGCCGTCTGCCCGCTTTTCGCCGCGCAGCACACAATCCGTATCTTTATAAGTCAGACTATAAAGTCCAGACGGCGTTCCATATCCTTTTTTGATGTTGCCGGTCACACACGGCGCATCCCATACAACAGTACCATCCTGAATCATATAAACATGCTGACCCGTCAGATTCACTTCTGCATAAGTATTTCCCCACTCCGGGTTATTGCGGCTCACCCCGGTTGTCGCATAAATCGGTGTCCGGTTCTCTGATTCTCCATTTTGAATCACACGGATCAAAGAATCGGTCTCTGCCGACTGATTGATTCTCCAGCCGTATGGTCCGGTAAGTGCAATTTCTCTGCCGTCTACAGTTGTAAATACTCTTTCTGTATACGCAGTATCATGAATTGCTGCCAGATTTTTTACATAGACCGCTGCCTTTTCCCGGTCAAGAGCCAATTTTCCATCCTCCACACCGGTAACCCAGGATGCCATCGTTCCCCAGTCCAAGATTTCCTCATCCGACTCCTCATCAAATTCGTACGTAATTTTCATGTTCTTTCTCTGATTCAGAAAATTACAGGCTTCCTTCAAACTCTCATCGGAAGAAAGAACCTGCGGATTGATATAACAACCCTGCGCTTCTAAATCTAATTCTCTGCTTCCACTCTCCACCGCATGCTGAACCAGAGAGGCGATTTTCTCTGTATCCGCACTGTTGCCGCGCACTTCCGGCACTATGACAAAATCTTTTCCTTCCTGATATTCCGAAAGATGGGCATCCGATGTCGGCTTAGAACCGGCATTCGTAATACAGCGAAGCCCCTGAATCTCAGAAATCAGCGCCTCTGTATTATATGAGCTCTGCATATCAACCGTGTATTTATTGTCTGCATCCGGTCCAAACACTCTGCCGGATTCATTCTGTTTGTCCAGAACCTCCTGTAAAAATCCTTCCGGAAGCGTTACCTGGAAATCAATTTCTGTTCCATTGATCGTTTCAAAGGTTCCGCCACGCTCCAAAATCTTTAATTCATATTCCGAAGAATAAAAGTTACTGATATGTGCGGCAGCTTCTTCTGCCGTCATGTTGCTGATGCCCAACCCATTGACCGATGTTCCCGGCACAAAGGTCATATCCTCTGCCAGTGCAGTTCCTGCTGCTAACGCACTAAATGCAAGAGAAATGACAAAGCTCCCTGCAATATTACTCCATTTCATATTCAAATCCTCTCTAAGCTGCTTCCAATCATTTCCAATCGCAATTCTCATTATAATTTTGCCCCATGATACAGTCAAGAAAAAGAATCTGACATGTTTCTTACAGAAATCAGAACCAGGCGCAGAAAAAAATACCGTGACCTTCTGCAGCCACGGTATCCGTTTCATTCACTTCTGTTCTTATGTATTCGCTTTGCGCTTCAAATATCCTTACGCTTCCGGCATCTCCTTTGCCGCATCAGAGACCTGACCAGAACTCTGCGCCTGACCAATCAGCAGCGGCAATGCCACACTCATCATATTCAGTATTACACCCTGCGCTTGCTTCGGCAGCACTTTCGGCAAATTAGCTCCCTCTACGACAACCGGACGGAATTTGTTTTCTTTATTGAAACGCTGAAACTCCAAAATATCGGTAAATACCGGCTGATAACTCTTCTCGTCTTTCAGCTTCACAAGAGGAGTTCCCTGTCCTTCTTTTTCCATACCAAAGATAAATTTCCCCCTGCGGAAACAATCTGTCAATTCTTCCTGCAGTTCTCTCACCTTTTCCGTAATATCTTCTTTGGAAGGTGTTCTCAACGTTTGTGTCAGATAGATTGCTGTCAGATGCAGTTCCGGATTTTCCACCCAGGTGCTGCCTTCCGGCATCTGCTCTTTCTCTTTCTTCTTCACAATATCAGACAACTGAACAATCGTCTTTTCACCATTCAGATTCAGCACCATTGCATTAACCCCCATGGTAAACAGACTGGTAAAGAAAAACATCATCTGCTTGGTGTTCAATTTGGTAACATTCACCGGAATATGCAGACCGTTCAGACGCTCAAATTCCGCCTTTACTTCTTCTTCGTTAAAGTATAACAAAATCTCGTCATCATACGTTTCTTCATCGCACACGATATACGGCAATTTGGTGCAAAGAGACATCACCACATAAAATTCACCCTCGGCATTCGCCAGACGTTTTAATAATTCCTTTTTCGGCAACGGCATAGCTGCTGTATTCTCACTCATTCAACTTCTCCTCATGATTTTATAAATATTCCATATTTAATAACGTCAACCAATTTGCATTATAACATAAATCATACAAATAGGAAATGAAATATTTATCCACTTACTTTGTTTTTTATCACATTCCCGATAAAATGCACCTTCGCAATTGCACGCTGTTTTACTTTTCTATGCTTCAATCATATGTTTTACACCTCTAATGATAGAGATTTAATGTTTATTACTTTCTTTCAACCTTGCAAGCGCTCTCGCCAATGCAGCCTTTGAATGATGATATTCTATGATACTCTGTTTCTGACGAAGCTGTTCTTCCGCACGCTGTTTCGCTTCTTCGGCACGCTTTTTGTCAATTTCATCCGGATACTCGGCAAACTCTGTGAGAATCACCATACGATTATTGATGTCCTGCATCATGCCTTTTCCGATCAGCGCCGTCTTCCAGGTTCCGTCTTCTTTCTGAACCCGCAGCTCCCCCATCTCCAGAGCCGCCACGATATCCCCATGATTCGCAAGAATGCCCAACTCTCCATCAGTAGCCGGGAGAATCACCATCGTACATCTGCCGTCATAAAAGACGCGATCACTTGCCAGCACTTTCAAGCTGAATGTTTTCATACTTTTCCTTTACCTCATCAATGGTTCCCACATTAAAGAAAGCAGCTTCCGGATATTCATCCATCTCACCGTCCACAATCGCTTTAAAACCGCGGATCGTTTCTTTCAGCGGTACATATTTGCCCGGAATACCGGTAAATGTCTCTGCAACAAAGAACGGCTGGGATAAAAACTTCTGGATTTTTCTGGCACGATAAACGGTTTTTTTATCTTCCTCAGACAACTCCTCCATACCAAGAATCGCAATAATATCCTGCAATTCTTTGTACTTCTGCAGCATTTCCTGAACCTTTCTCGCTATCTCATAATGCTCTTTTCCAACGATATCTTCTTCCAGAATTCTGGAATTGGATTCCAGAGGATCAACCGCAGGATAAATGCCCTGCTCCACGATTTTTCTGGACAATACAGTAGTTGCATCCAGATGTGCAAATGTGGTAGCCGGCGCCGGGTCCGTCAGGTCATCTGCCGGTACATAAACCGCCTGAACAGAAGTGACCGAACCATTTTTCGTCGATGCGATTCGTTCCTGTAATTCACCCATTTCTGTTGCCAGAGTCGGTTGATATCCTACTGCAGAAGGCATACGGCCAAGCAGCGCAGATACCTCTGAACCAGCCTGGGTAAATCGGAAAATATTATCGATAAATAAAAGCACATTCTGCTTTTCTTCGTCACGGAAATATTCTGCCATCGTCAATCCCGTCTGTGCCACACGCATACGTGCTCCCGGCGGTTCATTCATCTGACCAAATACGAGCGCCGTTTTTTCCAAAACGCCGGATGCTTTCATCTCCGTCCACAAATCATTTCCTTCACGGGAACGCTCTCCCACACCGGTAAAAATGGAATATCCGCCATGTTCTGTTGCAATATTGCGGATCAATTCCTGAATCAGTACCGTTTTTCCAACACCTGCACCGCCAAACAGACCGATTTTTCCGCCTTTTGCATACGGAGCCAGAAGGTCGATGACTTTAATTCCTGTCTCCAGAATTTCCACCACCGGATTCTGCTCTTCAAAAGTCGGCGGCTCTCTGTGGATACTCCAATGCGGTTCATTCTTCAGACTTTCCCCGCCATCAATGGTATCTCCAAACACGTTGAACAAACGTCCCAGTGTCTTCTTTCCTACCGGAACCTGAATGCTGTCGCCGGTTACCGTAACAACCATATCGCGGCACAGACCTTCGCTGGCAGAAAGCAGAATGCAGCGAACCGTATTGTCGCCGACATGCTGTGTGACCTCCATCACACAGCGTTCTCCATGATTATCGACTTCCAAAGCCGCTTTAATATTCGGAAGGTCGGAACCCGGAAATTCTACATCCACAACAGGTCCCTGTACCTGTATAATTTTTCCCTGTTTCATGTTTTCCTCCTGCGCTTTTTCTGCGCTTTGGCTCCAGCGATCACCTCAGTGATTTCCTGGGTAATCGCGTTCTGACGGACACGATTATATTTGATTCGCAGTTCCTTTAAAATTTTCTCTGCATTATCAGTCGCTGCTTCCATCGCCATCATACGAGAATTTTGTTCGCTGCAAAAAGACTCGATCAGCGCTCCGTAAATGAAGCCGGTCACATACCCCGGCACCACATTTTCCAATATGCTTTCCGCAGATGGAACCATGCGGATGTCTTCGGCGTAAACACCGGAGATCATCGATACTGCCAGTGCATCTTTTTTCAGAGGAAGCAGACGTTTGACTTTCGCATCCATTTTCATCGAATTTTCCTGGAACGTATATACGACATAAATCTCATCCAGCTTTTTTTCGTTATACATCGAAATTACAAAATCACTGATATCTCTGGCCCTGGTCATATTCGGATCCTGTGCCGTGTAGCGGAACTCCCGATACACCGGAATCTTATGCTGGATAAAATATTCTCTTCCCAATTCTCCGACTATAAACAACAGATTTTCGTTTCCAGCTTTCAGGCACTCTTCCGTCAGTTTTACCACGTTATGATTGTACGCGCCGGCCAGACCTTTATCCGCAGTTATAACAATATAGCCTCGTGTTTTTTCCTTGTCTGTCCGCGCTTTTGTTCCTCCGTCTTCCGTCTCAAAATACCGGTGTTCCAGTTCCGGCAGATGTCGGACGATACGCGCAATGCTGGCCTGCAGCGTTTGAAAATATGGTTCCGTATCTTCCAGACTTTTTCTCGCTTTTTTTAGCTTTGCTGAAGAAATCATATACATGGCATTGGTGATCTTCATCGTATCCTGTATGCTTTTGATACGCGTCTGAATTTCTCTCACTGTCTCCATTTATTTCCACCTGCTTTTAAACTGTTCCGCCGCATGCAGAATCTGCTCTTTCAGTGTATCAGACAAATCCTTTGTCTGCTCAATTTCTTTTACAATATCGCTCTGCTCTTGTTCAAAATAATTCAGAAGTGCCTTCTGGTACTCTTTAATTCTTGTCTTTTCCACCGCAGCAAACGTTTTTTTCGAAGCCAAAAACAGCGTGATCACCTGCTCATGCAGGCTCATCGGATGACACAAAGGCTGTTTCAAAAGTTCCATCAAACTGTTGCCGTATGCCAGCTGCTGCTTTGTCGCATCGTCCAGATCAGACGCGAACTGAGTAAATACTTCCATTTCCCTAAACTGTGCCAGATCAATTCGAATGCTTCCCGCTGCTTTTTTCATCGCTTTCGTCTGAGCAGCACCGCCTACTCGAGAAACAGAAAGACCCACATTTACTGCCGGGCGCATGCCGGAGAAAAACAGGTCGCTTTCCAGAAAAATCTGACCATCCGTGATAGAGATCACATTGGTTGGAATATAAGCTGACACATCACCCGCCTGTGTTTCAATGATCGGCAGAGCTGTAATGGAGCCGCCGCCATGTTCTTCATTCAAACGGCTGGACCGTTCCAGCAGTCTGGAGTGAAGATAGAACACGTCACCTGGATATGCTTCGCGTCCTGGCGAACGTTCCAACAGCAAGGACAGAGCACGATATGCAACTGCGTGCTTGGATAAGTCATCGTAAACAATCAAAACATCTTTGCCCTGATACATGAAATACTCTGCCATCGCGGTACCTGCATAAGGAGCAATATACTGCAAAGACGCCGGATCACTGGCAGCGGCAGAAACCACAACCGTATAGTCCATAGCATCCGTTTTTTTCAAAGTATTGACCATCTTCGCCACTGTAGATGCCTTCTGACCGATGGCAACATAAACGCAGATCACATCTTTACCTTTCTGGTTTAAAATGGTATCCACTGCAATCGAAGTCTTACCGGTCTGACGGTCACCAATGATCAACTCACGCTGACCTCTTCCGATCGGGAACATGGAGTCGATTGCCAGAATTCCTGTTTCCATCGGAACACTGACGGACTTTCTCTCCACAATACCCGGTGCCTTATTTTCAATAGGACGATAATCTGCAGTTTCGATATTTCCCTGACCATCAATCGGCTCTCCCAGTGCATTAACCACTCTTCCTAAAAATCCTTCACCGACCGGAATGCCGGCACGCTTACCGGTGCGAACCACGCGGCTTCCTTCCCGCACTCCGCCTTCTCTTCCGAACAAAATACAGCCAATCTCATCCTTCCGGATATCCTGTACCATACCCTTCAGACCGGTATCAAACAACAGGATCTCACCGTATTCCGCGTGACTCACACCGTCAATGTTGGCAATTCCGTCACCTACGAAGTTCACAAATCCGACTTCACGTCCCTCAATTTTTGCATCGAAATTATCGATTTCCTCTTTCAGGATAGAGATGATCTCCTGATTCTTATCATGGCTCTTTTTTGCTGCATTGGTCAATGTTTCTTCCAACTGTCTTACCTTTTCCCTGGTACTCCAGTCAAACTCATCATTACCCGCCTGAAGTTTAAATCCTCCGCCTAAAGACGCATCCTGCTTTTCTGAAATACGAACATTTTCAACACCATATTTTTTCCGGAGAAAGGTACGAATTCCCTCCATCTGCTCCGGGGAAGGTGCTGTTACATAAGTCAGTACAGCGTCCAGACAGTCGATGTTATTTCCTGTCTGCTTCACTTTTTCTCACCTGCTTCTTTCAGAAATTCCTCATAAATCGCATAATTCTGTTTCTCATCGGACGCCTTTGCAACAATTTTAGATGCCGCTTCAACCGCCAGCTTTGCAATCTGAGCATCTGCTTCTTTCAATACTTTTTCCTTCTCTTTCTGACCGATTCCTTTCGCTTCTTCAATCAGGTCTTTTGCCTTTTTTTCTGCATCTGCCAGAATTTTATCATATTCTTCACCAGCCTGTACTTTCGCATCTTTCACGATACCTGCGTACTCGGTTTTCGCGTCAGCCAGACAGCTTTCATACTGTAATTTTAATTTCTTTGCTTCCTCATTTGCAGCAGCCGCCTGAGCAAACTGACTTTCAATCATTTCCTGCCGTTTTTCGATCACATTCAGCACAGGCTGATATAAAAATTTCTTCATCAGCCCAAGCAGAACCAGTAAATTAATGACTACAAACAGCAGATTCCACGGATTCACATTCAGCACGTTTTTCTACCTTCTTTCCGCCTTTTATTTACTATTTCAAAAGGATAATGATCAGAAGCGCGATTACGAATCCGTAAATAGCAGTTGCCTCTGCCAATGCACAGCCAAGCATCAAAACTTTGGTAATCTTGCCCTCTGCCTCCGGCTGTCTTGCGATCGCCTCGGTAGCTTTGGAAGTTGCCAGACCGATACCTATACCTGCACCTACACCTGTTAAAACTGCAATACCTGCACCAATTGCTAATAATGTTGACATAATTTTCATCCTTTCTATTCTACTGCTTCCTTAATGAATAATGAGGTCAGGAAGACAAACACATATGCCTGAATCAGACCATCAAAAATATCGAAATACAAACTAAACGGAACCGGAAGTATCACCGGAACGATCTGTTTGATCAACTCCATAATCACAAACGCACCCAGCACGTTTCCGAACAGCCGCATGCACAAGGACAATGGACGGATCACGATTTCCAGAATGTTAAACGGAGTCATGATCGCAACCGGCTGAGCAAAACTTTTTATCCATCCCTTGGCTCCTTTTGCGTAAATTCCCGCAAACTCAATCAGTACAATGCTCATCACTGCCAGACCAATCGTTACCGTCAGATCCTTTGTCGGCGGCTTGAATCCAAACAATCCAATGATGTTGGAAACACCAATATAGACCAGAACCGTCATCAGATACGGAACATATCTTCTTCCCTCTTCCCCGACCATCTCACTGACCATATTGTGAAGTGCAGCCACTGCAGTTTCCAACATAATCTGACCTTTTCCCGGATTTTCCACCTTCAGATTTCTTGTCAGAAAAAATGATAATCCAGCAAGCACTGCCATGATAATCCAACTGACTACAACGGATTCTCCCACATCAATTCCACCAAAAACAGGAATGGTAAATACCGTCTCACAGTTTAGCTCTTCCATGAGAGCTGTTGTAAGTTTTTCCGTAAGATCACATCCTCTCTTGCTTTTTCAGATTTTTCAAATTATAATGAACACACATTCATTTGTAAAATGAATATTTTTCGTTAAAATATTTATTATTTCTATGGTTTGTTATTTTTATCCAAAATATCACCGATATAATAAAAATAATGGGGAATTTTCCCACTTGCCAGGGAGATCTGTCTTATGATGTCAGTCAGTTATGACGCTTATAAAGTTTTTTATTATGTAGCTTATTACCAAAATATTACACTCGCTGCTAAAGCACTGTTCTTAACGCAGCCCACGGTCAGCCATTATATTCTGAACCTGGAAAAGGAATTAAACTGCAAACTGTTTATCCGCTCGAAAAAAGGGATGTACCTGTCCCCGGAAGGTGAAATGCTTTATTCTCATATCTCGAAAGCATATGCGGAAATCTCTGCTGGAGAAGAACAGTTAAAAGAATATTTGAATATGGAAAAGGGATTGATCAAAATCGGAGCGTCTGAGACCTCTCTGCGCAGTTATTTGATTCCATTTCTTGGAAAATTCAAAGAAAAATATCCGGATATTCATCTTCACATTACCAATACTACCTATCAGCTTGCCGATGATCTGATATTAAACGGTTCCATCGATTTTGCCGTCATGACCACACCCTTTCCAGAAAGCACGCTGAATACCTGTCGGCTCACCGATTTTTCCATGGCGTGTATCGCCGGACCTGCGTTCAGCCATCTGGCTGACCGCCCGATGACCTATCAGGAACTTGCAGAATACCCGCTCATTTGTCTGGAATCGGGTACATCCGGAAGAATGTATCTGGAAACCCTGTTCGCCTCACACGGAATCTATTTGAAACCGGATATTGAACTGTCCTCCGCAGACCTGATCACGCCAATGGCGGAGTTAAATATGGGCATTGGCTTTGTTCCAAGGATTCTTGCCGATCAGGTTCTCTGGAGCCGTCGTGTCGTAGAGCTGACACTCGAAGAAACGCTTCCTGTGCGGACGGTCTGCATCCTCAGCGATCCACAAAAAAAATTGTCCGTTACATGTCAGAAATTCATGACGGAAATGGGGGTACAATAAAAAACCGATACAAACTCCATCCCTATCCAGATGAAGTTTGTATCGGTTTTCCGATTCAAATCCTATACTTCTGAAAACTGATCTTTTCCAACAGAGCAAAGCGGACATTCAAAATCTTCCGGAACATCCTCCCACTTGGTTCCCGGTGCAATACCGCCTTCCGGATAACCCTGCTCCTCATCATATTCCCAACCGCATACGTCACATACATACTTCATAGTTTTTTCTCCTTCCTTATTGTCTTATTATTCTATCTGATTTTCTATGATATTTCAAGCCACTTTTCAATTTCATAGTGGCTGATATCCAAAAAAGAAATACAAACAAACGCAAAATATCTTGACATTCCTATGGCAGTCATATATACTTGTTGCATAAGTTGAATATAATCTTCAGGGCAGGGTGTGATTCCCTACCGGTGGTATAGCCCACGAGCCGCAAGGCATGATTCGGTGTGATTCCGAAGCCGACAGTATAGTCTGGATGAAAGAAGATCGTGTAATGCAGGATGTGATATATCTTTTTACACATAAATTTATTGCTCTGGATTGTTTGTACATTCCAGAGTTTTATTTTTTTACAGGTACATACCTGTATTTATCCAGATTTGCCCTGAACGATTTTGTTCAGGGTATTTTTTTTGGAGGTGATTATGTGAATGATCATGACTATATGCGATTAGCACTACAGTTGGCAGAAAACGGCTGCGGATGGACATCTCCCAATCCTATGGTAGGGGCTGTTATTGTAAAAAACGGAGCAATCATTGGTCAGGGTTGGCATGAAAAATACGGAGGACCTCATGCAGAACGCAATGCCCTGGCTTCCTGCCAGACGTCAGCGGATGGAGCAACCATGTATGTCACTCTGGAACCATGCTGTCATTACGGCAAACAGCCGCCTTGTACTCATGCCATTTTAGAAGCAGGTATCAAACGAGTCGTGATTGGCTCCGATGATCCAAATCCCCTCGTTTCCGGAAAAGGGATTCAGTTTTTGCGCACACATGGAATAGAGGTGACAGAACATATTTTAAAGGAAGACTGTGACAGGTTAAATGAAGTGTTTTTTCATTATATCCAAACAAAGCATCCTTTTGTAGTAATGAAATACGCCATGACCATGGATGGAAAGATAGCTGCCTACACAGGTGCCTCTAAATGGATTACCGGGGAAATTTCACGAAATCATGTACAGAAACAGAGGCACCGATATTCAGCAATTATGGTGGGCGTTGGAACCGTACTTGCTGATGATCCGCTTCTCACATGCCGGATAGACAATGGAAAAAATCCAGTTCGCATCATTTGTGACACTCATCTGCGCACACCAATTTCTTCCCAAATCGTCAGAACTGCAAAACAGGTTCCTACCATTTTGGCGACATGCTGTTCTGATAAAGATAAACAATTGGCTTATGAAAACTATGGATGCCATATTTTATGTCTGAATGAAAAAAAAGGACATGTGGATTTACAGCAGCTTATGCAAATATTAGGTCAAAAACAAATTGACAGTATTTTATTAGAGGGAGGAGCTGCGTTAAACTGGTCCGCTCTGGAAAATGGTATTGTTCAAAAAGTCCAGGCGTATATTGCTCCTAAGCTGTTTGGCGGACGAACTGCACGAACACCAATAGCAGGTCAGGGAGTTTCCTCTCCTTTTGAGGCATTTCATCTGAGAAACAGTACCATCACATGCTTAGGTGAAGATTTTCTCATAGAAAGCGAGGTGATCCGTGATGTTTACCGGGATTGTGGAAGAAATCGGAACGATACGGCAGATCCGAAGGGGACAACATTCTGCTGTGCTGACAATTAATGCCAAAAAGGTATTAGAAAATACAAAAATCGGCGACAGCATTGCTGTCAACGGTATCTGCCTGACCGTCACAGAGCTCTTCTCCAATGGATTTTCGGCAGATATTATGCATGAAACGTTAAACCGTTCTTCGCTGGCCATGCTCAAAAACACAAGTCCTGTCAATTTGGAGCGTGCTATGCAGGCAAACGGTCGATTTGGCGGGCATATTGTTGCAGGACATGTGGACGGCATTGGAACAATCATCCGTATCCGTCGTGATGATACGGCAATTTGGTATACCATACAAACCAACACAGAAATTTTAAAATATGTTGTTGAAAAAGGTTCCATTACTATAGATGGTATCAGTTTGACCGTGGCAGCAGTTACTCAAACCGACTTTTCAATTTCCGCCATTCCTCATACCATCAGGCAAACGATCCTCAGCGAACGGAAAGAAGGGGATATTGTCAATCTGGAAACCGATATGATCGGAAAATATATTGAAAAGCTGCTTTTTTCCGCACAGCAGGATACGCCGTATCTGAAACAGAAAAGCGGACATACACTTACAAAAGAATTTCTATTGCAGCATGGATTTTAAGGAGGGAACGAAATGACACAATTTCATACAATAGAAGAAGCTCTTGATGAGCTTCGCAGCGGCAAAATTATTTTGGTGACAGATGACCCGGAACGAGAAAATGAAGGAGACTTTATTTGTGCCGCAGAATTTGCAACAACTGCCAATATTAATTTTATGGCAACACACGGCAAAGGTCTGATCTGTATGCCAATGTCGGAGGAATATGTAAAAAAATTAAAAATTCCTCAAATGGTTCAGCATAACACAGATAATCACGAAACGGCTTTTACCGTTTCAATCGATCATGTAACAACTTCTACCGGTATTTCTGCTGCCGAACGTTCCATAACAGCACTCGGATGTGTGGCAGATGATGCGAAACCAGAGGATTTCCGCAGACCGGGACATATGTTTCCTCTTTTATCAAAGCCAAACGGTGTTCTGGAACGCAGCGGCCATACAGAAGCAACCGTTGACCTGTGCCGTCTGGCCGGTTTAAAAGAATGCGGCTTATGCTGTGAAGTAATGCGCGAAGACGGAACTATGATGCGTACTCCCGAATTGATGGAGCTGGCAAAAAAGTGGAATCTTAAATTTATTACGATCCGGGATTTACAAAATTACCGTAAATGCCATGACAAACTGGTCGAACAGATGGCGGCTGTAAAAATGCCCACAAAATATGGGAATTTTACTGCATACGGCTTTGTGAACAGATTGAATGGAGAACATCATGTTGCGCTTGTAAAAGGAGACATCGGCAACGGTGAGAATCTTCTGTGCCGCGTGCATTCCGAATGTTTAACCGGCGATACTTTCGGTTCCCTGCGCTGCGACTGCGGACAGCAGCTGGCATCTGCCATGACACAAATTGAAAAAGAAGGGCGGGGAATCCTGCTCTATATGCGTCAGGAGGGACGCGGCATTGGATTGATCAATAAACTGCGTGCCTATGAACTCCAGGAACAGGGGCTGGATACTCTGGAAGCCAATCTGGCACTTGGTTTTCACGGTGACGAACGTGAATATTATATTGGAGCACAAATACTTCGAGAACTGGGGGTAAAAAGTATTCGCCTTTTGACAAATAATCCAGATAAAATTTACCAGCTTTCGGAATTTGGGCTTAACATCACAGAGCGTGTACCAATCCAGATGGACGCTAATCATTATGATCTTTTTTATTTGAAAACGAAACAGAAACGCATGGGACACATTTTAAAATATTAACCACGGAAAGGAACATGATCATGAAAACATTTGAAGGAAAACTTATCTCAAACAACATCAAAATCGGCATCGTAGCCGCACGTTTCAATGAATTTATTACGTCTAAGCTGTTAAGCGGTGCTATGGACGGTCTGATCCGGCATGATGTATCAGAAAATGATATTGATGTCGCATGGGTTCCGGGTTCTTTTGAAATTCCGCTGATTGCATCTAAAATGGCAAAAAGCGGAAAATATGATGCAGTCATATGTCTGGGTGCCGTCATCCGCGGTGCCACCAGCCATTACGATTATGTCTGCAATGAGGTATCAAAAGGCATTGCTGCCGCTTCGCTGGAAACCGGCGTTCCCATTATGTTCGGCGTGCTTACCACCGAAAATATCGAACAGGCCATTGAAAGAGCCGGAACGAAAGCAGGAAATAAGGGATACGACTGTGCATTGGGCGCAATTGAGATGGTAAACCTGATTCGGCAGATGAACGAGTAAATCAGAAAAAAGATGAACGATATGCACACTACCGTTCCTGTACACGATGATGAACCACATACCCTACATCAACTTTTGAAATTCATATAAACAACCATACAGAAAACGGCAGCCCTGAAACTATTCTCTCAGGAAGCTGCCGCTTCGTTTTCATTTTCTTCTGTTCCTTGTATTTCTTTTCTTTCTCCAGTTCCCGGAGCATCTCTTCGCCGTATTTATCCAGCATCCGCACAAGAAAATCAATGCATCGTTCAAATTCAACATTCTGCTTCATAAGCTTCGCCTTCCCTGATAGGTCGCTTTCAACTCGGAGCTGGTTGCATCCAGTTCATCCAGAACCAAATCGATCTCTATCGTGTCATCTGGTCTTTTGTGGGGCAAAAGAACTATCGTCTCGAGCATTGTCTCATTTTCCAAGGGCAGTTCTTTCATTACCGGTCAAAGTAATCACAAAGGCTCGTTAATTTTCTTCTCTCCTTCAATACCGCGATCCATTCCGGAGGAATACTGTTATATCCATAATACAACCCCGCCAGGGAACCGGTAATTGCTGCGATCGTATCTGTGTCCAGTCCCAGATTCACAGCCATGAGCACACTGCTTTTAAACGTATCTGCATTGAGCAAGCACCAGATCACGGCTTCCAGGGTATCTACAACATATCCGGTACTTTGTATCTGTTCTCTTTTTTCTTCCCTCATTGCAGTTAAATTTTTAAGACGTATATAACAGCTCAGATCTGGCTCCTGCTTGTAAAACGAAAATCCCCGGTCAATGCCTGCTTGGATTCGTTCCAGAAGCATACCTTTTTCCTCCAGAATTCCGCAGATAATAAAATAATATAATCCACAGGCAATCTTGCTTCTGATATGTGCATGGGTAAGGGCAGATGTGTCATGAACCATGCAAATCACATCTGCCACGTTCATCTCCCCATTTTTCTGTAACTGATATCCATACAAACATACAGGTAGAACCCGCATAAGAGAGCCGTTTCCATTCTCTTCTTCCGCTCTGCCTCCACAGGTATTCAGATTCTGTTCCTGCTCATAATGCTCCAGCGCCTTCAGAATCTGTTTCCCGATGCCAATCGGCTTGTCTGCCCAGGAATATTCTCCGGTACGGTACCATGAAATAAACCGTTCCATCATATCCTTTAGATCAAACCCGTTTTTCAGACTTACCAGAGTTGCCACTGTCATACTGGTATCATCGGTCCAACCACCTTCCGGAACATCGAAAATGCCTCCACTTCGCATTTCCTTCACAGGATCCATATCCCGCATCCAACGTTCGCCAAACTCTGCCGGTGCACCAAGCGCATCCCCAACTGCGAACCCTATAATACCATTTCTAAAGATGCGATTTCTTTCCAATACTTTTTCCATCATAATCTCACACCTTGATTCTCTCCGAATTAAACCTTGTCTGTAATTCAATCAAAATGATATTGTGCTGTTACATATGGCATAATCAGGCTCCGCAGTGTTTCCCCTCCATGCTCTTTTACATATCGAATCAGAATTTCATGAAAATATTGATTCTCATCTCCGGAAACATACAGTTTTTTCCTGATTTCCTGCTCTGCCTGAAATTCATAGTGAGAATCGGAAGCTGCTTCTCGATCCAGCGAATATTTATCAAAGCTTCCGTTTTCATAAACGAATACAGACAAAAACCATAACCGTTTTTCATCCAGTTGAATTTGCAAGTGCCATTTATGCAGGGACTTATCCAATCTGGCAGATTGCGCCCCGGGAACTCGTCCTCTGGGGCGGCTCTCCTGCGCCATAATATAATCAAGCGTGTACTGCCTGCCGGCGGAAAGTCTTTTCTCCACCTTCTGCATCGATTCCGGATGTGCCTGCTTGTTTTCATAGTGGAGCAGCGTATCCATCAGAACTTCATATTTGCTGCAGAACCCAGTCATTGCTGCTTCCATGTCCGGTGTCAGCGGTTTTGAGAAATCAGCGCTGCGCTGCATAGAAGGAACGATTCAGTCTGTCCAATATTGCTTCGACTCGTCCTGATTCAATATAGGAGTACACCCACCGACACGATAATAAGTTCCGGCTCTTTGCCAGCATACCTCATGAAATTCGTCAGCAATCTTGACAAACTCTTTTGGGAGATATGCCATCGCCTGTTTTTTGATTTCCAGCATGGATAGATCGAATCTGTTATAAACCCAGCCATCATACCGTCCCGTCTGCACAGCGTAATAGACCCAAGCAATCGAACCGGTTATGGCTCCCGTGGTATCACAGTCGCCGCCGATTGAAATCACATTCCGGATGGCATCTTCAAAATTCTCAGATTCCAGAAAGGCAACAATGGCCTGCGGAACCGAACCCTGGCAGGAAGCATCAAATTTATAATTTTCTCGTATAGAATCGAGCGTAAACTCCAGATTATAATAGTGTTCGATGATGTACTGCCTGATCTCTGACTTCGATTTTCCGCATTTCGCCAGAAATACCGCAGCAGAGACGGCTTCCGCTCCTTTGATACCCTCCGGATGGTCATGTGTGACGCTGGCGCTGGCACGTGCCAATGCCAATGCTTCTTTCATCGTAACAGCTGCCAGCCCACAGGGGGAAACGCGCATTGCAGAGCCATTTCCATAGCTTCCATACGGCCTGGGTTTTTCCTGGCAGAGCCAATTTGCAAAGCTTCCGCCGTAAGCTCCTGTCGGATAAGGATATCTCCTTCCGAAATCCTGCATCACCTCAATCAGAAATTCCTGAAAACCCTTTCCTTGTCCGCTATTCTCGTATTGCTCACGACGGCTCAACAGGATTGCCTTAGCTACTGCCACTGTCATAATCGTGTCATCCGTAAAATCGCATCCCTTTGAAAACAGCGGAAATTCCTTTGTTTTGATATTACAAAATTCATATTTAGAACCGACAATATCACCTATAAATGCGCCATACATGCTTTTTACCTCCTGATTAAAGCTATATATATTTTAAACTGATAGCAATATCATACCATACCAACCTGAGCTTATGGTCACTTGCTAAGCGACTTTTGGTCCAAATCCGGATTTATATGAGAAGAATTTTGCATTTTCTTTTTTTGACAGATGAAAGAACTCCACCAGAACTTACTTCGAGTCGATTTCTCCCTTGGAAAGCAAAGCAACCGTCTCCACATTCGCGGTCGAAGGGAACATATCCACGCAGCATACATTTTCCACAACATACCCCGCCTCTTGAAGCGGAATCAGATCTCTTACCAAACTGGTCGGTTTGCATGAAATGTAAACCATACGCTCTACACCAAATTCAATAATCTTCCCCAACGCCTTTGGATGAATTCCATCTCTGGGAGGGTCAAGTACGATCAAATCCGGTTTGTCTGTCAGTTCATCAATCACTTTCAACACATCACCTGCGATGAATTCGCAGTTGGAAAGCCCATTGAAGGATGCATTCTCCCGTGCCGCATCTACAGCTTCTTCCACGATTTCCACACCAACTACCTTGCTTGCCACTGGTGCGATGATCTGAGCAATGGTTCCCGTTCCGCTGTATAGATCAAAGACCACTTTGTCCTTTGTTTCCCCGACATATCTGCGTGCGGTTTCATAAAGTACCTCTGCTCCCAGGGAATTCGTCTGAAAGAAAGAAAATGGGCTGATCCGGAATTTCAGTCCCAGCAATTCCTCAAAAAAGTAATCCTGACCATACAAAATGACCGTCTCATCGCTCTGCACGATATCTGCCTGACTGTCATTTTTTATATGGAGAATTCCAGCAAAGGTTCCATCCAAATCCAGAGCAAGAAGCTGCTTTTTCCATGCGTCCAGCATGTCTGCCTCGTTGACTCCCTCCGGCAAGACTTCTGTCTGAGTAGACGTCACCAACGCCACCAGAATGTCTCCGGTCTTTATCGCACGGCGCACCAGAAGATGACGCAAGTAACCAACATGCTGCAGTTTTTTATAATAACCAATACCGTTTTCCGAAAAATAACTCAGTGTGGTTTTCAGAATTCTGCAAAAATCCGGATGAACGATTTTGCATTCCGGAGTTGTTACAATATCATAAAAACTGCCGCGTTTGTGCATTCCTAATGCCAGCGGACCATCCTTGTATTCATCTCCAAAGGAAAATTCCATCTTATTGCGATATCCATCGCATATCGGACTTCCTTTAATTCCTTCAAATTTATAAGAAGGACATACGCTGTCCACCAGATTTTTTACCTGCTGTTCTTTTATTTTTAACTGTTCCTCATACGGCAGACTTTTGTACAGACAGCCTCCGCAGATGCCAAAATGCGGGCATACCCCATCTCCACTTTCTCGCTCAAGCGGAGATTTTTCCAGTACTTCCAGCAAACGCCCTTCACATGTGCCGTGACGTTTTTTATTCACTGCAAAACGCACAAGCTGTCCCGGAATTGCGTTTTTTACAACTACCTTTTCCCCGTCTATATTAACTACGCCTTTGTTCGGAAACTCAATACGCTCCACTCTGGCTTCTAATGTATCACCTTTTTTCACTTCTGATTCTCCTTATGTTTCATTTTTTTCCATGCTCTGAATGTTGTACGCTAAAAAGCGTGCCCCATTACCAGGACACGCCTTGCTATTTTCCTTATTTGCCTTCTTCCTCGTCTTCAAAGAAATCATCATCAAAATCATCATCGAAATCATCTTCAAAATCTTCCAGATAATCCGGAGTGAAGAAACGATATACACCATATGCAATCGCTGCAATCGCTGCAACAACACCGATAATGGCAAGAATCCAGAGGATCGCGTTTTTCTTCTTATCTTCTTCCTCTTTTCTGTGTAAAAATTCGTTTAATTTGGTAGAATTCATAATTTCCTCTACACGGGCCATAGCATCTTTACTCATCATATCAAATTTGTTCATACAGTCACGTCCTTTCCATCATCATGGCATAGTTTTTATGCATTAAATAAATTATACCATCAATTTTATATTTTTACTATCTCATTTTATTCAATTTTTTAAATTTTATGCCCGACCTGCCCGGATGATTCTATGAAACACCAGTTTCCTTACTCTTTTTCTCAAGTTTCCAAAAAATCCACTGCAGCATTACAACTGCTGCTATCGCCAGAACAAACTCTGCAGTCGCCTGTGCATATGCAAGTCCATACAATGGGAACAAAGCATTTAAAATAAAGAGTGCCGGAATTTCCAGTACAATCTTTCTTAAAATTGCAAAAATCAGCGCCGCAGTTCCAAGACCAATGGCCTGGAATACACCAACTGCCATGAAATCAATGACCAGAAAGGTAAGTCCCAGACAGAAACCTCTCATAAAACGACTTCCATACGCAATAATTGTCTCACTCTTCATAAACGCACCGATCAGTGTACCTGCTCCCGCATAATAAACAATCGTAACCAGAAGCATTGCCGGAATCATCAGTTTAAAGGTAAACAATATGCAGGCTTTCATTCGTTTGATATTGCCGCTTCCATAATTATAACTGATCAGCGGCATAATGCCTTGTGAGCTTCCGAGTGCGATCTGAAGCGGTATCATATAAATCTTATACGCAATGCCCATGGCAGCCACAGCGTCTGCTCCAAATTCTGCCGTAAAATTGTTTAAGATTGTCATTCCTGTTACGTTCAGCAGATTCTGAATCGAGGCCGGTATTCCGACCGCGCAGACTCCCATGACGATTGCTCTTTGAATACCAAATTTCCCAGGTGAAATGCAGACAAATGTTCTTCCTCGTTTTACGCGCAGCAGAATCAGAAAATAGCAGCATGCCACGCAGTTGGAAATAAAGGTTGCGCATCCTGCACCTGCAGCTCCCATATTAAGACCCCATGGCAGAATAAAAATCGGATCCAGAATCATATTCAGCAGACATCCGCTCATGGTACCAATGCTGGCATGAAGAGCAGCTCCCTCCGAGCGCACCATATAAGCCATAACAACATTCAGGATTGCCGGAGCTGCGCCGCATATCACGGTCCACCGCATGTACGCAGCAGTGGCATCCCAGGTACTGCTGTCTGCGCCTAACAGCACCAACAGCGGATTGCGGAATGCCGCACATAACATAGAAAAGAAAACTCCACAAAAAAGCGCACAATAAAATCCAAATGCAGAACTTTTCCGCACAGTCTCATAATCTTTTCGTCCCAAAGCACGGCTCATCATACTGGAACTTCCAACACCGAACAGATTGTTGACCGCATTAAAAGCCAAAAGCACCGGTGCTGCCAGCGTTACTGCTGCATTCTGAACCGGATTATTCAGCATACCTACAAAATAAGTATCTGCCAAATTGTAAAGCACCATGACAAGAGCGCTCAGCACCGTAGGGATTGCCAGTGTCATCACGGCTTTCGGGATAGGTGTTTCTTCAAATAAAACAGATTTTTGATTCGTTTCCAAATTCCCCATCTCCTTTACTTTATCTTTCTGGTATCTTCTGCAGATTTGCAAAGGTTGATAACATTTTCTTCACACCTGCACGATCAAATTCCACAGTTACCTCAAAATCACGGACACCATCTTTAATACTCTGCACCATTCCCTCTCCGAACTTGCTATGGCGGACGCGGTCGCCTTCACTGTAATCCAGAGATGATGGTTTCGATACCGTAAATGCCTTGCCAAATCCCGGATTCGAGCTGGTTTCCACTCCAAACTTGCTGACTCCCAGTTTTTTCTGACGTTGATTCCACGACATTTCGTCTCCCTTTCGCTCGCTTCGGCTGACACTTTGTCCCAGGCGCGGCTCCAGTTTCCGCATATCAATCAATTCTTCCGGAATTTCTTCCACAAAACGACTGACTTTAGAATAATGCGTCTCACCATTGACCATACGCAGACGTGAGGATGTAAGGATCAGTTTCTCCATTGCACGCGTAATACCTACATAGCAAAGACGCCGTTCTTCTTCCAGATCTGTTGAATCATCTGACATAATGGACATGCTGCTCGGAAACAATCCATCTTCCAAGCCACTTAAATATACTACAGGAAACTCCAGACCCTTTGCACTGTGCAGTGTCATCAACGTCACACGATTTTCAGAATCATCCATGCGATCTACATCTGCCACCAGCGCAACTTCCTCCAGGAATTCACCGAGATCCGGCTGTTGTGCATTCTCACTATAACTGACTGCTTTGTTAATCAACTCTTTAATATTTTCCAGGCGCGTTTCCGACTCTACTTCACCTTCTGCTTCCAGTTCCTGACGATAACCGGTATCCTCCAGAATATCCTCAATTAAATGTTGGATACTGTAATCTTCATCCTGCAAACGTTCACGCAGCATCTCAATCTGATCCACAAACTGCTGGATCTTAGCTGCAGCTTTTCCCAATCCTGGAATAGCTGTACTGCGGACACAGCCCTGGTAAAAGCTCATTCCTTCCGCAGATGCCCACACAGCCACTTTTCCCACAGAAGTTGCTCCGATTCCTCGTTTCGGAACATTAATGATACGCTGCGCTGCCAGATCATCCTGCCCATTGGCAATGGTTTTCATATAAGCAAGGATATCTTTGATCTCTTTTCTCTGATAAAAATTTACACCGCCTACCAGACGATACGGAACATTATGTGCAATACATTTTTCTTCCAAAAGGCGGGACTGGGCATTGGTACGGTAAAGCACCGCATAATCCTGATATCGTCTGCCATCTTTTATAATATCCCGGACAATGCCGTCCGCCTCTTCATATGCCTGATCATATTGGTGAAAAATGATCGGCTCACCTTCTCCTTTATCCGTCCACAATATCTTGGATTTTCTCCCTCTGTTATTCTGGATCACTGCATTTGCCGCATCCAGGATATGACTGGTAGAACGATAATTCTGTTCCAGTTTGATTACCTTTGCCCCTGGAAACGTCTCTTCAAAATCCAGGATGTTGCTGATATTCGCGCCGCGGAATTTGTAAATGGACTGGTCATCATCACCGACCACGCACAGATTTTTATATTTTCCCGCCAACAGAGAGATTAACTGGAACTGGGCAGTATTTGTATCCTGATACTCATCCACCATGATATATTGAAAACGTTCCTGATAATACTCCCGCACATCCTTGTCGTCACGAAGGAGATCCACCGTCTTAAAAATCAGATCATCAAAATCCAGTGCATTATTTTTCTTCAGTTCTTCCTGATATTGCTGATAAACATCTGCAACCTTCTTCTCTCTCCAATCTCCCTGCGCATTCACTTTAAATTCCACCGGACCAATCAGTTCATTTTTTGCATTCGAAATCGCTGCCAGAAGAGAACGTTCCCGAAACTGCTTCGGATCCAGATCCATTTTTTTAACAATCTGCTTCATCAGAGTTTTCTGATCATCTGCATCGTAAATTGTAAAATTTGTCTCATATCCCAGACGATCAATAAACCGTCTCAGGATTTTTACACAGGAAGAATGAAACGTACTTACCCATACACTTTCTGCAGCAAATGCAACCAGTTTATCCACACGTTCCCGCATTTCTCCTGCTGCCTTATTCGTGAATGTAATTGCCATGATATTCCATGGATTTACCTCTTTTTCCTCTATCAGATAGGCAACCCTGTGCGTCAGAACCCTGGTCTTGCCGGAACCGGCACCTGCCAGGATCAGAAGCGGTCCTTCTGTATGAAGCACAGCCTCCATCTGCCTGGGATTTAAGGTATCATATACCGCCATAAAACTGTTTCCTTTCTTTTATGCACTCTTTTTGATTCTTTAAATATCTGTTTTCTTTACAACCGCACTTCATTAGAAGTCTACCTAGTATATCACAAACAAGATAAAACCGCAAACAATTCGCACCTGCAGTCTTCTTCTTTATCAAATTCCATCCATTTTCCTGCTTGCCATCTGGTTTTCATTCCTATATAATATGGTAAAGAGGTGACGACATGAAAAAAAATGACGAAAGATTATCTGATATCCTGAAACGTCTCGATGATGTAACTTATGTCAAGCAGGACAAGATTCCTGATATCGACCTTTACATGGATCAGGTAACCTCCTTTATGGAAGAACATCTAAAAAAATTAAAGCGGAATCCGGATGACAAAGCTTTGACCAAGACCATGATCAACAATTATGCGAAGAACAATCTGATTCCTTCTCCGATCAAAAAGAAATATTCGAAAGACCATATTCTTCTGCTTTTATTTATTTACTATTATAAGAATATGCTCTCTTTCAACGATATCGAACAACTCTTTCAACCGTTGACTGCTCATCATTTTGGTCCGGAAGCTGAGCTTCCTCTGAGTACGGTTTATGAAGAAATCTTCTCTCTGGAGCAGGAACAGTTAGAACGCCTGAAAGACGACATTCAGTTCAAATTCAAAGCATCCCAGACTGTTTTTCAGGATGCCGAAGGCGACGATAAGGAATTTTTACAGCTTTTTTCGTTTATCAGCGCACTTTCGTTCGATGTATACCTGAAAAAACACATCGTCGAATATCTGATCGATCAGCTTCGGGCTGAAAATATTCCGGAGACCACCGGAAAGAAAAAGCATTAGACGCACTACACTGCCTCGCATAATCAGATATTACCTGCAGAATCTGCCACTGGCAGTTTTCTCTGGATGCATGGCAACACAAAGCCAGAGTTCATCACTCTGGCTTTTCTTTTTTTCTGAATCTGTATTTTTCAAATCTGTTTTTACTTCTCTTCCGTTCCTTCCGCCTCTTTCAGTCTCGCAAAAACCATATCGTATCCGTCATTGCCATAATTCAAAGAGCGATTGACGCGGCTGATCGTCGCGGTAGATGCACCGGTCTTTTCCGCAATTTCAAGATAGGTCTTTTTCTCACGAAGCATCTTTGCTACTTCATAACGCTGTGACAAAGAAAGAAGCTCATTCACTGTACAAACATCTTCAAAAAAAGTATAACACTCATCTGCGGTGTTTAATGTTAAAATAGCCTGAAATAGATGGTCCACCGCCTCCGTTTTAATTTTTTTATTCATAAATAAGATTCCCTTTCTTTGTAGATTATGAGAATACCAGATTCTCACCTTTCACAGTTTAACACAGTAAAATCGCAAAGTCTAGTCCTGATTTCATTTTTTACAGAAGAAACTTCTCAACCACATGTGCCACACCATCATCATTATTCGAAAGCGTAATATAGTCTGCCGCATTTCTAACTGGCAGCACCGCATTCTCCATGGCAACTCCAAGACCCGCATACCGAATCATCGTCAAATCATTGTATCCGTCACCGCAGGCAATGATCTCTTCTCTGGAAATTCCAAGCAGGCTGAGCAGTTTTTCCAGACGATGCGCTTTATCGATGTCTCTCGGAAGAATTTCCAAGAAAAACGGTTCCGAACGATATACGCTCAGATGTTTTCCAAGTGCCGCTTTCACTCGACCTTCCACAGACGCCAAATAATCTCCGTCATCCGTCATGATCATCTTCGGAACCTCAAAATCCACATATTCCGCCATATTCTCTACCTGACGGATCTTCATGTGATTGATCCGTGATTCCAGCTGGACATACTCACTTTCCTCATCATTCGTAATAATCCAGTCATCCTGATAAGTCATGAGTGCTACCCGCTCCCTGTCCGCAAGCTCTGTGATTTTTCGATGATATTCTGTCGGAAGCATTTTTTTTACCACCACCTGCTTGCGCCTGCAGTCCTGAATCACACCGCCGTTAAAAGCAAGAATATAGCCGCCGTACTTTTCCAGTTCCAATTCATCTGCCAGCGGAGTTACTCCGCAAGTCGGACGCCCTGATGCCAGCACCACGATCTTTCCTTTTTCCATCGCCTGTTTCAGCACGTCCTTCGTATGCTGTGTGATAATCTTGTCCCGATTGGTCAGCGTCCCATCCAAATCAAGGACGATCATTTTGTAATCCATATATCCTTCTCCTTACCGTTCTATGCAATATCATACCACGGAACCATCTATTTGTCATGCAAATATCAAACATTGCAGTTCCTGATATTTTACATAAAAGTCATGCACAAATTCCATTCCTAAAAATAAAATAAAACTATCTAAACCTTTTCCGTTTGGGAGGATTTTATGAAAAAAATGCATAAGTTTTTTTCCCTGGCAGTCATTTCTGCTGTGATCATCAGCTCGCTCGAACTGACTGCCTGTGTTCCTGGTGTTGGAAGCGGCAGCAACCAGGATGCAAAACTTACCAAAGTGACCCTGAATGAAGTCGCTCATTCCATTTTTTATGCCCCACAGTATGCTGCCATCGAACTGGGCTATTTTAAAGATGAAGGACTGGATCTGACTTTAATCAACGGTGCCGGAGCAGATAAGGTCATGACTGCACTCATCTCCGGCGATGCCGACATCGGCTTTATGGGATCAGAAGCCAGCATTTATACCTACGCAAACGGTGCCGAAGACTATGCGGTAAACTTTGCACAACTGACACAGCGTGCCGGCAATTTTCTGGTCGGAAGGAAAGCAGATATTGATTTTAAGTGGGAAAAATTAAAAGGGAAAAAAGTACTTGGAGGTCGGGCAGGCGGCATGCCTGAAATGGTTTTCGAATATATTTTAAAGAAAAACGGCATCGATCCGAAGACTGATCTGACCATCGATCAAAGCATCAATTTCGGACTCACTGCTGCCGCATTTACCAGCAATGATGCTGATTACACCGTAGAATTTGAGCCATTTGCCACAGCTCTCGAACTGGAAGGAAATGGCTATGTAGTCGCTTCTCTTGGCACGGATTCCGGTTACGTTCCATACACCGCCTATTGTGCGAAGAAAAGCTACCTGGAGGCAAATCCGGAAATCATTCAAAAGTTCACCAACGCCATCCAGA
>JBJEIZ010000054.1:0-3665 GCA_051877535.1 Brotaphodocola sp.
CACAGAGCATTGTAAATATTGAAATGGAAGATATGCCTGCATTCTATCAGAAATAAATAAGGAGGGAATTATTCATGAAGATCGCATTTGATGTTGACGTACTGGCAAAACAGATGGACATCAACAGCATGGTTCATCAGGTAGCTGACTGGGGTTACAAATATATCGAACAGTCTCCCCACCCCAGAATCAACCCTTTCTACAAGCATCCTCTTTTTTCAAAGGAATGCGAAGCAGAGTATAAAAAAGCTTTAAGAGAAACCGGCGTTGAGATTTCATCTTTCATCGTAGTTTATCGCTGGTCAGGTCCGACAGAAGAGCAGAGACAGTTTGCGGTAGCCAATTGGAAGCGTATGATTGAAATCGCTGTAGATATGGGTGTACCGGTTATCAATACAGAACTTTCCGGCGATCCCAACCAGCAGGAAATCTGTAACGGTATGTGGTACAGATCCATGGAAGAGCTGCTTCCCATCATTGAAAGAGAAGGGCTGCGTGTGGAAATCCAGTCACATCCCTATGATTTCTGCGAACTGAACAATGAAACCTGTGATCTGGTAAAATCATTCCGTTCCAAAAACCTGGGCTATGTATATTCTTCTCCTCACGGATTCTTCTATGATGAAGGAAAAGGAGATGTACGTTCCATGCTGCGCTATGCAGGTGATGAACTGACTCACGTTCTGTTTGCGGATACCTTCAATCAGACTCTGGACTGCCGTTATATTGCCAACCCGCCGTGGCTGAATGCAAGAGGCAAATCAGAAGTAACCATTCATCAGCATCTTGCCATGGGTGAAGGCGATGTGGACTTTGACGGAATTTTCGAAACACTTCGCGAGATGGATTTTGCCAACAAGCAGCTGAAACCGGATGCACCGAAGGTCGGCGGTGACAACATCGCATGTGTATCCATGTTCGGATTCCCTGAAAAGATGAATAAACAGGCACCGGAAGCAAGAGAGAGGATCGAAAGAGAATTACTTGGAAAATAACAGAAAAACATCCGGTAAAAACGAAAACAGTAAAAAATGATCGAAACAGTACCCGGGAAATACCGGAAAGAAAATTTAAAGGAATTTCCCGGGAGATAACAGAAAATAATTGAAATCAAATGGAGGAAACGTTATGAAACTTGCAATTTGTACAGACGTATTTGCAGACCTGTCCTATACAGACATGCTGGATAAAGTAAAATCACTGGGTATTGATGCAGTAGAAATGACTGCAGGCGGCTGGGGTGCACGCAAGCACTGCAATACAGCTGAGCTGCTGGCAGACGAAGGAAAGAGAAAAGAATTTATGGCAGAACTGGAAAAGAGAGGCATGAGAATCTCTGCTCTGAATACTTCCTGCAATCCGCTCTGGCCTTCAGAGACAGGTGAAGAATATAAAAAATCCATGTACGCATGTGCAGAGCTGGCCGGTCTGCTGGGTGTAAAGAAGATCGTTGCCATGGCAGGTCTGCCTGCAGGTAATGAAACTGATACCACACCCAACTGGATCACTTCCACCGTATCATGGCCTGATTTTATGGCACCTGCTTATGAATATCAGTGGAAGGTTACCATTGAATTCTGGAATGAATTCGCTGCACACTGCAAAAAATGCGGTGTTGAAAAGATCGCAATTGAAGAATTCCCCGGTACCATGGTATGGTCTGCAGAAACTCTGCTGAAATTAAGAAATGCCACCGATCCCATGATCGGCATCAACCTGGATCCTTCTCATATGATGATTCTCGGCGCTGATCCCATTGCCGCTGCCAGAGCACTGAAAGGCTGCATCTTCCATGTGCATGGCAAAGATGCCCGCATTGAAAGAGGTCTGTCTGATGTAAATGGTCTTCTGGAGCCCAGACCGGTTACGGAATCCGCAGACAGAGTATGGAATTATGTTGCAGTGGGATGCGGCAAGGATCTTCAGTGGTGGAAAGAATTCTTCTCAGTACTCAGCATGATGGGTTATGATGGAGATGTTTCCCTGGAAATGGAAGATCTGACCATGTCTGTAGAAGCCGGTGTACGCACATCCATCGATGCTCTGGAGCAGACAATCAGCAAATAGTCTGAAGCCGAATGGCAGAAAAATAAACGAGCCGAAGGTCCGGTAAATCCGTAATCGGCAGGTTAGTCATCAAGTAGATAAACAACAGTCTTTTCAGGAGATTTAAAAGAGAGAAGAGGTACATATATATGAATCTGAACGGTTATAATAAGCTGATTCAGAAGGACCGGGTTACCGGATTTGAGAAATTTGCGTATGGATGTGGTGAAATTTCAACCAATATCGTATTTACGATTTCCACCAGCCTTCTGGTTCTGTTCTATACAGATGTTGCACATGTTTCTGCAGCAGTGATTGGTATGATCATTGCACTTTCCCAGGTATTTAATGGAGTTTCCGATATCATGGCGGGCTTCATTGTAGACCGGACCCGTTCAAAATACGGACGTGCCCGTGTCTGGATGCTGAGGATGTCCATCCCCTACGCAATTGCAGCAGTCCTTCTGATGACGGTTCCTCAGATAGGAACTTTTGCACAGGCAATTTACATTTTTATCACCTACAATCTGATGCTTACAGTTGTGTATACATTGTTCCAGCTGCCCTTTGCTACCACAATGACCTACATGACACGTGATCAGTCTGAACGCGCAGGCATTAACATTATCCGTATGGCCATGAGCCCCATCGGCAACATTCTTGTAACACTGTTATTCACAAGAATCCTCAACATGATGCCGGATGGCGGAATGTCTTCCCAGAGAAACTGGATCATCCTCACTGCGATCTATGCTTTTGGTGCAGCTCTGATGATGCTGTTCTGTTTTGCCTGTGTACGTGAGAGAGTAGAAGTTATCGATGATGTCGGAGGAGAAAAGATTCCGCTGAAGAAAGCAATCCCCGCGCTGTTTAAAAACAAATATTTCATCATGCTGTTTCTGTTCTTCGTATTCTTCGCAATGTATCAGACATTTGCCGGAACCATGGCATCCTATTACTGTAAATGGATCGTGGGTGATACCAACATCATCGGTAATGTGAATACAGCCTGCTACGGTATCACGATCTTTGCAACTCTGGCACTCGGTAAATTCATGCATCTGATGACCAAGAGAAACTGGTGCATCCTCGGCGCCATGTTCATCATCGCAGGTTCACTGGTACTGCTGTTCAGCCCCCAGAATGTAGCACTGGTAACCTTCGGCGGCCTGCTCCGCGGTATCGGCATGACCCCCATCCTCGGCATGATCTTTACCATGATCGCAGATGCCATTGAGTACGGACAGTGGAAAACCGGTCTTCGTACTGCTGGTGCCATTCAGTCAGCCACCACCTCCGGACAGAAGTTCGGACAGGGAATCGGATCTGCTCTGATTGGATTCATCATGCAGAATACCGGTTACGACGGAACACTGGAAGTACAGTCGGCAGCAGCCCTGAATACGATTCAGAACCTGTTTATTTACGGTGTAACCCTTCTGGGAATTATCATGATCGTAATTCTCCTTTTCTACAAACTGGATAAGGAATATCCCACGATCATTAAAGAACTTCTTGAGAGAGAAGAAAAACAGAAAGCCAGAGCCAACGCCGGTGCAGAATAAATAATTTACTTAGCTAACAGACAATAATTGTATACCACCAGATAGCCCGCAGGA
>JBJEIZ010000054.1:3765-9154 GCA_051877535.1 Brotaphodocola sp.
AATAATTTACTTAGCTAACAGACAATAATTGTATACCACCAGATAGCCCGCAGGAAAAAACATAAAGTTCTTTCCTGCGGGTTCTTTTCATTTTAATAAAAAAATGTTATAATAGCAGTAGAGAGTTCGAGCTCGTACATGGACAGGAAGTGGACTTGAAAGGAGTGTATTATGGGGATTACGATAAAGGAAATTGCTCAGATGGCAGGAGTGCATCGTTCTACGGTAGATAAGGTGCTGCACAACCGCCCCGGGGTGAGTGAGCCTGTCAGACAGAGAATTCAGAAGATTATTGATGAGTGTCATTATGAGGCAAATCCAATTGGAAAGGCTTTGCAGATGCAGGATAAAATGCTGCGGCTTCGTGCCCTTCTGCTGGAAGTGGATGCGTATGAGTATTTAAAAAGCGGAATTGAAGAGGGGATGAAGAACTATGCATCTTTTCAGATTGAAGTTGATTATCGGATGACAGAATATTCCGATGTGGTTTCACAGGAAAGTGAACTGGAGCAGTGCATTGCTGATAAAATGGATGGAGTCATACTGAGTCCGATCAACTCGCCGGAGATCGTGGAAGCAATCAACCGGTGCAGGGAAGCTGGAATTCCGGTTGTTACCGTCAATACCGATATTAAAGGAAGTCAGAGACTCTGCTACATTGGTCAGGACGGTTTCAAAGCGGGCTGTGTGGCAGGACGGCTGATGGGGGAATTTCTTCAGGGTAAGGGAAAGGTAGCTGTTTTTACCAGTGACAGCGACAATCATCAGTCCTTTCCTTTTGGAACCCGCGAGGGCGGCTTCCGCAGCATTATTGAGGAAAGATACCCGGAGATCAAATTGCTGCCCAGTATTTATACAAAAGAAAAAGCACAGATTATTTACCGGGAGATGAGCTGGCTCTGTGAAAATATAGCGGATCTGGAAGGCGTATTCATTACCTGCGGCGGTGTAAAAGCGGTAGGGGATGTCCTGGAAGAGTATGACAAACAGAATATCAAGGTGATCTGCTTTGAAAAATATCCCGAAATTGTGGATCTGATAAAACGGGATATTGTACTGGCAACACTGGACAGTGAGATCGTGGAACAGGGACGGCAGGCTTTGGAAATCATGCTGGACTACCTGATATACAATAAAAAGCCTTCACGGAAACATCTGTATTCGGAGATTAAGATCATTCTGAAGGAATGTCTGTAAATGCCCCTCTGCAGCGGGTGTTTTTACAAAATAAGTTTTTCTTTTTGCAGTTTGCATCAAAAAAAGCACGCGAGTATATTGCGTGCTTTTTTGAAATATGTTATCATGAATAAAACACGAAACATCAAAATGTGCAGAAGGAGGAATGACCGTGACAGTAACGATTCAGCAGATTGCGGAGAGAGCAAATGTGTCCAGAGGGACGGTGGACAGGGCTCTGAACAACAGGGGGAGGATCAATCCCGAGGTGGCGGAGAGAATCTGTCAGATTGCGGAAGAGATGGGCTATGTTCCAAGAAAGAAGAAGGCAGATCCTGTTAAAAAGCAGAAGATTAAAATCGGTGTGGTTACTCAGCTGGCCAAAGCTTCTTTTATGCTGGAGATCAACCGGGGAATCCGGGAGGCAAAAGAGGAACTGAAGGAATGGGGCGTTGAGATCCTGCTGCGGGAAAGTATGTTTGTGGATGCGGAAGAGCAGATCCGTGCCATTGAAGAGCTGGAAAAGGAAGGAATCCAGGGGCTTGCCATTATGGCAGTGGACTGTGATTCCATCAGAAAAAAAATCAATCAGTTAACGGAGAAAAACATACCGGTTGTAACTTTCAACTCCGATATTGTAGGGACGGGGCGTTCCTGCTTTGTGGGCATGGATAACCGCAGAAGCGGTCAGACAGCAGCAGGACTGATGGGTCTGATGACAAGAGGAATCGGGAAAATCCTGATCATTACAGGCTATTTCAGCAATGTGGTAAATAATGCGCGTGTGGACGGATTTGTTGAGGAAGTGAAGAAATCCTGGCCGGAGCTGGAGATTGCGGGGGTCCACGGCAGTTTTGACGAGACAGATGAAGTGGAACGCATTATTGAAAACGCCATGATGAACATCTCCGGAATCAATGGTATTTTTGTGGTATCGGGTGGACAGGCCGGCATTAAAAATGCTTTTCAAAAACTGGCTCTGGAAAAACGTCCCTATGTGATCATCTATGACCAGACACCAAAGAATGAGAAAGCAATTAAAGAAGGAACAGTGGATTTTCTGATCGACCAGAATGGATTTGTCCAGGGATACCGTCCTTTGTATATTCTCACCAACATGCTGGCGAAAAATATCATGCCGGAGCAGGAGAATATCTATACGGATATTAATATCAAGACGAAGTATAATCTGTAGGATGGAGACGCTGGCTGGCAGGAAAACCTGTTTATTCAGGACAGTGAAAACTTCTGGTGGAGCATCATGTAAAACTATTCAAGAGATTGTGCTATCAGAAATACAGATCTCCCAAAAGGGGCCTTTGGAAAGGTAGCGTCCATATCTTTCCTGCAATAAAATGAATCTGTTGTTATTCTTCTCAATCAGTGCCGGAATTCCTTCCAGCCAGGTATTTTCAGGAGAGAGACATTTACATTTGAAAATTCCTGCCGGCAATACAGCTGTAAGCTCCGGATCAGCAGGATTTTCTATTTCGCTGCAGGCAAATACCTGTGTGTGTTTCCTGTGTGTCAGATAGAGAAGTCCCTGTTTGTAGAGGCTGGTATAGTTGTCGGCTTCCATGCGGCAAAACAGTGCTGTCATGGAGGCAGTGTATTGTTTCTGTGTCGGATATAGATCCTTCAACGGTTCAAGAAGCAGAAAACGTTCCGGAAATTCCTGTGTATAGAAAGAACCCGAAGCAGGAAGCCGTTCGCTCTCCTCAAGATGATGGGACATATTTTTCAGCTTGTCCATCGTGCGATTGATTCGTGCGATTTCCTGATTTGCCATACTTGTGCCGTCCTGCAGGATTCGGTCTATATCCAGTGTCCCGTCTTTTTCCAGATATGAGGAGAAACGTTTCAGCGGAATTCCAAGGTCCACACAGGTAAGGATAAAGTCCAGTATTACCATCTGCTCCATTTTGTAATAGCGATAGCCTGTTTCCTTGTTTATATAGGCCGGGATAAAGATCCCGATTTTCTCGTAGTAGCGTAAAGCTTTTATTGTTATTTTTTTCAGCTTTGCCACCTCACCGATGGATAAATATTCTGTCATGTTCCCACTTCTTTCTATTGACTCGTCCCCTGGGGCATAGTTTATGATTCTTATCATACCATATCAGGAGGATAAGTCAATCATGAGCGACAATCGGCGATTTTTTCAATATGTGATTCCTTCCATCGGCTCCATGCTGGTGTCGGGATTGTATTTTGTTGTAGACGGCATTTTTGTAGGCAGAGGTGTTGGAACCAACGGCCTTGCCGCAGTCAACATTGCAGTACCATTTATTTCACTTTTGACTGCGATCACCATGATGATCACCATGGGAGGTGCGTCTTTGACATCCATTTCCTTTGGTCAGGGAGAAACGGAACAGGCAAATCATTACTTTCATACCAGCGTGCTATTGGTTCTGATCTTTGCCCTTTTTATGAGTATGATCAGTATTCTTTTTCCCGGGAGCATTGCGGGTTTGCTGGGAGCCAGCGAAGTGCTGCTTGAAGATACTGCAGTTTATCTGAAATACTATGTGGTATTTGGTATTTTCTTTTGCGGGTCTATGATGCTGTCTGCATTTATCCGAAATGATGGGAATCCGCAGTTAGCTTTCTGGGGAATGATTGCCGGTGCCTGCTGTAATATATTTCTGGACTGGCTGTTTGTATTTCCTCTTCAAATGGGTCTCAGAGGTGCAGCAATTGCTTCCGGTCTGGGACAGGTACTGGCCTGTGTGATTTTGGCTTTCCATTTTATCCTGAGGAAAGGTTCCCTGCGATTCTCTTTTTCAAAAATCAATCAGGCGGAAGTGTGGAACATCCTTCGTACCGGATTGCCTGAATTTGTGACCCAGATGAATTCACCCGTGACCACATTATGTTACAATCAGATCGTAATCCGTGTTTTTGGGGAAATCGGTATGGCTGCTTTCTCTGCAGTCGCCTATCTTCTGGTTGTTATTCTTGCTGTCTTTATCGGATTGGCACAGGGATTGCAGCCATTACTGAGTTTGAGCCGCGGCGAAGGAAACCTGAATCGGGAAAAGAAATTTATGCGGCAGGGACTGATTCTGAATGTAATTCTGTCTCTGGCTGTGTATCTTGTCATGGTTCTTTTTGGCAGGCCCATTATCCGTGTTTTTAATCCCGATGCGCAAATGGTTCGCCTTGCATACAACTGTATGCTTGTTTATGGAATCAGCTTTCCATTTGCAGCAATCAACATCGTCTATACCACCTATTTTCTGTCCGTCAAGCAAACTGTTCAGGCAATGCGGATTGCTGTGCTGCGCAGTTTTATCCTGAATGTAGTCTGTATTTTTGCCGTTCCTGCGCTTCTGGGTGATGCGTTCATATGGTTGGGGATTGCCGTTGCTGAAGCACTGGATGCCGGATATGTGTTTTTGAGCAATAAAAGGTAACGGATGTATTCGATATGGAAAACAGATATTCGCCACTGACATGGCGAATGCAGTACTATTGAAACCTGCTCTGAAAAGGGGCAGGTTTTTTGACGTTATTCGGGCAGCTGATGGTGGGTGCAGAGCTTCTCTTTGTCATCAGAATAAGTATCAGGAAGATACTGCGTGCTATGCGTGCTATATGGCGATAAGAACACAAAAATGTCAAAGATGAATTGAGAAAAACACTGTAAATTATGCAGAATGCAGATTGTATGAAAAAGAATGCAAAAAGTATTGCACGCTATAAAAAAGCGTGCTATTATATAGACACAAACAAAACGAACACAAAACACGCATTAGCACGCAAGAAGTTGCAATAACAAATGGAGGAACGAGAATGAAGTATGTAAATTTTGATGAATCAAGAAAATTTGATCTGGTACTGCTGGGCAGAGTCGCTATCGATTTTAATCCTGCTTACAGCGACGATGTAAAGGAAGAATTCAAACCGCTGAAGAAAGTTCATTATTTTGAAAAGTTTGTGGGTGGTTCTCCTGCCAATATTGCAGTGGGTGTTACCCATCACGGCATGAAAGCCGGTTTCATCGGCAAGGTATCTGATGATCAGTTCGGTGATTATGTTGTGGATTACTTCAATGAACAGGGAATCGATACCTCATGCATCACCAGATGTACCAACGGCGAGAAGCTGGGACTTACCTTTACAGAGATGCTTTCACCGAAGGAAAGCAGCATCCTGATGTACAGAAACCGCATCGCAGATCTGCAGCTGAGTGTGGATGATATCGATG
>JBJEIZ010000055.1:0-41243 GCA_051877535.1 Brotaphodocola sp.
GGAGTTATAAAATAAAGATTTTCAGACGGCGCATGTGCCTGCGGCATCGGATAAAATGCTGCAGGCACATGGATATGACGGGACAGTTTTATTTCTTTACATATCGCTCCAGAAGCAGACCATTGCGATATGCTTTTAATAACATCTCCAGATCAGCAATCTTTTCTTTTAATACTTTGCCGGTGTCCGTGTCGCCGACCAGGATTCTCTGTGTGGCACGCTTGACGATGATACGGTCGGAGTGGATATCAATTTCGCGCTCAATGGCACTTTCGGTTGATTCAAATGGCTCCAGGGCGGCAAGAATCAATCCGTAGGAATTGTAGGTCAGGGAATATCCGGCAATGCCGGTTTCTTTTTGATATGCTTTGGAAAAGCCGCCGTCTATTACCAGTACTTTGCCGCCGCATTTGACCGGATTTTCGCCATTTTTGGATTTGACCGGAACGTGTCCATTGATAATGTGGCTGGATTCGGTTGAAAGACCAAAATCTTCCAGAATCCGGTTCATAATGTTTTCGTTCTCCAATGAGTGATAGTAGGTATTTTTTGTTTCTTTATGTGTGGCTTTATCAGACAAAAAATACCTCTCAAACGTTGCCATTTTATCTTTTCCGAACAGCGGGGAGTCTGCATGAAGCCAGATATACCACATCAGGTCTCGCCCAATCTTTTTTTCTTGTTCGGATTCACCGAGAAATCCTTTCCGGATATAGGTTTCCAGTCTGTCGTAAAGTGCTTTGCCGTGGCAGAGAATGCCTTGAATTTCTACATCTTTTAAGGTGCCGTCCTCGTTTAACGGGACACAGCCGTGGTATAAAAGGTTGTTGTTATAAACCTTGTAAAGATTGCCTTTGGTGAGCAAAAAACGCATATGATGCTGAAGTTTTTCACAGTTTTGAAAGGCGCGGACGAGGCGTTCCATGATGTCGGCTTCCTGTGCGGTATAAGCGTATGGGTCGTTGGGATTTACAGTCGGAAAATGGGTATCCAAAAGAGGATAAGCAGTTCCGTTCAGGACAAGTGTGCCCTGTTCAAAATTGATCCGGTGCAGCAGGTTGCGGTGTTCCATATGAAATTCCGGGTGCTCTCGGATGATCTGACCTTCGGCTTTGAACTGGATGATGGAAATTGCTTTGTGCATTTTGATGTTGACTTCGGTTTCGTATTGATTGAGGGAATTGTCACCCTTCAACTGAAAGCAGGTGCAGGGATCATCTCCATACATATTCAGTGCAAAGGTCGCCAGAGGAAGCAGGTTGATTCCGTATCCGTCTTCCAGAATATCCAGGTTGCCGTAGCGGGCACAGATTCGGATGACGTTGGCGATACAGCCGGGCTGCCCGGCAGCGGCGCCCATCCAGAGTACGTCGTGGTTGCCCCACTGGATGTCGACGGAATGGTAATCCATCAGTTTGTCCATGATGAGATGCGGACCTGGACCTCGGTCATAAATATCACCGACAATGTGCAGATGGTCAATGACCAGGCGTTGGATCAAATGACACATGGCAATGATAAATTCCTTTGCCCGTCCCACGCGGACAATCGTGTTGACGATGGATTGATAGTAAGAAGATTTATCTAGGGTATCGTCTTTTTCTGTGATGAGTTCCTCCAGAATATAGGAAAATTCCGATGGCATGGCTTTACGGACTTTAGAACGGGTATATTTGCTGGCAGCGCGCTTGCAGATTTCAATTAAGCGGTACATCGTGACTCGATACCACTCTTCTTCATTGTCCGTTGATTTGAGAATCTGTGCCATTTTCTGCCGCGGATAGTAAATGAGTGTAGCAAGACTTTGTTTATCCCGCTCCGGAAGCGTGTTGCCGAATACGTCATTAACCTTGCGGCGCACAGAACCGGAACCGTTTTTCAGCACATGGGCAAATGCTTCGTATTCACCATGAATGTCGGTCAGAAAATGTTCGGTTCCTTTTGGAAGATTTAAAATGGCTTCAAGATTGATGATTTCTGTGGTAGCTGCGGCAACAGTGGGGTATAAATCGGCAAGCCGTTCGAGATAGCGGATTTCGGAATGATTCATCATATCACCTCCTGAGATGAAAAGGAATGTTTATGGATACGAGATTAGTGTGAATACAGTATATCATAAAAAGGGGTAAATGAGAAGAATTGTGAAAAGATAGATTTACAGATGAGTTACGCAGAAACGACCTCATCGGCAGAGCCATATGCACTGTCAATGGGGTCGCTTTTGTAGTGTATACCTGAGTATGTAAAAAGATTTATGCGTTAAACTTAATCACGGCAAGCCAGTACGCTGGTGTAGAACTCGTCCATCTCTTCTTTGGTAGCAAAGTTTGCAACGTACATCTGATTGCCCATAGCGCCGGAGAGAACATCCGGGATACGGTCTACCATTTTCATATTGGTACCGTATTTTTCCATGATGTCATCGTGGCTCATCACAAAGTTTTTGCCATCGCGCAGACCTGCGAATGCACAGTAGCTGTGCTCGCCAACCGGCATGGTGGAGTGATCGAATGCGATCATATCAGCCCAGATCTTATAAACATTGGTGCTGTGTGCAAAGTTGATCATATCCGGTGTGAAACCGCCGCAAGGACGCATATTTACTTCCAGTGCGATCACATCGCCCTTCTTGCCCAGACCCTCGTGGTCTTTCAGAAGACGGAAGAATTCAAAGTGGACAAAACGGCTCTTGACACCGAAACTCTTTACGGTTGCACGGCCTGCAGCACGGGTATCTTCCGGCAGTTCTTTTACAATATAGTAGATGGAGTTGTCGTTGTTATTTACGATATCCATGATGGAGTTTGGTGTTACGTTGCCGGTCTCGAACATTGGCTCTCCGTGAGAATCAATGATTGCATCGTAGGAGTTAACCTCTGCATCAACGAATTCCTCCATGATGTAAATGGTGTTTTCCCATTTCTCAGCAAAGAATCTCTGCAGATCCTCATCATTTTTGAGTTTGAACGTATGGGAAGCACCAACGCCGTTGTCTGGCTTGGTAACTACCGGATAACCGACTTCGTCGATGAAAGCCTTACAGTTTTCGTAGGTGTCAACGATGTGATGACGGGCTACCGGAATTCCTGCCTTGATATAGAATTCTTTCATTTTGGATTTAAATTTGATGCGCGGAATGTCAGCATTCTGGAATCCGGAAGTAATGTTGAATTCGGTACGCAGTTTTGCGTCACGCTCTAACCAGTATTCGTTATTGGACTCCAGCCAGTCAATGCGGCCATGTTTAAAGATGAAGAATGCAACAGCACGGTAAACTTCGTCATAGTTCTCAAGGCTGCTTACCTTGTAGTATTCGTTCAGGCTGTTTTTTAAGTTGTCGCTCAGCTCATCGTATGGCTGATCACCGATTCCCAGGACATTGATGCCGTCTCTTTTTAATTCCTGACAGAACATCCAATAGTTGGTTGGGAAGTTAGGGGAAATAAAAATTAAATTCTTCATACTCTTCATACTCCTTTTTTATTTGCAATCCCTTTTCGGGGAGCATCGTTCCTTACGCATCGCGTTTTTTCCGTTTTCTTTCTGTCATCTGCGTTTTGCTTTTTGTTTTGCTTTTTGTTTTATTTTATTTCTGTTTTTTCTGATTTTTGCTTTTTTGATTTTTGCTTTTTTGATTTTTGCTTTTTTGCTTTTTGCTTTTTTATTCTTGATTTTTTGTTTTTTATTTTAATAACGATTCAGCAGGAATGCATCTTAACTGCGTTTTGCTGGTTTCGGCAAATTATAGAGCAGCGTACGAATGAAGAAAGGAACCTGCTGTTCCCAACAGGCTTCGCAATGGCTTCCGCCTGGTACGATGCGAAGGTTCATCATAATGCCTTTTTTTAGAAGCATTGATGACAGTTCGCAGAAATCGTTCCACATGTCGTCGTGATTGCTGAATTCTTCGGAGCCGTAGTCCATGTAGAGAACGGTATTTGGATCCAGATTTGCTTTTTCAATCATATCAGCCAGTTTATCCGGCGCAGTCCATAACGATGGGGACAGTGCAGCAGCGCGGGAAAATACATGGTTATATTCCAGAAGAGCATAAAGACTCATCAGTCCGCCCATGGAACTTCCTGCAATAAAAGTGTGTTCCCGATCCGAAAGAGTCCGGTAATTGCGGTCAACATTGCGCTTGAAATAATTGATAAACCAGTTCATGGTAGTTCTGCCGCGGCCTTTGATGACTCCAAACTGGGCATCTTCGAACGTATACGGAGAGTATTCTTTCAGACGGCCGTTGTCCGGATCGTGGTTGCATTCTACAGCGGCAATGATCAACGGAGTTCTGGTTCTGTCCATAAAATCTTTCATGCCCCAGGATTTACCGAAGGTGGCATCTTCATCAACAAATACATTGTGTCCGTCAAACATATATAAAACCGGGTAACGCTTCCAGCGGTTCTTATAATAGTTGTCAGGCAGATAAATGTAAGCCATTCGTTCCTCTTTCTGACCGTTAGGAAGCGGAACGGTGACAGGAAATCGTTCTAACATAATAATAATCTCCAATCTGAAAACATATGAAATAAAAGGCTTTTTATCAAAAAGCCATTCATCAACTAAATATAACACAGGAAATATCAAATAGCAAGAGAACCTTTCCCCGGAATTTGGGTAATTTGGAAAATTTATTCACAAATGAATAAAATATGGTATAATGAGCCTTGCGTCGATGTGATATAATCTCTAGAAATATGATACCAGGGTCAAAAGACTTTTTGACCCCAACATCTAGAATATAAGAAAAAATGAAGGAAATGAATATGGAAGACAATAAAAAAATCAGAATCATCCTGGCATCTGCATCTCCGCGGCGCCGGGAATTGCTTGGTCAGGTGGGCATTACGCCGGAGGTCATCCCAAGCCATGTAGAAGAGACGGTGACCAGCACTCATCCGGAGCTGGTTGTGATGGAGTTATCCGCACAAAAGGCGGGAGATGTGGCGGCAATCTGTTTAAAACCGAAACAGAAGAATACAGAGGATCACTGGGTCGTCATCGGTTCTGATACGGTGGTTTCAGTGGACGGAATGATTTTGGGGAAGCCGAAAGATGAGGAAGATGCGATACGGATGATTTCCATAATCCAGGGACGCACGCATCAGGTGTATACCGGTGTAACGATGATCTTTGGAACGACTGGTGAGCGTGTCACCTTTGCAGAAAAGACGGATGTGCAGGTATATCCGATGACAGACGCGCAGATTCGTCAGTATACAAAAACCTCTGAACCTTATGATAAAGCAGGGGCTTACGGTATTCAGGGATATTTTGCGGCACATATCAGAGGTGTTTCTGGTGACTATAATAATGTGGTAGGTTTGCCGGTAGGGCGTGTTTGTCAGGAACTATTTGCGCGCGGATTCCTGTTGTACGGAAAGGAAAACAGAAAAACACAAAAATAGTAACTATTCTTTTTGTATTACTCTTGATTCTTCTTGAGTTTTTTTTTATAATATCTAGATATGTACATTACTTGATGGTTATCTGATATTGAAAGACTTGATTTATTGCATAAACATACCAGATAAGGGGGATATTATGAAACTTTATAGTCATATGCAGGCATCCATGATGCCGGTGCTTCCGGTGACGGAGATCGCTGGATTTCCGGTCCGTCCCGGCATGTACCAGATGAATGGAGCCAGTGTATTGCCTTATGGTGTGAATTTTACCATACACACCCATTACGGAACATCCTGTGAACTTCTGCTGTTTCATAATGGAGCAGATGAGCCATACGCAGTTTTGCCTTTTCCGGAAGAGTATAAAATTGGTGATGTCTATTCCATGATGGTGTATGGATTAGATATAGAAGAATTTGAGTATGCGTACCGCATCGGAGGACCTTATAAGCCATCCCAGGGACTTTTGTTTGACAAGCGAAAGATTCTTCTGGACCCATATGCGAGAGCGGTTACCAGACAAAATATCTGGGGAGAAAAGAAGCGTGGATTTTATTGCGCCCGCGTGGTGCGAAATGAATTTGAGTGGGGCACGGAAGTGCAGTCCAATCGTTCCATGAGTGACCTGATCATTTACGAACTGCATGTCAGAGGATTTACAAAGCATGAATCCTCCGGTGTCCGGCATCCGGGAACTTTTGCCGGTCTTCGTGAGAAAATTCCGTACTTGAAAGAACTGGGGATCAATGCGGTGGAGCTGATGCCGATTTTTTCCTTTGATGAAACGCTCAACATGCGTGAATATAATGGAAGAAAACTGTTAGAGTGCTGGGGATATAACACCGTATCTTTTTTTGCGCCAAACTCGACTTATACATCGATAGAGGAATACAATTATCTGGGGACAGAGCTGAAAGAATTGATTCGTGCATTGCATGAAAATGGGATTGAAGTCATACTGGATGTGGTGTTCAATCACACGGCAGAGGGAAATGAGCATGGTCCGTGTTTTTGCTTCAAAGGACTGGACAATAAAGTTTACTATATGTTGACGCCGAATGGAAATTATTACAACTTCAGCGGGTGCGGGAACACCTTAAACTGTAATCACCCGATTGTACAGCAGCTGATCATGGAGTGCCTGCGTTACTGGACGATCAATTATCGAGTGGATGGATTCCGGTTTGATCTGGCAAGCATTCTGGGACGCAATGAGGATGGTTCCCCGATGAATAATCCGCCGCTTTTGAAGAGTCTGGCTTGTGATCCGGTACTAAGCAATGTGAAACTGATTGCAGAGGCATGGGATGCAGGCGGTATGTATCAGGTGGGAAGTTTTCCGGCCAGCAGACGCTGGGCGGAGTGGAACGGTCGCTACCGTGATGCGGTAAGAAGTTTTTTGAAAGGTGACAACTGGGCATCATGGAATGCGTCATGGAGTATCCGGGGTTCCGGCGATCTGTATGGGGTTAAGGAAGGAAAAGGAGAATATGCCGGATACAATTCCTGTGTGAATTTTCTGACCTGCCATGATGGATTTACTTTGTATGATCTCTATTCTTATAATGAGAAGCATAATGAGATGAACGGCTGGAACAATACCGATGGCGCCAATGACAACCGGAGCTGGAACTGCGGAGAAGAGGGGGAGACGGATAATCAGGGCGTATTGGATCTTCGTTTCCGGATGATTCGAAATGCCTGTGCAGTATTGATGTGCAGCCGGGGTACGCCGATGTTTCTGGCAGGAGATGAGTTTGGCAATACACAGTATGGCAATAACAACTGTTATTGCCAGGATAATGAAATTTCCTGGTTGGATTGGTCTTATAAAGAAAAGAATCAGGGATTGTTTGAATTTTTCAAATATATGATCGCTTTTCGAAAGAAACACCGTGTGATTCGGGAGCATCTTCCGAGTGCTGTATGTGGGATGGAGTCTTTGAATATTCATGCGGCGGACGGAACGTATATGTATCAGGATGTTCAGGCGCGGACCTTTGGCATCAGTTTTATTGGATATGATAAGGAACTTTGTCATGATGACCTGGTTTATCTGGCAATCAATACTTACTGGGATGCGGTTGAGATAACATTGCCGGATCTGAGTGCCCATCGTGCCGGTGTATGGTATCTTTGCGCGGATACGTTCGGAGATGAGTCAGGCAGCTATTTTTATGAAGAAGAATATCAGAGACGTATTGCTTCAAAATACATCATCAATCCCAGATCGGTGGCTGTTTTTGTGGCGAAACGGTTTTGACAGGAATATAAGCCCCTGTTTCGACCAGGAAAGGTCGGGACAGGGGCTTGCGTCTTAATTGTTTTATTTCCGAAGGTGAAATAACAGCAATAGCCCTCCATAGCACATGCCAAGAAACCCAATCTGAAGAGCTGTCTGTATAAAAACGGACAATGTAGCAGGCCACGGCATAAAGTAATTGGCAAAGTGCAGGATACCTGTGGAAATCCACAGAAATATTACCGGTTTGACGATCATTTCCCAGGCATTCCAGGAAAACGGAACACGATGGCGCAGGGACCAGAGGTGCAGGAATGCCAGAAAGATTTCACTGGCAAGCATTCCGCAAAGATACGCGTAAATACCGAACTGCGGAATCCCAATCAGCACAAATCCGATGCGCAGAATGAGAGCGGAGGTATTTTGCAAAAATGTGATGCGGGTATTCCCGAGTCCGTTCAAAATGCTGCCCATAGTGGTGGCCAGATAGAGAAACGGGCAAAGCCACGCGAGAATCTGTATGTAGTTTCCGGCATCCGCATTGTGGAATACACTGGTTCCCAGAGCCTTGCCGAACATGGTAAAAATCCCAATGCAGAAGATTCCCATATACATGCTGTAACGCAGGGAAATGGATATGCTGGTCATAATCTGCTTCTTGTGACCTGCTGCCTGCGCCTGTGCTACGCTGGGTAAGAGCAGAACTGCCATGGAATTTGTAATGGCAGAGGGAAAAAGGATAAACGGCAGTGCCATACCGGTCAGGACCCCATACACGGAGACCGCTTCGGAATTGTCAAGACCAGACATTTGCAGACAGTTGGGAATCCAGATGGCTTCGGCGCTGGAGAGCAGATTCAGGACCAGACGGTTGCCCATAAGTGGAAGAGCCAGGGATAAAAGCGGAACAGCTGTCTGGGTAAATTCGTCTGCAAAATGTAAGCCTGCTCTTTTTTCTTTTGGCTGCGGCGGTATCAGGATGAGACAGAAAAAGGTAAATACTGCGGCAGCAATTTCGCCGATCAGATGTCCGATGATTGCCAGTTCTACGGTGATTTCCCTGTTTTGCTGTACCCAGAGATCTGCGATAAAAAAGACAAGCGTCATGCGGACTACTTGCTCTGCAACCTGAGAAAATGCCGGGATTTTTGATTTTTGCATACCATAATAATAGCCGTTGATGCAGGCATGAAATGCGGCAAATGGAACGGAAATTCCCATAAGAGGCAGGTATGGAGCACAGCGCGGTTCCATGATAATGCAGGCGGCGAGAAATTGAGCGTTTTGACAGATCAAAGCTGCCAGAACAAAAGCCATCGTCATGGAGATGAGAAGTCCCGTGCGGAAAATCGATTTCCCGCGATCAGTCTGTGAGGCAATGAGCTGGGACAGTGCAGTCTGGATGGAACCGGCACACAAGGCAAAACAGATTCCGTAAACCGGGTGAGCCATATTGTACAGTCCAAGACCCTCGGCGCCAATGGTGCGGGAAAGGAAAATCCGATAGAAAAAACCCAGAACGCGACACAAAAAACCGGTGCCTGTAAGCAGCAAGGTACCGGTGAGGAATGCTCGCTTTTGGGGAGAAAGAAACTGCTTCATGGCGACTCCGGAAATATCATTTGATACAGTTTATGTGCGGATCCGGTGTTTTATCCGTAATCCCTTTTGACCATGTCATCATATTATGAGAACATAAGAAAGAGTTATGAAATTTTATTTAATTCCTATTGAAATACTAGGAATTAAATAGTATAATAAATTCATGAGAATAATATCTCCAGAAAGGCGGATTAATAATAGATATGAAAAAAACAATTTATCTTGACAATGCGGCTACGACTAAGACGAAGCCGGAAGTAGTAGAGGCAATGCTGCCATATTTTACAGAGTTTTATGGAAATCCATCCTCTGTTTACGATTTTTCCACACCATGTAAGCAGGCAGTGCAGAAGGCAAGAGAGACAATTGCAGCTTCTCTCGGTGCGGATGCAAAAGATATTTATTTTACTGCAGGAGGATCTGAGTCTGACAACTGGGCACTCAAAGCAACTGCAGAGGCATATCAGGCAAAGGGAAATCACATCATTACTACCAGCATTGAACATCATGCAGTGCTGCATACCTGTCAGTATCTGGAAAAACGCGGTTTTGAGATTACCTATCTGGATGTGGATGAATTTGGTATGATTCGTCTGGAGGATCTGGAAAAGGCAATTCGTCCGACTACCATTTTGATTTCTGTGATGTTTGCAAACAATGAAATTGGTACCATAGAACCCATCAAAGAGATCGGTGAGATCGCAAAAGCACATGGAATTCTGTTCCATACGGATGCGGTTCAGGCATATGGTCATGTGCCGATTCGTGTGGATGAGATGCATATCGATATGCTCAGTGCAAGCGGTCACAAGATCAACGGACCAAAAGGCATTGGTTTTCTCTATATCCGAAAGGGCGTGAAATCCCGCTCCTTCATCCACGGCGGCGCACAGGAACGCAAACGTCGTGCAGGTACGGAGAATGTACCTGGGATCGTTGGTTTTGGTAAGGCAGCCGAGATTGCCATGGCAACGATGGAAGAACGGGCAAAATATGAGAGTGAGCTGCGTGACTATCTGATTGAACGGGTAATGGCTGAGGTTCCATATGTCCGTGTGAATGGACATCGCACCAAACGTCTGCCAAATAATGCCAATTTTGCATTCCAGTTCATTGAGGGTGAATCTTTGCTGATCATGCTGGACAGCAAGGGTATTTGCGGTTCCAGCGGTTCTGCATGTACATCCGGTTCTTTGGATCCGTCTCATGTGCTGCTTGCAATCGGTTTGCCTCATGAGATTGCGCATGGTTCTCTGAGACTGACCCTGAGTGAAGAAACCACCAGGGAGGATATTGATTTTGTAGTTGAGAGCATTAAGACGATCGTAGAGCGTCTGCGCAGCATGTCACCATTGTATGAAGATTTTATAAAAAACAGAGGGTAACGATGCAGACGGTCTGCCGCCGGCAGATATGGAATCGTTACAGAACAGGAGTAAATATATGTATTCAGATAAAGTGATGGATCATTTCCAGAATCCAAGAAACGTAGGTGAAATTGAAGGTGCCAGTGGAGTTGGAACCGTTGGAAACGCAAAATGCGGCGATATCATGAGAATTTACCTGGACATTGATGAAAATCAGGTTATTCGTGACTGCAAATTTAAAACCTTTGGCTGCGGCGCGGCGGTAGCAACCAGCAGTATGGCAACGGAAATGGTAAAAGGAAAAACAGTACAAGAGGCATTGAACGTTACCAATAAAGCAGTTATGGAAGCTCTTGACGGACTTCCGCCGGTAAAAGTTCACTGTTCCTTGCTTGCAGAGGAAGCCATTCATGCGGCATTGTGGGATTACGCAGAGAAAAACGGCATTCAGATTGAAGGACTGAAGAAGCCGAAGAGTGATATCCATGAGGGTGAGGAAGAAGAGAATTATTAAGATGGAAGCAGAGAAGAAAAAAGTAGTGGTTGGCATGTCAGGCGGCGTCGATTCATCGGTAGCCGCCTGGCTGCTGAAAGAACAGGGATACGACGTGATCGGCGTCACTATGCAGATCTGGCAGGACGAGGAGGAAATCGTTCAGGAGGAAAACGGCGGCTGCTGCGGTCTGAGCGCGGTGGATGATGCCAGGCGCGTAGCATGGCAGCTGGAAATCCCGTATTATGTCATGAACTTTAAAAAAGAGTTCAAAGAAAATGTCATGGATTATTTTGTGGACGAGTATCTTCACGGACGTACACCAAATCCGTGTATTGCGTGCAACCGGTATGTCAAATGGGAATCCCTGTTAAAACGCAGCATGGATATTGGCGCGGATTATATTGCAACCGGTCATTATGCGAGGGTAGAACAGCTTCCGAATGGTCGTTATGCGCTGCGCAAATCTGCAACTGCGGCAAAGGATCAGACCTACGCACTTTATAATCTGACACAGGAGCAGCTTTCGAGAACACTGATGCCAGTGGGCGCATATACCAAACAGGAAATTCGTGAGATAGCAGAAAAACTGGATCTGCAGGTGGCACATAAGGCAGACAGCATGGAAATTTGCTTTATCCCGGATCATGATTATGCAAAATTTATTGAAGAAAATACAGATGTAAAGCTGAAAAAAGGAAATTTCGTGGACAAAGACGGCAATATACTGGGAGTCCATGAAGGAATCACGCATTATACGGTTGGTCAGAGAAAAGGTTTGAATCTGTCCATGGGACGACCGGTATTTGTTGTAGAAATTCGCCCGGAAACCAATGAGGTGGTGATCGGTGATGCTGATGATGTATTTACGGACCATCTGACCTGCGACCGGGTGAACTGGATGTCGATTGATGGACTGCATGGAGAAGAAATGCAGGTTATGGCTAAGATCCGATATAGTCATCAAGGTGCTCCGTGCAGAATCCGGGAACTGGAAGATGGCCGTGTGGAATGTCGTTTCCTTGAGCGTGTGCGGGCAGTTACACCTGGACAGGCAGTGGTATTTTACGATGGTGACTATGTAGTTGGAGGTGGCACGATTTTATGAGAAAAGGTGCGGCAGCAGCGGGAATGATGATATTGCTGGCGTTGACAATTCCGGCGCAGGCATTTGCAGAAGTGCCTTCTGTGGCGATGGAAACGCGGAATGAAGTTGTGTACGCAGCAGGCAGCAGCCTGAATGTGCGGAATGCACCGGGAATGGATGCGGAAATTGTCGGTATTCTGCATGTGGGTGATGAACTGATGCGTGTAGGATACAGCACAGAATGGAGCCGTGTGATCTACAAGGGACAGGAACGGTATGTGGCATCCAGATATTTGACGACCACGCAGACAACAGCAAAGCAGAACACGGCTGCACAGACGGCAGATGATTCAAATGCGTCTGTATCAAACAGTGAAAATAAGCAGACAGTCAGCCTGAACGCGAATTGGAAATATGCGAATTTTGCAAAAATTACTTCAGGCAATGCGGTTTTGTATCATTCCGAGGCGGCGGAACGTAAGGGAAAAACGGTCTGTGTCAATGCCGGTCACGGCACACGCGGCGGTGAATCTGTAAAAACGCAGTGTCATCCGGACGGAACTGCGAAAGTGACCAGCGGAACCACGAGTGCAGGTGCAGTTTCTGCAGTGGCAGTGTCCGGAGGGATGACTTTCGCAGATGGAACACCAGAAGCGAAAGTGACGCTGGCGTTGGCGAAAGTGCTGAAAGATAAACTTCTTGCCCGTGGCTATGATGTATTGATGATTCGGGAAAGCGACGATGTGCAGTTGGATAACATTGCCAGGACTGTAATTGCCAATCAAATGGCAGACTGCCATATTGCACTTCACTGGGATTCTACAACAAAAGATAAAGGCGCATTTTATATGAGTGTGCCGGATGTGGCATCTTACCGCAGCATGGAGCCGGTGGCTTCCAACTGGCAGAAGCATCATGCGCTGGGAGACAGTCTGATCGCAGGATTGAGAAATGCCGGTGTGAAGATTTTTTCAAATGGAACCATGGCGATGGATTTGACTCAGACCTCTTATTCTACTATTCCATCGGTAGATATTGAACTGGGAGATAAGACATCGGATCATGGGGCTGCGGCGTTGACGAAGCTGGCAGATGGACTGACAGATGGTGTGGAACAGTTTTTTTCGAAACAATGATTTTCTTTACGATTGGAACCTTGCCTGGTACGGTACCCCTGTTCTTTTTTGATATTATCTTTTTATAAACATCTGGAAATGCAGTCTGTTCTGTATTACAATAAAGTAATGAGACAGAAAGGTGTGATTAATGTGGGAATGTATCTGAATGTTGGCAATGCAGGGTTTCAGTCAGTAAGAAAAGGGCTTTATGTTGACAAAACAGGTCTGATTTTCTTTATCAATGGAACACTGGGGACAAAAGATAAATTAACATGTGTCAGCAGACCGAGAAGATTTGGAAAATCATTTGCAACACAGATGTTATGCGCCTATTACGATAAAAGCTGTGATTCGAGAAATTTATTTTGTGACCTGGAGATTGCCAGGGATCCGAATTATGAAAAATATTTGAATCGGTATGATGTCATTTATCTGGATATTACCTGGTTTATTTCGACAGAACAGAATGTGAAAAATACAGTGTCATACCTTCAGGAGCAGGTCATAGATGAATTGAGCAGTATTTATCCTTCCGTTGAAAAGGTAAACTCCTTACCTGTCATGCTTGCAAAAATCGCAGAAAAAACAGAACGTAAATTTATCATAATCATTGATGAATGGGATGCTTTGTTCCGGGAAGCAAAAGATGACATCGATTTGCAGAAAGAATATCTTCAGCTGCTTCGCGGACTTTTTAAAAGCAGTTTAACGGATAAAATGATTGAAGCAGCTTATATGACCGGAATTCTGCCGATTAAGAAATATGGAACGCAATCTGCATTAACAGATTTTAGGGAATACTCCATGCTTCAGCCGAAAAAACTTGCAGAATATGTGGGATTCACAGAAAATGAGGTGCAGAATCTTTGCCAGGAATACGGCATGGATTTTTGGGAAGTAAAAAAATGGTATGACGGTTATTGTTTTCGGCGGGTAAAATCTGTATACAGCCCGGGTTCCGTTGTACAGGCAATCAGCCAGATTAAGGAAAGGCAATATATGGGATCGTTGGATGAGTATTCCGGAAATCTGTTGCTGGTGGGCATCAACTATGATAAGAAAAGCAAGAAACACGAGTGTGTAATTGAAAAATTCGATAAAATAAGGGGATAGAACATAATGAGGCACATGATGGCTGGATGCATAATATTTCTGTCAGGATATACGAAGGGGCTGTCACATGAAGTGCGACAGCCCCCTTTTGCAATAATCCAGCGGAGATAGAGGGATTCGAACCCTCGTGCCGGGGTGAACCGACAAACGCATTTCGAGTGCGCCGCGTTACGGCCGCTTCGCTATATCTCCAGAGTTGGTGAATGCACGCCACAACAAACATCTGACTGCAGCAATTACATCAACTCTCATATTATACTCGATAATTTCTGAAATGTAAATGGAAAATTGTAATCAAAATCAGATTAATTTCCCTGCTTCATTATAAACCAGTGCGATCATCTCAAGCGGTTCCTCGTTCGGATTCTCCATTGCATGGCTCTGACCGACTTCGATGACACAGACATCACCGGCTTTCACCGGGGTTCTGGAACCGTCATGATCGACGAAAACCCCTTCCCCTTTGATAATGTAATAGGGTTCGGTGTTATCCACATGCTGATGGAACCCAATGGAACCATGAGGTGGAATGATGACATGAGCATACATGGAGCCGTGCCCCATAAGCTCTTCTTTCGTTATGATATGGCGGATTTCGACGGTGCCGTCGCCGCCGCGTAAATGCTCGACAAATTTTACATCTGTTTTTCTAACCATGAGAAGACCTCCCTTTTTCTGTATATTCCTGATTATAATCCGATTCCCGGATTCCTGCAACCAGTCCTTTTGCATGTTGAAGAATAAATCCAAATTTGTAAAAAAATATTTGCATATGCAAAAGATTGTGTTAAAATACTAGAAAAATTGATTTTGATTTTTATCAGAACAGAATATTTAAAGGAGAGTTATACATGTCGATCAGAATTGGTATTTTAGGATATGGAAATTTAGGTAAAGGCGTGGAAGCTGCGATTACAATGAATCCGGATCTGGAGCTTGCAGCTGTATTTACCAGAAGAAGCCCGGAGCAGGTAAAGGTTAGAACGGCTGGAGTGAAAGTGCTTCACGCAGATGAGTTGGAGCATATGCAGGATGAGATCGATGTACTGGTGCTGTGCGGCGGGAGTGCCACCGATCTTCCGGTGCAGACTCCTAAGTATGCAGCGATGTACAATGTAGTGGACAGCTTTGATACACATGCGAAGATTCCGGAGCATTTTGCAGCGGTTGATGCAGCAGCAAAAGAGAATGGAAAAGTGGCTGTGATTTCTTGTGGCTGGGATCCGGGTATGTTCTCTCTGAATCGCCTGTATGCCAATGCGATCCTTCCGGAGGGACATGACTATACGTTCTGGGGAAAGGGTGTAAGCCAGGGACATTCTGATGCAATTCGTCGCATTGCAGGTGTAAAAGATGCAAGACAGTACACCATTCCGGTACCTGCAGCAGTTGAGGCAGTCAGAAATGGCGAGAATCCGGAATTGACAACCAGAGAGAAGCATACCAGAGAATGCTTTGTTGTTGCAGAGGAAGGTGCAGATCTGGCAGCAATCGAGAAAGCAATCGTGACGATGCCGAACTATTTTTCTGATTATGACACCACGGTACATTTTATTTCTGAGGAAGAATTAAAACGTGACCACAGTGGACTTCCGCATGGCGGTTCTGTGATTCGCACCGGTAAAACAGGACTGGATCGGGAACATCAGCACGTGATTGAGTACAGCTTAAAATTGGATTCCAATCCGGAATTTACCGCGTCTGTCATTGCCGCTTATGCAAGAGCTGTATATCGCATGAGCCAGGAGGGAATGAAGGGATGCAAGACCGTATTTGATATTGCACCGGCATATCTTTCTCCAAAGAGCGGTGAAGAACTGAGAGCAAAACTTCTGTAATAAGAAATTCCATAACCATAACCAGAAAGTCCGCTGCTGGCGGATTTGTGGTATGCTTGGCAGCAAAAGAGACCATGGATGGACTGTTGAACGCCCGGACATGGTCTCATTGTGACTTCACGGAACATGGACTTTACAGAACAGGCATATCTGTGTTAAGTTATGAGCATATGGTAATTAAGGAGAATACATTATGATTAAATTGATTGTTTCCGATATTGACGGTACACTATTGCAGGACGGCGGGCATGAACTGAATCCGGAGCTGTTTGAAGTGATCACAAAACTTCGCGACCGCGGAGTACAGTTTGCAGCGGCAAGTGGAAGGCAGTGGAGAAGTATTGATGCTGTGTTTGAACCGATTAAGGAGCGTATTTTTTATCTCTCTGATAATGGAGCATATGTGGGATGTGCCGCAAGAAATCTGGAGCTGTTTACCATCGACCGGGAACTGGTGATGGATATGGTGCGTGATATTCGTGCAGAAGGACTGACGGTTATGCTCAGCGGACCGGATGTGGTTTATCTAGATGATTTTGATGATGATTTCTATCATTGGCTGGTAGACGGTTATAAATTCCGTGTCAAACGCGTGGAAGACGTAACAAAGGTTGACGATCGCTTCATTAAAATTTCTGCTTATCGCAAGAGTGATATAGAGTCTGCCACCAAAGGACTTCGTGAACAGTACGGAAACAAGATGAAAATCACCATTTCCGGTGATATGTGGATGGATTGCATGGCGCTGGGCGTGAATAAAGGACACGCAGTAAAACTTCTGCAGGAAAGCCTTGGCATTTCGCCAAAGGAGACGATGGCGTTTGGTGATCAGCTCAATGATATAGAAATGCTGAAACAGGCATATTATAGTTTTGCCATTGGCAATGCACGTCCGGAAGTCAAGGCAGCGGCACGTTTTCAGGCAGATACCAATGTTCGGGATGGGGTCCTGAAAATCTTGAAACTTATATTGTAAAAAGGAGTAATTTTCATAAATGAAGAAGTTCAGAAAGTGGTTTCTGGCAGCCACGTTTGCTTTGGTTCTTCCGATTATGAATGGCTGTGGAGGCGGGATTCCTATCGTATCTGACGGAAAGATGAGCCAGGGATATACGGATGCGCAGAATATGCTGATCGTGGCAACGGAACGCAACCGGTATGAGGCGGTTTATACCGATCAGATCTGGCAGGTACAGGTTGATGACGATGGGAATACATTTCAGAATTATCTGCTTTCTGAGGTACAGAAGTTTTTAAAAGAATTAAAGACAACGAATCTTCTGGCAGATGAGTATGGAATTTCTCTGACCGGTCAGGAACAGGAACAGCTGCATGATTTGGCAGATCGTTTTTATGAATCAATGAGCGAAGAGGACCGAAAGTACACCGGAGCGAGTTGTGATGACGTTTACACGATGTATGAGGCTTATCACCGTGCAAACCGGTTGATTGATGAGGTGACAAAGGATACGAACCTGGAGATTAGTGACAGCGAGGCAAGAGTGATCACGATTCAGGAAATTTGTTTAGGAGATATGGACACAGCAATTGCGGTACATGAGCAGGTGACGGGAGAAAAAGCAGATTTTCTGGCGATTGCAAAGACGATGTCGGAGGATCCGGCAATTGAAAAATCGATCGGACGCGGGGAACGTCCGGCATCTTATGAAGAAGAAGTTTTTTCGCTGGAGACAGGGGAAATCAGTCCGGTTGTAGAGTCAGAAAATGCGTTTTATATCGTAAAATGCATCAATGATTTTGATGAACAAGCCACTCTGGAGCGAAAGGAAAAACTGGCTTTGCAGCGTAAAAATCTGGCTTTCCGTGCTGTTTATGAGGCGTTTGAAGCGGAACATGAGATCAATATCGGCGGTTCGTTCTGGGATAAACTGACATTTGATAAGGAAATGTCAACGACTACAGAATTCTTTGAATTGTATCAGGAAATGATGCAGAAGCAGAAAAAATAATGCAGAATCATGCGGCGCAGGAAACAGGATGCGAGTGTGGGCGATGGCAGATGGGGGAACGGATATGGTTGCACTGAAGATGGAGGATTTAAAATGTTTTACTTCGAACTTGTTTGTGGGAGATGTATTTGACACATGGCTGGTGCGGGAGGTTTCGATCGTAACGTTCAACACCTTTAGGATTGATGGACGTGTCCGTCAGGGATATTATTCCGACGAGGAACTGGAACTGAAAAAAATCGAGGAATTGTCAGCGTGGAAAACCTTAAAACCATTTTGTTTTTCTCTGATCAAAGGGAAAAAACTGCCGGAAAGTTTTCAGATCACCTTGCAGCTGTCGTCTGCGGATGTGGAGGTTTTTTTAAAGTATGCAGAGTTGGATATCCGTGCCGATCAGATAGGCGGATTGTATCTGAACATTCGCTATGAGAACGGGACACTGCATTGTGTGACTGGCACCTCATTGAAAATCTTCACCCTGGATCACCAGATTGAAGTGGAGTGGGATGCAGCAGTGAAATTATTTATGAAGCAGAAGGAAATGCCGTATACAGCAGCATAAGTTTAAAAATAAAATAAGTATAAATAAAGTATAAAATGTTAGCACTCATTGCAAATGAGTGCTGATTTTTTGTTGACATTTCGGGAATCAGGTATTAAAATACATTTCAGAAGTTCCGACAAGCGGTTGGAATTGTTAGTATAGAAGGAGTGATTTTTGAAATGAGCAGCAGAACAGGTAATTTATCGATTAATAGTGAAAACATTTTCCCGATTATTAAAAAGTGGTTGTATTCTGACCATGATATTTTCTATCGCGAGCTGGTTTCCAATGGATGTGATGCGATTACAAAACTGAAAAAGCTGGAATTGATGGGCGAATTTACCAAACCGGAGGATATGGAATATAAGATTCAGGTAACGGTGAATCCGGAAGAGAAGACGATTACCATTACGGATAATGGTCTTGGAATGACTGCTGATGAAGTGGACGAGTACATCAACCAGATTGCATTTTCCGGTGCACAGGATTTTCTTGAAAAGTATAAAGATAAAGCGAATGAAGATCAGATCATCGGTCATTTTGGTCTGGGATTTTATTCTGCATTTATGGTAGCAGACAAGGTGACCATTGATACATTGTCTTATAAGCCAGGAAGCACCCCGGTTCATTGGGAATCTGAGGGGGGACTGACGTTCGAGATGAAGGACGGTGACAAGGCAGAGATGGGCAGCACCATGACTTTGTATCTGAATGAGGACAGCCATGAGTTTGCCAATGAGTATCGTGCAAGAGAAGTCCTGGAAAAGTACTGTTCCTTTATGCCGATTCCGATTTATTTAAAGAATGCAAAGGCAGAGCAGGAATATGAGACCGTCGAAAAGGATGAACTGACAGATAAAGATACTGTCGTTGAGACGATCGTAGAGCCGGCTAAGACGGAAGAAAAAGAAAATGAAAATGGTGAAAAAGAGACCGTAGAAGTGACTCCGGCTAAAGAAAAGTATAAAATTCTGAAAAGACCGGTGGCATTGAATGATACGACTCCGCTGTGGAATAAACATCCGAATGAGTGTACAGACGATGAATACCGCGCATTTTACCGCAAAGTATTTATGGACTTTAAGGAACCGCTGTTCTGGATTCATCTGAACATGGATTATCCGTTTAACTTAAAGGGTATTTTATACTTCCCGAAGATCAATACCGAATACGATTCGATTGAAGGAACGATTAAATTATACAACAATCAGGTATTTATCGCAGACAATATTAAGGAAGTGATTCCGGAATTCCTGATGCTGTTAAAGGGTGCTATTGACTGTCCGGATCTGCCTCTGAACGTGTCCAGAAGCGCACTGCAGAACGATGGATTTGTGAAGAAGATTTCTGATTACATTACCAAAAAAGTGGCAGATAAACTGTCCGGAATGTGTAAGATTGACCGTGAATCCTATGAAAAATACTGGGACGATATCGCTCCGTTTATCAAATTCGGCTGCTTGAAGGACGAGAAATTTGCAGGAAAGATGAATGATTATATCCTGTTTAAGAATCTTGACGGCAAGTATCTGACTCTGAAAGACTGCCTGGAGGAAAATAAGGAGAAACATGAAAATACCATTTTCTATGTGACAGACGAGAAAGAACAGAGCCAGTATATTAACATGTTTAAGAAGGAAGGTCTGGATGCTGTGATCCTTCCGCATAACATTGACAGCCCGTTTATCGGACACCTGGAATCCAAGAACGAAGGTTTGAAATTCCTGCGTATTGATGCAGATTTGAATAACGTTTTCAAGGAAGAAGTGAACGAAGATGATGAGGAATTCAAGAAAGTTACTGAAGATTTGACTGAGATTTTTAAGAAAGCGCTGAATAATGACAAGCTGCAGATTAAAGTTGAAAAACTGAAAGATGCCGGAATTTCTTCTGTGCTTACCGTATCGGAGGAGAGCCGCCGTATGCAGGATATGATGAAGATGTACAATATGTATGGCATGGATCCGTCTATGTTCGGCGGTGCAGGTGAAACTCTGACCCTGAATGCCAACAATCAGCTGGTACAGTATGTTCTGAATCACGGCGATGGTGAAAATACTGCCAAGTTCTGTGAACAGCTGTATGATCTGGCGCTGCTTAGCCATGGAACCCTGACTCCGGAACGTATGACCGCATTTATTGCCCGTTCCAATGAGATTATGATGGAGTTGTCAAAAGCATTTGCGTAATCAGTTTTTGATGCCAACTGGAAATGGCTGTTATGTAAAAATCCTCCGAGATAGTAGTGTAACTGTCACGGAGGATTTTCTTTTGATGCGCGGTTGGGTCATCATGCCAATTCTGTCATATTGCATTTAATCTCATGTGTGGTATAATCAAAGTAGTAATTAAAACTACGTGAAGAGATCTTTTGGAGGAATGAAATGGCTTATAAAATTATTGGTGATAGTTGTCTAGACTTGACAGCAGAGCTGAAAAAAGATAAAAGATTCCAGACGGTACCGCTGACGCTGCAGGTGGATGATACGATTGTGGTTGATGACGAGACTTTTGATCAGAAATATTTTCTGGAACTGGTAAAGGCGAGTCATAATTGTCCGAAAAGTGCGTGTCCATCTCCGGAGGCGTTTAAAACTGCATACGAATGTCCGGAGGAGGATGTGTTTGTGATCACACTGTCCAGTCATTTAAGCGGCAGTTATAACAGTGCGCTGCTTGGAAAATCCCTATATGAGGAAGAACATGGATCGAAAAATATTCTGGTCATTGATTCCGAATCTGCTTCTTGCGGTGAATTGAATTTGGGCATGTGGATTCGCGACATGTACGAACAGGGACTCGGTTTTGAAGAAGTTTCGAAAAAAATTTTGGAGATGAGAGATACGCAGAAAATTTATTTCGTGCTTGATTCTCTGGAAACTTTGCGGAAAAATGGTCGTCTGACAGGACTTCAGGCGTTCTTTGCAACGGCGCTGAATATCAAACCGATTATGGGGGGAGACCACGGTGTGATCATCAAACTGAATCAGACCAGAGGGTTAAATAAAGCATTTAATGTGATGTGTGATACGGCAGTAAAAGAGTCAGGAGATACCGCTTCCAAGCGTGCGGTGATCGCACATTGCAACTGTCCGCAGCGTGCAGATCAGGTGAAGGCTGAACTGGAAAAACGTGCCCGTTTTTTGGAAATTGTTATTACAGAAACTGCCGGAGTTGCAACGGTGTATGCCGGTGATGGCGGAGTGATTTTGGCAATCGTTTAAATGCTTCGTTTGGGGAAACTTTGTGAATGCCGGAAGACCACTGTGGGCGTAATATTCAGACCGCTGTTGAAGAGGAATAAGTGATATGAAACATAAATTTTTGCTGACGGCATGCATGCTGGCTGCTGTGTGGGTGAACGGCTGTGCTGCCAGTCATCAGGAACAGACTGTGGCTGTCGGTCAGGCAGATATTGTGATTGAGACTGAGGAGGAGATCATTTCCATAGAAACGGAAACTTCTGAACAGAAAGAGGCGGAACATGCGCCTGCAGACACCAGTTGTGAGGATACATCTTCTGCAGATGCACCGAAGACAGGAGAGCCGGTAAGACTGCTGTTTTCCGGGGATGTTCTTCTGTCTGATCATGTGCTTGGTGCTTACGAAAAGGCAGGAGGAATCCAGGGAGTTCTGGATGATGGATATCGTCGGCTGATTGATGAAGCGGATTTCTTTTTTGTGAATGAAGAATTCCCATTCAGTGATCGCGGAACTCAGGCACCGGATAAACAGTATACATTTCGATTGTCTCCGGAGAGGGTGTCTGTACTAAAAGAGATGGGCGTGGACGGCGTCAGTGTGGCTAACAATCATGCATTGGATTTCGGCACGGATGCGCTCCTTGATACCTGTGATATTTTAGATGCGGCAGGGATTTGGCACACCGGAGCAGGGGCGAATCTCGATGAGGCAAAGCGCGCGGTAGAGATTGAAATTCAGAATAAGAAAATTGCGATCATCGGCGCGACACGAGTGATTCCGGTGGCAGAGTGGGCTGCTCACGGAAATCATCCGGGTATGCTTGCCACGTATGATCCGGAACTTTTGCTTCAAGAGATTCGAACGCTTTCTGAGACGAATGATTATGTGATCGTGTTTGTCCATTGGGGGATTGAGCGGGCGGAACACCCGGAAACTTACCAGAGAGAGCTGGGAAAGCAATATATTGATGCCGGTGCAGATATGGTCATTGGTTCTCATCCGCATGTGCTTCAAGGTGTGGAATATTACAATGATAAGCCTATTGTTTACAGTCTTGGAAATTTCGTTTTTGGAAGTTCTATTCCGCGGACGATGCTTCTGGAAGTAGAACTGAGTGAAACGCCATCCCTCATCGTGCATCCGGGAACCTCAAGTGGAGGATATACCCGAATGCTTACCGATTCGAAAGGGAAACAGGAATTTTATGATTATTTGACATCGATTTCATATGGAGTTATTTTTGAGGACGGGATCGTGATGCCGCAGCCTTGAGTGATTCCACGTTCTTTCAGGCGTCTGGTCAATGTATTTAAGACCAGGCGCTTATTTGCACTCCACATGGGTGCAATCAGCAGATTTTTCGGACCATCTCCGGTCAAACGATGAATGACAATTTCCGGAGGGAGGATGGCAATACAGTCCAGAAGCAGATCCAGATATTCATCCAATTCCATCACAGGAAAGGGCTGCTTTTCATAAAAATCAGCCAGATCTGTGCCCTTTAAAATGTGTAAAAGCTGTAATTTGATGCCTTGAATCCCTATATCGGAAAGATAGGAAACCGTGTCCAACATCATTGTTCGGTCTTCACCGGGAAGACCGAGAATTACGTGAACAATGGTTTCCAGATTGCGCGCCCGGAGGCGGAAGAGGGAATCTTCAAAACAGTTAAGGTCATATCCTCGGCGGATGAATTTGGCTGTTTGCGGATGGATGGTCTGCAGACCTAATTCCAGCCATACCGGTTTGATCTGATTCAGTTCGGCGCAAAGATCCAGAACCTCGTCAGAAAGGCAATCGGGGCGGGTAGCAATGGAAAGCACCTTGACGTCCGGATGCCCGATTGCTGCAAAGAACAGCTCCCGCAGGTAGGAAACGGGGGCATAAGTGTTGGTATAGGACTGAAAGTAGGCGATGTAGGCAGCCTTGGATGTTCCGAGTTTGCGGCTGATCCGGGCCGCTGCTTCGTCAATCTGAGCAAGAACGGAAGTCTTCTTTTGTACAGCGAAATCTCCCGATCCACCTTCACTGCAAAAGATACATCCACGTGTGCCTAAAGTACCGTCCCGGTTTGGGCATGTCATGCCGCCGTCCAATGCAATCTTATAGACTTTCGTTCCAAAACGTTTCTTCATTTCATAATCCAGGGAATGGTAAGGTTTATCGTTGATTTGCATATTAATATCCTTTTGTGTGACAATTCTCTGCTTTGGGATCTGGTAACGGTTCATTACCTGATAATCATATGATTTTACTATATTTGTATGGAAGCATGCAAGTATAAATGGTGAAATCGTGTAAAAAATGGTGCTGAAAGCAGAAACTGAAAACGGACCAAAAAGAAAACAGGTACAATGTTTTGGTTGTGGTTTCTCCAGATATATAAATGTTTGCCTTTCTCTTGGGAAAGAGTTATAGTGTGTCTGGCTTAAAAATGCAGGGAAAAGGGAAGGATATTGACATGGCTTTATCAAGTATAGAAGATAAGACAAAACGAGCGTTTGTTGAGTACAGTTTGATTACGATGAGTATGATCGTTATGACGATCGGTGTATATTTTTTTAAGTTTCCGAACCATTTTTCGTTCGGAGGTGTGACGGGTTTTTCCCCGTTGGTGAGCAGATTGACCGGCTGGTCGGCCAGCAGCTTTACTTTTGTTTTGAATAATCTGCTGTTGATTTTGGGGTTTCTTTTTCTGGGAAGAGATGTAGGTTTGAAAACCGTTTATGCCACATTGATCATGTCATTTGGTCTTTCTTTTTTAGAGAAAATCTGCCCGATGACGGCTCCGATCACCGAAGAACCGCTTCTGGAATTGGTATTTGCAATTTTTCTGCCGGCAGTTGGTTCGGCAGTATTATTTAACATCGGAGCGTCCAGCGGTGGTACAGACATTATAGCTATGATCGTGAAAGCACACAGCAGTCTTGATATTGGAACAGCACTTTTTGTGGTAGATATTACTTCCGTGCTGCTGTCATTTTTTGTGTTTGGGCCGACTACGGGACTGTTTTCTGCGCTGGGTCTGCTGGCCAAGTCCCTGGTGATCGACAGTGTGATTGAGAATATTAATAAGTGTAAATGTTTTAATATCATCTGTGATGATCCGGACCCAATCTGTGAATATATTATTCATGATCTGCATCGCGGAGCTACGGTGTATGAGGCGAAGGGAGCGTTCAGCCATCACACAAAAACGATCATTTTGACAACGATGAAGCGCGGACAGGCTATGCGGCTGCGTACCTTTATCAAACATACGGAGCCAAGCGCGTTTATTTTGATTTCCGATTCCAGCGAGATTATCGGAAAAGGATTTCTGACTAATTAACAGAATAGAGAACCACGATATGAGGCGAGCTGCATGGATGGCTCGCCTTTCATTATTCTGGCACGTTGTAAAATGAGGATTTCTCCATGTACCATGGAGAAAAGTTGACATTTCAGACAAGAAATGTCACATAAAGTCGCAGGTTCTTTGTTGAGATTCGCTGAACTTATATTAAAATGTTGACAAATCAACATGTTCTTTGTATACTTGCCCTTGAAAAAACTTTGAAACTAAAAATAATGGAAACCCAAAATAAATGAGATTCAAAATAATGAAAGATCAAAATGAAGAATCAAAATGCGGGTATCCGGAGATATGTTTAAATTTTGAAAAGGGGAAAAACTGTGAAAAAGCAAACCAAATTCGTTGTAACTACTTGTGCAGCAACTCTGTTAGCTCTTGGAGCTTCCATGACTTCCTTTGCAGCGACCGGCTGGGTAGAAGATGATGGACAGTGGTTTTATTACGACAAAGACGGCAACAAAGTGGAAGATGAATGGAAAAAGTCTGGTGAGAACTGGTATTGGCTGGACAGTGAGCTGGGCGGCGCTATGGCAGTCAGCAAGCTGATTGAAGATGATGACGATATCTATTTTGTAGATGAAAATGGTGTTATGATCAGCAACTCCTGGGTGAAGCTGGAAAATGAAGAACAGGATGATGAGGAAGATCCGGCTGAGTTCAATTATTATTACATGCAGGCAAACGGTAAAGCATACAAGGCATCCGGCAATGGAAAAACCAAGTTCCGTACCATCGACGGCAAGAAATATGCATTTGATGAAGATGGCAAGATGCTGTATGGCTGGGTAAACGGTGACAGCGAGAGACTGACCGATGACGAAGACTGGAATGCAAATGCTGCAGATGAGGATATTTATTATCTGGGTTCCTGGGAAGACGGTGCGATGAAGACCGGTTGGCAGAAACTGACTGTTTATGATAGCGAAACCGAGGAAGATGAGGAATACTGGTTCTGGTTCAAGTCAAATGGTAAGAAATACACTGCAGAAGCAGGAAGCATCATGAAGACCGACAAGAGTATTAACGGTAAGAAATATGGTTTCGATGAGCGCGGCGTTATGGCTTATTCCTGGGCATTGACAACGGACAGCAATGCGAATGCGCATGCAACAGGTTCCAACTGGCTGTATTACAGCAATCCGGAAGACGGTGCTCGCGCAAATAAGGGCTGGTTTAAGGTGGTAGCTCCGAATGACAATATTGAGAATACCTTTAAAGATTACGGCGTTTCTTTTGCAGAAAAAGATGCAGATGATGAGACCGAAAGATGGTATTATGCAAATGGTGATGGTCAGGTATATCAGGGCGAAATTAAGAAGATTAATGGCAACTATTACGGATTCTGGCCGGAGTTTTATGAGGATGGAAGTGCTACCGGCAAGGGAGGCGCAATGCTGACCGGTCTGTGTGCTCTGAAAGTGGTAGACGGCAAGATTTTGAATGTATATGAGTCCAATATGGATATCAAAGATATGCTGGACTGCCTGAATGCAGATGATGAGAAATATCTGCCTATGCACATTCCGGGTTCTCATTGTTCTCTGTACTATTTTGGCAATAACGAAGATACCGATGGCGCTATGAGATTCGGAACTTCTACCGTATATGTTAGCGGTCTTCCGTTAACCTTTGAGTTCTCCAAGAGCGGTGGTGTTGACGGTAAAGGTAAGGGTGTCAACGGCATCAAGGACGGCAAATACATCTATAAGTTTGGTTATAAGATGACCGCGGACGCAGATGAGAAATATCGGCTGTTTTATGCCAGCGGTAATGTGAATGATGACGATGCAATCGTATTCCAGGTAGATACGGACGTTCTGAGATCTACAAAAGTTGCTGCAGCGAATAAGAATAAAGATGGTGATACCATCCACTTTGTAGGTACGATGAACGGCAGCGGGCTTCCTTGGGAGAAGAACGATAATTTGTATTATCTGGTTAATACATCCGGTAAGATTGTGGAAGATAAGAAGGCAGCAAAAGACGGATACGACTGGTACTACTATGTAGAAGATAAAGTGGTTAAGATGTATACGGACAGCAAAGACCTGAACGGCGATACGAAGGCAGATGCTCCGGCAGATGCAAATGGTGCTGCACTGAAAGATGTATGGGATACCAAGGCAGATGTATGCATAGAAGAAACTGAGGATGGCAAGAATCCGACTCCGGAAATTGGAGAGATCATGAAGTACAGCGGAGAGAGAACGATTCTGCAGGGAATCATTGAGCAGGTATCAAGCGTTTATGATAATGAAGCAGCGCTGGACTATGTGAATATGCTGTATTCTCTGAGTGTCAAATAATCTGACAGAAAGTGAAATAAGTAGTTAAAATGTGTAATGGAAATGCGTTCCCTGATTGCGGGGGCGCATTTTTTCGTTTGAAAGTCGTATCATGCGGACATGAATGAGCCATGCTTGCATGCGTGAATTCATGGACATGGAAGTTTGCTGCAGGAATGGTGTCTGACCGATGGTCTGCCGCATATAGTAAAATTATCAGATCAGACTGTCAAAGATTAGTCAGACGGGGAGGATATGCGATGGAGCCAAGCGAAAAGATGTTACCCAGCAGGCTTCAACAGGAGTTTCTGGAACAGGAATATTTACATAAGAAAAAAGTAACTATTTGTCGTGTGATGCTGCTGGTTTTGTTCCTTGCGGTCTGGGAATTATGTGCGCAGCTTGCGATCATTGACGATTTTATTTTTAGCTCACCTTCCAGAATGATGCGTTGTTTCTGGCGTATGCTGCTCGATGGAAGTATTGTGGAACATACCGGAATTACCTTATTTGAAACACTGATCAGTTTTTTATTGGTAGTAGTCATTGGAATTGCCATGGCGGTGCTTTTATGGTCGAGCCGAAGTGCTTCGGAAATATTGGAGCCATATCTCGTTATGCTGAACAGCCTGCCAAAATCCGCATTAGCACCGGTGCTGATTGTCTGGTTGGGAAACCATATCCGTACCATTATTGTCGCAGCTGTTTCAGTTGCCGTGTTTGGTTCTGTTTTGACGTTGTATCATGGCTTTAAAGAGATGGATCCGGATAAAATTAAACTGATTTACTCGCTGGGGGGAACGAAAAAGGATGTATTCTGGAAAGTTTTGCTGCCCGGTTCCATACCGATGATTGTCAGCAATATGAAAGTTAATATCGGTCTGTGCCTGGTAGGTGTGATCATTGGTGAATTTCTGTCAGCGCAAAGAGGGCTGGGATTCCTGATTGTTTACTCCAGCCAGACATTTCAATTAGACTCCGTTATGCTGTCAATTCTTATTTTATGTATCATGTCTGCCGGATTATATAAATGTATTTCCCTGATTGAAAAGAGAATCGAGAGATCATAAAACATGGTTGTAAATCGATAAGAATATTGATACAATGGTTGGAAAGTAGATATCAGATATCTGGAAGTATATGGAATCAGAAAGTGATGGGTTATGAATTTACAACTTTTGGAGTATGCTGTTGAGGTGGAAAAAACAGGTTCCATCACGAAGGCGGCGGAAAATCTTTATATGAATCAACCCCATCTGAGCCGTTCTATTAAGGATCTGGAAAAGGAAATGGGAATTCAGATTTTCAGCAGAACGAGCCGCGGGATTGTGCCGACGGAGGTAGGAGAAGAGTTTTTAAAATATGCCAGGGACGTGCTGGCAAAAGTGGAAGACTTGAAAAAACTGCATGAGAAGAGTGAACAGGAAAAGCAGTCTTTGTGGTTTGTATCGGTGCGAGGCGGTTATATCCGGGAAGCATTTGTCCGTTTTGCTGCGGATGTAAGAGGACAGAGAGATTTTCAATGCTATTTTAAAGAAGCGGATACGAAGGAAATTTTAGATTTGATTACAGAGAAGAAGTACCGGTTGGGAATTGTGCGGTTTCCTCTTGTTTATGAGTCTTATTATAAGAAGATTTTCAGAGAAAAGGACTTGTCTGTTCAGGAAATACTTCGGATGCAGTACCGAGTGCGCATGGCAGAAGATCATGCGCTCGCAGAACAGGAAGAGCTGACGTATCTGGAACTTGCCGACTGCGTAGAAATTGTCTATGAAGATGAAAGAACACCGGTTTTTGGATTTCGTAAAACGAAAGACTCGGCAGAGCAGAAAATTCATGTGTCAGACCGAGATAGTGCTTATGAACTTTTATGGCGTATTCCCAGTGCATATTTGTGGGAAGCGCCGGAGGCAGACGGAAGTATTGGGTGGCCAGGTTTGATTCAGAAAGATTGCAGTAAACCGGGAAACGATTATGTGGATGTAGCCGTATGGAGAAAAGGTTATAAGCAGACGGAGGCTGAGAAGCAACTTTTGAAGCTGATTTTAGAAGAAGCAGGGCGGATGAAGACAGAGAAGCGCGCACCGGTAGGTGGATGATGACGACAGACTCTTTGCGGAGACTGGGGAATCGTTGTGGCAGGAAGCGGGCAGAAATCAGGCAGAAATCAGGGAATACCGAATTTGGCATATCGGTATTCCTTTTTTGTATCTTCTCGTATCTGCAGAAATATGTTATATTTTTGACGTTAAATAAATAACAATTATGTTGATATGATGTCAGGAAATAAGGAGCATGAATAACATTCCTTTATGTTTATGCATGTCTTTTGAAACCTGTAAAAACATGAACAGATAGAAGGAGGAGAACATTATGGCAAGATTTACATTACCGAGAGATTTGTATCATGGCAAAGATGCTCTGGAGGCATTAAAAACTCTGAAAGGCAAACGGGCATTTGTTGTTGTTGGCGGCGGTTCTATGAAGCGTTTCGGTTTCCTCGCAAAAGTAGAGGAATATTTAAAGGAAGCCGGAATGGAAGTTCAGTTATTTGAGGGCGTTGAGCCAGATCCGTCGGTTGATACGGTTATGAAAGGTGCAGCAGCTATGCGTGAATTTGAGCCGGATTGGATTGTATCCATCGGCGGAGGTTCTCCAATTGATGCTGCAAAAGCAATGTGGGCATTTTACGAATATCCGGATGTAACCTTTGAGGATTTGTGCATCCCGTTCAATTTCCCGACGCTGCGTACCAAAGCAAAATTCTGTGCGATTCCGTCTACTTCCGGAACGGCAACGGAAGTAACCGCATTTTCTGTTATTACAGATTACAAGAAAGGTATCAAATATCCGCTGGCTGATTTTAATATTACCCCGGATGTTGCAATCGTTGACCCGGCTCTGGCAGAAACCATGCCGAAAAAACTGACCGCACATACCGGTATGGATGCCATGACTCATGCGATTGAAGCATACGTTTCAACTTTGCACTGCGATTACACCGATCCGTTGGCATTGCATGCGATTGAGATGATCAGTGCGGATCTGATTGATTCTTATAATGGTGATATGGAAGCAAGAGACCGCATGCACAATGCTCAGTGTTTGGCTGGTATGGCATTCTCCAATGCGTTGCTTGGTATCGTTCATTCTATGGCACATAAGACTGGTGCTGCTTACAGCGGTGGTCACATTGTACATGGCTGTGCAAATGCAATGTATTTGCCGAAGGTAATTAAATTCAATGCAAAAGAACCGGAAGCAGCAGCACGTTATGCGAAGATTGCAAAATTCCTGGGTCTGGAAGGAACTACGGATGACGAACTGACTGACGCTCTGATTGTACATATTAAAGCTATGAATGAAGCTCTGGATATCCCGACCTGTATCAAAGACTATGAGGGAGGTATCATTGACGAAGCTGAGTTCATGGAGAAATTGCCTCAGGTAGCAGAGCTGGCGGTAGGAGATGCCTGCACAGGCTCCAACCCAAGAGCAATCAATCCAGAGCAGATGGCGAAACTGCTGAAATGCTGCTATTATGATGAGGAAGTAGATTTTTAATCATTGCTAACTTTCACATTTCTGGTTTGTGTTTTTCGATTTTTTAATGATTTTGTGACGGGATTATAGATTTCAGATTGAGCGGGGAATCATTTGCACCACAATAACGAAAAAGATTCCCTGAGAAGAAAGAAATCTTCTGTGATTACTGGTTGACGGTATAGAACGATTTTGTATTGCTATCCGGTTTCGGAATAAGCAGAAAGCACTCCAGTTCCTGAAAAATTTTCAAAATTTAACAGAATATTCAGAATTAGGAAATTGATTTCTGGTCTGAATTTCTTTATAATAGGAAACAGATTCATATTATGTCAATCAAATAGGGATCAAGAAACGATTGATTCCAACATCAAATAAAGGAGTGCTTATTGTGAGATTTTGGAAAAAATTTGGTAGTTTTGCATGTGTATGTACAACTGTGATGGCTTTGAGTGCATCGCCTGCTTTTGCGGGGCAGTGGGAGCCGTTGGAGGATGGAAATTGGAAATATGAGGAAAATGGAAAATATCTGACCGGATGGCAGAGGGTAGATGGAGTATGGTATTATATGGATCCGGATACAGAGCTTTGGGTGGAAAGACCGCAGTTGAATGATGAGTCTGTATGTTATCTTTTGGAAAATGCAGTGAATCAAGCTGGCTGGTATCGTAATGAAGATAAGGAGATGTATTATCAAATTGACAGTTCGAATCCATATCAGTATACGGTATCTTTGATGGTATCCACTGAGCCATGCTATGCGACTGGAACGATGAATACTTTTGATATTTCCCGCAAGACCGGATTAGCTAAATCCCAGTCTACAAAATTGGTTTTGAATCTTTATGATTAAGAGATGGCTACAAGATAACTGATAACAAGGGGCAGCAGCACAGATTTATGTCATGTGCTGCTGCCTTTTTTCGATTGCCATGCATCCAGAGGAAACTGAAATTGCTCATTAAAACAAATCCTGCTCTTGTGAAACGACCGCACACCGACTATAATAGAAGTGCTGACGGCTGCAGGGTATCAGGCAGCCGCAGGCATTCTTATGATTCAGGGAGTATTTGCAACATGAAAGCAGATGCGTTGATTTTAGCCGGCGGAAAGAGCAGGAGAATGGGCGGGAATCATAAGGGAAACCTTATGTTTCAAGGACAGACCTTTCAGGAGCGGATCATTTCAGAATTGAAAAAAGAGGCCCAAACGATTTGGGTTTCTTATGGAAAAGACGTGAAAAGTAAGAATACAGACTGCAGAGTTGTTCACGATATCTATCCGGATTGCGGTCCGATCGGCGGCATCCATGCAGGTCTTTCGGCTTGCACAAATGCGCTTGTCATGGTTGCTTCTTGTGATCTTCCATTTTTAAAAATTGAATTGTATCGGTGGCTTTGCGACCGACTTCTGGAGGCAGAATCAGAACAGGGAATCCAATATGAGGGAGTTGTTCCGGTTGTAAACGGGCGGATACACCCGCTTTCGGCTGTTTATCGGAAGTCAGCTGCAAAGATGGCAGAGAGGCAGATTCTGACCGGCAATTATCGGATGTGTGATCTGGCAGAAGATTCCCGGATTTTCAAGGTTCAGATTCCTGTGAACATGGTAAGAATGCTGACAAATGTGAACACTCTGGAAGAATATGAAAAATTCAACAGGGAATTACTGAAAAAGGGGACATGAATGCCAGAGAAAGATTTAGAGAATCGTTTAAAAAAGTATATTAAGATTATAAAAACCAGCGGGGCGGTTATTTTTGAATACGATCCCTACAATGATATTATGTGTCTTTATAATGAAGAGTACGAAAGAATGCATAGGCTTACCGATTACTTGAACTATGTGGGAAAAACACCGCGGATCAGTCCATCAGACCGGACGAAGCTGATTGATTATTTCCGTCAGATGAAAGGCGGTGTCCTGGAAGTGGAAACGATCAATGATGAAGGAACAAAGTGTCGGAAACTGCTTCGCGGTCTTCCGGATGTGGATGAAAATACAAAAAGAACTTATCTTCTTGGCTGGGTCAGGGACGTGACGGATGAACGGGCGTGGGAACAGATCTATCGGGAAAAAGCAGCACGTGATTCCCTGACCATGCTTTATAATCATTCATTTGGTAAAGAAAAAATTGCAGAATACCTGGAACATAAAAGTCCATATGATTCCTGCGGTCTTGTAGTTGTTGATATTGACTATTTTAAAAATGTCAACGATGTCTATGGACATTTATTTGGAGATAAAGTACTTTTACATTTTTCGGTCCTTCTTTCCGGCTGCTGTAAGGCAGATGATATTGTAATGCGTGCAGGCGGAGATGAGTTTGTTATTTTGTTTAAAAATATCGGTCAGAATGCGTTGGTCAAACGTGTCAACGACCTGATCACAGCAGCACGGGAACTGCGGTTTGAGGAAAATGATTACGCGCTTACCTGCAGTGCAGGCGTGTGTTATCTTCCGGAAAATACAGCGGGTTATACTTACGAACAATTGTTTCAAAATGCGGATTGGGCTCTGTATCAGGTGAAAGAGCGAGGACGAAATGGCTACGCGTTTTGTGATAATCTGCGCAGATTTGAGGAAAATTTTAACGTGGAACGAAGTGGACATCCGGACATTGATGCTCGCTATTTCCAGAATGATATCGTAGCCACCGCCTTTGAAATTTTCGAGAAAACGAACAGTTTTGAGGCAGCCATGAAACTTCTTCTGGAAGTGGTGGGCATACGTTTTCAATTGGATCGGATTACGGTCGTAAGAGTAGACATTAGCGCAAAAACGATTAGCAGCCTGTATCAGTGGAGAACAAAACATGCGCCTGCTGTATTGGAATCCGGGGCAAAATTTAAAAAGCATGATTTTCTGATGTTGTTTAACAGTTGTGATGAATATGGAACCGTCGTCTTAAACCGTGATAATACGTCACAGTATTCGGAAGACGGTCAGAAAATGCTGCTGCAGGGGGATGCAGAAACGGTCCTTTATGCAGCGATGTACTGTGAAGGAAGATATGAAGGGGCGATTTCTTATACGGTGTGCGGTCAGCCGCGTCAATGGTCCCGTACAAAACGACGTCAGCTGGGAGAGCTGACAAAGGTCATATCTGCCAATCTGGCAAAAAAACAGATACCGAACGCTTTCGAATCAGGCAGTTTATACGGGAACGATTATGATTACCTGACAGGTCTTTTGTCGTTTGCCAGATTTCGGGAAGAAGTAGAACGTATTATTGTGGGCGGATATGCAGATTCTTATGCCATGGTATATAGTGACTTTGAAAATTTTAAATACTATAATCAGAGTTATGGGTACGCGGCAGGGGATCAGCTTTTAAAAGATTTCGCAAACTATATTATTGGAACCCTGAAACAGACGGAAAATGTGTTTTTTACCCGTGTAGTGTCGGATCAGTTCCTTTTATTTTTCCCATTTGACTGGACCGGTCCGAATGTGGAGCAGAGAGTCCAATTTATTAATGATGAATTTATTCACCGTCAGATGCTTTTGCGGCCGGAATGCAAATTGCGAATCCGTACCGGAATCTGTAAAGTGACGAGTGAGTTTGAGAGTGCTTCTGAGGTAATCGATGCAGCCAATTTTGCCCGTAAGCAGGTGCGCCAGTGCTGGTCAAAGTCAGTCATGATTTATGATGAGGCTCTGGGAGAGAAGCAGCTTCAAAATCATGAGATAATCAGCAAGATGGATGAGGCACTGGCAAAGGGGCAGTTTAAGGTGTACCTGCAACCCAAATTTTCTTTGGCAGATGGTACTATCATCGGTGCGGAAGCGTTAATCCGATGGCAGAAAGAGGACGGAACAATACTGACGCCGGATGTTTTTATTCCTCTTTATGAAGCTAACGGACGTATTACAGATTTGGATTTTTATGTATTTGAACAGGTGGCGGCATTTTTTGCCCGCAGTAAAAAGATGGGCAGACGTTTATATCCAATCTCGGTCAATGCCTCGATTCTCCATGCGGCAAATGAAGATACGATACGAAAATACCGCGAAATTCTGGATGCGTATGAGGTGGAACCGTCGTTGGTAGAGATTGAGCTTACCGAGACCGCTACGGTTCTGGAATATGAAAGTGCAAAACGTTTGTTTCAGCAGCTTCAGGATATGGGAATACGGACGGCACTGGATGATTTTGGAGCGGGTTATTCCATTCTTAATATGGTTATTGATATTCCGGTCAATACGGTAAAGCTGGATCGTGTTTTCATCAGCAACTGCGGCAGCAATGAGAAGGGGTTCTATTTCCTGAAACATTTGATCGATATGATCAAAGGTATGGGATATCGCGTGGTCTGTGAAGGTGTGGAGACTATGGAACAGGCTGAAATCCTGCAGAAAGCCGGATGTGAATCCGGTCAGGGATATCTGATCTGCAAACCGGTACCGATTGAAGAATTTGAAGAAATTGTATATGGAAAGAATGCAAGATAACCTGCCATCTGCAGGTTGTCTTGTATAGATAGGTATGAAAAAAGCAGCAGGACGCTCCTAAACGGCAGGACCCACTGCTTTTTTGTGTTTGTCAGCTGCTTTGTAATTCTTTCCACACCTGGTTAAAATATTTTGAAAATTCTGGTGCGTTCCTCCGCTTTAAAGGACTGTCATATTCTGGACCAAATGTGATGGGAAGAATCTGCTTTACGGTTCCGGGTCGGGCAGTCAGCACCACCACCTCATCGGCAGTACTGATTGCTTCCGCCAGATCGTGGGTGATAAGGATTGCCGTTTTTCCGGTACTTCGAATGATCATGCTGATATCATCACAAACGGCCAGCCTTGTCTGATAATCCAGAGCAGAAAAAGGCTCATCCAGAAGCAGAATATCGGGACTCATTGCCAGAGTACGAACCAGAGCAGCGCGTTGTCTCATGCCGCCGGAAAGCTCAGACGGGCGAGCAGATTCAAAACCGGAAAGTCCATAGGTATGAAGCATTTTTTTGAGCATTTCTTTTGTATGTTCGTTCAGCTTATGATGAATTTCCAAACCCAGTGCAACATTGGAAAGAATGGTTCTCCATTCGAATAAGTGGTCTTTCTGCAGCATATAACCAACACTTCCCGATGCATCGGAAACGGGTTTTCCATCGATTAAAATAGTTCCTTCTTCTGGTTTGAGAAGACCGGAAAGCAGAGATAATAATGTGGATTTACCGCAGCCGGAGGGACCGACCACCGCAAGAAATTCTCCTGCAGGTACAGAAAAACGGATGTCTTTGAGTGCAGGGGTTTCTCCATCCAGGGAGTGATAGGAGAAGTTCACATTGCAAACTTCCAGTTTGGGAGTCATAGAGGAACCTCCTTGGAGAATTATACCCTAAGATATGCGTTGGGACAGGGGGTGGTGAGACGCATAAAACAGGCACGGAAGCGAGATGCGATATTTATCATGACAAATGTATTTGACATTTTCGTACAGAAAATTTACAATGAATACATCACGGGAACAGCAGCGCGTTGAAGCGAAAAAGCTGCCAGAGAAAAAATAGGAATCAAAAGAGAGGATAACAAACATGACTGCAAATACAACGCAATTTGACTTTAATATCGTATTGATCGGCTTCATGGGCTCTGGAAAGTCCACGATTTCTAAAAAACTCAGTGAGATGTTTTCTATGGAGATCGTAGAGATGGATCAGATCATTGTAGAACGTGAAGGAATGAGCATTTCTGACATTTTCGCGACAAAGGGGGAACCGTATTTCCGTGACCTGGAGACCAATCTTCTGATTGAAATGCAGTTGAAAAAGAATGTGGTGATCTCCTGCGGCGGAGGTGTTCCTATGCGCGCATGCAATGTGGCTGAGATGAAAAAGAACGGAAAAGTTGTGCTTTTGACGGCAAGACCGGAGACGATCCTGGAGCGTGTGAAGGACGACCACAGCCGTCCTCTGCTGGAGAACAATAAATCGGTGGAGTATATTCGTGAACTGATGGACAAGCGCAGAGAAAAGTATGAGGCAGCATCGGACATCATCATTGAAACGGATGGAAAGAGCGCAGATGCGATTTGTCAGGAGATTCTTTCAAAGATTCAGTAAAAATCTCTTGCAATGAAGGAATTTCAGTGATATAATGTTAAATGATAACAAGATGAATGGATTAAAATGAGAGTGGGCTGAGAAGTCCACTCTTCGTTTATGTTTAAGAGATATCGAAGACAAGCGAGGTGAGAAAAATGGCAAGAAGAGAGGAATATGAGTCCAGAACAGAGAAGTTTTTGATTCCGCTTTTGGCAGAACATCAATTTGAACTGGTGGATGTTGAATATGTAAAAGAAGCGGGAAACTGGTATCTGCGTGCATACATTGACAAAGAGGGCGGTATTACGGTAGATGACTGTGAAGTGATCAGCCGCAAGCTGAGTGACTGGCTGGACAAAGAGGATTTCATTGATGACAGTTATATCATGGAAGTCAGTTCCCCGGGGCTTGGAAGACCGCTTAAGAAAGATAAAGATTTTGAGCGCAGTCTGGGGGACGAGGTGGAACTGAGACTATTCAAGGCGCGCAATAAGCAGAAAGAATTTACCGGAGTTTTGAAATCCTACGACAAGGAACATGTGACGATTGAGCTGGAGGACGGCACGGAAGAAACATTCGCCCGCGCAGAACTCGCGCTGATCAGACTGGCATTTGATTTCTAGTATCTTACCATACGATTTACAGGAATGATTTTAGGAGGATAGAACCATGAATAAAGAATTAATCGAGGCGCTTGACCTGCTGGAAAAGGAGAAAAATATCAGTAAGGCGACCTTATTGGAAGCGATTGAAAACTCTTTGCTGACGGCCTGCAAGAACCACTTTGGCAAGGCAGATAATGTAAAAGTTGTGATCAATCCGAATACCGGTGATTTTTCTGTATATGCAGAGAAAGAAGTAGTTGAGGAAGTAGAAGATCCGCTGACTCAGATTTGTCTGGCAGAGGCAAAACTGAAAAATCCGAAATATTTTCTGGGCGATCTGGTACAGTGCCCGATCGAATCCAAATCATTTGGACGTATCGCTACACAGAATGCCAAGAACGTTATTCTGCAGAAAATCCGTGAGGAAGAACGCAGTCAGCAGTTCAACGACTGGTATAAGAAAGAGAAAGATATCGTGACCGGTATCGTGCAGCGTTATCTGGGCAAGAACATCAGCGTAAATCTGGGCAAGGTTGATGCCATCCTCAACGAGACAGAGCAGGTAAAGACCGAGGTGTTTAAACCGACCGAGAGAATCAAGGTATTTGTTCTGGAGGTAAAGGATACTCCGAAGGGACCGCGCATCTCTGTTTCCAGAACTCATCCGGATTTGGTAAAACGCCTGTTTGAAGAAGAAGTTGCCGAGGTGAAAGACGGTATTGTAGAAATCAAGGCAATTGCAAGAGAGGCAGGTTCCAGAACGAAGATTGCCGTTTATTCCAACGATCCGAATGTGGATCCGGTTGGTGCATGTGTGGGCATGAACGGTGCACGTGTAAACTCCATCGTGAATGAACTGCGCGGTGAGAAGATCGACATCATTACCTGGGATGATAATGCAGCGTTCCTGATTGAAAATGCGCTGAGCCCGGCAAAAGTAATCTGCGTGGTAGCTGATGAGGAAGTGCGCGAAGCACAGGTGATTGTTCCTGATTATCAGCTCTCTCTGGCAATCGGTAAAGAGGGTCAGAATGCAAGACTGGCAGCAAGATTGACCGGCTATAAGATTGATATTAAGAGCGAGACGCAGGCAAGAGAGATGGGTCTGTTTGAACAGATGGGTATTGATTATCAGGAAGAGGGCGTTTACGACGATTTACAGACCGATTATGAAGTATCTGCTTCTGATGAGAGCTATACCGAAGAACCTGCCGAACAATAGTGAAGAGCAACCGTTAAGGCAGAAAACCGCTTATTAGGATAACAGATAGGATGTGAATAAGATTGAGTACAAAGAAAATTCCTCAGAGACAGTGTATCGGCTGCGGTGAGATGAAAAATAAAAAAGAGATGCTCCGGATCCTCAAGACCCCGGAAGGTGATTTTACCCTGGACGCGACCGGAAGAAAAAACGGAAGAGGCGCTTACCTGTGTCCATCTCTGGATTGTCTGAAAAAGGCAATCAAGGGCAAAGGACTGGAACGTTCCTTTAAAATGGCAATTCCGAAGGAAGTTTATGAGGCACTGGAAAAGGAGATGGAGCATCTTGGATAGCAGACAGAGAATTTTGAATCTGATCGGTCTTGCGACGAAGGCAGGTAAGACCGTCAGCGGTGAGTTTTCAACAGAAAAAGCGGTCAAGAGCGGAAAAGCCTATCTGGTCATCGTATCAGAGGAAGCTTCGGATAATACGAAGAAAATGTTCACCAACATGTGTACTTACTATAAAGTTCCAATCTGTTATTTTGGTGGAAAAGATGAACTGGGGCATGCTATGGGCAAAGAGATGCGGGCATCTCTCGCAATCGTGGATGAAGGATTAGCAAAATCAGTGTTAAAACAGTCAGGCATGGACGGCAACGCGATCGGAGGTAGTAAGTAATGAATGTAAGCGATAACGAGAAAGAAGCAGGGAAGATGAGTAAGGAGGGACTTGATACTTTGCAGAAGAATAATCAGGATGTGAAGACACAGTCTTCTAGTATAAATGAAGAAGTAAAAAAGGCTGCAGCACCGGCAGGTGAGGCGCCGAAAAAGAAAATTGCGGCAGTATACCGTCCGCAGAACTCTCAGCAGAGACCGCAGCGTCCGGCAGCAAATAATGCGAACCGCGACGGAAAAGCACAGGGTCAGAATGGTATGCCAAAGGCTGCGACTTTCAAATCTGCAGAAGGGGAAGGAAAGAATCAAAGTGCAGCACCGGCAAATCGCGAGAACAGACCTCAGAGTCAGGGTAAGCGTGATGGCGTAAGACAGGGTCAGAGTGGTACAGGTCGTGATAACCGCGACGGAAGAGTGCAGGGTCAGGGAAGCACGGGCCGCGATAACCGCGATGGCAGAGTCCAGGGTCAGGGAAGCACAAGCCGTGACAACCGCGATGGCGTAAGACAGGGTCAGAACGGTACAGGTCGTGATAACCGTGAGCGCAGACCAGGTCAGAACGGATTTAACCGTGATAACCGCGATGGAAGAGTGCAGGGTCAGGGAAGTACAGGCCGCGACAGCAGACAGAGTCAGGGCGGTTTTAACCGTGATGGCAGAGTGCAGGGGCAAAGCGGTGCAGGCCGTGATAACCGCGACGGCAGACCAGGTCAGAACGGATTTAACCGTGATAATCGCGATGGCAGACCGCAGGGCCAGAACAGCTTTAACCGTGACGGCGGCAGACAGGGCGGCACAGGAAGAGACGGCGCTCGTGACGGCAGAAGTCAGGGCGGCACAGGAAGAGACGGCGGAAACCGCGACAACAGAGGAAGTGCAAAGAGAGAATCCTCGTCGAAGAATTATGATACCCCGATCCAGACCAAGCCGCAGAGCAATCGTAAGAGCAATAACAACAATTATAAAAACGATAAATTTGAGAAAAATACCAAGATGGTAGAGGATGGACCGAGAACTAAGGGCGGAAAAGTTTCTAAGCATCCGTTCATCATGCCGCAGAAGCAGACAGTTGAAAAAATAGAAGAGACAGTCAAGATGATTACCATTCCGGAAGTTTTGACGATCAAGGATCTTGCTGAAGCGATGAAGCTGCAGCCATCGGTATTGATTAAGAAACTGTTCATGCAGGGACAGATCATGACTCTGAACTCAGAGATTGATTTCGAAAAAGCGGAAGAAATCGCGATGGAGTATGATGTTCTTTGTGAAAAAGAAGAAAAAGTAGATGTGATCGCAGAACTCTTGAAAGAGGATGAAGAAAACGAAGATGATATGGTGTCCAGACCGCCGGTAGTCTGCGTCATGGGTCATGTTGACCATGGTAAGACTTCTCTGCTGGATGCAATCCGTTCTACCAATGTGACTTCTCGTGAGGCAGGCGGCATCACACAGCACATCGGTGCTTATACGGTTGAAATCAACGGTCAGCAGATTACATTCCTGGATACTCCGGGACATGAGGCATTTACTGCAATGCG
>JBJEIZ010000056.1:0-1793 GCA_051877535.1 Brotaphodocola sp.
TGTCCGGGCTTGATATTGAACAGCCAAAGGCTCTGAGGACTGCCTGAAACCCTTGATTTTACTGGTTTCTTCGCCTCTTTTGTGGTATAATAAAACCATCAAATGAAGGAGAAAAGTCATGGCAAGGAGCAGCAAAGATATTCAGCTTTCTGAGTTAAAAGATATGATTGCACAACTAAATATGACAATCAAAACGCTGAATGACACCATTGCCCGACAGCAGTCCGAGAACGACAACTTAAAGGCTGAACTTGCATGGTTCCGTCAAAAAATGTTCGGTTCCTCCAGTGAGCGACGTATTGACGATTTATCTGGTCAGCTGAGTCTTTTTGATACTCCTTCTGAGGACGAAAAACCGGTGGAACTTATCGAGCCTGAAATCGTGGAGCAGCCTAAAAAGTCCCGCAAGAAGAAACCTACTCTAAAGGAACAGTTTAAGGATATCCCCACCAGGCAGGTGCCGGTCGACACGCTATCTGCAGAAGATAGAATCTGTCCTTTATGTGGGAGTGAAATGTTAGCCATCGGAACAGAAGTGATCCGAAGCGAGATTGTCTATACTCCTCCTAAACTGGAACGGATTGAATATATCGCAACCACCTATGCCTGTCCAGAATGTAAGGACACCGAGGAACCACAGTTTATCAAAGATAATGGAAGACCTGCACTGATTCCCGGAAGTTATGCTTCCGAATCGCTGCTTGCATATATCCTTTACAGAAAGTACGGGCTATACATCCCGTTATACAGACAGGAACAGGATTTCCTGCAGATGTCTGCACCCATAGGCAGAACTTCCATGGCTCACTGGATCATTACAGCCGGGCAGGAATACATGCAGCCTATGTATGATTACTTCCATCGGGAGCTTCTAAAGCGAAGATTCCTAATGATGGATGAGACGCCCATTCAGGTACTAAAAGAAGAAGGGCGAAAGGCTCAGTCAAAATCTTACTTCTGGCTGATTCGTACAGGAGAGGATAGACTTAATCCCATCATTCTCTACAATTACACTCCTACCAGAGCGGGAGAAAATGCGAAGCAGTTCCTCAAAGGAATTGAACCGGGTTTCTACCTGATGGCGGATGGCTATCAGGGTTACAACAAAGTAAAGGAAACCAAGCGGTGCTGTTGCTTTGCACACATCCGCAGATACCTTCTGGAAGCCATTCCAAAAGGACACGAAAAGGATTACAGCAATCCTGCCGTACAGGGAGTCCTCTATTGCAACAAGCTGTTTGAATACGAGCGTTTCTACAAAGAAAAGGGACTCAGCTTCAAGCAGATCCATAACCGCCGCCTCAAGGATCAGAAACCGGTCATTGAGGGCTTCTTGGCGTGGCTAAAACAGGTAAATCCCGGAAGTAACGGCAAACTGAAGAAAGCCATTACGTATATCAGGAACCGTGAAGAATTCCTGATGACCTATCTGGAGGATGGACGCTGTAGCTTAAGCAACAACCTAAGCGAAAACTGTATCCGGCCTGTAACAGTAGGTAGAAAGAACTGGCTGTTCTCCGATACCCCGGATGGGGCCAATGCCAATGCACTATATCTTACCATTGTTGAAATGGCTAAGGCATACAACCTGAATTTATATGAATATCTGAAATATCTGCTGGAGCATCGTCCAAACAAAGATATGTCAGATGATGAGTTAGCAAAGCTAGCTCCCTGGAGCGAAGAAGTCCAGAAAAAATGTAGCGAACAGATGGAGCAAAATGTTAGCGTTCAGGCATCCTGGCGATAGGATTTCTAATGGTTTCCGGAACACCCCGAAACTATGCGCTTAC
>JBJEIZ010000057.1:0-8597 GCA_051877535.1 Brotaphodocola sp.
TTCAGCGGCGAGATATAGAATACCATCTCTGACGACAAAAGTCAACAACTTTTTTCATTTTTTTCTTTCAAACGAAATATTACGAAGAAACAATTACCATCCGGTTCCGTCTCCAATCCAATTTTTGCACCACATTGTTTTACAATTTCACTTGCAATCGCCAGCCCAAGACCAAATCCCTGTCCGCTGCTTCTCACACGGTCCGAACGATAAAAGCGGCGAAATACTGCTTGCTTTTCTGCATCCGGAACAGGTTCACCTTCACTTTTTACCTGCAGTCTGACCTTCTTTTTCCCGACATGCTTCAGACTTATTTCCGTCATCCCATGCGGTTTTGAATATTTTACCGCATTATCAAGAAGAATTCCCAACAGTTTTCGAATCCACGTTTCGCTTCCGTAGATCTGAATATCATCTTCCACCTGATAGGTGATAGACTTTTCATTCTGAAAGAAAACTGCCTCAAATGTGAGAGCTTCCTCTTCTGCCAGTTCACTCAGATTGCAGACATCTTTGCATCTATCCTTTGATTTCTGAAGATCATTTTTTGCCAACACAAGAAGACTTTCAATCAGGCTGCGCATTTCCCGACACTCCTGACTGATGTTCTGAATCCATTTATCTGCATCAGCAGAAAGTCCTTTTACCTGACTGCTCAATAATTCTGCATTTGCGGTAATCACAGTAAGAGGTGTCTTTAATTCATGAGATGCATCCGCTACAAACTGCTTCTGCTGAAGTATGGATTCTTTTGCCGGCTTTACAGCCCAGTTTGCAAAAATACAGGAAACCGCCAGCAAACAAACCCAGATTCCTCCGCAGATCAGAATCATGCTGTCTATCATCCGTTCCTGCATGGAATCCTCATAAGAGGTATCTGCAAACACAAACAGACAGCCAGCCGGATGACTGACCCGCTGAAAACGAAGATGATAATCTTTCAGTTCACCGGACTCCAATCCCGATTTTTCTACCAGGTCCGCAACCTGTTCCAAAAACTCATCTCCCTGAAAGGAATTATAAATTCCATCCATCAGCATAATCTCGCCGTCCGTCCCCACTACCACGGAAAAATAGGGAATCCTCGCGTATGCACTCAATGCAAATATCGTTTCAACCGGCTGTTCTACAGCCACACGTGCCAACGCATCCCTGCTTTCTCTCTGGACCTGCTTCCTGATCAGAAATATTCCTCCCGTCAGCGCAAGTAACAGAATCACTGTCACGAGAATCATATTAAACAAAACAAACCTGGCTTTCAGCCGATTCAGTTCCTTCATCTTTTCCGTACACCACTTTCTCTGCCCATCCTCATGACTTTTCTACAGACAAGCAGTAACCAAAATGCCGCATCGTAACAATTGATACATTTGTTTTCAAAAAATTCAGTTTTTTTCTCAAAAAGGAAATGTAGATTTCCACATTATTTTCTACTGCATCCCGTTCATTTCCCCATACTTTCTGTAAAAGTACCTCCTTTGATACCACCCTTTCCTTATTCACCATGAGGATCCGAATGATTTCATATTCCTTTTTTCCCAACTGAATCTTCTTATCCGGTCCGCTCAGACAATAGGTAGACTGATTCAGAGACAAATCGCCAAAAGTCAGGCAGTCGGGAAGAATCTCTCCCCGCCTCCTGACAATGGTTTTAATCACTGCTGTCAATTCCTGTCCGTCAAACGGTTTTGTCAGATAATAATCTGCCCCGCTGTTTAAACCATAAACCCGATCCGACACTTCGCTCTTGGCAGTCAGAAGAAGTACCGGAACACGATTGCCCTTTGCCCTGTTTTCTCTCAGAATCGTCAGTCCGTCCTTACCGGGAAGCATGATGTCCAGAATAACAGCATCATACTGCCCTGTCTCCATCAAATAGGAGCCTGTTATACCATCTGTACAGATATCTGAATCGTACCAGTTCTGTTTTAAAATATCCTGTATCGACTCTGCAAGTCTTTGATTATCCTCAATAATTAATATTCTCATGCCCCTATTTTCCGCCTTTTCCTGTGAAAAAGCAACTGCTTTTTATCTGCTGCGAATTTCGCGTCTCATAAAACTGATATAAGAAGCTGCAAAAATCACGGCTGTTGCAGCCAAAAGTCCGGTCAGATGCGGCCATACCAAAAGCAGGCTCTGCCCCAGGGACAGATAACCGGCAATGGCTCCTGACAGCTGCTGCGGTAAAATGACGTTCATAGACCGGATACTGGGGTTCATAATTGTCGAAACCGCCTCACTGTACAGATAATACGGAGACAAACGGTTCAGCCCCATTTGACATTCATAATAATCCACCAACTGCCCCAGCGTCGACATCTGCTCCGTCGGATACAGGATCTGCGTAATAATGTTAACCACCAGCGTCATAAATAACGCAAAGAAAATCCACAGGGCAATTCCCAGCATCGCCGATGTCGCAGCATGGCGGCAAATGACAGAAAACAAAATAGAAAGTGCCAGCCAGAAACAAATATAAACCGAAGTAAACAACAGAAACACAAACAATCTGCCAATCTCTTCACTCTGCGGAAGAATTCCCGTAACCAGAAGTCCAACGGCTCCGGTCAGAATTCCCATCGCAAACACCATGATGAAGATAATGGTTGCTCCGGCCATAAATTTGCCGTTGATCACCATATCACGGTGTATCGGCTGTGCAACCAGACGATTCAGCGTTCCTTCTGACCGCTCGCTGTTAATTGCATCAAACCCCAGCGTCAGTCCGACAAAGGGACCAAGCAGAGCAATAAACGATGTAAAAGAAGGAATCGAATTGCCGCTTAAGGTAAACAGCTTCAGAAAGATAAAATTCTGATCTTCCGCCACTGCACTGGACAGATTGGTCAGTGCGCCGTAAATTCCTGCATAGCTGGTAAGCGCAATCAAAACCAGTACAATCAGAAACCGTTTGCTCCTGATATGATCTGCCATTTCCTTTCGATACAGTGCCATAAATCCACTCATTGTTCTACTCCTCTTTCTCAAAATAGCGCCGGTATATTTCATCCAGATCACTTCCGCGCTGCCGCAGATGAGTCAGAGTGTATCCGGCATCCAGAGTTTTGCGAAGAAGTTCCCGTTTCAGATCGTATCTGGAACGAACCAGATAATGTTCTCCTTCCCGTTCCACGCAGTCCACGTTGCCAAGACCCTGCAGAAGCTTCTGAAAACCGGCATCATCCGGTAATCCGGCTACCTCCAGCACATGATAACCTTTCTGCTGCATCTGCTCCGCCAGTTCGTCGATTCTGCCGCAGGCAATCAGTCTGCCTTCCACAAAAAGTCCTACTCTGTCACAAATCTGCTGGATCTGATAAAGCTGATGAGAAGAAATCAGAATGGTCCGGCCATCGATTTTAGCAAGCTCCTGGATCAGCCTCATCAGTTCCCGCATGCCTTCCGGATCAATACCCAGAGTCGGCTCATCCATAATGATCACTTTGGGATCCTTCATCAAAACATCTGCAACGCCGAGGCGCTGTTTCATACCTCTGGAATAAGTTCCCGTTTTCTGATCAGCAGCGTCCTCCAGACCGACACGCTTCAGCAGCTCTGTGCATTTCGTTTCCAATTCTTCTTCTTTCAGGCTGTTCAGTCTTCCGGTAAACCTCAGATTTTCCCGGCCCGTCATATCTCCATAAAATCCCACATTATCCGGCAGATAGCCAACCATCCGTTTAACCGCAATCGGATCTCTGGTACAGTCTTTTCCGTCAATCCATGCATTTCCTTTTGTCGGCTCCGTCAGACCGAGAAGCATCAGGGTAGTCGTCGTTTTTCCGGCTCCGTTCGGTCCCAGAAGTCCAAAAATTTCCCCTTCCCGGATATCCAGATTCAAATCAGACACTGCCGCCTTGCTCCCATAATATTTTGTCAATTCCTGCGTATGTATCATGATGGGACGTTCCATTTCCTGTTCCAAAATCAGGCCGCCTCCTTTCTCGTCTTCCATCCGGCTTTAACGTCTGCCATATTTCCGGAATACATATCCGAGTCCTCCGGCCGTTGCAAGGATAATCAGGATTGCCACAATCCCCCACAAAGTACTTGTTTTCACAGAAACACGGAAATCTGCACTGCCCTTTACTCCTGTACTGCTTGCAGAAAAACTCGTCACATAATCGCCGGTGATGGCATCTTTTCCAGGCTGCACATGTGCAATTACTTCGGTCGTCGTTCCGGCCGGTATGGAATCAATAACATTGTCTTCCAAATTGCTGTAAGTAACGGTCCATCCGGACGGTGCTGAGGAATTGATGGAAACATTCTCCAGATCCACATTGCCGGTATTGACGACATTCAGGGTGACATCCGTTGTTTTGTTGGCATACGCATCAAAGCTCAGTCTTCCATCCGGCGTTGTCACCTGAAGGTCATACGTTCCGGTGATGACCACCTGAAGATCTGTTTTCAGAGTCTCATCTGCTGAAACTGCACTGCAGGAAAGATTATATGTGCCTGCTGCAATCTCTTCCGGCGGAACAACAGAAACCGTGATTCCCTTGCTTTCCCCGGATTCCAGGTCAATTCCTGCAATACTGGTGCTTTCTGAAGACGGTTTGAAGCTTACCTTCCATCCTGCCGGTGCATTAGAAGACAGGCTGTAGGATTTCGTAGTCAAACCGTTGTTGATCAGCGTTGTACTGAAACTGAAGCTGGTTCCGGAAGCACCTTCCTGTTTCGGATATTCCGATGTAAAGCTGCCTGCTCCGGCTTTTTTGGAATTGACTTCAAAGGTCAGCTTCAGACTGCTCTGCGCACCGTTTTCTCCGGAAGCACGAACTTCTGCATCGTAGGTTCCTTCAGAAAGCTCTTTCGGTACCGACAAATGTGCCGTTGCCGATGCACGGTTTTCCCCTGCTTTCACATAAAGGGTGTTTACCTGAAAACTTCCGCCCTGAATATAACCTTCCCAGTTTTCCGGAAGCGAAGCAAGTTCCAGATTCACATTCATGCCCATGCCGCTGGTATTGCTGATTTCAATCGGAATGTTCAGGTTGTCTCCGGGTTTTACAGCAATTCCAGGATAATCGGTGCTCAATTCCAGACCTCCGGCTGCAAATGCCGGGATCATGGCAACAAACATGGTCAAAACCATCACAAGACTGAGCACAGAAAACAAGACTCTTTTATAACCCCACCGTTTTCCTGCTGTTTTCTTCATTGTGTCCTCCTTCTGCCATCTCTGTGGCATTCCTTATCATTTCATCGACTATTCTAAAGACATAACCTTTAGCTATCCTTTAATAATTGTGAAATAACTGTGAAAAAGAGGTCACTTTAAGTGTTTTATCGCCGGATTGTTGATCCATTGCCCGTCTTCCCCAAATCAGGAACCGTGACAAGGGCAGTCCCAGGAATGTTCTGCCTCGTTCCATTTTAAGGCACACCCCAGATGCGGACAGCGGGGAACCGTGGGAGTCAGCAGGTTCTTCGAAGCTTTCACTGCATTGACTGCAAGCTGCACTCTGAACATGGACCGAGAAGGAGAAAATACTGCTGTGCAAACCGGCGAAGCTCCGTCCAATTGCCTCCCTGCTTTCCGGTCCGGTGATCCCCGCCTCCAAGCAGCAGTAGCAGCCCTTCCGCATTTCTCAGCGACAGCCTTTTTCCGCTTCATCTACATACATTCCGTTGAGTTCCAGAGCATGTTCCAAAGCAATGACATAGGAACGGTGCTGCACCGTGAGTTTGGCAATGGTCTTTTTCGTCATACCGCTGCCGATCGACTCCGCTTCCACCAGCATATAATCGACACCGACCCGGTCCAGCATCCAGGCACACAAAATCCCGACCATGCCGCCTCAGATAATTAATACCTCTGTATGTTTATCCTGTTCTAATTGGGGAAATTTGTGGAGTGCAGAAGTGGCACTCCACACAGATTTGGGGTTCTGATTTCTATTACTCAATGGTTTTCCCGCCTGCCTTTCTGTTTGATTGCAGTTAGGGTTCCCATTTCTATATTTTTTATCCTTTTTACAACAAGCTTTTGCTACCGATGCTCCTTGCAGCTCAAAGATGTGACCTGCAGTTTAAATACGGTAACTGCCCGCAGCATATGCTCATCAAATTGCCAGTCATGCTTACCGGTGTTGTGTTCCATCAGAAGGCGAAGTCCCTCCCTCTTTTCTTCCGAATCCTCCACAATCTGCACCGTGCCGTTGCCGATCACACTCTGAAACTGTGCGGAATACTCACATGCCAGTTCTGCTTCCTTCCTTTTATAATTCGTATCCATCTCAAAACCGACCTGTGGACTACGCGCAATCAGATCAATCTTCCTTCCTTCATGAGCTCCATGGAAATAGAAAACATAATGATCTTCCTGTTTTGTATACCCGAAATTCAAAGGAACAATATACACTTGTCCATTATCGTAAAAACCAATCCGGCAGCAGCTGCACCGATCCATGATATCCTGGATTTTTGCCTGATCAGTAATTTCTCTGTCTTTTCTTCTCATCACATTTCTCCCATACTAATACAAATTTTAAGGATCTGGTTCACATAGTTTTCTCTTTCCTGCGGCACACTATCCCCGGAGGTGATTCTATGCAGCGCCGCAGCGACACGGATCGATACGGAGATGGGGATGTTCCGGAAGTGGATTATGAACCTTATGAGGACAATCAGTTTGAGCCACATCCACAAACCCGCGGAGAAAATCGTTCCATCCAAAATCAGGCATCCAATCAGGGCAGCGGGGAATAATTTCCCGCTTGCTTCTGAATCACTTCCCAGGATTCTTCATCAAACTCCCGGTCTTTATAATATTGATTCCCGAAAAATCATCCGGTGTTTTGTATTTCCATTTGTAAGTCATACCATCCACACCCTTTCCGCTTGAATCAAGACAGATTTCCTTTTTTTATATTTTCTTTTAGAATCTGATCCACCACTTCAAATAACACCTCGGAACCCAATCTTGTTTTGCTCTGCCGTCCGTATACTTGCTGAGCTGTTGTCTGATGTTCTTTCCAATCGCTTCCTTCATTGCTGTGATTCAGCAAAAGCGGCTGCAGATTATCCATCGCATGAGCAAACCGGGATTCTGCTGTCTGGTATGCTTCAAATTCATCAAATAAAGCAATCAGCTCCTGCTTCTGATCCTCCGGAAGCATGGAATAAATATGTTCCTTCGCAGCATCTTCTCTGGCTTTTTGCGTTTTCAGATTTTCTTCATCATAGGCATACGTATCTCCCGCCTCGATCTCCACAATATCATGAATCAGACACATCAGCATCACCCTGGCAATATCAATCTCCTCATTGGAATATTCTCTTAACAGATACGCCATCACTGCCATATGCCATGCATGCTCCGCATCATTTTCCCGTCTTCCATGACCGGATAAATGAGTCTGACGAAAAATATTTTTCTCTTTGTCAATTTCCAATGCAAAGCTTAATTGTTTCTTTAATCGTTCATCCATATCCATACTCCTGTATTCTTATTCATTTATCCAAGCTTCTCTGCAGACAATTACAAATAACGGAAGAGACCGCGTCCTGCGGTTTCTAAGTTCCGTCATAAGATAGTATATATTCGGTTGTCCCCTGCTCTTTACTAGATACCAGGATTGTAACATTATCTGCATTCCATGTCACATGAAAATTCTCTCTATGAGCAATGGCACCATCATTTTTTATGGAAAACGGATACCGGGAAACCCGTTTTCTTCCTTCCAACAAATCAAAGCTGCAATGCGTTTCACCAAACGGCCATTCAGGTTCCCCGATCATATAAACAATCAATGTATAGATTCCGTCACCAGAAGAAAATGCTGCAATCTCCGTCTTTGCATAACTGGTAGGGAACTTGATTCCTCCTATCAAAAGAAATACCAGAACTACTAAGCCAAAGACTGTAATCAGACATCCTTTCTTACACATCAGACTGTCCCCCTCAAATTCATGTTTTTGAAAACAACCATGTCTCAATCTGATTCCACTGTCTATGCTCGCACCAATAAACAACCATTTCAGTCGCATCAAAAACCATAGAAACAACCGTTGGACATACTTCCTGGGAAACTGCCTTCCTTTGCATCGTTGATTTCAATAAATACCCCTGCATCTGAAGCTGAAACTCTGTGCTCCATATCCAGAATATCCAGATTCCATCCAACAATTGTCTTTTTTCTATTAGAAATAATACTTGTACACATTTTCAGTTTTCCTCCTTCCCCTCTATCATAAATGCAATAGAAGCAAGTCACAACCTACGTAAAGTAGAGGGAAACCGTCATTCGGCTTCTCGCATACTATTCATTATAATTCAAATTATTTTTCCTGTCATTCTCTTTTTATTCTGGCCTGATTGTGCCATTCTTTATTTTCCATTCTGCATATCAAAGCCTACAACATCATATACAAAACGACGCAAAAAAAGCCGGAACCCTTTAATCACTCAAAGTTCTCCGACAATAAAAAAGAGCGCGAGACGGGACTCGAACCCGCGACCCCAACCTTGGCAAGGTTGTACTCCACCAACTGAGCCACTCGCGCTTATTTTTCATACACTATATTGTTACATATACCCTCAAAACCACATATTGAATTTCATCCGTTCTTCTTTTCCTCTGTTT
>JBJEIZ010000058.1:0-8397 GCA_051877535.1 Brotaphodocola sp.
GGACGGACGCAGGAAATCAGAGACCGTGTGCTGCATCTGTAGGAAAGATATAAATGTTCAATTTTGAGAGGGGTATTATACGGTGCGGGAGATGTTTCTTGCGGGTGAAGTGGATCGGATTTATCACGATACATCGACCCATGATTCTGAACATCCGTCCCACTGCTATTACGGAAAGCTGGAGCAGATCATTCCGCAGGAAAAACGCGGGCAGTTCTACTGTATGCATCTGGACAGCCCGTGCGAGGAACTGTTGAAGGCGAAAGGCTTCCGGGTTGTGGAAGTTGAGCAATAGAAAAAAGCTTATGAACTGTGGCAGCAAGCGGTTCATAAGCTTTTTTTCTATTTTCTGGCTGCATCCAGTATTTTTTGTACCATAAGCGTATGGTTTAAGTTCTGTCGATTCCGTTCCCGGTCCTGAGTCTTCACCATATCGGCGAATGCGCGCAGTTCATAGTACAAACGGTTTTCTTCCTGATTCAGGGCATAATGCTCCACTGAACCATTTTTTTCAGAAAGAGAAAAGTGCTGAAAGGAATTGGATGCGCATTCACTGTGTATACATCCCTGTTCTCCCTGAATTTTTATAGAGAACGAGGTCTGACAGTCCTTTGCGGCTATGGATACACACTGGAAATCCGGATAGGTAAGAATCAGGATACCGGAAGTATCAACACCACGTTCTCTGTTCGCGTAATACTGCACGGCTTGCGGTTCTCCGAACAGGCCGGTAATAAAATGAATGTTATATACATTCAGATCCATCAGAGCGCCTCCGCTTTTTTCCGGATCAAATACTGCCGGAAGTTCTCCCCTTTTAAAGGCGTCGTATCTTCTGGAATACTTTGAAAAATTAAGTTCTGCGATTCGGATCCGTCCCAGACGAGGCAGAAGCTCTCTTACTTTTTCATAGTTGGGAAGATATTGGTTGCTGATGGCTTCAAACAGAAATTGTTTTTTCCTTTCTGCCAGTGCAGTTAATTCCAGAGCTTCCTTCAGGTTGGAGCAAAACGGCTTTTCACATATTACGGATTTTTCGTGCTCCAGTGCCTGGCGACAAAAGGAGGCATGCAGATGGTTGGGCACGGCTACATAAATACAATCTATACTCGGATCGGATACCATTTCTGTGTAGCTATCATAGATTGTTTCTATTCCATATTCCTGAGCCAGCCCCATAAGTTTTTCCCTGGAATTTTTTGTGGCACAGATTGCCTGTATATGAAACTCCCCTATGTTTTTTTGTGCCTGTAAAAATACCGGAACAATGGTACCTGCACCTGCAATTCCAATCTTCATCTGCTTAGTCCTCCAGATTTTCTCCATTTGAAGCAATTACCTTTTTATACCAGTAGAAAGAATCTTTCCGAAAGCGTTTCAGGCTTCCTTTCCCTTCGTCATCTTTGTCTACATAAATCATGCCATATCGTTTGCGCATCTCTCCGGTTCCTGCTGAGACCAGATCAATGCATCCCCATGGAGTATAACCCATTACATTCACATGGTCAATGTCAACAGCATCCCGGATTGCGGAAATGTGTTTTCGCAAATACTCGATTCGGTAAGGATCATGTATGGTTCCGTCTGCTTCCAGCTGGTCGATAGCACCCATTCCGTTTTCCACCACAAACAGAGGTTTCTGATACCGGTCATAAAGCATGTTCAATGCGGTCCGAAGTCCCAGCGGATCAATCTGCCATCCCCAGTCTGTGATGTTCAGATAAGGATTGCGGCCGCCTTTTGCCACATTGCCTACCAGTTCCTTCATGGGTTCTATGCTTTCTACAGAAGAAAAGTAGTAACTGAAACCAATGAAGTCTACGATCCCCCGTTTCAGAATTTCTTCGTCTCCCGGTTCCATCGTAAAGTGACCGCCCAGAATATCCTGCATTTGCTGACAGGTATTGGAATAATATCCTCTTACCTGAACGTCGCCGAAATAAAACTGCGGCAGCATTTTTCTGCGGTTTACAATCTGATCCTCCGGACGGCAGGTATAGGGATAAGATAAATGGTAAATTAGCATACAGCCTATCTGGAAATTCGGATTGATTTTATGGCCTTCGATCACGGTTCTGGCGCTGGCCAGGAGTTGATGATGGGCAGCCTGCATTTTTACATCTGCCGGATTTTCCTCATCCCGGTAGATGATGCCAGCCTGATGCCATGGTCTCGGGTTAATAAAAAGAGCATTAATTTCATTGAAGGTCAGCCAGTATTTTACTTTATCTTTATATCGTTCAAAAACGGTTTTGGCATACCTTACAGCCAGATCTACCAGTTCCCGACTTCTCCATGCACCATATTTTTCCACCAGATGCAGAGGCATCTCGTAATGATGCAGAGTCACAACCGGTTCAATCCCATATTTGGCCAGTTCATCAAATACGTGATCATAGAACAGCAGTCCTTCTTCATTCGGTGTTTCGTCATCGCCGTTAGGAAAAATTCTGGTCCAGGCGATGGACATCCGGAAACATTTGAATCCCATTTCAGCAAACAATGCAATATCTTCTTTATAGTGATGATAAAAATCGGTGGCTTCATGGCTGGGGTAATAGGTATTCTCATGGACATATTCATGAATTTCCCTTTTTTTGCCTTTGCATGCTCCCATCTCCACGTCAGCGATGCTTAATCCTTTTCCACCATCTCGGTATCCGCCTTCATACTGATTTGCGGCAGTTGCACCGCCCCATAAAAATCCGCAATTCATCTATATTCTCCTTTTTGCAGCTTATTTTTCAAGAACCATCAATCTGTCTCCGTTTTGTACTTTTGTACCTGAGTGACACAGGTCCTTTATTCTGAACAGATCGCTGTTTGTAACAATTACCATGGTTGTATCTGTGTGTCCGGCTTTATGGATTTTTTCTCTGTCAAAATGCAGAAGTTTCTGTCCGGCAGTTATGGAATCTCCTGCTTTGACCAGTGCATCAAATCCATCTCCATTCATATCCACGGTATCCAATCCGACATGGATCATAAGCTCTGCACCATCGGTTCGGATGATTCCAATGGCATGTTTTGATTCTGCAACCAGAGCAACGGTTCCGTCGCAGGGGGCCGTTATGATGTCTGAGGATGGTTTGATGGCACAACCAGGCCCAACGATTCCTTCTGAAAACATACCGTCACCAACTTCCTTCAGAGTGATCACTTCCCCGGATAAAGGAGCCAGGAACTGGGAGGTTTCAGCTGTCTGGATGTGCTCTGACTCAAGGATAGCTGTTCCTTTCTCCGCTGCTTCCGGATTGCCGTTTTCTGTTTTTTCCCGATAAAAAATCATGGTGAACAGGAAGCTGCATACCATACCGACCAGAATGCAGATGGCCATTTTTAAAACGCCGCTCATATCTCCCGTTTCCGGGTCAATGAAATTGGCCAGTGCAAAAATTCCGACTCCGCCGGAGTAAATACGAATCTGCATGAGACCGATCAATGCGCCGCTGATTCCTGCCGCTGCGCTGGCGCAGAAGAACGGAATCTTTCTGGGCAGGTTGATGGAATAAATTGCAGGTTCCGATACGCCAAAAATGACGGAGATAAAGGATGAAGCGCAGATACCTTTGGTCTTTTTATCCCTGGTCTTCATATAAACGGCCATGGCTGCTGCGCCCTGTGTCCATGCTGCCGGAAAATTCGGGGTAATCAGAGTATCATATCCTAACGTTGCGAAGTTGTTGTAACGCAAAGGGGAGTATGCCCAGTGAAGTCCCATCATAACCAGTGCCTGATGAATGCAGCCCAGTACCAGACCTTCCAGCCACGGAGCCACATTGTAAATGGAAAGAGTAACCGATGCCAGTATGGTGGAAAGACCACTGGTGATCGGACCAATCACTACAAAAAGTGCCGGAATGATAATCACTAAAGTAAAGAACGGTACAAGGAAACTTTTGACTACTGCAGGAAGCCGTTTCTTAAACCAGGTTTCTACCTTTGCTGCTGCAAATACAGCGGCAATCACCGGGATTACGGTTTGTGCATAACTGTTGTTTGCAGGAAGTACTACCGGAATGCCAAAAAAGGTAAGCCGGTAGTCCAATCCGAAAATGGTTCCGATTACATCTCTTCCGCCAAGGGAGGTCAGCGCCGGAAGACACATAATCAGTCCGATCATGATGCCTGTCAGTTCAGAAAGTTTGAATTTTTTTGCTGACGTCCATCCAATAATTACCGGAAGAAAATAGAATAATGCATCACCTGCGTTGTACCAGAACAGATATGCTCCGTCACTCTTTGTTAAAAAGCCCAGAGAGACTGCTGCTGCACAAAAACCTTTCAGCATTCCGGCTGCGCAAAGCATTCCGATGATCGGCGTAAATACGCTGGTTACGATACTTACAAAAGTATTAAAGATGCCGGTTTTCTGAGGAGCTTCTTCGTCTCTGTTTTCTGTTTTCTGAGTCAGCTTTCCGGTTTCCACAACTGCATCATATACGTCGCCCACATGGGTTCCGATCACAATTTGATACTGACCGCCGCTCTGCACCACTTTTGCGATGCCATCGGTAGCTTCTAATATTTCTGTATTGGCTTTTGACTCATCCTTCAGACGGAATCTGAGTCTGGTAATGCAGTGTGTGATACTTTCAATGTTGTTTTTTCCGCCCACGTTTGTAATGATGATATGGGCCAGTCCACTGTATTTGTTCATGGTTATCCCCCTTTTGGTTTCGTTCGGGCAACGGCCATTGCCCTGGGTTCCGGAGCTCCTCTGTGATGGTTTTATTATAAGGTCTTTCCATAAAACCGTGTTTCACAATTTGTACGTTTTTTCCTTCTGTCTGCCGTTTTTTGCAAAATGCTGTTTCATCTTTGCTTTTGTGCGGTTTTATTATATAATATCGATAACCACTTGAAGAAACGATGGAGGTTTCTCTATGCTTATATCTCAAAAGTTGGAAGAGATGATGGTTAAATACCAGGATTCCAGAAGCAATGTAAGTAAATATCTGCTGGAACAGCGTCTTCAGCTGGAACACTGTACTATGCAGCAGATTGCAGATCAGACCTTTACTTCGAAAGCCACATTGGTGCGGGTGGCGAAGAAACTGGGGTATTCCGGCTGGAATGATTTTTTTAAGGCTTACATGGATGAACTGAAATATAAGCAGAGTCATTTTTCTGAAATCAGTCACAATTATCCGTTCAAGCGTGGAGATCATACGCAGGAGATTCTGGACAATATCTGCCAGCTGCGCATGGAAAGTACCTGGCAGACGGCACGGATGATGAAATTGGATGTTCTGGAAAAATCGGCCAGTCTCCTGGTTCGTTCCAGGCGGATTGCTTTGTTTGGAATCAGTATCAATCAACTGCTTCTTGAAATTTTTCGTCGAAAAATGCTGACGATTGGAAAAACAACCGATATCATTCATCAGGCTGATACCGCTCTTTATGCCAGCAGTCTTACGCAGGAAGACTGTGCTGTCATGGTTTCTTATTCCGGAAATAACGAACATCGCAATCCCATGAATCTTCTTTCCCGACTGAAGGAGGCTCAGGTTCCGGTGATTGCTATAACCAGTATGGGAGACAATTATTTACGTCAGCATGCGGATTATGTGCTGACAATTTGTTCGCAGGAACGGCTTTATTCCAAAATCTCTACTTATTCTACAGAAGCGTCTATCGAATATATCCTGGACGTTTTGTTCTCATGTTGTTTTGCTTTGGATTATGACAGAAATCTGCAATATAAAATAAACAGCTCCAAAAGCGTGGAAATTCATCGTTATTCCGACCTGCAGGATGTGAAAGAAACATAATGCTTCTTAAGGATTCCACGAGGATTCCTAAAAACTTTCATTTTTTTTAAAACTTCCATTGTATAATTAATCCGTTAACAGAAAATATCGGGGAAGGAAGGTAGGATGGATGGCGAGAATTCTGATTACAGACGATGAACCGGACATTTATCAGTTGGTTCGCAGATATGCAGAACATGAAGGGCATGAGACGATGAGTGCCGCAAACGGGATTGAAGCGTTGGAGTTATGCCGGAAACATGATTTTGACGTCATTGTTATGGATGTTATGATGCCGGGGATGGATGGATTTACTGCCTGTAAGCAAATTAAGCGGATCAAAGATACCCCGGTTTTAATGTTGTCAGCCCGGGGGGAGGAATACGACAAACTGCTTGGTTTTGAAATCGGTATTGATGATTATATGGTAAAACCTTTTTCGTCCAAGGAACTTATGGCGCGGATCAACGTGATTGTAAACAGGCATCGAATCCAGTCCGGTCAGGACACCGTGTGTCAAAATCAGATTCAGTTGGGAGCGCTGCAGATTGATCGGTTGGGAAGGAATGTACAGATTGACGGCAAAAGAGTATGATCTGCTGCTGTATCTGATTGAAAATAAAGGGGTAGTTCTGACAAGAAATCATATTCTGAATGCGGTGTGGGGATATGAGTATTACGGAGAAGAACGAACCGTGGACTGGCAGATTAAACTCCTTCGGGGAAAACTGGGAAATTACCGTGATTATATCGTCACAATACGTGGGGTGGGATACAAATTTGAAGTGGAATCTTAAATCATTTGGTGCAAAGCTGTGGATCTGGTTTATGTTGTTCGCAGCTTTTATTTTTATGGCGCTCTGGCTGCTTCAGATTGTTTTTCTGCAGTATTTTTATGATGGCATGGCCATCAAGAATGTAAAAAAAGTAGCTGCACAGATTGCGCGGCAGCAGAAGGAACCGGAGTTTGACCAGTTACTGGACAGTCTGGCATATGAAAATTCGCTGTTGATTTTTGTGACGGACAGGCAGGACGGGATTGTTTATGGAACGGATGAACACAGTCATGTTTATGGACGGGAGCGCCAGAGTCGGGAGGATAATGAAAATAAAAATCCGTATCGGAATTCCGGCGAAAAATGGAACTGGCAGATCGGTGCAGAGAGGAATCTGAGTTTGCCGCAGGATTATGATGTTTTTTTGCAGAGGCTGTCAGACAGCAAGGATGGAACTGTCGGATATCAGCTTGACAATAGTTCCACCTATGTGTATGGTATGGTCCTTCCATCGGAAGAACATGATACAATCATTTATATCAGTACATCGCTGGATGCGGTGGGTGCTACGGAATTGATTCTTCGTACGGAACTGCTCTGGGTGACGGTGGCTTCTGTTTTGCTTGCTTTTGCGATCGCGTATTTGATTGCCAGGCGTTTTTCTCATCCGGTGTCAATCCTTTTGGAACAGGCCAGACACATGACAGAAGGAGATTTCCAGGTCTGTTTTGAACAGGGATTTTGTACCGAGCTGGATGAACTCGCAGATACATTAAAACAGACGGCAGATGAACTTTCAAGGACCGAGCAGTTTCGAAGAGAATTTCTGGTTAATATTTCTCATGATCTTCGCACGCCGCTGACGATGATCGACGGTTATGCGGAAATGATCCGGGATATTTCCGGGGAGGATAGGGAACAGCGGGAGATGGATCTGGAGATTATCATTCGCGAAGAGAGAAATCCCTTATGTTATGGTACATAATAAGAGATAAGCTAATTGTTTAAAGCTTTTGAGTGTTATGTCGTAGTGAACCGTCCCCTCTTATTCTGTCTTTTTATTCTATCTCTTTCAGTCTGACCTGAGGATACCGGGTGTGATAAGAAGTCAGAATATTGCGCAGAAAATTGCTTCCATATTCCTCCAGCACACCGATACGCAGAGTATCATTGGCCTGTCTGCTTTCTTCAATGGCTCTTTCTGCCATGACCTCAATCTCTTTACACCGATGATACAGCTCTTTTCCTGCCGGAGTCAGGATGGTGCCGTGTTTGGTCCGGATAAAAAGGTCGAAGCCGACCTCCATCTCCAGCCGGTTCATGCGCTTGATCAGGGCGGTATGGGAGACAAACAGTTTTTTTGCAGCTTCGGTAAAACTGCAGCATTCTGCTACCGTTAAAAAGAATTTAATATTTTCGTTCAGTATCAAAATTCATCACCCTATTTCCCATTATAACTTGAATTTTAAGGCTTTCCTTCTTTTGTGTCAACAAAATTCTCAGTGAGGTCCGGCAATTTTAAGGCTCGATCTGAACGAGGATTTTGAGAAAGGAAAAACGGTTGAACACCCTGGTTTCTACAGCGGTAAGATATTGATTCTTCCTCTGATTTCTTAAATCCAATATACTTATAAACAGCAGAAAGGAGAAAGCCATGCTTACTATCAATGAAAACGCAACAGCCAACGTATTCAACATCGTTCATGGCTCATGGGTGGATGGATATGGTATCCGTAGCACTATTTTTCTGAAAGGATGCCCCTTAAGGTGCCTCTGGTGCTGTAATCCGGAAGGTCAGAAGCCGCAGATCGAACTGAAAGAGATCGAAGCGAAATGCAATGGATGCGGCAGATGTGCAGATGTCTGTC
>JBJEIZ010000059.1:0-8248 GCA_051877535.1 Brotaphodocola sp.
GAAATATAGAATACTATATTCTGAGAGAAAAGTCAACTATTTTTATAAACTTTTTGACAATCAATTTCTGATGTTGTTATAGGGGGCAAAAAGTGTTTTGCCCCCTATAACACACGTGGTCTCCACAAAGCATCTGTATTAATCTTCATTTTCCTGTCAGTGTAATCCTCATTCCCACTAATTATTTTGCAACCAAAGAAATTTGCCCGCAACTCATATACATACGATTTCCTGCCAGATAAATTTTTTCCATTTCTGACCGCTGAAAACAGAACGTTCGCCGTATCATCTGAATACCGACAGATCATTTCCTTACTATGAAATGATTACGAATTTTTTAACAAATCACTGACACATCATGATGCGAACAATTTCCTGATCAGTCTGGCGCATGCCTTCTCGTCCCAGACGCCCTACATTACGAATCGTAGCTTCTACACCATTGGTAACAATTCCATCTCCTGCTTTAAATTCCTGACCATTTTTATACATATGATATCCAAGAATTCCAGCCTGTACGCTGGATGCAATTTTTGCAGCACAGGACGGTTTTGCCCCATCGCAAATGATACCAGATACAATTGCCAGAGAATTCACCAGAGTATGTGCCAGTTCCTCATAACCACCTCCGTACAGATAAGCAATACCGCATCCTGCCGCACAACCGGCACTGACAGCACCGCAATATGCAGATAATCTGCCAATTCCAGTCTTTTCATGAATAGCAATCAAGTTGGAAATAACCAGTGCACGGTACAATTTTTCCTTTGGCACATTTAACTCTTTTGCATATTCAACAACCGGAACCGATACGGTAATTCCCTGATTGCCGCTACCGGAGTTAATGATGACCGGAAGTTCGCATCCACTCATACGGGCATCCGATCCTGCTGCTGCTTTTGCAACGGCACGATTTTTCACATCATTTCCATAGGCTTTCATCATAGTGGAACCGATATTCGCACCATAGCTTCCCATCAGTCCTTCTTCAGCAATCATAGTATTGTATTGAATCTGTACATCCAAAATCGGTTTTACATCGGCAATCTCGCAAGTATCTGCAAATGCAATGATATCCTTCATGTTCAGCAGCGTTTTATCTGCCAAACCAACCTCTGCAGGCATGTCTGAGTTTTCCTGCACCATAGCTTGATCCGCATCTATGTTAAACAGCACTTTCCCATTTTTTTCTATATAAACGATATTTGTATGATACTGACTGATCCGGACCTTTGCCATGTTTTCCGCACAGGAAAGGGTAAGGATTATGTCAAACACAATCCCCGTATCCAAAGCCTGAACACTGACCGGAACCTGTTCCAGAAACTGCTTCATTTCATTTTTCTGTTCCTGTGTCACCTCCGAAATCACTTCCAACTGCTTATCTGCCCGACCGCCAACAATACCGGCCACTGCTGCAGCCTCAATTCCACGCATTCCACCTGTATTCGGAACTACAACACTTTTTACATTTTTAATAATATTTGCGCTGACACCAACTTCCACGCGATCCGGAATTTGTCCCAATACTTCACGTGCTTTAGCTGCCGCATAAGCAATTGCAATTGGTTCTGTACATCCCATAGCCGGAACCAATTCTTCTTTTAAAATCTGCAAATAAGTCATGTATTTCTTATCATCACGGTTCATGATTCTCGTTTTTCCTCCAGCATTTCTACAATTGTTTTTTCTGTTCCAACCATACCTGGCGAAGCAATTCTGCCCATATTTCGCATCGTTTCTTCCGGCGTTTTTCCATTAATTCCATGAATCGAATGGATATAAACACCCTGCATCGCCATCTCTACAGATTGATAAGCCGCATCCACAGCCACAACACCTTTCATGGTACATCCCTGGTTTCCGCCATCGCAGATCATTCCCGTAATACTACTTGCCATATTATTAATAGTTCTTGTCATATCTGTCACATTACCTCCACGCAGGAATACCAATCCACATGCCATGCCGGTACCTGCTGCAATGGCACATCCGCAAAATGCAGACAGCTTTCCGGAGTATTCTTTGATATACATACAAACCAAATAACTCAGAGCAGTTGCGCGAAGCAGTGCCTCTCTGGTATAGCCGTTGACCTGATAAGCTGCATACAGCGGCATGGTTGCTATAATACCGTGGGCCCCGGAACCGGTAATGCTCATAGCCGGACATGAAAGGCCGATGACGCGTGCCTCAATTGCTGCATTACACAGCAATGACGCTGTTTTCTGTTCATCCTCAGAAATGATTTTTCCTCCGTTTCGAGCAAGAAGATACGGCGCATAAGTTGTACGGGAACTTTCCATTCCTTCTTCAAACAATTTCCAGTTCAGATTATAAGCTTCTTCGATAAAATGAATTTCCTCAACCGAGACCGTCCGCGCATACTCAACCATCTGTTCCAAAGAATATCGGTGGATCGGGTGTATACCATCCTCTTGGTTTTTCTCTACACACTCTTTCGAAAATACTACCTTTCCATTCTCTGTAATTTCCACAATATTCGTATGTGCATCTCGAATGACCACAGAACTCTCTCCGTTCTCTCCGACTACCTTTGCCTCAATAAAAATCCGACTGCTGATTTCACTCATGTCTATCGTGATTTTCCCGTCATCCACCATTTGGCAAGCTTGCCTCTCATCTTCCGGAGTGATTCCTTCCAGACATTCAAGCCCTTTCTCAGGTTTTGCAGCCACCGCTCCCAGCGCCGCTGCATAATTATTACCCACCTTACTGCTTCCTGGAATGCCACAAGTAAAAGCGTTTTTAAACATACCACTGTTTAGCCGCAAAGATACTTTGTAAACCTCTCCTTTTACATGTGCTCTTGCTGTAGACACCGCAAATGCAATTGCTCCCGGCTCCGTCACACCCAATGCAGGTTTCATATCATTCCTGATCAACTCTGTCAGAAAATGCATTTTTTCCTCCTTAATCACAAGGGGCAGAATCGCGTTTCGCGTAGATTCTGCCCTTACATATGCATCAGTTACTTCTTCAAAACTTCATTTAAATTCATGGTTACAGTGCCGTCTTCACAGATCATGCACGGAATTCCAAGGCGTTCTGTTCCGCGAACTTCTGCATAGATTTCATGATTTTCACGAAGATTTAAATATGCTTTTAAATCTGCATGGCAAGAGAGAATATCTTTAAAATCAACCTCAGCACCTGCTGCAGTCAACTGATTTAATGCTGCCAGAGTATCTGGGCAAAGATGGCTTCCAATTACTGTAATTTTCATAGTTTTAATCTCCTTTTTCTTTTAATTTTAATATATATAGACTACTTACGATCTTTCGTAAGCCAATCCTTTCCTTCCACAATACGTGCAATAATCATAGAAGCAATGGTATCTCCAGATGCATTCAGACAGGTCGCTGCCGGATCCACTAAAAATCCGATGGTCGCAATCAATGGAAATGCCTCTCCTGGGAAACCGAACAAGCTGACAATCAGCATTTCACCAACCAATCCGCCTCCCGGAGCTCCAGATAAAACAAATGCACTCATCACAGCCACTGCAATTGCCATCAGATAAGTGCTCACACCAGTAAATGGCATCTGGAACACACCAAAGAGAAATGCAATTTTAGTGATAGATGACAGGACCGAACCATCCATATGCATGGTTGCGCCCATTGGAAGTACAATATTACTGATATCTTCCGGAACGCCGATTTCCTTGCAGGCTTCCATATTTACCGGAAGTGTTGCCACAGAACTCTGCGTTGCAAACGCCGTAACAGCCGGGTTGAAAATATGTTTCAACATTTTTTGCACTCCCAGTTTTCCACCGGCAAAATATGCATATGCCGGGAAGAAAACCAACACATAGACCAAACACATAGGATAGTAGATCAGCATGGTACGGCCATAATCTCCGATCAGCTGCGGTCCGAATTCACCGACCAGATTCGCAAAATATGCACCCAGACCAATCGGCGCAAACTTCATGATCATATCTACCATTTTCATGATGATTGCATTCAAATTGCACAGCAGTTTTCCCACTGGACTTTCCTCTCCGCCGCATGCAGAAACTGCGATTCCGGAAAGAATTGCAAACACGATAATCGGAAGCATGTTCTTTCGACTCAGCAGACCAGTAAAATCGTCTACTGTCAGCGTGCTGACAATCATAGAACTTACACTTGCTGTCTCCCCTACCTCTGCACTTCCCATCGTAATCGTGGTGTTGGCAGCCGGCGGCCAGATATTTACCACAATCAAGACCAGAGCCGCTGCAAACAACCCTGTTATCACAAATGTCAGCACAAGGCTGCCCAAAATCTTTCCGAGACGTTTCATATTCAGCATACTGCCAACTGCATTTGTAATTGATATGAATACCATCGGTACCACAATGGTAAACATCAAGTTAATAAAAATATCTCCTAGCGGTGCAAGAACCGATGCTTTTTCTCCCAGTACCAGTCCCAGAACAGCTCCCATGATTATACCTGCCAACAGGATTAACGGAAAACGATAACTCTCCCAAATTTTCTTTTTATCCATCTCTTCTCCCTCATACAGCCTCGGCTGTTTCTCTTTTGTATTGTTGTTTGAACAGTTTTATAACATTACAGTTACTTGTGTTTCCCCCAATTATAATGCATCAACTGCCTCTTTCAGCTGTTTTAATGCTTTTTCCAATGTTGTTCTCGGACATGCGGCATTCAGTCTCATATATCCAGTCAGACTGCGTCCAAATGTATAACCCTCATTTAATCCGATTTTTGCTTTGTAAATCATGAAATCCCGCAGTTCTTCATTGCTCATTCCCAGTTCTCTGCAATCCAGCCATACCAGATAAGTTGCATCCGGTACATTTGGTTTAATCTTCGGAATATTCTTTTCGCAATACTCTTTGATAAAATCAAAGTTTCCGGAAATGTACTCCAACAGCTGTTCCAACCATTCCTCTCCTTCACGATAAGCAGCCTCCATAGCAACTGAGCTGAACGCATTATTGCGATGAATATCCATGCTGCCCCAATATGCATCGAATTTCTTTTTCATCTCCACATTCGGGAAAATGGTTGTAGATGCCTGCAGACCTGCCAGGTTAAAGGTTTTAGTCACGGATACACAGGTGATAATGTGTTTTGCGATTTCATCAGAAAGCGCTGCCGTTGGTGTATGTTTTTTTCCATGGAAAATCAAATCAGAATGAATCTCATCAGAAACCAAAAGTACATCATTGGCAATACAAATTTCAGCCATATGTTTCAATTCCTCTGGTTTCCAGACAATTCCCAAAGGATTGTGCGGATTACACAGCAGGAAAATCTTACATTCCTTTACTTTCTTCTCAAAATCCTCAAAATCAATGGTCCAAGATCCATCATGTTCCACCAATTGATTTTCTACAACCACACGTCCGGTAGCCTCTGTAATATCATAAAACTCAGAGTACACCGGTGTCTGGATCAAAATCTTATCACCCGGCTGGCTAAAAATTTTTACAATTCCCGCCATAGCCGGTACCACCCCCAAACTCCAACTCATCAATGCGGTATCCGTATCCCAGTTGTTTCTTTTCTTTTCCCATTGCTGTACTGCTTCAAAATAACTGTCTGGTCTGGAAGTATATCCCCATATTCCTTCCTCAGCCTTTTTCACACAAGCATCAATGATCGGCTTTGCTGTGCGAAAATCCATATCAGCTACCCAGAGCGGAATTACATCTGCCGTTCCGAACTTTTTCATTCTTTCATCATACTTTGAAGAACGATTATTACTGCGGTCGATTACTTCATCAAAATTGTACTTCATAACTTATGCCATCCTTTCCGATTATGTTTTCTTATGTCTTTATATATAGCATTTTCCGTGCCAACTTTTTAATGTACTCATTTTAGTCCATTTTTCGTTGAATTTTTATAAATTTAACCAAAATAGCGCAATTCTAAAATTGGATATAATGGTTTTATTGGATAATATTCCATTTTAACCATTTTGAGATAAAAAAGAACTGTCAAAAATCATTTTTTATGACTCTTTACAGTTCCTTCTCTTTTTTCATTTTTTATAAATTACCTTTTTGATAGTGCAGCCAGCATTCCCGTCCCTCTGAAGTAATTCTGCTTCCACCTCTTCCGCGGCCAGACACAATGTATCCCTGATCGGTCATTTTATGCAGAATATCGCGAATACATTTCTGTGAAATAGGAAGCCTTCGCTCCCGTGCAATCTGATGAAGCTTTTCTCTGCCAATGAATTGTCCCTGTTCCGCTGCCAGGTATAAATTTTCCATCACAAACCAATACGGCTCCGTTTCTTTTCCAGACCATGCTTCTATTCGACTCTGACTTGAATTATAGATTGCTTCCGCCGGTTCTTTTTTCTCAAGCTCCACTGCATCTTCTTTTTTCTTACACAGTGCAGACATTCCCGCGTTTCCAATGAAACGCATCCGAGCCATCGTGGGAGGCAAATCCTCCAGCTCAACAACCTGCTTGCCCGTATAATTGAAATATTCTGCCGTATTGTGCAATTCCCGTATATTTCCCGGCCAGGAATATTCCAGAAGAAACTGTTTCGTCCTTTCCGAAAGCTGAAATGTCCCATTCAATTCTCGTTTAAACTGTTCCAGCAGCAAGAGCACATCTTCACCGCGCTCCCGCAAAGGAGGAAGAACTACAGTCAATGCATTCAAACGATAATACAAATCTTTCCGGAAACTGCCATCCTCTACTTTCTTTTCCAAAGACTCATTGGTCGCCGCAACAATGCGAACATCCACACGAACGATACCACTGCCTCCTACTCGCATCACTTCCCCTTCTTGTAATACGCGAAGAAGTTTTACCTGCATAGCAAAGCTCATTCCTTCTACCTCATCCAAAAATAAGGTTCCGTGATGTGCAAACTCAAAAAGTCCCGGACGACCGCCTTTTTTCGCACCGGTAAATGCTCCTTCCTCATATCCAAACAATTCACTTTCCAGAAGATTTTCCGGCATCGCCGCTACATTAATCGCAATAAACGGACCATCCGAACGTCGTGATGCCTGGTGAACCGCATGTGCCATCAATTCCTTGCCGGTCCCCGTTTCTCCCACAATCAGCACCGGGCTCTCCGTAACTGCCATCTTTTTTAAAATTTCCTTCGTTTGACAGATTGCATCAGACTCTCCTATCACATCATCAAAAGTATACTTTGCGTAATGTCCTTTTTGCAAAAGCTGTTTTCGCAGTTCATTTTGCTTGGATTCCAATTCGTTAAATCTCTGCAAAGTCGCAAAAGCACCAATGCACTCTTGCCTGCGCAGCACAGGTACAACCGCAATGGAAATATTCACACCAAACAGCTTAATTACATGCGCCTGTACTTCTTTCTTTTCCTTCAGCACCTGATAAAAGGGAATATACGGAAATACATCTTCTCCCCGCTTGCCCATAGTCAATTCTTCTGCAACCTTCGTAATTTGACATGCCTTTTTATTGCATGCAAAAATTTCTCCCTTTTCATTGACGCCAATCAATCCTTCATCCAAAATTTCCATCAAAATATGAAAACGGCTCTCCAGATTTTTAGAACGAGCAAATATCTGATCGAAACTATAGTTCTGTGTCGCTATCGATTGAAAATACGCCTGAAACGGTTCTGTTTCCAACAAATGTTCCAACCCCAGACGCAGCGCAATTTCAATCATCATACCGGAAGTACAGGAACGCTGTCCAATATCGATCACAGTTTCTACCGTCTTCGGCACATAACGCATTTCTGCAGGTGTCACAGCCATAGTAATCGGTTCTTCCATAACTGCTCCCGGATAAAACGGAATAAACTGGACATGATTCACTCCCAAAGAAGCTAACTGTGCAATTGCCTCACGAGCCATAGTCTGAGTCATGTTCACAAATAATACTTTCTCTCCTTTGGGTATTTCCCACAAACGTTCCAAAGTATTCCATGTAAAAGAAACTTCAATCGACATAACATCACAATCAATAGGTACATGACGGGCAACCTCTTCTGCAGAACCATAGGCATCTGTAGAAATTACAAATAAATCCGCCCGCGGCAGTTTTCCTGTCGCAGTTCCGTCCAGAACGCTGTAATTGACAATCTCTGCATAGTTACCAAACAGACTTTCAATATCCTTTTTATAAGACTCTGCTGCAAACGGGTCCAGTGCTACTACTCTAATCACCTTTTTCATTTGATATATTCTCCTATATGAAAAAAGGAACCACATTTCTGTGATTCCTTCGAGGCGCGAACCGGATTTGAACCG
>JBJEIZ010000060.1:0-8226 GCA_051877535.1 Brotaphodocola sp.
TATGAAAAAGGATATATTTACAAGGGCTCCCGTATCATCAACTGGTGTCCGGTATGCCAGACTTCTATCTCCGATGCAGAAGTAGAGCATCAGGAGCAGGATGGTTTCTTCTGGCACATCAACTATCCGATCGTTGGTGAGGAAGGACGGTTTGTTGAGATCGCTACTACCCGTCCGGAGACGCTGCTTGGCGATACTGCAGTTGCAGTCAATCCAGATGATGATCGTTATAAAGATCTGGTAGGCAAGATGCTGGAACTTCCGCTGACCGGCCGTCAGATTCCAGTCATCGCAGATGATTATGTTGATAAAGAATTTGGTACTGGTTGTGTAAAGATCACTCCGGCACATGACCCGAATGACTTCGAGGTTGGCCGCCGTCATAATCTGCAGGAAATCTGCATCATGCATGATGATGCAACCATTGACTGCCCAGGCAGCAAATACGATGGTATGGAGCGTTACGAAGCTCGTAAGGCGATGGTAAAAGACCTGGAAGATATGGGGCTGTTGGTTAAGGTTGTTCCGCATTCTCACAATGTAGGTACTCACGACCGTTGTAAGACTACGGTTGAGCCGATGGTAAAACAGCAGTGGTTTGTACGCATGGAAGAGATGGCAAAACCGGCAATCGAAGCACTGAAAACCGGAGAACTGAAATTCGTTCCGGAAAGCTTTGGAAAGACTTATCTGCATTGGCTGGAAGGCATCCGCGATTGGTGTATTTCCCGTCAGTTGTGGTGGGGACATCGCATCCCGGCTTATTATTGTCAGGACTGTGGGGAAATTGTTGTTGCAAAAGGCATGCCGGAGAAATGTCCGAAGTGCGGATGTACGCACTTCAAGCAGGATGAGGATACGCTGGATACCTGGTTTTCCTCTGCACTGTGGCCGTTCTCTACTCTGGGCTGGCCGGAGAAGACCGAGGAACTGGAGTATTTCTATCCAACCGACGTTTTGGTAACCGGTTATGATATCATTTTCTTCTGGGTAATCCGTATGGTATTCTCTGGAATTGAGCAGACCGGAAAATGTCCGTTCCACACGGTGCTGATTCATGGTCTGGTTCGTGACAGTCAGGGACGCAAGATGAGTAAATCTCTGGGCAATGGTATTGATCCGCTGGAAGTTATCGATAAATACGGCGCTGATGCTCTGCGTATGACCCTGATCACCGGTAATGCGCCGGGCAATGATATGCGTTTCTACTGGGAGCGTGTAGAAAACAGCCGTAACTTTGCAAACAAAGTATGGAACGCATCCCGATTCATCATGATGAATATGGAAAAAGCGACTGTGAAAGAAGTAGCTCTCACTGACCTGACCATGGCAGATAAATGGATCCTCTCGAAAGTAAATACTCTGGCAAAAGATGTTACTGAGAATTTGGACAAATATGAGCTTGGCATTGCACTGCAGAAGGTCTATGACTTCATCTGGGAGGAATTCTGTGACTGGTATATTGAGATGGTAAAACCAAGATTATGGAAAGATGACGACACTACACAGGCGGCAGCCATCTGGACTCTGAAAACGGTACTGATTAACTCCTTAAAACTTTTGCATCCGTACATGCCGTTCATTACCGAGGAAATCTTCTGTAATCTGCAGGATGAAGAAGAATCCATCATGATTTCTGCATGGCCGGAATACAAAAATGAGTGGAATTTCGCACAGGAAGAGTTTGCGGTTGAGACAATCAAAGAAGCAGTTCGTTCCATCCGTAACGTGCGCACTTCCATGAACGTTCCGCCGAGCAAAAAGGCAAAGGTTTATGTGGTTTCCGAGCATCAGGATGTGCTGGATATCTTTGAACACAGCAAATTATTTTTTGCAACTTTAGGTTATGCAAGTGAGGTTTATCTGCAGAAAGATAAAGCTGGAATTGATGATGATGCAGTATCTGCAGTGATTCCTCGTGCAGCGATTTATATGCCATTTGCGGAGCTTGTGGATGTAAATAAGGAAATTGAGCGCTTGACCAAAGAAAAAGAAAGACTGGTAAAAGAGCTGGCTCGTGTCAATGGCATGCTGTCCAATGAGCGATTCATCAGCAAAGCTCCGGAAGCGAAGATCAATGAAGAAAAAGCGAAACTGGAAAAATATCAGCAGATGATGAATCAGGTGGAAACACGTCTGGCACAACTGCAGGCATAAGTCGGGAAGAACCCGCATATATAGGTTATGGAAGGACAGGCACGCAGATATCTGGATCAGATTCCTTTCTGGACCAGAAAGAAAAATACATTGGATTCGGTGCGGGATTTCCTGCAGGAAATGGGAAACCCTCAGAATCATTTGAACATCATTCATGTGGCAGGAACCAATGGAAAAGGATCGGTCTGTGCAGATTTGACAGCTATCTTAAAAGAGGCTGGATACCAGGTGGGGACATTTATATCCCCCCACCTGGAAGATGTCAAAGAGCGGTTTCAGATAAATGGCGAACTTGTTCCGGAAACTCTGTTTGAGGCAGGCTTTCTGCATGTCAAAACGATCGTTGATCAGATGATGGAACGAGGATATTGCCACCCGACTTTTTTTGAATTTGTTTTCCTGATGGCTATGGATATGTACGGAACGATCCGTCCGGATTATGTGATCATGGAGACAGGATTAGGCGGTCGACTGGATACTACCAATGCGATTCTTCATCCGATTGCTTGTGTGATTACATCCATCAGTCTGGATCATACTGCATATCTGGGTGATACGATTTCTCAGATTGCATCAGAAAAAGCCGGCATCATAAAATCAGGCGTTCCGGTTGTTTTTGATGATAATCAGCCGGAAGCATCGGAAGTGATTCGGAAAAAAGCAAAAGAAATGCAGTCTGACTGTTACCCGGTCTGTGATCGGGAACGCTATACAGAAGCGGCATTTACGGCCGCTTATCAGGAAATGAATGCTGCTTTGGCGGTAAAGCTTCTGGATGTTTTAAAAATACCGGGAGTTGATAAAAACGTATGCAGAGACGGTCTTTTAAAAGTGCGCTGGCCGGGCAGAATGGAACAGGTAAGCGATGGAATCTGGATGGATGGTGCACACAATCCGGGAGGAATCGAAGCATTTATCCGGGCAGTCAAGGAACACGGTAATTCAGAAAATCTGCAGCTTTTGTTTGCCGCAGTTTCGGATAAAGACTATCAGGAAATGATTCATATGCTGTGCAGTGAACTTTCACCAAAGCGGGTCACAGTGGCACATATGGCCAGTGAACGCGGACTGGATACGGAAACATTAAAGCAGCAGTTTCAGGAGTTCGGATGTCAAAATGTGGAAGCTTTTGGAACAGTAAAAGGAGCTTTGCATGCGGCACTGCAGCATAAGACGGAGCAGGACTGGCTTTATATCGTTGGTTCCCTGTATCTGATCGGCGAGATAAAAAAACTGCTTCGGGAAATGAGGTGACATATGCTGGATTTTGAAGAAGAACTGAAGCGTTTTAAGCCAAGCCTGGAAGTAGGCGAGGTGGAAGATGCGATTGTCAAAGAAGATGTGACGGACATGACAGATCTGATGATGCAGCAGATGAAAGGCGGAAAAGAATAGACGAATGGATTTAGGAAAAAGAAATCGTCAGATTGCAAACGCATACTATAATCTGGGGTTGACTAAGGCTCGTCAGCGAGATTTGAGCGGTGCGATCCAAGCTTTAAAAAAGAGCCTTCTGTTTGATAAATTTCAGACAGATGCAAGAAATCTGCTGGGACTGATCTACAACGAAATCGGGGAAGTAGGGGCGGCTCTGACCCAATGGATTATCAGCTTAAATCTGCAGGAAGAACATAATCTGGCAGAGGAATATTTAAATAGACTGCAGGCGGCCCGTGGTTATCTGGAAGTGGCGGACCAGGCGGCGAGAAAGTATAATCAGGCATTGGCTTATGCCCAAAATGATAATGAAGATCTGGCAATCCTGATGTTGATGCGTATGTTGGCAGAAATGCCGAATTTTGTAAAAGCGCAGGAACTTTTGGCATTGCTGTTCATTCATAAGGAAGAGTATACAAAGGCAGGAAAATGTCTGTATCATGCATTGAAGATCGATCCGTACAATGCAAGAGCGCTTCGGTACATGACCTTGGTAAAACGTAATACTGGCAAGGCAGAAGTAGAGCGCAGAAAACTGAAAAATGCTTTTTCACATCGTCAGATGCAGGATGATGATATCATCATTCCGCCAACCTATAAGGAGAATACAGGGTGGCAGTCGATCTTAAATATTCTGGCAGGATTGTTACTCGGCGCGGCGGTCATTTTCTTTCTGGTTCTGCCGGCCAGTCGAGAACAGTTGAACAGCCGTCATAACGATGAAATGCGTCAGCAGCTGGAAATCATGAATCAGAAAAGCATCGAGATCGATCGGTTGGAACATCAGTTGGAGTCTGCAAAAGAAAAACAGGATGCAGCAGAAGATTCTCTGTCTGCGCTGATTGCTGACAGCGGAAGTATAACAGGACAATATCAGAAACTGGCACAGATTTTACAGGCGTACCGGAATGCGGATATGCAGAATGCCGCTCTTTTATATGTAGACATGGACATTTCGGTGTTGAATGACGGTGTATTAAATGATATTGTCGCATCGGTGCAGGCGGATATGGAAGCCAATGGTCCTCAGCTCCTGGAACAGATGGGAGATGAGGCTGTTGGACAGGGAAATTACGGAAAGGCAGCAGAATATTTTCAGAAAAGTTTGCAGATAAAACCGGATAATCCGGGCGTGATCTTTAAACTGGGAAATGCATATCAGAATCAGGGAGATGTGGATACTGCTAATCAATATTATGGTGATATCATTATGAATTATCCGGATTCTGAGTATGTGGAACAGGCAAAAGAACAGCGAGGATATTAACGGTTATGCAGCCGCGCATATACGAAAGATATCGATGATCTGCCGCTGGCAGTTTATCCTGCATACGAAAGTATAAAAGGAACAAGACACATGTAAGAAGATAAAATACTTCTTGATGTGTCTTTTTTAATTTTTATAACGCGAGGTGATTTTTATGAACAGACAGTCGTTTACTTACGAGGCAAAAGGAAAGATTTTGATCATTCATCTTCCAAAAGAACTGGATCATCATAACAGCAGAAATCTCAAATATGAGACCGACTTATTGTTTTCAGAAAATTACATTAATAAGGTGGTTTTTGACTTTTCAAAAACAGAATTTATGGATTCTTCAGGTATTGGAATTTTATTAAACCGATACAAGCAGATGGCTCGCAGTGGAGGAAAAGTGAATCTGTATGGTGCTAATCATCAGGTAGCGAGGATCCTGGAAATGGGTGGAATCCCAAAATTAATGGAGCAATATGACACGAAGGAAGAAGCTGTTTTTCGATAGTGCGAAAGAACAAAGCGATTGACTTTCCTATATGGCGTTGTCCACGGCAGCAGGAATGGAAGTATAGATAAAAACGGGGAGGAAATTATGGAATATTTTCAAATGAAGATGGACAGTTTGTCAAAAAATGAGGAATTTGCAAGAGTGGTAGTTGCTGTTTTCATGAGTCGGCTGAATCCGACTTTGGAAGAGATTGATGATGTGAAAACAGCAGTTTCAGAAGCTGTAACCAATGCGGTGATTCATGGTTATCAGGGGAAAGAGGGTACGATCGAGTTGGAAGTGCGGGCGGAAGAAGAATCCGGAACCAGGCTGGTCGTGATTGTCCGCGACACCGGTGTTGGTATTCGTGATGTCAAACGGGCTATGGAGCCCATGTACACCACGGATAAAACCGGGACGCGCTCAGGTATGGGGTTTTCGTTTATGGAAGCATTTATGGATAAAGTGCAGGTAGAATCGATCCCGGGACAAGGTACGACCGTTACGATGGTAAAGCAGATCGGTGGGTGACAGCGATGGATGAGATGCTTGGACTTCTGAAACTGGCACAGACCGGAGACAGACAGGCACGGGATGAGATGGTGATGAGAAATGTTGGACTGGTATGGAGTGTGGTGAGGCATTTCAGCGGTCGGGGCTGTGAATTGGAAGATCTGTACCAGATCGGCTGCATTGGTCTGTTGAAAGCTGTGGATAAATTTGATACAAGCTTTGATGTGAAATTTTCTACTTATGCGGTACCGATGATTACTGGAGAAATCAAGCGTTTCCTCAGAGATGACGGTATGATCAAAGTAAGCCGCTCTATGAAAGAACTTGGGTTAAAAGTCCGCAATATGAGGGAACAGCTGACAAACCAGAATGGTAAGGAACCGTCGCTGGAAGAAATTGCCCGGAGTCTTGGAGTGAGCCGTGAAGAAGCGGCCGCATCGCTGGAAGCGGGAACGGAGGTAGAGTCTATTTACAAGACCGTAGGGTCAGGGGAAGATCAGAATCTATGTCTTTTAGATAAGATTCCCGATGAACGGGAGGAACAGGAGCACTTGATGAATCAAATGGTGCTGAAACAGCTTTTGGATTCATTAGAAGAAAAAGAAAAGGAAATTATTACAAGACGTTATTTTGAAAATCAGACACAAAGTCAGATTGCTGCGGACCTTCACATTTCCCAAGTTCAGGTGTCTCGTCTGGAACGAAAAATTTTGTTGAAAATGAGAGAATATCTAAATTCATAATTAGACATACTAATTTCATAATCCAGATGGAAAAGGATGTGAGATTATGAATTTTTTCAGATCAAAACTGGGAATTTTTTCGCTTTTTCTGGTAGTAATGATTGCTGCTGCGGTGGCATGGTATTGTTTGAGTCAGAAAACGAAAACAGAACAGCCGGATGGCACGCTTGTGTGGAATAAGTATTGCATGGAGGTGAAAGTATGAGCAGTAAAAAAACTGTTTATCTGAACCTGCAGCAGATTACAGAGGTAACAGAAAAAGATGTGTTTTTGAAAGATATCGCGACTGTTTATTGCAGCGACCCGGTCATTGAGAATAAGTGCCGTGCTGCAAAAATTAAAACGATTCGTGATGACAAATGCTGGCGTTATGTAGAATCTTCATTGGATGTGATTCGCCTTTTGGAAAAGATCGATTCTTCCATCGAGGTGAATAATGTTGGAGAAGTTGATTTTATCATTGATTATCAGCCTCCCCAAAAACCGAAGAAAATCTGGCAGTGGATCAAGACATTATTCGTCTGCCTTGTTTCATTTTTTGGCGCGGCGTTTGCGATTATGACTTTTAATAACGATGTCAGCGTCTCAAAGGTATTTCAGGAGGTGTATCGGCTGATCATTGGACAGGAAGCTTCTGGTTTTACGATTATGGAATTGACTTATTCCCTGGGTCTGGCATTTGGAATTCTTGTATTTTTCAATCATTTTGCAAAATGGAAACTGAACACGGATCCTACTCCATTGGAAGTGGAAATGCGCTTGTATGAAGATAATATCAGCAAAACGTTGATTCAGAATGATAGTCGAAAGGAGCAGGGAATCGATGTTCAGTAATGCTAACAACCTTTTCAGGCAGGTGATTCTGGGGGTTATCGGATTCAGCTCCGGTGGCGTGATTGCAGCAGGTATTTTTGCGTTTCTTGCAATCATAGGGGTGTTTCCGAGGATGATCAACAGGACGAAAACTTCTCGAAGTATTTGGCTTTATGAGACCATGATCATCTTAGGAGGCGTCCTCGGGAACGTGATGGATATTTATGAAATGCCATTGCATTTTGGAGGCAATCTGGTTCTGGGAGTTTTTGGATTCTGTGTCGGTGTATTTGTCGGATGTCTGGTCATGTCGTTGGCAGAAACTTTAAAAGCACTGCCTGTTATGAACCGAAGAATTCATTTGTCGGTAGGATTTCAGTATGTGATCCTGTCAATGGCAGTGGGAAAAATGATAGGTTCTTTGATTTATTTTGCAAAAGGCTTGAGTGCACCGGGGTGATGTGTTGATGATACGAAAGGAGTGAAATCATGGAATTAAATAAACAGGAGTACGATCAATATGTAAAAAATATAACACCTCAGGCGGCACTGGGAGGCAACATGCTGAAAGCATTTTTGACGGGAGGAGTCATCTGTCTTTTGGGACAAATTTCAGTTTCGCTGATGATGAAATTCTGGGGAATGGAAAAAGAGGCTGCTCAGACCTGGATGCAGCTGGAGCTGATCCTTGCAAGTGTAATTCTGTCTGGATTAAATATATATCCGAAAATTGTAAAATGGGGCGGTGCCGGCGCATTGGTGCCCATTACCGGATTTGCCAATTCGGTAGTGGCACCGGCGATTGAATATAAGGCGGA
>JBJEIZ010000061.1:0-122459 GCA_051877535.1 Brotaphodocola sp.
ATCAAAAATAAGGCTATGCAGGAAGGATGGAGTCAGGGATTGAGTCAGGGAATTAATGAAGGACTTAGTCAGGGAATTAGTCAGGGATTGAGTCAAGGGCTTAATCTTGGAATCGCACAGGGTTTGAGCAAAGGGCGCTGCACCTTACTTATCGAACTGATCTGTCAAAAGCTTTCTTTACAGAAAACCATTTCCGAGATTACCAACGATCTGTCAATCAGCCGAGCAGAAATCGAACCCATCTACAACATCGCAAAAGATTTTGCACCTGATTATCCCGTGGAGCAAATTTACGAAAAATTGATGGAAGCAAAATCATAAGATGTTGGGGTCAGACGAATCAGACAAGCATTTGCTTAAATGTACAAACGGGACTGTCGCACGAAGTGTGACAGTCCCGTTCCATAGTTGAAATTAATCTTCATTTGTCCACGGCGTTCCCAGATTATAATATGAGAACATGCCCTTAGCGATCAGCCTATCCTGCTCATCTTGAATCTCCACGTCATACACGCGGATGCGCTTTCCATATTTGATCTCTCTTGCAACACCGATCAGTTTCTTACTCCCAATAGCTGCTGATAGATAATGGAAGTCCCCGGATACCGTTGTGATTCGAGTGCCATGAGAAGCGGCTGCAGCACCTCCGATCGTATCTGCCAACGCAAAAATAGCACCTCCATGTACAGAACCTACCGCATTGATGTGATGTTCCGTCAAATGCATCTCACCTTTCGCATAACCCGGTGTCATTTCTGTCGTAACAATCCCAAGAAATGAGGCAAACTCATTATTTTCATTTCTGTACTTTAAAATTTCTTCACATGTCATATTCGAGAACCTCCAAATTCTATGATATGAGCGCTAATAGGTATTTTACCGCTGCATTTCGCTCTTTAAATAATTGACCAGACCGCCTGCTTCGATCATCGGTGTCAGATGTTCGGGGATGCGGCTGCAGCTATAGGTTTCTCCCGTGGTCAGGTTATTAATTTGCCCTGCCTGATAATCCACCTGCAGCTCATCATCCTCATGAATCCGGTCAGTTTCTCCACATTCTACCACAAGAAGTCCTACATTAATAGCGTTTCGATAGAAGATACGGGCAAAAAATTCTGCCACAATCACCTCGACACCCAAATATTTTAAGGACAGCGGAGAAGTTTCCCGGCTGGATCCAGAACCGAAATTTTTGCCCGCCACGAGAATCTTCTTCTCTTTCACTTTTTCAGCGAAATTCGGGTCGAGCGCACTCATAGCATATTTTGAGCTTTCTGCGATTCCCAATTCCATATATTGAGGCGGAGAAATAATATCAGTATTGATATTATCTCCAAATTTGATTACTTTTCCTGTTTTCATCCAGTATCCGCCTCCTTTTAAAATACTTCTCTCGGATCCGTGATATGTCCGGTCAGCGCACTTGCTGCCACCGTCAGCGGAGATCCAAGATAAATGCCTGCTTCTTTGCTTCCCATTCTTCCGATAAAATTGCGGTTAGAAGAAGAAATACAATTTTCACCACCCGCAATCATGCCGGAATGAAGACCAACACATACACCACAGGTCGGAGCCAGAACAGTGGCACCTGCCTCAGCAAGAGTCTGCAGAATTCCGTCTTTGTCTGCACGTCTCCAGATTTCATCTGAAGCCGGAGATACCAAAAGGCGCAGACCTTTTGCAATCTTTTTCCCTTTCAAAAGCTGAGCTGCCATGAAAAGATCATTGTATCGTCCGCCGGTACAGGAACCGATATACGCCTGATGAATCGGAGTCTCTTTTACGTTGACTGCCTCAGTCACATTATCTACCTGATGTGGGCACGCTACAAGAGGAGTCAATTCTTCTGCCTTAAAATTCAGCGTCTGGCAAAATACTGCATCCGCATCACTCTTCAAGTCATAATTGCCGTCACATACACCATGTGCCTCCAAAAATGCTCTGGTTTTCTCATCCGGCTCCATCAGACCGACTTTTGCGCCCATCTCCACAGCCATGTTGCTGATTGCCATACGCTCGTCAATCTGCAGCCCACTGATTGCTGAGCCGACATATTCTACCGCTTTATAAGTAGCGCCTGCATGTCCAATTGCACCAATCGTCTTCAAAGAAATATCTTTTGCCATCACACCATGCTGCAGTTCACCGTCCCAGATTACTCGGATCGTTTCCGGCACACGCATCCAGATATTTCCTCGAATCAGAACTCCCATCATCTCCGTGGAACCGACACCGGTCGCAAATGCACCCAAAGCACCGCCCATGCAAGTATGAGAGTCCGTACCTACAATGATATGTCCCGGTCTTACAAATCCGTGTTCTGCCATAATCTGATGGCACGGTCCCACAAACTCAAAATACTGCTCAATACCGTGTTCTTTTGCCCAGTCTCTGGTAAATTTTACGATTTCTGCCTGATGAATGCTTGCAGGAGGAGTATAATGGTCAGAAATGATGACAACCTTATCCTTATCCCACACTTCATCCTTGATTTCTTTCATATTCTTGGCAATTTCTACGCGTGGTCCCAGGATGTCGTCCATCATGGCACGGTCCACATTTGCCCAAACAATATCACCGGCGGTTACTTCCGCCTGACCGGAGGCCTGTGCCAGAATTTTTTCTGACATTGTCTTTCCCATATCGATTTCTCCTTACTTCACGTAAACAATTCCATCCATGATCATTCTCGCGGTACGAACCACTTTAATGCTCTTCATCTTCACTTCGCCCTCGTTCTCGGCTTCCACTTCCACGCCGATCACACCGGACGGATGTCCAATCCGAAGCTGCGGTCTGCTCTTTGCCTCTTCATTCATCAGCTCCCACGGAATGCTTCCAGGAATGCGCATCGCAGCGCCGGTGCAGACTGTTCCGGTAATCGGGTAAGCTTTATGCATGTGCAGCATAAACAGCAGACGAGATACCAGATCCACATCCTCTTCCTTCACTTCCACACCATTAAAGCATGTGTGAGCAGCCGGTTTGCTGACAATCGCAAAAAACGGATTATACGGACTTTCCTCTTTTGCCTTCTCCGGTGCATCGACCAGACCAAAGCGAACTGCTGCCTCACCGCGGATTTTCTCGATCAGAGCCATACGTTCCGGACAACTTTCAATCTCCGCCGGGGTCTCTGTTCCGACCATGCCAAGGCTCTCAGCCTTGATAAAAATCAATGGATTGCCGGCATCTACCAGAGATACCTCATACTCTTTTCCATCAATGACAAACACATCCTTTGGATTGCCGGTCGGAAGCAGCTTTCCGCAAACAGTTCCGATGATATTAGACCAGTCCAGATGAATCGCTGCTGCAGTACCTGGAACACCGTCAATATGACAATCGCCGTTTACTTTTGCCTTTCCACCTGCTACCGGCACTTCTGCAGTCAGAATCTGATCGCTGTTAGTCAGATGAATCCTCACGGTGGTCACCGGCTCCACAGCCTTTACCAAACCTTTATCAATTGCAAATGGGCCGACTGCGGAAGAAATATTTCCGCAGTTGCCTTTGTAATCAATGAATTTTTTTTCAAAGCTTACCTGTCCAAAGGTATAGTCCACATCTGCATCCGGACAAGTGGACGGTCCGACAATCGCCAGCTTACTGGTCAGCACATCTGCGCCGCCTAATCCATCAATCTGGCGAATGTCCGGGCTTCCGAAAATCTTACAGATCATATCATCACGCTCTGCCTGATCGGTTGGAAGCTCATTTTCCATCAGGAAAATGCCTTTGCTGGTTCCTCCACGCATAATGGTGCATTTAATGTCTTTCATTTCTGGATTCATAAATTTCCCCTTTCCGAATCTGCTCAGAGCTTATCTCGAAAAACCTTCGCTTTACCCGCTCTAAAAAAATTACATAACTCCAGTATCACCAAACAGCTCTTCATCGGTTGGAACGGCACGATGAATTTCAGTTGCCAGCCAGGTATCATTCATATAGTGCTTTAACTGAACGTTCTCAGAAGCAATGTTTCCACCGAAGGTACCGCAGCCCAGAGACGGGGAGAACGGATGTCCTGCATTCCAGTCACCGGTATTAACTACACTGTTCGGCAGGTTATTGTTTACACGGCAAGTATGAGTTTCCAGTGCATATTTCACGATATTTGCATCGTTCTTGGAGTAAATACCGCAGGAATGACCAGCGCCGGAGTAAGCATGGTTTGCATTTGCACGGGCAATAGCACCATCAATATCCTTACATTTATAAACGGTCAGAACCATACACAGTTTCTCACCAGACAGCGGATACTCAAAGCCAGAACCAGTTTCTTCTACCATGATGAACTTGGTTCCTTCCGGAACGGTAATATCAGCCAGTTTTGCAATAACGTCGATCGGTTTTGCAACGATGTCACGATTCAGGTCGTGATTTGCCGGCCACTGCGGGAAGATTGCATGCTGAATCTTATCATGCTCTTCCGGTTTTGCCAGATAGCCGCCCTCTGCTTTCAGAGCTTCAATCATCTCATCATAAACGCTCTCAAAAATAACCAGAGAGTTATCGCAGGAGCATCCTGCTGCCAGGTCACCTGTCTTGGACAGCATGATCTTGTGAGCTGCATCCTTCAAATCAGCCGTATCATCAATTGCCATGATCGCATTACCGGCACCTACGCCATAAGCCGGAGTACCGGAAGAATAAGCAGCTTTTACCATGCCTGCACCGCCGGTTGCGATAACCAGATCAGACTGTTTCATGAGTTCGTTAGTAACTGCAACTTTTACCACATCTACACACTGCAGAATATCTTCCGGACATCCTTCTGCTTTCAGCAGAGCACGCATTTTCTGAACAGTCTCATAAGTAGTTTTCTTTCCTCTTGGATGCGGAGCAAAGATAACCGCGTTACGGCTCTTAACGGTACACATCGCAGTGGTGATCGGAATCAGTTCCGGCTGTGTACTTGGAATCAGAGAACCAATAACACCTACTGGCTTTTTGATTCTGCGCATGCCGCGCTCCGGAATCTCTTCTACGATGCCAACGGTCTTTTCGTTCTTGATTTCCATGAACATACCTTTAACTTTTTTCTCGACCTTGTTTACCTTGGACTGATAATCGCCCAGCTCAGTCTCTTCCAATGCCATCTGAGCCAACTCAGCTTCCATCTCCGGTCTGGTCATGTGATAGGCAATCAATGCACACAGTCTGTCAACCTGTTCCTGGGTGTAGGTGTTGATAACTGCCTGCGCTTTTCTGGCACGCTCTACATATTCTGCTACATATGCTGCGTAGTCCATTTCGTTCTTAACTTCCATGATAAATTCCTCCTGTTTGTGATTTTTATATAAATTTTATACTGCTCTCATACAAACGAGATTTCACTGTCATCTCGCTTTGCATACTTTAATATACGCCCGGCTTAAGCGCCTGCCTTGCACATACTGGAAAGGCGTCCGGTCAGCGGTGCCTGTACGGTTTTCTTCACCAGTTCCACAGTTTCCAAATATTTTTCCAAATCAATGCCGTGCTCAATGCCCATGCCCGCAAACATGTTCAGCATATCCTCGGTTGCGGTATTTCCCGCACTTCCCGGTGCGAACGGACACCCGCCCAAACCTCCGATACTGGTTTCAAAAATGGTAATTCCTTCCAGAATACCTGCATAGATGTTAGAAAGTCCCATACCTCTGGTATCATGAATATGAAGTCCAAAGGTTACCTGCGGGAAATGCTCCTTCACCTGGCGGACGGTCTCGCGCACCTGCTCTGGATTCGCCACACCAATAGTATCACAGAGAACAATCTCATCTACACCTGCGTCCACAATCTGTCCGGTAACACGAAGTACCTGCTCAATCGGAACCTTTCCCTCAAACGGACATCCAAATGCAGTTGCCAGGGAAACACGAATCTTGGTATCGGCATAAGTCTCACAGATACTCTTCAATTCTTCCATAGACTTTGCGATTTCACGGTTTACATTTTTCTTGTTATGGGACTCACTGGCAGACACCACATAAGTCACATTTTTGAGACCTGCCGCCACTGCATTTCCTACACCTCTTGCATTCGGTGCCAGGGCAATCGCACGAAAATCTTCCGGCGCATGTTCTAACACCGCTTTTGCAACCTCAGCTGCATCCGCCATCTGCGGCAGCCATTTTGGATTTACAAAAGAAGTAATTTCCATCTGGCGCACACCGGCACCAATCATGCCCTCAATGATTGCAATCTTATCTTCGGTTGCAATCTGAGTTTTTACATTCTGGAATCCATCTCTCGGTCCCACTTCTACTAATGTCACATGCTTCTTCTGCTCCATGGGATACCTCCTAGATAATTCCATCTGCGATCATCTGCTCATACTGCTCTTTGGTATAACCCAGCAGACCGCAGTAAACTTCTTCGTTGTGTTGTCCCAGCATCGGAGCCGGAGTGCGGAAACCCGGTTTTGTCTCGCTCATCTTAATGTGAGAATTGGTAACTTTTATCTTACCTGCTTCCGGATCTTCGATTTCAATAAACATTTCTCTTGCACCTGCGATATGCGGGTCCTCAGAAACCTGTTTGACATTGTAGATTGGAGCCGTCGGCACGCCTGCTTCCAGGAGCGTGTTGTACAGTTCGTCTGCCGTTTTGGTCAGTGTCCACTCCGTTACGATCGGTTTAATCATCTCACGATTCTTTACACGATCGCCATTCTTTGCCATATCTGGATGATCAATCAATTCCGGGCGACCGATCAGGTTGCAGAAAATACCCCACAATTTATCATTTGCAACACCGATAACTACATACTGACCATCCTTGGTCGGGAAAGTATCATACGGTGCCGTGGACTCATACATATTACCTGTTCTCCCAGGAAGACGTCCGCCGATCAGATAAATCTGGTTGATGATTGTCATGACGCTTACCAAACTGTCTACCAGAGCGATATCAACCTTCTGACCGATTCCGGTCCTCTGTGCATAATGGAGCGCCCCCAGAACACCTGCCACCAGAGAAATACCAGAAACGGTATCTGACACCGGCGCGCCTGCACGAGTTGCCTCTCCATCCGGCCATCCGGTTACACTCATGATGCCGCTCATCGCCTGACCCACGATATCATAACCCGGACGTTTGGAATATGGACCATAGTGACCAAAACCGGAAATACATCCATATACCAGCTTTGGATTTACTTTTTTCAGTTCTTCATACCCGATTCCCAATTTTTCCATGGTACCCGGACGATAGTTTTCAATCAGGATATCCGCTTTCTTTACCAGTTCCAGAAACTGTTCTTTTCCTTTTTTCAGGTTCAGGGTGATACCCTTTTTGTTGCGGTTCATGTTCATGAAATATCCGCTCTTGCCATCTTTAAAAGGCGGGAATCCTCTTGTGTCATCACCTTTTCCAGGTACTTCAACCTTGATGACCTCAGCACCCATGTCTGCCAGAATCATGCTGCAGTACGGTCCGGCCAGCACACGGCTCAGATCCAATACAACCACACCCTCCAGTGCTCCATGCATATTCGTCATTGCTACACCTCCATACAGATGATAAAAATTTTTCAACTTTCATCAACTGTATAGAGCAAACAGTGTGCCAAACGCTATCAGCCTTCTTTTTCTTTTTTCCCTTTTATTTTTCTCCAGAATGTCGTCCGACCAATTCCCAATGCTTTCGCTGCCAGTTCCTGATTGTTGTCATACTGTTCCAGATAATGCTGAACAATCTTTTGCTCCACGTCTTCCACCATCTCATTCAGCTCCCCTCCCAGCGCAATCTCGAGCTGCATCGTATCCCCTGACACCTTTTTGGTATTGGTTCCCAGGATATCCCTCAGATATGCCTCGTTTTCATCCGCAATTCCCATAAATTTAGAAAGCACGCTGTAGCGCTCCATAGCATTTTGCAGTTCACGGATATTACCCGGCCAGGAATACGAAGTTAAAATAGAAGTAATCCGCTCCATATTCGTCGTATCTCCTTCATACTGCTCTAAAAATTGCTTTGCAAGAACCGGTACATCTTTCATCCTTCTGCGAAGCGGCGGAAGATCCAGATGGAGTACATTTAACCGATAATACAAATCCCCACGGAAACTTCCATCCTGTGACATACATTTTAAGTTCCGGTTTGTGGCACTGATGATACGTACATCCACCGGAATAATACGTTCACCGCCGATTCTCATGATTTCTTTTTCCTGAAGCACACGCAGAAGTCTGGTCTGCACACTTTTGGAAATCTCACCAATCTCATCTAAAAACAACGTCCCGTTGTGTGCAAGCTCAAAAAGTCCTGGTTTTCCCTCTTTTTTCGCTCCTGTAAAAGAACCTGCTTCATAGCCGAACAATTCACTTTCCAGCAAATTTTCCGCGATTGCGGCACAGTTGATAGCGACAAACGGTCCTTCCGAACGGGCACTGGCATTGTGAATACTCTGCGCCAGAAGTTCTTTACCTGTGCCCGACTCCCCCTCAATCAGAACCGCAGAATCGGTTTTTGCGTAAATCTTCGCCATCTGAATTAAACGTTTCATTGATTCATCCTGCGTAATAATATCATGGAAACGATGTTTCGCTACAAACCCTTTCAGGTGCATCTCATTTCGAATCTTCTGTTCCAGTTCCTGCGTATGGGTAACATTTTCAAATCGAGTAACCACACCGATGAATTTCTCTTTACGAATGATAGGAATATGAGCCACGGCATAGTTATTTTTCTGCAATTTTTTCAGATAAACCGGACACTCCTTATGATTTTGATAAACTTGGCGGCATTTATCGCCTATGATTTCACTCCCCGCCTTATCACCAATTTTATATTTTTTATCAAACAGCATATCCGCAACCGGATTTAGAACCACGATTTTCTGGTCTTCATCCGTTACGATGATTCCTTCCTTTAAAGAAGCATAAGCCGCCTGCATCTGCATGGCCTTATTTCGCTCTTTGCGCTTTGCTTCAAAAAGATTCAATGCCTCGTCGATGGCATATTCCACTGCTGCCCGCCCTGCGCTGATCTGATAACCTTTCATCCCCATACTTTTGGCAATCCGCACGGCAACCTCGCCTCCAATAACAGCCCGAACCCCTTTCCTGTACGCATCGTAAACAGCCGACTCAATATCCTGACGATTCAAAAAAGAATACTCTTCGATCTGAATTCCATACATCTGCGCAATTTCCTGAACACCAGATACGTGTTTCATATAATGGATCAGAGCGACTTTTTTGGTGCCGCTCTCCAACTGATGAACGATACGAATCACATCAAACGGTGTGATGGGAATCTGAATGATTGGAAGAGTCACCGCACTCTGAATCTGAGCCGCTGTTCCTCCACGGCTCAAAATCACATCCACTTCCCCTTTTCTCTCCATTTCTTCTGCAATCGCTGCTGCATTATCAAATGAAGCATAAATGCTGACGGCTTCCAGATCCCTCCGATTTCTGGTAAGTTCAATGAAAATATCTGCCACTGTCGGATAGGTGGCAATCAACGCCAGCCTTACTTTTGATTTCATACGTTCCCCCTTCTTTCTAACATTTGTTTTATTTCTTTTCTGATGTTTATCCTAATTCCATTTGCGAATCTGTTTTTTCAAATTTGAAACACCCGCTTTTCACTTTTTTTCATCCACGCACATTTCCGCCCCTTCCCCCTGATTTTCTACCACTGGCATGGTTTTTGCTATATAACATAATCAGAAGTATTGCGAAACGATCTGCCAACAACAGTCCGCTTCGCATGCTAAGGCATAAATAGCAAGGAGGAACAACATGGAATACGCAAAAGAAGTGGAAAACATGGTCTGTGTGAACCGGTGTTTCAATCACGGAGCCGCTCCAATCCCACAGGAGGGAGAATTTACCAAAGTAAGCCGCGTAGAAGACATTTCCGGTTTCAGCCACAGTGTCGGAACCTGTGGTCTGAAACAGGGTGCCTGCAAACTTTCCCTGAACATCAAAGACGGTATCATTCAGGAAGCTCTGGTCGAGGTCATCGGATGCAGCGGCATGACCCAGTCTGCAGCTATGGCAGCAGAAATCCTTCCTGGAAAAACCCTTCTCGAAGCACTGAACACCGATCTGGTCTGCGACGCCATCAACGTTGCCATGCGTGAATATTTCCTGGCAATGGCTTATGGACGTACCCAGACCGCATACTCCCAGGGTGGTCTGACCATCGGTGCCGGTCTGGAAGATTTAGGAAGCACCATCCGCAGCCAGGTAGGTACCTGCTACGGAACTCTGGCAAAAGGTCCTCGCTACCTGGAACTGACCGAAGGTTATGTTTCCCGTCTCGGACTGGATGACCAGGACCGCATCATCGGTTATCAGTACGTTAATCTCGGACAGATGATGAATCTCCTGGAAGAAGGTCTTTCCGCTGACGAAGCTCTGAAAAAAGCTACCGGAACCTATGGTCGCTACGAAGAAGCCGTTAAGACCATCAATCCAAGGAAACAGTAAAAGGAGGACTCCGTTTTATGGTATCGTTCGAAAATTCCATTTATAAACTTGATAAAATCAACGCCTATCTTCAGGGCAATCAGATTGCTGACCTGGAAGAGGCTCGCAAAATCTGTGAAGACCACGGTCTGGATGTATTCAAAATTATCAAAAGCATTCAGCCGATTTCCTTTGATGACGCATGCTGGGCTTACATTGCCGGTGCTGCAAGTGCCATGAAAAAACAGGTAAAAAATGCACAGGACGCTGCTTTGGAATTGGGCGAAGCTTTGCAGGCATTCTGCCTGGACGGCTCCGTTGCCGATGAGCGTGAAGTAGGCCGCGGTCACGGCAAACTCGCTGCTATGGTACTTTCTGAAGATGTTCACTGCTTCGCGTTCCTTGCCGGTCACGAATCTTTCGCTGCCGCAGAAGGTGCGATCAGTATTGCAAATTCTGCCAATAAAGTCCGCAAGACTCCATTAAAGGTTATCCTCAACGGTCTCGGCAAAGACGCTGCAGAAATCATTTCCCGTATGAACGGTTTTACTTATATCCGTACAGATTTTGACTTTAAGAAAAATCAACTGATCATCAAGGATCGTGTTCCGTTTACCGACGGTCCGCGCTCCCAGATTCTGTGTTATGGTGCCAACGACATCCGCGAAGGTATCGCTATCATGGAGCACGAAGATGTTGATGTATCCATCTCCGGCAACGGCACCAATATGGTTCGTTTCTCTCACCTGGTAGCAGGCGCTTACAAGCGCAACTGCAACTTAAAGGGAAAGAGTTATTTCGCCTGTGCATCCGGCGGCGGCATCGGTCGCACTCTTGGTCCGGACGAGACTTCTGCGGGTCCGGCATCCTACGGTCTGACTGACTCCATGAGCCGTATGTATGGCGACACCACCTTTGCCGGTTCTTCTTCTGTCCCGGCACACGTTGAAATGATGGGATTCATCGGCATGGGCAATAACCCAATGGTAGGCGCTACCGTAAGTATCGCTGTAAAGATCGATGAAATCCTGCACAATTAAATTGCCAACTAACTTTTATACAACCTCCTAGAAATGGTGTTGTCCCTTTTGCCACCATCGGATGTTGCCTCATCCAATGGAGTGGACAGCATCAGTCCCGCTTTTCAATATGCATGCGGTGGCGAGATTCCTGGATTCCCATTTGAATCCGATATTTTGCCACCGTTCTGCGGGACAGTTCAATTCCTTCTTCTTTTAAAATCTCGGCGATTTTTGCATCACTGAAAGGTGCCCGCATATCTTCGGACTGGATCAGGCTGCGAATCCGATCCTTCGCTGCAAGAACCGACACTTCTGCCTCTGAGGAAGCCGCTGCAGTAAAAAGATTCCGGAGTAAATATACTTTCCGGCACTGCAGATATTTATCTTTCACTGCCCTGCTGACTGTAGACACATGCATGCCTGTCATCTGGGCCACATCTTCCATTGCCATCGGTTTTAACGGTCCATCATTAAAAAAATAATCCTGTTGATAATCCAGAATGACTTTTGTAATGCGGATCAGAGTTTGCCTGCGCTGCTCCACACAATTGACCACAAATTGCGCCCTCTCCAATTTCTCCTGAAAATACTGACGCAGGTTTTCGTCTTCAGCTTTCTGCATCATTCGAATGTAATAGTCGTTAAACCGACATTCTCCCATCCACTTATCATTAAGCTGTACATCCCACTCCCCTTTTTCGTAATCTGCCAGAATATCCGGAACTACATAGGCAGTTTTTTCTGATCGGATGCTCATAATCGGTCGTGGATTCAGGCGACTGATCAGATTGATGTATTCTTTCACTTTCGCAGTCGACAAATGCATCCCCCTGGAAATATAACTGATCCTCCCATGCAGCAGGTCTGACAGATAATCTTCCACAATGGTATATAATTTATCGTCCTCCACACCCATATGTTCTAATTGGAGTACCAGACACTCCGAAACGTCACGGGCAAAAATCCCGGCTGGCTCCAATTGTTTTAACTGCTTCAGACATGCTTCCACCACATCTGCCGGAACCCGGGCAGCCCGGGCAATGTCCATAGGCTCATAAACAAAAAATCCTTTTTCATCCAGACATTTTACGAGATACTCGATTGCTTTCCACTCGGTCGAATTAAATGCCCTTCTGTCCAGCTGCCCCAGGATCATTTCTTCCATCTCGTCCGGTTCCGCAGCTCTCAGATCATCTTTACGATTGCAGTCCTCTTCTCCATAACTGTGATATTCTTCTTTATAAGTGGTTCCTTTTTCATATACCTGTTCCAGATCTTTCAAAACTTCATCTTTTTTATCTCCTGGATCTTCCAGCATCGGGTTTTCCAGGTATTCATTATTTAAAAACGCATTCAGCTCCTGATTTGTAAATGTCAGGATTTCCAGCGACTGAAGCTGTCCGGTACTTAATACCTGCCGCTGCTCCTGCCGTAATTCATGTTCCAACATGTTCACATACTCTCTTTCGTATCGTTTATCACCCAATCACCCATTCTTTCAAAACACGATTAGGGTCTGCTTTACGCAGACCCCTCGTGTTTTGAGGATGTAAAAATCTACTATGAAAAAGTTGATTAAGCCAAGATTTCAAATGCAGACTCGTCATGACCCGGAAGGATGATCAGATCATCTCCCATCGCCTTAACTTTCGCAAAGGACTCGTAGCAGTCATACATGCTTGTATTGACACCTGTCGGGATATTCTGATGGAAGTTATCCATGTTATTATACAGATCACCGGCAATCAGGCATCTTCCCTTATCTGCTTCTACCAGAACACCCATAGAACCTGGGGAATGTCCCGGCAAGGTCACCAGTTTAATTCCAGGTGCAAATTCCATCTCACCGTCCAGAATCTGGAACTGATGATAGAACTGACAGAAGAACGGCGGGTTATCCTTATCATTCAGCTCATAGCAGCCATTATGCGCTTCGAACGGAGCAATGGCATACTGAAGTTCAGCTCTCTGTACATATACCTTTGCCCACGGGAATTTCAGCACGCCGAATGCATGATCCCAATGAAGATGAGTCAGAATGATTTCTTTTACATCTTCCAGTTTTACACCGTGAGATGCCAGAAGCGGCTCTAACTGCTGATCCGGTCTGCGGGTAATCGGAGTATGGAATTTAGCATCATGCTCCGGATCCTCGGAAGGACCAGCATCTACCAGAATGACACGACCGGTTTCTGTTTCTTTCAACAGCCATGCGATGCACGGGAGTTCTACTGCCTCTCCTGGGTTTGCCTTAATACCACATTTTAAGATACGCGCAACACGGGTCAGATACATATCAGCCACATGTAATGGAATAATTTTCCACATAGGAATTTCCTCCTTTTTTCACCTTATTTCATCATGCTCGGCAGCCATAAGCTGAATGCCGGAACATAAGTTACCAATAACAGAACCACGATCATAGCTGCCAGCGGAAGCATCAGGGTCTTTACCATATCTTTGATCGGAGTCTTAATCAGACCACTTGCTACAAACAGGTTGACACCTACCGGAGGGGTCAGGAATCCAATTGCCAGGTTTAAGGTCATAATGATACCGAAATGAACCGGATCTACGCCAAGCAATTTCACAACCGGAAGCAAAATCGGAACCAGAACAACAATAGCTGCTGCAGCCTCCATAAAGGTACCGGTGATCAGAAGCATGACATTGATAAGCATCAGAATGACGATCTTGTTGTTGGAAATGCTGGTAATAAATTCTGCGACCATAACCGGAATTCTCTGCAAAGTCATAATGTTACACAGAATTGCTGCCATACCCATCAAAACGATTACGGTAGAAGAAGTAACGCAGCTATCTACGAAGCAGTCATACAGTTCTCTGATTGAAATTTCTTTGTAAATAAATACGCCTACGATCAGTCCATAGAACGCTGCTACGGCTGCTGCCTCAGTCGGCGTAAAGATACCGCAATAAATACCGCCCAGAATCAAAACCGGAACCAGCATTGCCCATTTTGCATCCCACATCTGATGAGCAAAACGTTTCATCGAGAATGCCCTTGATTCCCCTTTCCAACCATTTTTGATTGCCAGAATAACGGTAATAATCGCCAGAGCTGCTGCTACCAGCAGACCCGGTACGATACCAGCCATGAATACTTTACCGATGGAGGTACCGGAAGAAATTGCATAAATAACGAACGGGTTGCTCGGCGGAATCAGTACACCGATTGCACCGGCACAAGCCACGATGACAGCTGCAAATTTCTTGTCATAGCCTTTTTCGATCATGGTCGGAATGGTCAGACCGCCGATCGCAGCTACAGTTGCAGGACCGGAACCACTCATTGCAGCGAATACCACGCAGGTTGCAATGGTTGCCAGAGCCAGACCGCCCGGAAAACGTCCGACCAGCTCATCCGCTACTGCCAGCAGACGACGAGAAAGACCGCCTGCACCCATCAGGTTACCTGCTACGATAAAGAACGGAATTGCCATGATCGGTACGCTGTTGATTCCGTTAAAAGCAATGTTGGCAGTATATGCCATTGGCAGCACTCCGGTTCCAAGAATCGTCATGACCGCTGCCAGACCAAGGCTGAATGCGATCGGAACGCTTAACAGTACAAATACCAGGAAGTATCCAAACATCCACAGTGCTACCGGCAGTTCCATATTCAGAATGGCCGGAAGAAATACAACCGCAACCACTGCGATTGCAATGATAACCTGCACAATGCTGCAGGTTCGAATCCGTTTGATAAAATCCTGAACGATACGGAGCACAGTAAGTCCAAAACCAACCGGAAGAATCAGATATGGAATCATATACGGAATTTTTAATCCTGCTGTTAACGTAGGATTTACCAACTGACCGGAAATCATGCCGGTACCCTCGTAATAGAGGATACCAGCCATGACTGCCATAAGAATGTCCACAACCAGATTGTTGGTTGCTTTCATTTTGTCAGAGAGTTTTCCATAGATAATGTCAATTTTTACCATGCTGTCTTTTTTGATCGCAATCGGCACAGCCAGATAGCTGATCCAGATGAATAAAAATCTTGCCAGCTCTTCCACCCAGGAGATAGAAGCGGACATGCCCATTTTTACGATCACATAGCGGTAAATTACCTGTACAGTCAACAGGGTAAAGGAAGCGAACAGACCTGCCACCAGAAAATACTTTTCAAAGTTGTCATCCAGATAGCAGAGGATCTTCCAAAGCTTACTGTCCTTAAATTGAGATGTTTTCTCCATTTGGTTCCCCTCTTTCAAAGCAGATTACTGCTGTGTTTTCTGAATCAGATCCAACGCTGTCTTTACATCCGGATCAGTTGCCAGTGCATCCCATACCGGACGAGTCATATCTTTTAACTGCTGACGCTCATCATCACTCAGTTCATAGTACTCGATACCATTATCTTTTAAGAACTGACGGTCTTCGGAACAAACCTTCGCCTCATACTCACGCTCCCATTTTGTTGCTTCCAGACCTGCTTTGGTAATAACTTCCTGAAGATCAGCCGGAAGTTTGTCATAATAAGCTTTATTCATAACCAGAAGATGGAGAGTCAAGTTGTGCTCCGTATCCATTGCATATTTTACAATCTCATATGCACCACAGTTCTTTGCGTAAGAATCCGTGGTTGCCCATCCGTTTACAGTATTCTGCTCGATTGCAGTAATCGTATCTGCCCATGCGAGCGGCATTGCAGATGCGCCGAGAGCTTCTACAGTCTTCATCTCTGCCTGAGACTCGGTGGTACGAAGCTTGATGCCTTTAAAGCTGTCAATTCCTTTCATCGGTGCTTTCTCATTTACTGCAAAGATACGATAACCGAACATATTGTACATAACCGGCTGGAAGCCTGCCGCATGCAGTTTTTCTGTGAAAAATGCGCCAACTTCGCCGTTATCCAGAGATTCATTGAATGCGTCGATCTTGTCCCGGCTGGTCACATATGGAAGTTCCAGCGCATTAAATGCCGGTACAAAAGAAACGAAGTTGGAAGAAGAACATACAGATGCTTCCAGGATGCCCTGCTGTACCTGCTCGGTGGTATCACGGTCACTGCCTAACTGTGCAGAGTCAAAATGCTCAATCACCAGACGACCCTCCGAATACTCTTCTGCCAGTTCTTTAAATTTTTCAATACCTTCGTGAACAGCCTCTCCGCTATATGTCGGGCTCGCTACCTTGATGGTATAAACGGTGCCGTCCGCTGCTGGTGCTGCTTCTGCGGTTTTTGTGGTTTCTGCGGCTGCTGGTGCTGCTGCCTGCTGCTGTGGAGCAGGGTCTGCACCCTTACATCCGGTGAGTGCCATCATTGCTACTGCGGTGGTCAATCCTAAAACTCTAAGTACACTTTTTCTCATGGTGTTATTCTCCTTCATTTTTTACCTTTCATCGGTTGTTTCTCCATTTGCATCATGGGAAATTTATAAATCTTTCAGCATCTCGAATGCTGCAAAATCATGACTAGGAATGACAGTTGCATGATATTTCTCCATCTTATCCAGAGAATCCAGACTGTCCTGCATATTTCCGTAGATACCGCTCGGAATTTTGGTTTCCCAGTTTTCACAAGTATTGATCAGATCTCCGGCCATAATGTATTTACCTTTCTCGGTATCAACAACAACACCCTGAGAACCCGGAGAATGTCCAGGAAGCGTGATTACTTCCAGACCTTCACGCAGTTTGGTATCGCCGTTCAGAAGCTCCATGCGGTGATAAAAATTCATAAAGAACGGAATCTGTGTTTTTACATTGGTCTCATAATGTTTGTAATCGGTACGCATCGGAGCAACGCTGTACTGCATCTCTACCTTCTGTACATAAACCTTTGCTTCCGGCAGTTCCAGAACACCGTATGCGTGATCCCAATGCAGATGTGTCAAAATGACAGTCTTGATGTCCTCCGGTTTTACCCCATATAATGCAAGCTGTTTTGCCAGATAATTGTCCTCACCACGCTCGATCGGGTTATGCCATTTGCTTCCCCACTCCGTATCATTCGCAGGACCTGAATCCACCAAAATAAGCTCCCCCGTTTCCTGATTTTTCAGTAAAAATGCGATACAAGGCGCTTTTACTACCCTTCCTACATCATGCACAACTCCGTGACGGCAAATCTGAGATGCCAAAGTCACGTTCAATGTACCCAGATGCAATGGTGTAATTTTCCACATAACTGTTTCCTCCTTTTCCTTCTCCCGTTTTATGCAGACGAACTGTCGGCACAGTCCGCCTTGCATAATTCGTATGAGTCATACTAGTTATCCAAACAGTTCTTTCCTGAACTGCTGGTTTCGTTTTTGAATCTCCGCTTTAGACGGAGCTTTCACGCCGGCCAACTCGTATTCCCGACCGAGCTGTGCATATTTGCTGCTGCCAAATGCGTGATAAGGCAGCAGTTCATAATCAGTCAAATGATCCAGAGTCTTTAAAAATGCAACGATTTCTTTTAAATCTTCTTCCGAATCATTAATTCCTGGAATCACCGGAGTACGGACAATCAGCTCCTTATCCGGATATTTCTGACTTAGGTGTTTTAAGTTTTCCAGAATAATCTGATTTTTAACCCCTGTATATTTTTGATGTTTTTCTGAATTCAGAATCTTCACATCATAAAAAATCAAGTCACAGTAGCGAGCTACTTTATTCAGACTCGCCCAGGATGCGTACCCAGTCGTTTCAATAGCTGTATGAATACACAATTCCTGACACCGTTTTAAAACTTCCGCCACAAAATCTGCCTGCATCAGCGGCTCACCGCCACTGACAGTGATGCCTCCGTTGGCACGCCAACTGGACATCTGATTCTGAGTAGCAGAGATGACTTCATCCACAGTCATCTCCTTTCCCATGATCGTCAGTGCATTTGGAAAACACGCATCTGCGCAGATAGCGCAGGCATCACACAGGCTGCGGTCAACGTTCAGCTTCTTCGTCTCTTCCAGCGTGATTGCCTGCTGCGGACAAAGCTTTTCACAATCCCCGCATTTTTCCTTGCCGATGCACTTATTGGCATTGAAACTGACTTCCGGCCTGGAACTCTGTGATTCCGGGTTGGAACACCAGACACAGCGCAGCGGACAGCCTTTCATAAAGACGGTATCCCGAATATCCGGTCCGTCATGAATGGAAAATTTCTGGATGTTAAAAATAATCCCTTTGTTGTTTTCCATGGTTTCTCCTATTGTTACAAACAGGTTGTTCGTTTTTTTACTCGATTTCCTCATGCTCGGTACGGTCGATGATCTCATTCTGCAGTGCAGGGCTCAGATCGGTAAAGTATGCACTATAACCGGCTACACGCACAATCAGGTTGCGGTAGTTCTGCGGCTCTTTCTGTGCCTTAACCAGAGTCTCACGGTGAATGATATTAAACTGCACATGCCACAGTTTCAGATCCACAAAGCTTCTCAGCAAATGCATCATGTTGCGGGTACCAACTTCACCCATAACGACCTGCGGAGTGAGCTTGATGTTCAGCAAACGTGAGAAACTGTTGGAACGTACACGGCTCTTTGCATTGTCAATGGAAATCATGGTTGCTAACGGTCCCTGGTTATCTACACCCTGAGTCGGGGAGATACCTTCGGAAAGTGCTACACCTGCAAGTCGTCCATTCAAGGTTGCTCCCATCTTACCGCCCATACCTACATGAGAGGTAACCGGTACGAATTTAATATTCTTCGGTCCATATGGGGTACGATATTTTGCAACTACGATTGACAACATCTCATCGATTTCTCTTGCAATCTCATCTGCATATGGGTCGTTGCGTCCATATTTCGGAGCATTCAGCACTGCCTGATGAACTTTGTCATATCCCTCATAGTTATGTGCTGCTGCCTCTTTTAACTCATCCAAAGTAAATTTCTTATCATCAAATACCAATTTCTTAATAGCTGCAAGGCTCTCTGCAACAGTACCAAAACCATTGATATTCACATCACCCGGATCCATATAAACACTGCCCGGAATGTTTGGCTGATGAATATCCATGCAGCTTGCCATACATTTATCATGCAGCATAGACATAAACGGCGCTGCCAACAACTGCTTATTGGTCATTTCCAATGCAGTCTGACGTTTCATAAAATGCTGTACGAAGAAATCATAAGTCTCATAGAAGTTGCTCATAACATCCTCAAAGGACTTGATCTCAGCCGCTGGAATAGACGGAACCATAAGCTGTTTATAATGAACACCGAATCGTACCCATCCATCGTTCAATGCCATCTCCAGTGCAGATGCCATGTTGATGTTGCCGCCTACCGGCATATATGTATCTGTGTTCAGCATACGGACTTCGGTACAGCCTGAACCAGCATAATCTCTTGCGTCTTCAATGCTGCCGCCGTTGTTGACCAGTGCCGGAACGATTTCCTCATCGTTTAAGAATTTCGGGAAACCACTTCCCTCTTTTACCAGTTCTGCAGTCTCATGAAGCAGACGGTCCGGAGATTTGGAATGCAGACGCACCATCAGATCCGGATAATGCAGCGGGAATTCTTTCTTGGAACGGATAACCAAATAAGTCAGATCATTCGTTGCATCTTTTCCATATCTTGTCTGTCCGCTTAAAGTCAGCATCTCAAAGTGCGCATAACCTTCCCAGAAGTTACCTGCGTTCGTCGCATTAAACTGCAGGAATGCAGCAATCTTCAACCACAGACATTCCATCAATTCCAGAGCACGCTCATCATCAATCAGACCTGCATCTTTATCTTTCTTAAAGAATGGGTACATATACTGATCAAAACGTCCCATTGCAATACCGCCGTTGATACCCTGCTCCAGCTTGTAACCCATCTGTACGAACCACTGGCTCTGCAGTGCTTCCCAGAAATCTCTTGCCGGATTTTCCGGAACCCAGCTGCAGTTAGCAGCGATACGTTCCAGTTCCGCTTTTCTGGTCGGATCTGTCTCTGCTGCAGCCATTTCTCTTGCTTTGTCCGCATAACGATGTGCCAGCGTGATCAGCGCATCACAGTTAATGACAACTGCTTCAAGGAATGGCAGTTTATCATACTGATTGTTGCTCAGATCAGCACGGATAGCATCGATCTTTTTCTGAGCTTCTTCTTTGATTCCTTTTAAGCCACGATTCAGAACTTTTCCGTACTCGCCGCTCCAGTTCAAAACATGAGAAACGTTGGAGTTATCCTGCATAAGTCCGGTTGCGCCATAATCGTCATCACCGTAGATGACATCTCTGGTCTCTTTCGGCATTAATGCCAGATAACGCTCATGAGCTGTTCTGCCTTTCCAGTATGGAATGACTTTTTCTTCCAATTCTGCGATTGCTTCATCGGAAATACGATATGCATTTTTCTTCTGGGTATCACGCAGTCCTTTTGAAAACCATCCTGCACGCAGCTCCGGATACAGGATCGCATGACGTCCGCGGCCTCCGCAGGTACCTACGATCAGCTCATCATCCTGAATAACAACCTCAATTTTTTCGCAGACATTCATAATTGCCTTTGCCCAGCGGATATTGATCGGATAAGCTTCCGTTTCCTTCATGGATTCCGTGAAATATACGGCTCTCTGAATATCAATTCTCGGAACATCATCGCGAAAACCTTCCAGGAATTTGTTGATTCTTTTACGTGGACTTAGCTGTCCTTTTTTGTTCAGAATTCTCTCTTCCTGACTTGTCAACGCATCATTACAGCAGCATGTCATATTCTTGCCCTCCTAATACATAAAATGAAAACAAAAAAGCCCAAACAAACTAATCTCGTTTTTCTCAACGAATTGGTTCATTCAGGCTTCGTTTACTTTTGCCATTTCCCTGGTCAGGGGAAACGTCCGGTTAACGCCCTACTATATGAAATTGTACGGTGTTACTTTCTTTTATACCATTTGCTCTCCCGATAACGGAGCACCGCAGCTCTCAGAGCCTGAATGGTACTGCTCGTAGCCGGTGTAAGCAGATTTTCTTTCAGATAATCAAGCAGCGGATCGATTGGATCATCCATGCAGTATCCGACAACTGCATCCCGGAAGAATTCGGCTGTCAGCGGCGAAATCACATTGACATTGGCATCTTCTACAATTTTCGTTTCTTTATGAACAAGAAGCTGGACAGATACAATCTGATAAACATCATTTAAATTGGTATTCCGGGGAGTCTGTGCCCCGCCTGCTACAAGGAAATAATCTGTGTTGTTGTACATTCTGATATCTGCTTTCTTTCTTATAATTTGAGCAGTTTTGCTGCATTGTCATAGAAGAATTTTTGTTGTGCCTCTTCGCTCATACCCATCTTTTTAATGCAGGCAACTGCCTCTTTCATCGGTGCAAATGGATATGCAGAACCGAACAGCATCTGCTCTTTCAAAATATAATTGGCAGCAGTCACATAATCCTGAGCCCCCGGCATATTCAGCATGAACAAATCCGGAAGCAGATATACGTTGGTGCAGTGATATGCGACCTGGCACATCTCCGTGATCCACGGAAAACCGCCATGTGCCACAATAATCTTCAGCTTCGGAAAATCCAACGCTACATGTTCTACCTGCCATGGCATGGAATAATTGATATTCTTTCCGCCATTAGAACCAATCATCATCATTACCGGAATATCATGCTTCTCACAGTAATCATACAGATAGTAGAAACGCTCATCATCTGCAAAAGACGGTTCCGTGAGCACACCAGGTTCAATCACAACTGCTCTCAGCTTACCGTTCACTACATACTTTTCTGTCTCCGCAATCGCATTTTCTCTGTCAAACGGGTCAATACCAGCCAGACCGATGAAACAATCCGGATATAATTCTACCAGTTCCTGAACATCCGCATTGTCTACCATGCCTACATGCGGATTGGCTTTTCGTCCTGACACAACACCCTTATCGATTCCTGCTTCTTTCATCTCCTGCAGTGTCAGATTCAGATCCAGTTTCTTTACCGATTCTGCCTGATACATGCCAATTCGCTCGGACATCTTCTGAGAACGTGCCAACTCCCGGTACATGATTGCATCCAGATAACTTTTATATGGCGGTCTCAGTCTGAAATCAATAATCATCACGCATCCCCTCCTGATATTTTTTCATTTCTTATATCAGGGTATAAGCAAAGGATGTGCCAGTCGGATTTTCTTTGTGCAAAAAAGAATAAAATCAGGAAAATTGCACTTGATTTTATTCAATTTGACATCTTGATTATCTCACATTTTCATTAAAGAAACAAGTGTTTCATTTGAGAAACATCACTTTTTTAACAAAGTATTTGTTTGTATCTCTATTTGTCAAATTTTTCCTGCGCGGTGACATGCCACAAAATGTCCAGTCTCCATTTCCCGAAGTTCCGGACATTCCATACCACATTGTTCCGTCGCATACGGACATCTGGTATGGAAATGGCAGCCGGTTGGTGGATTTACCGGGTTCGGAATATCCCCCTGCAGAATCGTTCTTTCATGTGATACGTGAATATCCGGAATCGGAATTGCGGACATCAGTGCCCTGGTATATGGATGCATCGGATTCTCATACAACGATTTTTTCTCCGCTTTCTCCACGATTTTTCCAAGATACATGACCATTACTGTCTCGCATAAATATCGAACCACGCTCAGATCATGGGAAATGAACAGATAAGATACACCTGTTTCCTGCTGCAGCTTTCTCATCAGATTCAGAACCTGTGCGCGAACCGATACATCCAGAGCCGATACCGGCTCATCGCAAACCACAAATTTCGGATTGGTGATCATTGCCCGGGCAATGACTACTCGCTGCCGCTGCCCGCCGGACAATTCATGCGGATACTTGTTGATATGCTGTTCCGTCACACCTACATAACTCAGTATATCCCGCACTCGATTCAGCTTCTCTGCTTCATTCATTCCACCCTGAATATCCAACGGTGCTTTTACCGAGTCCAAAATAGTCATTCGAGGACTTAAAGATGCATACGGATCCTGAAAGATCATCTGCATATCTTTTCGCAGTGGCCGCATCTTTTTTAAATTATAATTTGCAATATGCTCCCCATCAAACACAATACTCCCCTCGGTGATGGAATGCAATTTTAAAATTGTGCGCCCCAGAGTCGATTTTCCGCATCCGCTCTCCCCAACTAGACCACAGGTTTCCCCGGCACGGATCTGGAAGCTTACATCATCCACCGCTTTTAGCAATTTCCGGCTGTTTTCCCGAAAACCACTGCCAATGGTATAATATTTTTTCAATCCCTGGACATCCAGGAGTATTTTATTTTCGTTCTGTCCCATACGCTATTCCTCCTGTCTGTTCCGGTAATGACAGCGAACCGTATGTACTCCATCCAATGCTGTCAATGCCGCAGCTTTTTGTCTGCACGCATCACTTACATATGGACAGCGGTTTGCAAACCGGCATCCGGTTCCAAATTCACTCAGAGAAGGAACTACACCTTCAATCGTATATAAATCTTCCTCTGCATCTTTATCCAAGCGGGGAATCGATTTCAGCAGTCCCTGTGTATATGGATGCTGCGGATGGTCAAAAATATCTTCCGCTGTACCATATTCCACAATCTCTCCGGCATACATGACCATAACCTCATCCGCCATTTCCGCTACAACTCCCATGTCATGGGTAATCAGCATGATTGCCGTGTTCAGTTCTGTTTTTAACTTCCGCATTTCTTCCAGGATCTGTGCCTGAATCGTCACATCCAATGCCGTAGTCGGCTCATCTGCGATCAAAAGTGCCGGATTGCAGGACAGTGCCATCGCAATCATGACACGCTGGCGCATACCGCCGGACAACTGATGCGGGAATTCCTCCATGCGCTGACGAGGAAGCGGAATACCTACCAGTTCCAGCATTTCCACACATTTCTCATAAGCATCCTTTTTGGAAATCTTATTATGGATCTGATACATTTCGATCATCTGCTGTCCCACTGTATAAACCGGATTCAGAGCCGTCATCGGATCCTGAAAGATCATAGATATCTGATTGCCGCGAACATTCCGGATTTCTTTTTCCGTCATGGTCACGATGTCTTTTCCTTCCAGCAAAATCTGTCCATTTGCAATCACGCTGTTATATTTGGGAAGAAGACGCATGATAGACGTGGCTGTCACACTCTTCCCGCATCCGCTCTCTCCCACAATCGCAAGCGTATGTCCACGGTCTATATGAAAATGAATATCATGAACTGCTGTGAGACGTTTTTTTCCAACTTTAAAATCCACTTGGAGATCGTTTACTTCTAATAAATGTTCACTCATCTTGTCCCTCCTTAGCGGTTCATTCTCGGATCAAGTGCATCACGGATTCCTTCACCGATCAGATTAATGCAGATGACTGTAATGAGCAGTACGATGCAGGCTGGCATCCAGATCCAGATTTTATTGGTCAGAATGTCCAGTTTCTGTGCTGCATAGATAATATTGCCCCAGGACGACTGCGGCGGCTGAACACCTGCTCCCAAGAAACTCAGAGAAGATTCGTAAATAATCGAGTTGGATACACTGAATGCCAGGGATACCCACAGTGGAGAAATGGAATTCGGAATCACATATTTTCTCAAAATATCCCAGTTTCCGGTTCCGATCGCAATCGCTGCTTCCACATACTCCTTGCTTCGAGTTGCCATAACGCTTCCATATAAAAGCTTACAATGCCGGGTCCATCCCAGAATACCAATGGCAAAAATAACGGTTCCGATGGACGGTTCCAGTACCGCCACCAGCACCAGAGTCAGCACCATGGACGGAAATGAGGTAAACATTTCTGTAATACGCATGATGATCATACCTGTTTTTCCCTGATAATATCCGGCTATCACGCCCAACGGCACACCAATACAGACGCTTAATAAAGTCGATAGGATTCCAACAATCATAGATACGCGTCCGCCGTGAATCAATCTTGCAAAAATATCACGGCCAATTTCATCGGTACCCAGAAGGTGCATCGCAGAAGGACCTTTCGCCATTGCAGTAAAATCACTGGTAATTGCATCCAGTTTCATAAACATCGGCAGGAAAATGATCACCAGTAATTCCAGTATAAAAATGCAGGCCGCAGCCACAGCCGCCTTATGATGTACAAATTTTTTCAGAAAAATTAAAAATCCATTCGGTCTTTTATAATTTGTTGTCATCCTATTTCTCCTTTGACAGTCGCGGGTCGATCAGCAGATAGAGGAAATCCAATGCCAGATTTGCTAACAGCACCACGGAACAGATCACTACAACCGCTGCCATCAACGGGTCAAAATCACGGGAATACACGCTCGAAATGATCAGGCTTCCCATACCCGGCCAACTGAAAATCTTCTCGATAACGACAGCTCCTCCTACCAAAAACGGAATAGAAAGGCTGATGGTCGTAATGATTGGAATCAGCGCATTGCGCAGCGCATGTTTGACGATCACGGCAAATTCCTGCAGACCTTTGGAACGGGCAGTTTTAATATATTCCTCATTCATAACCTCCAGTACCGCACTTCGTGTCTGTTTAATCAGGTTCCCAGTCATCTGAAGTCCGGCTACGGAAGCGGGAAGAAGCAGGTGCTCCAGCAAATTTTTGATGGTATGTGGCTGGTTCGGATAATACATTCCCTGGCTTGGGAACCATTTTAACTGCACAGAAAACACATAAATAAAAAAGAGGCACAACATGAATCCCGGCATGGATGTTCCTAAAAATGCCACTCCGGAAGCCAGGTTGTCCCAAATAGAATACGGTTTATATGCTGACAAAACGCCCAAAGGAATGCTGATGAGCACTGCCAGTAAAAGTGCGGAAAAAGTTAAAACCAGAGTCGGAACTACACGCTGTGGCAGAACCGCCGATACCGGACGGTTCTGCAGCGTGGAAGTTCCCATATCACCACGAACAAAATCTGTCAGCCAGTCCCAATAACGCACCGGAATCGGACGATCCAGTCCCATTTCATGCAGCAGGGCATCATATGCTTCCTCACTCATTGCACCAGCTTCTTCGCCCATCATCAGGTCAACCGCATTACCTTTCATCATATTGGACAGGCTGAATACAAAGAATGTCAGCATAAGAAGTACAAATACAGAAAACAACAGTCTTCCAATTAATTTTTTGGCCATAAGATTTTCTCCTCGTGCTTAAATCACATTAATCGTTGATGTCCCAAAGCCATGGCATATCCATGATACCGGACAATACGCCGCCGTTGATCTTTTCGGATAACAGATGGTAGCTAGGAGAAGAATACAAAAAGATGATCGGACACTCTTCACGAAGTACATTCTGCCACTCGTGGTACAGTTCCGTCAGCTTGGCTTCATCTTCGCAGAAACCAATTTCATTTGCCAGATTGATATACTTATAATCCTTTGTGTGGATCTCCGTTCCGGTCTCCGGGGAGAAATAGGATGCCTGTGCACATGGATACGTCTTCTCGTACCAGCCGCCGATATAGCAGTCAGACTCGCCATCTCTCTGCATTGCAAGGATTGAGGTCTGCTCGCCCACTACGATTTCGCTCTTAACGCCTGCAGCTGCCCAGTTCTGCTGAATGATCATCGCAATGTTCTCTCTTGTCGGAGCACAAACCATTTTAATCGTCTGATTAAAATCAAAACCGGCATCTTCCAGCATTTTCTTAGCACCCTCCACGTCTACCGTGTGTTCATATGGCAAGTAGCAATCCAAATAGGTCAGAGTCGGATCACCTTTCGGCTCGCCGTCGCCGTCAGCGATTGCATCTACCATAACCTGCTTGTCAATCAAAGTATCCAATGCTTTACGAACCGGAGTGCTGAATTTACTGTTATTGATCTCCATCAGCGTAATACGGCGAACCGTGGTATCTTTTTCCATATGGAGACCATTCTGACCGATCAACTGTTCACGAATATCTTTTTCCAGATCTCCGTTATAAACATCCATCTCGCCGTTTAAGTAAGCGTTTGCTGCGTTTGAAGCATCGACGATCAAATAAGTAAGGTCATCAAATTCCGGTGCTCCCAGATAGTAATCTTTGTTTGCTTTTAATTTCAATTCCTGACCCGGAACCGGTTCTTCTACGAAAATGCAGCAGCCATTTCCCACCGGATGCTGCCAGAACTCATTGCTGCCCAGTTCAGATACCGGAATGTCCTCCAGAAGATGTTTCGGAACTGCACGGAAGTAAGCACAGTCGCCGCCCATCCATGCCGGAATCGCAGACGGTGCTTTCCATTTGATTGTAAACGTATAATCATCTACCTTCTGTACACCAAACTCCTCGCCATCGATCCGCTTACCTGTTTCATCCGTACCTGCAATCTGGTTAAAACGGCTTAAACCTTTATAAATGCCGAACTCCGGATCGGTCACCGTTTCCATTGTCCATACCCAGTCATCTGCGTCGGATGGCTCGCCATCATGCCATTTTACTTTGTCATTCAGATGTACCACCCAGGTCTTGCCTTCGTCTTCCACATCGATCGAATTTGCCGCACGCCAGGCTACCTCTCCATCTCCATATTTGCCCAGCGGCTCATACAGAACGTCCTGGATCATCCAGCTATTGGTAGTTGCTGCGTCAAATGGCATCAGAGAATTCCAGGTACCAGTCATGCCGTATACGATACTCTTTGCATTCTCCGGTGCTGCTGTCTGAGATGTTCCGGTTGTGCTTTCTGCTGCGGCTGCTTCTGTCGCTGCTGCTGTCGCAGCGGTCTCTCCGGAACCGCCGCAGCCGGTCATCATACCTGCAGTCATAGCTGCTGCCAGAAGTACACTTAATACTTTTTTCATGTTGTTCCTCCTTTGGAATATTTGCCTCCCCTTCTTGTAAGCACTCATATCTGCTGTCACGAACACCACAATGATAGAGAGATTTCCCTGATTATAGAAAAAAGAAGGTTTTTCGTATATATCAACTGATACATATACTTAGGAAATCTTGCAGCTTTTTCCTTACCTTTATGAAATATCAAGCTCATCACCCGCAGATAAATATTGAATCCGCTCCCCCATTCGTTTTTTCAAAAACTCGAACTGTGCCGTCCCTGTACAGTGACAAGTGTAATATTCGGTGTGATACTCATTTAAAATCTGAGCCGTTTCTTCCAGCCGTTCTAAATCAGAACCGTTCAAATCCAAGCGGAACAAATGAAATCCGCCAATGACCACATCCGGCTGCATCCAATTCATCACATTCAAGATCCCTTTATGGCAGCAGCCGCAGAACAGGATTTTCTTATTTCCTTCCTGGACAACCAGATACTGTTCATGGCGGAAATCATCTGGCACAAATTCACCCTCTTCCAGGGTATTTAAATCTACGATCTGTGGATCATATTTTTGTTTTCTGTCATTGCAGGAAAATAATTCCATTCCATCGCCCAAATCCAGATAATCATCCACAAACACAAACCGCTTATTTACCGCCAGTTCTGGATTCAGTCCGTTATAACGTTCTGTTTTATAAAAATGCGGTTCAAAAATATGGCGGTTCACATAAACGGGAGCCGTTTCATTTTCTCTCAAAAACACCTGGATCCCGCCGCCATGATCATGGTGTCCGTGGGAGATCACAGCTATATCCACATCTGCCAGATTGACCTCACAGCGTTTCGCATTCTGGGCGAAGATTTCTCCATGCCCCATATCAAATAAAATCTTATGATCCCCTGTTTCAATGTAAAAACTCAGACCGTGTTCCGTCTGATATTCCGGCTGATTCGTTGTATTCTCAGACAATACTCTTACAAACATAATTTTTCCTCCTGCTCCTCAATTCATGTCACGTTCTGTTAATGACCGTTCAGACAGGGAAACTTCTGTCCAAACAGATTATAATAACCCGTTTGTATCATAAATGTTTTTTTCGTGTTCGTATATATCAAATGTTACACAATTTCTTTTCGATTTGTAGTATGATGATAACAGGGTAAAAAAGGTCAAAACAGAAAGGATTCCAATTCGAGGTGACACATATGAGACAAACAACTTACTATTTTGATAAAATGTTTCAGGAATTTCTTCCGCAGTTTGAGAAATATGCGACCGCATCCCGGAAGGTAAATGCCGGTCACTATCTCGTAGCTCCGGGCGAAGGACTTCCCAATGTCTTTTATATTAAGTCCGGCATCTGCCGCTGCTCCGCAATTACCGATGACGGGGAAGAAGTGATTCTGTCCTTCCACGGTCCCGGTTCTCTCTATCCGGTCAAATGCCGACAGTTTCATTTTGCCTTAGAAACCTCTGTCACTTTCCGCGCTGTTACTCCGGTAAGCGTCCTGGTCCTTCCTCCGTCCGCACTTCTTGAAATGACAAAGACCTGCCCGGAATTTGCAGTGGCTGCCATCGATTTTCATACCATCCAGTCCAACATGTTCATCGCACGGCAAATGGTATCCATTCAAAATGACGTCATCGCTAAAGTGGCGACATTTTTGTACATCTATCAGTATAGCTATCCGACTGTCAACAACTGCATCCACCTGACGCAAGATGACGTTGCGCTTTCATTGGGCATCAGTCGGATTCAAGTCGCACGTGTCTACCAAACATTAAGGAAAGAAGGGATTATTACTACGTTTCGAAACGGCGTTCAAATCCTGAATTTTGACAAATTAAAAAAATGCTGTTCTGAATTGATCGTTGTATAGGGGCGACAAAAGCCCCTTTCTTTTCTCTTGTGTATCATTCGATATAGAACTTCCCCAAAAAACTTAGTACAATCATGGCATCATCAAACACAAAAGGAGATCTCACATGGCATTTTGTATTAAGATGCAGCCCTTTCTGGCTGATCGCTATTATCATTATCTGAAAGAAAAATTTCCGGAACAGGCAATGGACGCTTTCAAAGCAGCTTTTTACCGTTACGGAACCCAGAGAGGCATCCGTGCTGCACAGCGTGCTATCCGTGATAAAGCGCCGCTGAACTTCCAGAATTATCAGAACTATCGCGAAGTTCAATCCACTCCCGAGATGAGAGCCATCGACGGACCGGGCCGCTCTGATCACGCCGTCCATGACGGTGAATATCTCAGCCATGTGTATGTCTGCTCTTGCCATACCCTGTTCCGTGAGATGAACACACCACGAGAAATAGAAGAATTTTACTGCACTCACATCGACCGTTTCAATGTAGAAGGTTTCAACGCGGATATTCCATATACAGTAACGACCACGCTTTATGACAGTCCCTGTTGTACCCATCACGCAGGTCCCTGCGAAATCGAACCGGACATCGCATTTGGTATTCGTATGCCGGACTGTCCGCCGTATCCGTTCATCGTTGCAAATGAGTATTTCACCATGAAACAGGTAATCGAAGCTATCTGGGATGAAGAAGGAACCGCAATCGCGGATGCGGTAAGAGATGATTTTATCAAAAAATACGGAATCGAAGATTGGAAGGAAATCTGCAAATATCAGAATGTGGATTTTGATATTCACTATCCGAAGTGCTTACGGTAACCTCTTTCCTTTTTATAGATTGCTGCTTACTTTTTTGAGATAACGGCAAAAAAGTAACGAAAAAGAGTCTGAAAAGCTGTCTCCAACTTTTCAGACTCTTTTTCTTATCACACAATCTTATTTCTCTTTGATCTCACTAATCTCAATCCCCAGTTCTTCCAACTGTTTCGGGTCAACTGCGCCCGGTGCTTCCGTCATCAGGCAGGAAGCATCTTTCACTTTCGGGAATGCAATCATCTCACGGATGCTGTCACAACCGCCCATCAACATTGCCACACGGTCCAGACCATAGGCAAGACCAGCGTGCGGCGGAACTCCGTACTTAAATGCTTCAAGCAGGAAACCAAACTGCTCATATGCCGCTTCCGGAGTAAAGCCAAGAACTTCAAACATCTTGGACTGGATATCGCTCTGATGGATACGAACAGAACCTCCGCCGATTTCTGTACCGTTCAATACAATATCATATGCTTTTGCACGAACTGCACCTGGATCCGAATCAATCAGATGCCAGTCTTCATCCATCGGCATCGTGAACGGGTGGTGTTTTGCAACAAAACGCCCCTGTTCTTCGGAATACTCAAGCAGCGGGAACTCTGTTACCCACAGGAATTTGAAGTCATCTTTCTTCAGCAGATCCATCTGGCGGGCCAATTCCAGACGCAGAGCACCCAGTACATCCCAGACAACCGTATTCTTATCTGCCGCAAACAAAAGCAGATCCCCCGGCTTACCATCCATAGCTGCAATCAACGCAGCCATCTGATCCTCTGTCATGAATTTTGCGAAAGAAGATTTAACGGAACCATCTGCCTGGATCGCAACATAAGCCAGACCTTTTGCACCGTAGCCTTTTGCAAACTCAACCAGAGCATCAATTTTCTTACGCGGCATCGCACCCTGTCCCTCTGCATTGATACCGCGAACAGTACCGCCATTTTCCAAAGCGCTCTTAAATACTACAAAATCAACATCTTTTACAACATCAGAAACATTTTTCAGTTCCATACCAAAACGGATATCTGGCTTATCAGAACCAAAACGATCCATAGCTTCCTGCCAGGTCATGCGCGGAATCGGCTGCGGAATCTCTATACCAAGAATTTCTTTAAACAATCTGTGCAGCAAACGCTCGTTGACATCGATGACATCATCCACATCTACAAAAGACAGCTCCATGTCGATCTGTGTAAACTCCGGCTGACGGTCTGCACGCAGATCCTCATCACGATAGCATCTTGCCAGCTGGAAATAACGATCATAACCGGAGCACATCAAAAGCTGCTTAAATAACTGCGGAGACTGCGGCAATGCATAGAAACAGCCCGGATGTACACGGCTCGGTACCAGATAATCACGGGCGCCTTCCGGCGTGCTCTTGATCAAGGTAGGCGTTTCAATCTCCAGGAATCCTTCTTCAGCCAGGAATTGTCTGGTCAGAATTGCGATCCGGCTTCTTAAAAGCAGGTTTCTCTGCATATCCGGTCTTCTCAGATCCAGGAAACGATATTTCAGACGCAGTTCTTCCTTGGTCTTGGAATTTTCCTCGATCGGGAATGGAGGAGTCTCAGACTCAGACAGGATACGCAGCCCATTGGCACGCACTTCAATCGCACCTGTTTTCAAATTTTCATTTACCGCACCGGAACGTGCCTCAACACGACCGGTCACTGCGATTACAAACTCACTTCTCAGCTTCATTGCCTTGTTGAAGCTTTCTGTTCCGCAGTCGCTCTCTTCAAAGATCAGCTGCAGAATACCGGAACGGTCTCTTAAATCTACGAAAATGATACCGCCTTTATTTCTGCTCTTCTGCACCCAGCCCATGACGGTCACATCCTGACCGATATTGGCAGTGCTTAATTCCGTACAACGATGGGAACGTTTCAGTCCCAACATAGATTCTGCCATGATAGTATCTCCTTTATTTTAATGCTTCCTTATAAAATTCAACAAACTCCGTGTAGCCTTCTTTGCCAAGCTGTTCCTTCTGGAACTTTTTATTCTTGTTCATCTGGGAAACCAGTACCTGCACACCTGATTTCCGCTCAGCCATTGCCTGCTTCATGATCTCACCCAGACGAGCGGAATCCATATTCTTCTCAATCAGGTATGCCTTCTTCGCAGCTTCATTCTGCACTCTGCCGCCCTGATCCATCAGAATCGTAACGATACGCTCAAATCCAATGGAAAAACCACATGCCGGAGTATCTGTGCCGGTAAACTTGCCAATCATCTTGTCATAACGACCGCCGCCTGCAACAGATCCGCCGAATCCTTCCATAGATACCTCGAAAATTGTACCTGTATAATAAGACATGCCGCGCACCAGAGTCGGATCAAACGCCAGCTTGAACTCAGTCTCAGCAACTTCAGCAACGGTTTCCATAATGCTTGCCAGATTTTCCGTAACATGTTTCGGCAATACATCTGCCAGAACATCACCCAGAGCACGGACTGCCTGTGCATCATCTCCCATCTCACCCAACAATTTGGTATACTGATCCACACTTTCTTTTGCATGACCGGCTTCCAGAAGTTCTCTTTCCACACCATCCAGACCAATCTTGTCCATCTTGTCCAGAGTAATAAATACCTGATCCATCGTGTCCTCAGCAAATCCACAATGCAGTGCCATACCTTTTAAAATTTCACGATCGTTGATACGAACGGTAAATCCATTGTCCGGGCAAATCTTGCCCAATGCTGTGGTCGTAGCTAAAATCAGTTCGATCTCGGCCAGATTGGTTGGATCACCCAGAATATCAATATCGCACTGGACAAACTGACGGAAACGTCCCTTCTGCGGACGATCTGCACGCCAGACACTGCCCATCTGCAGCGCCTTAAACGGGCTCGGAAGCTGTGCCGCGTTATTAGAATAATAACGGGACAGCGGCAGAGTCAGGTCATAACGAAGACCGCCATCCACCAGATCTGCCTCAGCCTGTGCGGTCTCCAGATTCAGCTTCTCTCCTCTTTTTAAAATCTTAAAGATCAGTTTTTCATTATCTCCGCCCTGCTTACTGGTCAGGTTCTCAATATGTTCCACACACGGAGTCTCAATCTGAGTAAATCCAAAACTCCGGTAAGTCTCCTTAATCTGATTGGTGACATAATCACGTACCTGCATCTCAACAGGAAGGATATCTCTCATGCCGGTAACCGGCTTTTTTTTCAATGCCATTATATGTTCTCCAATTTCATTTCTAAAATTTCATAAAAGTCTTTGGTAATTATACTATCGCAACCGTCAAATAGCAACGCTTTTCTTAGTTGGCCAGCAGTTTTTTCTTGCGCTCGATCATCTCATCCACACGTTCGATATACTGTTCCACATCTTTTACATTTTCTGCCCGCTCAATCCTGTTCTCCTCCGGATACAGGCGCTTGGTGGTCGTTCCGGCTCCACAGCCGATGATGGTCTGCTTTTCTTCCATAATAAGAATGTTGTAAATACATGCTTTTCCCGGTGCCGCATAACCCACGTTCTCAAAATTGCCCGCCATATTTTTCTGACGATACAGATAATACGGCTCTAATCCCATTTCCCGCGCATATCGTTCTGTCAGATCGATCATTTCCTGCGTGTTGGTAATCTTCATATCTTTATAAACTTCTTTCATGGTGTTCAAACGCGCCGCGCGTTTGATCGCCAGCGAATGAACCGTCACACTATCCGGTCCCAGTGCTTTTACCGCCTCCATCGTGGCACGTACATCTTCCAGATTTTCTTCCGGAAGTCCAATGATCAAATCCATGTTGATATTATCAAATCCCATCTCCCGTGCCATCCGAAACCGGTTTTTCACATCCTCAATGGTATGATGGCGGCCGATGAGTTTTAGTGTTTCCTGTTTCATGGTCTGGGGATTGATGGAAATTCTCTGCACCCCATGTTTTTGCAGAACTTCCAGCTTTTCTCTGGTAATGCTGTCCGGTCTTCCCGCTTCAACCGTAAATTCTTTCACCGTTGAGAAATCAAAGGTTGCTTTCAGTTTGGTAAGCAGCCGATCCAAATCCTCAGGTGACAGCGAAGTTGGAGTGCCGCCGCCAAAATAAACCGTATCCAGCGTACAGCCTTTCTTCTCTTGTGCTACATAATCCAATTCCTGAAATAAAGCATTCAGATACAGATGCGTCCGTCCCTGCCACTTGCCAATCGGATAAGAAGTAAACGAACAGTAAGCACAGGTCGTGGGACAAAACGGAATACCCACATACAAGCTGTAACCATTCTGATAATCGATGGCAGACAATAACTCGGTTTCCCTCTGCGCGATCTCGATACTCATGTTAATCTTCTCATCGCTGGTAAAATACGTATCTTTCATATAGCGATAAACCGCTTCCTGTGTCATGCCTTCATGAAGCTTCGTCATGGCAATTTTGGTTGGGCGGATTCCGGTCAGTGTTCCCCACGGAAGACTCTTTCCGGTCATTGACTTTAACATCACATACAGACGGCGTTTGATCTTATTTTTCGTTTCAAATCGTTCCTCATAATGAACTGCGATCGGCTGACGGCAGACCTGCCATTCTGCCTTTTCTCCAACACTGCCGCTGACCGCCGCACCGTCAAACAGTTCTGCACAATCACCCACACACCGACCGTCTGCTGCTTCCACAGTCATTGAAAACAAATCCCTGTCTTCAGACAAAACACCACGAAATGTCACTGTCAACCCATCCTGCATCTCATGGACAAATGTTTCTCCAGGGAAAAATGCCATAAGAAGTTCCCGGATATCCTGCTCATAGGCGCTGTCATTTAATAAAATTCCAATCATATCAGGCTCTTCCTACCGGTTTCTTCTCGCATAAAATGCGACCGGATTATATTTTTTCTCATGTCCAATCGTAGTCGGATCCCCATGCCCCGGGTACACCATCGTATCATCCGGAAGGGCAAACAATTTTTCAGAAATCGATTTGATGATTGCTGATGTACTGCCGCCCGGGAAATCAGTGCGCCCCAGAGATTCCGCAAACAGGGTATCGCCGCTGATCAGTACACTTTCCTCCGCACAATAATAGCAGACACCGCCAGGAGTATGTCCTGGAGTTTCCAGAACTTTCCAGTTAAATCCAGCCAGTTTTACCACATCGCCATCCTGCAGAAGATAATCCGGATGGATACTTACCTGACGGCCGCCCATCTGCGCTGTCATATTTTTCCCCGGATCCAGAAGCATCGGCTCCTCTCCTCGCCCGGCATACACGCTGCAGGAATATGCCTCTTTCACATCCTCAACTGCAAGGATATGATCAAAATGACCATGAGTCAGCAGGATCGCTGACGGCTTAATATTCCATTCCCGGCATTTATCCAGGATCCGCGAAGCAGAATCCGCCGGGTCAATGATCACAGCTTCTCTCGTCTGTTCATGATAAATCAAATAGCAATTCGTACTGACCGGACCCAGTACGCAGGTCTTAATGCGAAAATCACTCATGGATCAGTCCTCGTCTTTCTTTTATAACCTACAGAACCTGCCACTGGCAGTTTCCTCCGGATGCATGGCAACCAGAAAATCCGCCACCGGCGGCTTTTTTATATGCTTAGCAAAAGAAAGAGTCCCGCATGCGGAACTCTTCACGCTGCGTTCATTATCCCGCAGTTCTTTCAATATCTAATACGCCCTCAATCTGCCTCAGTTTGTCAATCAGGCGATTTAGTTCGTCAATCCCGTGAATATCAAACGTCATGATGATCGTCGCCTTTCCCTGCTTACTGGTACGGACGTTCATCGAGGTAATATCGATCTGACGTTCGGTAAATACCTTGGAAATATCAACAAACATACCGATCCGGTTGTTTGCAAAAATTTGAATCTCTGTAGAGTAACGCTCCTGGCTGTTGGCATTTTCCGGCTGCTGCCATTCGGCATCAATCAGCCGCATCCGCTCATCCGCCGGCAGATTGATGATATTAACGCAATCAGTCCGGTGAATGGATACCCCTCGTCCGCGGGTAACAAATCCAACAATCTCATCACCCGGCACCGGGCTGCAGCACCTGGAGAAACGGACGGCCACATCGTGGATTCCCTTGACCACAATACCGCTCTTGGACTTTTTGGCGCTCTCCGGAACTTTGTTGCTCATGTCGCTGATACCGTCCAGGACATTCTTATCCGTTACTTCTTTTTTGAGCGTCTTCTTGCGTTCCTCCAACATCTTATTGATGACCTGTCCTTCCTTCAGACCGCCATGTCCAATAGATGCCAGTACCGAATCCCAGTCCTTAAACGCATAACGCGTCATAACCTTTTCCTGGTATTCCGGTTTATTGATCTCAGAATAATTGATGCCCTTTGCCTTGCAATAGTGATCAATCAAATCCTTACCCTTGATAATATTATCTTCTTTCAGTTCGGTTTTAAACCACTGATTGATCTTATTTCTCGCCTGTGTACTCTTGACCAGTTTCAGCCAGTCACGGCTCGGACCTTTGGAGTTCTGCGATGTTATGATCTCCAGGCGATCACCATTCTGAATCACATAATCAATGTTGACCAGCTTGCCGTTGACACGGGCGCCGACCATTTTATTGCCAACCGCACTGTGAATCGCATATGCAAAGTCGATCGGTGTGGAGCCGCTGGGCAGATTCTTAACATCCCCGCTCGGTGTAAAACAGTAAACCGTATCAGAAAACAGATCCAGATCGCTCTTGATCAGGCTCAAGAACTCCTTTCCGTCAGAAGCATCTTTCTGCCACTCCAGGATCTGGCGCAGCCAGGACATCTTTGCCTCCTCATCGCCTGCTGCGATCTTACCGCTTCCGCTCTCTTTATACTTCCAGTGTGCCGCGATACCATATTCTGCAGTACGGTGCATTTCAAAAGTACGAATCTGAATCTCAAACGGCTGACCGCTGCTGCTGATCAAAGTCGTGTGTAAAGACTGATACATGTTCGGTTTCGGCATCGCAATGTAATCCTTAAATCGTCCCGGAATCGGAGTGTACATTTCATGGATGACACCCAAAGCTGCATAACAGTCCCTGATACTGTCCACAATGATGCGGATAGCAAACAGGTCGTAAATCTGATCCAGCGTCTTATCCTGGTTCACCATCTTCTTATAAATACTGAAAAAATGCTTAACGCGGCCGTTGATCTTCGCTTCGATTCCCGCTTCTTTCATATGAGCGGAAACTTCCTCAACAATGCTGTTTACAAATTTTTCTCTTTCATTCTTACTTAATGCAATTTTCTCAGACAGTTCCTTGTATACATCCGGCTGCAGATATTTTAACGACAGATCATCCAGTTCGACCTTGATCTTAGATATACCCAGGCGATGCGCAATCGGTGCGTAAATATCCATCGTTTCACGAGCTTTTTCTTTTTGCTTTTCCGGCTTCATATACTGAAGGGTGCGCATATTGTGCAGACGGTCAGCAAGTTTGATCAGAATCACACGAATATCTTTTGCCATAGCAAGGAACATCTTGCGCAGGTTTTCTGCCTGAATCTCCACTTTATCGCTGGACCAGGACAACTGCGTCAATTTCGTAACACCGTCTACCAACAGTGCCACTTCTTTGCCGAATATAGCCGTAATCTCATCCAGGGTCATGACGGTATCCTCTACCACATCATGCAAAATACCGGCTGCGATCGTTTCCTTATCCAATTCCAGATCCGCCAGAATAATGGCAACGCAAAGAGGATGAATGATATATGGTTCACCCGATTTCCGCTTTTGATCCTTATGAGCGTCTTTCGCAATCTTATATGCTTTCTCCAACATGGAAATATCATCCGATGGATGATACTTTCTCACGCAAGTAACCAAATCCTGATACAATGCTTCAGGATCTGTAAAATCTGCCGGTTTCTCCAGCTCGATATCCATTTGTTTGTCCGTCTGTCCTTTTGCCATAAAAAAGCCACCTTTTTTTGCGCATAGTTATTTAAACATTATAATTATTTTTGTCGAAAAATGCAAGTATTACCGGAAACTATTCCTGTATCTTATAACAGCTCCATCCTCTATGCGCCTGTCTAAATATCGGAATTAAATCTTATTTACCGCCAACCGCTTACTTTCCCTCGTAAGTAATGGCAGAAGATACTTCATAACCTTTCAGTTTTTCACGACCCTTTAATCCGGCAAGTTCCATAACAAAACAGATTTTCACAACTTCACCGCCCAACTGCTCAATCAGCTTGATGATGGCTTCAATCGTGCCGCCAGTTGCAATCAGGTCGTCAACGATCACTACTTTCTGTCCCGGTCTGATAGAATCCCTATGCATCTCAATCACTGCAGAACCATATTCCAGATCATATTCAGCAGAAATCGTCTCACATGGCAATTTGCCTTTCTTTCGCACCGGAACAAATGCTTTATGCTGAGTATAAGCCACCGGCACACCAAAAATAAAGCCGCGTGACTCCGGTCCTACAACCACATCATAGTCCACACCTTCCAGCTCTTCCAGAATCTTATCAACTGCCAGATGCAGACCATCTGCATCCTGCAGGATAGAGGTAACATCGCGGAAAATAATACCCGGCTCTGGAAAATCCGGAATACTTCTTACATAATCTTCTAAACGTTTCATCATTTTTTATGCCTCTCTCTTCTTTTATCTGCTAAATACACCGAAAACTGTCCGTGACGGGATTCCGGTATGACGTTCTTTTACATTTTATATTTTCGTGATCATCATAGATGAAAGTATATCAAATCTCCGCTTAAAGAGCAAGAACTCACTGTGAAATACAAGATAAGTTCTTTCTTAAAACATAAGACGAGCTGCATGCGGCAGCCCGTCTTATGTTTTTAAGCATTCAGATTTTTCACTGAATCACGAATAACCAGCTTATTTTTTAAATATATTTTCTTCTTCTTGACTTCTCCGGTTTCCAGCAATTCGACCATCATTTTTGTACCTTCCACCGCAATGTCATGCATATTGCGCTCCACCGTAGTTAAACGCATGTTTCCGTATACCGACATATCCCAGTTATCAAAACCGATCAGCGATACATCATCCGGCACTTTCAAACCTGCCTGCAGGATCGCATCCCTTGCTCCAAATGCCATCTCATCATTAAAGCAGAGTATCGCGGTCGGCTTATATACCAGAAGCTTTGACGCGCCTTTCAGTCCACTGGCATACCGGTAATTGCCGCTGACAATCGGAATTTCACTCGGATCGATACCATGTTTTCTGCAGGAACTCTGCCATCCACGATGACGCAAACGGGCAGAATCCAATTCCGGATCACCTTCAATGACACAGATTTCTCTATGTCCTTTCTCAATCAGATAATCCATTGCTTCTTCCATGGCACCTTCTTCATCTGTAGTCACATTCGGCACATCCATATCTACATCTCGGCAGATCACCACCATCGGAATCTGTTTTGACATGACCTCATCCATAAATTCCACATCTGTATTCCGCTGGCTGAGCACAATGATTCCATCAAAATAACTTGAATTCAATGTACCTGTCTCGTGCATATCAATACCTTTTACCACAATGTTATACTTTGTGCCGACCACACTGTACACGCCGGTCAGGACATCATGCAGCACCATCGGGGATGTCATTTTGCTGATAGCAGAAAAATACAAACCGATCACAAAGGAACGGGACAATTTCAGATTGACCGCAGCCTGGTTGCGCACATACCCCATTTTTTCTGCCAGCTCGATGATCTGCTGTCGTCGTTCGCTGCTCTCATTTCCCCCAATGCCATTCAGAGCACGGGAAACGGTTGAATAGGAAACACCTGCTTTTTTTGCGATATCTTTAATTGTTACTGCCATACCTTCAAGTCTCCATTTATATATTTTGCCGGTCCATGGTTGTTTTTCAGTCTTCTCAGGTAACTGTTCAGTACCTTCACAGTTACTCTAATTCATCAATGCCATCCAGAATCAATGCCTCTCCGTCCTGTCCTTCAATCTGTATATCATGCAGCTTCAAATGTTCAATATTGGATGCAAAAATACCCATTTTGGTACACGGGTCAACGCCTTCCATCATTGCAGGCACACCTGCCGTCGGCTCCTCTGCATAAGTAACCCTGATATTGTCCATCTCAACGTTCTGTATCTTCTTTTCCGGAAGTCCGTACATAAATGCCGCTGCCACATGACAATTCTCAGCCACGATATCCTTGAATTTCAGCGTTTTGATCTCCGGTGTACGTATATCTACCGGAAGTTTCTCTTTCGTGCGGACATACTCCGTGTGTCCATCCGGATCGCAGTAATAGAAACAGTTAATTACAAACGGAGTCATGACATGATCCATATAAATATTTTCAAACAAAATTCCGTCGATCACAGCATCCTTTCCTCGCCCGCGGCGCGTCTTGATACGCAGACCTCTGTCTGTGTGGAGGAAGCGGCAGTCTCTTACGGTCAGATTTTTCACTCCTCCGGCCATCTCGCTGCCCAAAGTGATCGAACCATGACCATCCCGCATACAGCACTGTCGGATTACTACATTTTCACAAGGGGTTTTGTACGTTGCGCCCATATAGATCTTGCCGGATTTGACAGCAATGCAGTCATCTCCAAGAGAAAAATATACACCCACAATCTCAACATTCTTACAGGATTCGGGATCCAGACCATCCGTATTTGGTGAGTCTTTTGGATTCAAAACCTTCAGATTGATGAAACGAAGTTCATCTGAAAAATATGGATGAATGTTCCAGCTCGGACTGTTCTGCACCTGAACGCCTTCCATCACCACATTCTCACAGTGATTCAGGAAAATCATGCGCGGACGGAATGCAATGCGTTTTACTTTCGGATTATACCACCAGTTGTCCGGATCTTTCGATGCGTTGCCGTCAAGCACGCCCTGACCATAAATCACTACATTCTGTACATTCACTCCGGTAATAATACCAGAAAACATTGGAAGCGGATTTCCCTCCCATGTTCCAAGATTGTACTCACTCTTTTCATCATAGCCTTCGATCATCCCCGGAAAGATCGGGAATTTGGTCCGGTCTGTTTCCGCCGAAAGTACAGCCCCTTTCGCCAGCTCCAGCTTTAGATCACTTTTCAAAAACAAGCTGGTCACACGGTAAGTTCCTTCTGGAATCAACACACGACCATCCTTTGGGCACGCCATGATCGCTGCCTGGATATAAAGCGTATCATCTTGTACACCATCGCCCTTTGCTCCAAAATCACGAACATTCAGCGTCACAAACTCATAATCCGTTTTCACGCTCAATTCTCCGCAGTCATCCTCAGACTGAACACGGATCTGATAATCCGTGTCCGGTTTCAGTCCATAAATACTGCTGATCACACGATCGGTCGTGCCATACAGATTATCATTCACATAAATCTCGTACTGTTTTTCAGTTTCAAAAATACTGCCGTCCAGAATTTCAACGGTCACGCTTCTCGCTGTCTGGAAAATACGGTTGATTTTCATCCTTCTGCTCCTTTAATCATAGCATATTTTGCATAAATTTGCATTCTGTTTATGCAAATTTTACCATTTTGCAACAATCATCTGAACTGTTGTCATCTTTGCAAAGAAATACATGCAAACGGTCTGCCGTCACCAGTCCTTTTTTGCATACGCAGGTATGCAAAAAGGGGACCTCTTTGCGAGAATCCCCTTTGCATGAATCATTTAGCCTTTAACACCACCAGCAGAAATACCATCAACGAAGGAGCTCTGAGCACAGAAGAAAATGATCAGGTTCGGGATAATGGTAATAAGTGACATAGCCAGGATACGGTTCCACTGGAAACCAACATCACCGTCCATGGACATACGCAGGAAAATGGAGTGCGTGTATTTTGTCATGTCAGAGATGTAGATCAATGGTCCCTGGAAATCGTTGGATGTCCACATGAACTGGAACAAAGCACAGGATACCAGTGTTGGTTTCAGCATCGGAACAATGACATACCACAGGGTTTTGATCGCGTTACATCCATCGATCTTAGCAGCTTCTTCCAACTCTTTCGGAACGTTGCGCAGGAACTGCACGATCATATATACGAAGTAAGTATCTGCTGCAAACAGAGACGGAATAACCAGCGGCAGGTAGGAGTTTGTCCAGCCCCATTTATTGTACATGATGTACTGCGGAGCATTCAGGACTACCTGCGGCAGGAACAGGGTACAAATCATCAGGGAGAACAAAAGATTTTTACCCTTGAAGCTGAATCGTGCAAATCCATATGCAGCGATTGTGGAAGAAAGTAATGTAAAGATTACTTTCGGAATAACGATCTTGTATGTATTGATCATGGAACCAAGCAGACCAATCTTACCGCCGTAGTTTTTAAATGCGCTTCCATATCCGTCAAATACCGGATTCTTCGGCCAGAACCATGCACTGGTGAAAATCTCAGAGTTGGTCTTAAAGGTCGCACCGACCATCCAGATCAGAGGATAGACCATGATAATACCAACAGCAATCAATACTGCGTAACGCAGTACAGCACTAACTTTTGCTTTCTGTTCTCTTGTCATATCATCTACCTCCCATCATCGTCTGCGTAATAAACCCACTTCTTCTGGCTTGCAAATGCAATCAGGGTAAAGGTACTTGTAATCACGAACAGAATCCAAGCCTGTGCACTTGCCATACCCATTTTATGACGCAGGAACGCATTGTTATAGATCAGCATGGAAATCAATGTGGTTGCACCGTTCGGGCCGCCCTTGGTTACCAGATATGGTCCATTGAATTCCTGGAATGCCTGGCACAGCTGTGTGATCAGGTTATAGAAAATAACCGGTGTGATGATCGGCACAGTGATCTTGAAGAACTGAGTCCATTTGGTTGCTCCGTCGATAGATGCTGCCTCATACAGATCCTGAGATACACCTTTCAGTGCTGCCAGGAAGATAACCATTGCAGAACCAAACTGCCATACACGCAGTAAAATGATTACGAACAATGCACTGTTAGCTCCTGCCATCCAGTTGATCTTCTCGCCGCCAAACATAGTGATAACGGTGTTGATCAGACCATCGGTGTTAAATACCGCTCTCCACAGAATTGCGATTGCGATAGAACCGCCCAGGATAGACGGAATATAGTAAGCTGTACGGAAGAAGTTAACTCCCTTCAGCTTAAAGTTCAGGATGTACGCAATGAATAATGCAAACGCCAGTTTCAACGGCACATCGAAGATTGCATACTTAAAAGTTACTATAAACGCCCGCACAATATCTTCATCCGTGAAGATGGTCTGATAGTTCATCAAACCGGTCTTCGAAATACCGGTGAAGAGATCGTAGTTTGTAAAGCTGTAGTAGAGAGATGATGCAAATGGATAAACCTTGAATAAAAGGAATCCGATCAACCACGGCAGTACAAATACGAAACCGATGTTTTCAGCTACTACCTTACTGAAACCCTTTTGTTGCATACGGTTACCTCCTGCTTTCTTTTATTTGTAACTGTGGCACAAGGCCACAGTTACTTTATTTACCTAATTGTTCCATCAGCTCTATGTATTTTTCCGGCAAAACCGCCTTTTCCCCGCATGCCTTGCCAACAACATAAGCGAGCTGATGTCTCACAGATTCATCCGGAAAAGCCTCCTGGCAGCCCCTTTCGCAACAAACCTGTCTGATTTTCTGCAGCTGCTCTTTTAAAATATTGCAAAGAGCCCTGTAGTGTTCGAATATTTCTTCCGACATTTCGCCGATCGTATCCACAAGCAAAACAAGCTGTTCCCCATTCAGATCGCCCTGCTCCCGGAACCACGTCACAATATCCGAATAATTTGCCTTATCTTTTACAGCATTTTTGATATCCATTCTGATTAGTTACCCATGCATTCGTTGATGCCCTTGATCAGATCTTCAGCTGCTTTCGCGCTGTCGATATCACCTGTACTCAGCTTACCAAATACTTTGTAGTAAACGCCATCCGGATTTGCCTTCAGATCGTTGTGCTCAAATTTGGTATCCAGCGGGAACGGAGCGTAAGCCAGAACTTTTGCGTTTGCTTCTTTAACCAGTTCATTGCCCAGACCCTTCTCGTTCAGAATCTCAATAGCTTTTGCGGAACACGGAATACCGCGCTCAGTTGCACTAATTTCAACACCCTCTTCTTCATTCAGCAGGAAGTTGATCAGCATAGCTGCTTCCTTCGGATGTGCAGAGTTTGCTGCCACTGCCAGACCCATGGAAATCTTGGTGAAGCCACCCTGGTTCGGACCAAGGTCAAGGAACTCACCGATAACGAATTCCTGTCCCGGTTTGTTGGTAGACTCAACGATTGCTTTTTCAAACTTGGATGCAGAAGAATCCCACTCGTAGATACCAGCGTACTTACCATCGATCCATTTTGCATTCTTGTCCAGAGAATCGGCCATATCACCCTGCAGGGTTGCATTGGTTGGGATTACATGCTCTTCTTCCAGCTTGCAGATGAAATCCATACCTTCTTTAATCTCGTCTGCAGTGTACTGAAGCTGACCATCTGCTACCCACGGTTTATTGTAGTTCTCTTCCAGATAGTAAACCAGGAAGATCATACGGTCATACTCACCGAGAGCCAGCGGATACATGTCCTCATCATAAGCCTTGAATGCTGCACCTGCTGCAAGCAGAGAATCGGTATCGGTCGGGATCGGGCATCCAACCTCATCAAAGGTGGTCTTATTCCAATAGAACAGACGACCGGTCAATGCTACCGGAACTGCCATCAGCTTGCCGTCAGCCTTACATAAATCCAGTGATGCCTGCGGGAACTGGGTCAGGTCCAGAACATCGGAGTAATCTTCCAGATTTGCAAAGTTAGTGCCGTTGCCTGAGTATGCTTCAATCCAGTTCCAGTTGATCTGCATAACATCAGCTGCGTTGCCGCCAAGAATGTTCAGGGACTGTTTCTCTTCCCAGCCGGACCATGCACCGTACTCAGGAGTTACGCTGATATTTGGATTCTTCTCCATAAACGCTTCGATTGCTTTCTCAGTCGCCTCATGTCTGGAGTCACCGCCCCACCAGGAAAATACCAGCTCAACTTTACCGTCTGAGCTTGCCTCTTCTTTTGCTCCGCTGTTTGCTGCCGGAGTGCTGGAAGAACCGCCGCATGCAGTCAGAGAAACTGTAGTAACTGCTGCAAGGGTCAATGCTGCTGCTTGTTTCATGCTCTTTCTCATAAATTTTTCTCCCTTTCTTAAAAATATTTTTGAAAGCTGCATCTTTGTATACGCCCTTTGTTATCCTGACTTTTGCAAAGGTTTGCATACAAACTTCAAAAATTAATGCAATCCTGCTAATTGTATAAATTTGGTCGAATCGTCATAGCAGTACTGCATCATTTTTGCCGTTGCTTTTATCATATCACCGTTCCTCTTAGCTGTCAACTGTACAACATGTTTATTTTGCAACTATTTAATTTGTGCAATGTATCCAATTCCTTTTTCAGGATTTTTATGCTAATATTTAAGTACATTGCAAACGTTTGAAAATTAGTGTATCAAAGAAGGGACTATTATAATGAAGATTTTAGACGATTACATCAACCAGCTCCTTGAAAAGAGCAGTCCGCAGATGCCCATTTGGAATATTGAGAAGATCAAAGAGGGCGCAAAGCCTTCCTGGAACTACATGGATGGCTGCATGATCAAAGCGATTCTGGAACTGTACCACATTACGAAAAAGGAAGCTTATCTGACCTTCGCCGATAACTTCATCGATTACTTCGTATCAGAAGACGGTTCCATCAAGTCCTACAATCCGCAGGAACACAACATTGATAATGTCAACGCAGGCAAGACTTTATTTGATTTATACAAGCTGACCGGCAAAGAAAAATACCGCAAAGCCATCGATACTGTATACAGCCAGTTACAGACGCAGCCGCGTACTTCTACCGGCAACTTCTGGCACAAGAAGATTTATCCGAACCAGATCTGGCTGGACGGTCTCTACATGGCACAGCCATTCTATATGCAGTATGAAGTTACATATAATAATTGCAAGAACTGTCGTGACAGCTATCAGCAGTTTCTTACTGTATATGAGAAGATGCGTGATCTGAGAAATGGTCTGTACTACCATGCTTACGACGACTCCAGAGAGATGTTCTGGTGTGATAAGGTAACCGGTCTTTCTGACAACTTCTGGCTTCGTGCTCTTGGCTGGTTTGCCATGGCTCTGATTGACACGATGGAAGTTATGCCGGAAGATGTATTAGGCGAAGAAAAGAAAGATTTGAACCGCATTTATAAAGAACTGATCGATGCTATGCTTCCATATCAGGATGATGAGACCGGCATGTGGTATCAGGTTGTAAACCGAGGCGGCATCAAACCTAATTACCTGGAAACTTCCGGTTCTGCAATTTTTGCTTACGCCATCATGAAGAGTGTGCGTTTGGGCTTCTTGGATGAATCCTACTATCAATACGGACGGAAAGCATTCGACGGCATCTGCAAAACTTATCTGTCCGAGGAAAACGGAGAACTGCAGCTGGGCGGCATCTGTCTGGTAGCAGGTCTCGGAAATAAAGAAATGCGAGAAGGTACCTTCGATTATTATATGCGCGAGCCGATCGTTAAAAATGAAGCAAAAGGTGTTGCTCCGCTGATTCTTGCTTACATCGAAATTCTGTTTCGCGGGGAGAACTAAAGACGGTTAGACCGAAAAGCAGTACTGCCACTGCTCCTGACTTCGGGATTTTAGTTTCTTCCGAATTTCTGCAGCAAAAGGGAGGCATTTGCCTCCCTTTTGTCTATCACTAAAATTCATTCTTCAAGCTTCTCTGAAACAATTTGAAAAACGTTTCTTTCGTATCTTTTTCCTCATACAGCACTGCATAAACCGCCTCACAAATCGGAAGTTCAACCCCATAACTCTCGCCAAGATTTTTCAGTGCTTTCGCCGTATAATACCCCTCGGCCAGTTTTTGATATCCAGTCTTCCCTACCAGACTCTCACCGAACGCCCTATTCTGGCTGTGTCTGGAAAACAGTGTCGCCTCGTAATCTCCCAAATGACACAATCCGTAAGCGGAGCTCTCCTCGCCGCCCATTGCAGAAATCAGTCTGGCAATTTCTCTGGTCGCACGCGCCATCAGCGCACCTTTCAAGGACGCCATATCCATGCCGTCCAGTATTCCCGCCGCAATTCCGACAACATTTTTCGCCGCAGCACCAATCTCATTTCCGATCAAATCCGTTCCGTAATAAAAACGAATCAAATCACTGGAAAAGCTGTGGATCAACTCGTCCTTCACCGACGCATCCGCGCTGTCAATGACCATACAGTTGGGAATCCCACGGCAAAATTCCTGTACATGACCAGGTCCCAGCCACACAGCGACCTTGTTGCTGCAATCCATCGCATCATTGACAATCTGAGTCAGTCGGCGTCCCGTCTCAATTTCAATTCCCTTCATGCACAAAACAATGGTTTTATCCCTGATATCCATTGCCGCCAGCGTATCTGCCACATCATGCAGCGTCTGAGAGCTGACAGAGATCACAATTATATCCGCATCTTTGCATGCATCATAAGAATTTGTCAATTCCACGGTATCTGACAGACTCAGATATTCATTCTTCCGGGTTTCCATCAGTTCTTTCATTCGTGCCGAGGAACTTCTTCCATACAAGGTAACCTGATGCCCAATGCAATCCAGGTACCACGCAATAAAAGTTCCCCACCGGCCGCAGCCGATCACAAACACCCTTTTATTTTTCATACGGTCCATTTTACCACCTCACTGTTACTGTCTGGAATTTACTCCAACAAAAATTCACTCAAGACCATATTGCTCACATCAATCCCCAGTTCTGTCAACCGCACTTCCGGCTTTCTTATCTCCAAAAGTCCTTGTTTTTCCAGACTTTCAAATACTTCTCCGTAAATACTCCACATATTCAGCCCGAATCGCTCCAGGAAATTGCTTCCGGACACCCCCTTCATCATCCGCAGTCCCAGAAACATAAATTCTTCGATCTGCTCTTTCTCCGAAAGTTTCTGAATATCCCGTGCCGCCGCGCCTGCCTCAGACAAATCCAAAGACAGATACTCCTCCATGTCGGTCACATTGTGATAGCGGAATCGATGCGTATAAGAAGATGCTCCCAGTCCCAATCCCAGATAATCCACTCCGGTCCAATAACCAATGTTGTGCCTGCATTCGTACCCCGGTTTTGCATAATTCGAAATCTCATATCGCTCAAACCCCTGAGCTGCCATGATTTCCTTCGTCAGATGGTACATCTCCCGATCCATTTCCTCATCAGGAAATACGCTCTTGTCTTCATGGTAACGCTCATAGAACGGGGTGCCTTCCTCAATGATCAGGCTATAAGCAGAAATATGCTCTGGTTTCAGCATCAGAACTTTTCTCAGAGTATTTTTCCAGGACTGTACCGTCTGTCCCGGAAGAGCGGACATTAAATCTACATTAATATTGGTAAACCCCGCTTGTCTCACTCGCTGAAAGCTCTTGAGGAAATCATCATAACAATGAATCCTGCCCAGTGTTTTCAACTCTTCATCATCCGCAGACTGCAGACCAAGGCTGATACGGTTAATCCCACAGGTGCGGTACATGGCAAGTTTCTCCATTGTTAATGTTCCCGGATTCGCCTCGATGGTAATCTCCGCATCCACTGCAATATCAAAACACTGGTACAGCACTTCAAACAAGTCACGCATCAAATCTGCAGACAAGATAGACGGCGTGCCGCCTCCCAGAAAAATGCTGGTCACGCAATACTCCTGAAAGCCGGCACTCTGCCCGTAAATTTCTTCAATCAATTTTGCCACATATTGTTCCTGTGTCCGTTCCGTCGCCGGGAAAGATAAAAAATCACAGTAGGCACACTTGCGGACACAAAACGGAATGTGGATATAAAGTTCTAAAGCCTGTTTATTCATCATCTAACTTCAATACACTCATAAATGCTTTCTGCGGGATTTCTACATTACCCACCTGACGCATTCGTTTCTTTCCTTCTTTTTGTTTTTCAAGGAGTTTCTTCTTACGTGTAATATCGCCGCCATAACATTTTGCAAGTACATCTTTGCGCATCGCCTTTACCGTTTCACGGGCGATAATTTTGCCTCCTACCGCTGCCTGAATCGGAATCTCAAACAGATGACACGGAATCTCTTCTTTCAGTTTCTCACACATCTTGCGCCCACGCTCGTATGCCGATGCAGCGTGCACAATAAAGGACAATGCATCTACTTCTTCGCGGTTGATCAAAATATCCAGTTTTACCAGTTCGGACTGCTCATAGCCCTTCAGATCATAATCAAAAGACGCATAACCTCTGGAACGTGATTTCAGTGCATCAAAAAAATCATAAATAATTTCATTCAAAGGCAGATCATAACGAATGATCGCACGGCTCTCTTCGATATATTCCATACCCAGATATACGCCCCGGCGTTCCTGACAAAGCGTCATGATCGCACCGACAAATTCTGTAGTGACCATGATCTCCGCACTTACAACCGGCTCCTCCATATAATCGATCTCCGTCGGGTCCGGCATATTGGTTGGATTCGTCAATTCGATCATCTCACCATTTTTCTTATGGATCCGGTAAATAACGCTCGGTGCAGTAGTAACCAGATCCAGGTTATACTCACGTTCGAGACGTTCCTGAATGATTTCCAAATGAAGCAGTCCTAAAAATCCGCATCGGAAACCAAAACCAAGCGCTATGGAAGTCTCCGGCTCGAAAAACAGCGATGCGTCATTGAGCTGCAGTTTTTCCAATGCGTCACGCAGGTCGTTGTACTTGGCTCCATCTGCCGGGTACAGTCCGCAGTAAACCATAGGAGTTACTTTTTTATAACCGGGAAGCGGTTCGTCACACGGTCTTGCCGCATCCGTGATCGTATCACCCACACGGGTATCTTTTACATTTTTAATGCTGGCGGTTATATAGCCCACCATACCCGCACTCAATTCGTCACACGGAATAAACTGACCTGCACCGAAATAACCAACCTCAACAACCTCTTCCTCGGCTCCGGTTGCCATCATACGGATTCGGGTTCCTTTCTTTACTGTACCTTCCTTGATGCGGCAGAAAACAATTACACCCTTGTAAGAATCGTAAACCGAATCGAAAATCAGTGCCTGAAGCGGTGCATCCGGATCTCCGTCCGGTGCCGGAATTTTTTCCACGATGGCCTCCAGAACATCCTCTACATTCAATCCGGTTTTTGCAGAAATGCGCGGTGCGTCATGCGCTTCAATACCGATAACATCCTCAATTTCATTTGCAACCCAATCCGGGCGGGCACTGGGCAAATCAATTTTATTAATAACCGGGAACACATCCAAATTGTGATCCAATGCCAGATATACATTTGCCAAAGTCTGTGCCTCAATTCCCTGTGCTGCATCAACCACCAGAATTGCACCGTCACAGGCTGCAAGACTCCTGGAAACCTCATAGTTAAAATCTACATGTCCGGGAGTATCAATCAGATTAAAAATATATTCCTCACCATTTTTCGCACGATAAACCGTGCGCACGGCCTGAGATTTAATCGTGATGCCGCGCTCACGTTCCAGTTCCATATTATCCAGCACCTGTGACTGCATTTCACGGCTGGTCAGAAGTCCGGTCATCTCAATGATGCGGTCTGCCAGTGTAGATTTGCCGTGGTCAATATGGGCAATAATACAGAAATTACGAATCTTACTTTGGTCCATTGCTGCCATATCTATATTTCCTCTCTCTTGTGTTCTCCCGCAATTCTAACATTTTTTCATTTTCCTTGCAACACCATATCCAAAAGTTCTGCCAACGGCTCCATAGCATTGAGAACCTCCTGCAGCGTATTGGTCTGCGCTCCCATTTCAATCAGTGCCGACCGCGGCCGCAGATGCAGGTTATAACGCAGTCCCTTCAGATAAATCTTTCTGGTCAGTCCCGGAAATTTTCCCTCTGCCAGATATTGCATCTGAAAAGAAAATGCCAGATTTTCTTCCAGATACGGATTTGGCAGATACTCGATCGGTCCCTCCGGTGTCTGGCTCATCCCCTGAAAAAACATGATATTGGCGGTCGGCTTGCCATTTACCTCGCTGACCAGATGCAGCGTTTCTTTTACCCCATCCCGATGCAGATCCAGGATCACCTGAATCGTAGGGTATTGCTGCAGAATTCCTGTAATCCCGTCCAGTGCATAATTATAAGCCTTGCTTCGGTCCAGATTTCCTCCCTGCATGTCATAGGGTGACTCATCATGAATCACATTCCATCCTTTATCTGCAAGAAGCTGCGTCAAATACCGTCCCGCCGCAACCACCGTGGCATCCCGGTTCGATGGTCCGTAATCTGCATAGGTTTCCTGTGAATGCGTATGATAAATCAAAATCTGAGGTACAGAAATGTCTTTTTCCAACCTCAGATCCGTATCAAGGAACCTTTGCGCCTGCATCAGCTCACGGCTTGCTGTCGTAGAAGCGTGAACACTGTAAAAATGTTTCATCAGATAATCATAATCTAAAAGCCTGGCAAGTGCCGGATATGCACCTTCTTCCTCCGTTTCCATTTCCAAATGCGAAGATTCTATCCCCGCCTCTTCTCCCGCCTGGCTTTCCTCATACAAAAACAGGTATCCGTATGTATCATACGCATACCTGTACTTTTGATAAATTGCATAGGACGGGTCGCTGTCGCGAAATTCCTGCTGTCCGTCATCCCACGCAGATACCGGACAGCATAAGTGAACAAGCAGAGTCATGATCATCAAAAGCAGTGATGTCAGGCTACTCAAACCGCACAATCTCCTTTTTCAGCCGTTTCATGATCTTCTTTTCCAACCGGGAAATATAAGACTGAGAAATCCCCAGAAGATCCGCGACTTCTTTCTGCGTCATCTCTTCCCCGTCCTCATCTTTTAACCCATACCGCAATTCCACGATTTTTCGTTCTCGCGGATTTAATCGGCTGATCGCTAACTTCAGCAGATCCTTTTCCGTTTCATTTTCTATATCCCGGTAAATGATGTCCTCATCGGTTCCCAAAATATCAGAAAGCAAAAGTTCATTTCCGTCCCAGTCCACATTCAGCGGCTCATCAATAGAAACTTCCAAACGGGTTTTTGTATTTTTGCGCAGATACATCAAAATCTCATTTTCAATGCAGCGGGACGCGTAAGTTGCCAGTTTAATATTCTTCTCCGGATTAAACGTATTGATCGCTTTGATAAGCCCGATCGTTCCGATGGAGATCAAATCTTCCACTCCCACACAGGTATTGTCAAATTTCTTTGCTATGTACACCACCAGACGAAGATTATGCTCAATGAGTGCCGACCGCGCCGACGTTTCTTCCTCCGTTCCCAGAGCTGCGATCATTTCCGCTTCCCGTTTGCTGTCCAGCGGCGGCGGCAAAATATCCGCACCTCCGATGTAATGCACCTCGCCCTGCTTCTGCATCAACATTGTCTTAAATGATGGTACCGCTTTAAACTGAAAGCGATTTGGTATCGAAACCTTTACGATCATAATTGATATCCTCCAAGTCTTTCCCATTGTTATTCTTCTTCTCCATGCAGAAGCATTTCATACTTTCTCCCCACAGACAATGGCTGGCTGCTGATTGCTACCCAGGGATGTTTGAGACTTCTGACTAATCGTCCATCTTTTCGCACCTCCATGTTATCCATCCGCATTCCCGGCAATACACCGTGTTCCGTTCCTACAGAAGAAAACGGAATGTAGATCATATGATTACAGGTATGGCACAATTCGCGGATCACCTTATCACTAACCACATGAACCGGTTGGTGCCCATACGGTTCATATAACCGATTTCCGGAATCCAGAAGTGCCGTCACCTTCGTGCAGTTACCCTGATAATACAAGGTCACTTCGTACAGATTTTTCTGCAGACTTTGCTCCCTTTGCAGAAAAAGAATTACCGCTTTTCCCCCACAATACACACCTGCCACACAGCACAAAAAATGAAAAAAACTGCGTTCCTCACAGTCAAAAATCACCTCAAAAAATCCCCCGACTGCTGCTGCTGCAATCCAGAAGCCAGCCAGACTCCTCCAGAATGTTCCTGACTTCATTTTTCCAAACGCAATCCGAAGCATTCCTGCACAGATTCCAGTTAAAAAAAGCAGACGTCCGAGAAACCTGGACGTTTCGCTCTCTGTTACTGTCAAGAAGATCAGCCATACACATGCTGCCAATGCCCCAAACAGGGCTGCCAGAAACATTCTGCTGCCTTTTCCATGAAGTTTCAGCAACCAGTTCACCAGCCTGAGCAGTGCCAGATTCGTCAGCAGATTGACTGTCAGATACACATCCAAATATAATGTTACCGTCAATTACGACTGCCCCACCCCCTGATACAGTTCACTAGGAGCCATGCTTTTTTGAATACCATATCCTGCATGACTGACTGTAACCGATTATAACCAGTTTTTACGAAAAATATTGTCAAACGGTGGTGACTCCACCTGCTTTTTTGGACGACAAAAAAAGACAGAAAACCAAATTGATCTTCTGTCTTTCTAAATTACCTCAATATTCAAATATCAAGATCTACGATCAGCGCTTGTTCTTCAGGAAATCCGGAATATTAATGGAAGTCTCCCGATGCAGCGGACGATAAGAGCTTGCAGTCGGCTGCGGAGCTGCCGGTTTCACGGTCGGAGCTGCTGTCTGCGGCTGCGGAACTGCCTGAGCTGCTTTCTGAACCGGTTCTGCAGTTGCTGCTGCCTGAGTTGTGTGAAGGCTCGAAGTCGGAATGTTCATACCTGCCGGCATTTTCGGTTTAAATGTATTGAATCCAGACATTGCCTTATTCACAGAAGACGTCTCCATCTGCGCGTCCAGACCCGTTGCGATAACCGTAATCGTTGCTTCATCCTGCATATTTTCATCATACATAGCACCAAAGATGATGTTTGCATCATCGCCAGCCAGCTCCTGAACATAGCTTGCTGCCTCGTTCGCCTCGATCAGACTGATATCGCCGGAAATGTTGATGATCACATGGCTTGCGCCTTCGATGGTAGTCTCCAGAAGCGGGCTTGCAACTGCCTGCTTAACAGCCTCAACTGCCTTATCATCACCCTTCGCATGTCCGATACCGATATGAGCGATACCCTTGTCGGTCATAACTGTCTGAACATCTGCAAAATCCAGATTGATCAGACCAGGTACATTGATCAGGTCGGTAATACCCTGTACTGCCTGCTGAAGAACCTCGTCTGCCTTCTTCAATGCATCCGGCATGGTTGTTCTGCGATCTACGATTTCCAGAAGCTTGTCGTTCGGGATTACGATCAGCGTATCTACACACTGTCTTAAATTCTCAATACCTGCCAGCGCATTTGCCATACGAGCTTTCGCCTCAAAACGGAACGGCTTTGTAACTACACCAACAGTCAGGATTCCCATATCCTTTGCAATCTTTGCAATGACCGGAGCCGCACCAGTACCCGTACCGCCGCCCATGCCGCAAGTAACAAATACCATATCCGCGCCTTTGATTGCCTGAGAAATCTCTTCCGAACTTTCTTCTGCTGCCTTCTGACCAACTTCCGGCTTTGCACCGGCACCCAGTCCCTTGGTCAGTTTCTCACCAATCTGCATAGCCGTCGCTGCTTTACAGAATTGAAGAGCCTGTTTATCCGTGTTGATTCCGATAAATTCAACGCCTGCAATGCTCTCATCAACCATGCGGTTAACCGCATTATTACCTGCACCGCCGACACCAATAACTACAATCTTAGCAGCATTTTCTGCTTCATTTATCTTAATCTCTAACAAGATTTCTTCCTCCTTAACCTCTATAAAATACAAATCATATGGTTTATGTACCTGTTTCCAAAACTAGCCTACCTAATACTATATGTTATTTTAGAAAAAATAGCAACCTTTATTTTTTAAAAAACAGGAACTCTCTTATCTCGGTTTGAATGCGTACATGGCACTTGTATTGGTTTCATCATATGTATCCAGATATAGTACACCACTTCGTCCTTCCAGCTGCGGAAGCATATCGTGAAGCTCTGCGATCTTACCGTTCAGACTTTCATTGTTCCCCAGGATCACCTCGATTTCACCCATGTAGAGATTCGCCTCTCCAAATTGATTGTATTTGATTTTGTCCACCTGCAGTTCATAAACCGACAAAATCTGTGTCAAATTCAGGATCTCCTGAAAAATCTCATCGCTTTCTACCGGGAGTTTCTGATACAAAATGATATGTCCGAATTTCAAACCTGTGATCCATGGAATTCCAGGCAGTTTTTCACTGGCACTCTCAACGATGATCCCGTCTTTATCAAAATACATGTAACTGCTCATGTAAGATACATAACCGACTACACTTTTTTCGTAAATAATGATTTCCACCTTGCCTGGACTCTGAAACACAATCTTATAATCTTCCACAAACGGAATCTTCTCATGTTCCCGAAACCGATCTTTCAGATAGCAGACAATGGGAATCCTGCTTACCTGATCAGGAAACAGGATTTCCGTCATCTGTTCATCACTATATCGCTCATTTCCCGTAACAGAAATCTCCGTGATCCGTACCGACAGCAATACAATTGTCAGTATTAATATAAGAATCACAGCTGCAATGATCCCTATTTTCTTTTTCTCAGCCCGTGCTTCTATCATCGACATGCCCCTTTTGTTCCCTAATAATTTTCACCGACGTCCTCATTCCTTCCAGCAGATATCCGCCCCCACATGCTGCAAATCCCTGCAGATATCTTCATAACCGCGCCGAATATGTCCGTCTCCTGCAACGAATGTCTCACCTTGCGCTGCCAGTCCTGCCACCACCAACGCTGCTCCTCCGCGAAGATCCGGCGCCGTCACTGCTGCTCCATTCAGCGGATACAAACCATCGATACAGACAGTCCTGTTCTCTATTATAATATGTGCGCCAAGTTTGCGCAATTCCTTTGCCGCCGCAAATCTTTCCTCAAAAACTTGTTCACTGATGAAAGAAGTCCCGTCTGCCACTGCTGCCGCTGCTACAAACACAGACTGCAGATCCGTAGGAAATCCCGGATAAACACAAGTCTCGAGTTCTACAGCCGACGGACGCTTTTTCATTGCAAGGAAAATCCCATCTGAAGAATGTTTCACCTCTGCTCCCATCTGCTCTGCGGCATGACTCACAGCAGTCAGATGTACCGGCGGAACATCCCTCAGATACACTTCTCCGCCTGCTGCAGTCACCGCACCCATATAAGTCCCTGCCACAATCCTGTCGCCGGGTATCTGAAATTCCGTATCGTGCAGAGGTTTCCCTCCGTGGATCTTTAGAACAGAACTGCCGATTCCCTCGATATCCACGCCCATAGCATGTAAAAAGCGGCACAAAATCTCAATTTCCGGTTCTCTTGCCGCCTGATGAAGCACCGTGACACCTTCCGCCGCTGCCGCTGCCATCACCACATTCTCTGTTGCTCCCACGCTCGGAAACGAAAGCCGAATATCTGCGCCGTGCAGTCCCGTCGTTCTTGCCGCAATGCAGCTTCCATCACAATTGACGGTTGCTCCCATCTGACTAAGTGCAGCAAAATGCAGATCGATCGGACGTTTCCCAATGGAGCATCCTCCCGGACACCAGCTCTTTGCCTCTCCCACCCGTCCAAGCAGCGGACCGAGCAGCATCACTGAAGAACGCATCTTTCTGGCCTCCGATTCCGGAATCTGATATTCTTTCAATCCAGTTGTATCAATCACCATTGCATGCCCTGACCATTGACATACACACCCCAAAGACTCCAAAATCCCCATCATACAGAATACATCCTGTATTTTGGGGACATTGTCAATCTTGATCGTTCCTTTATGAAGCAGCGATGCTGCCATGACAGGCAGCACTGCATTTTTCGAACCTTGTATTGTTATTTCACCTTTCAGACGATGTAAGCCACGGACCAAAATTCCAGACAATCGGATACCTCCACTAATACGCTCTCCCTTTATTCTATGTATCTTACACCTGAAAAGTTTTTCCTTTCCGCTGTTTATCGTTCCAGTTTAATCTGATTGGACACACTCAAAACCATCCCCATCTCCAACATCAGAAACATCACAGACGTTCCTCCGTAACTGACAAACGGAAGTGTGATTCCTGTATTAGGAATGGTGTTGGTTACTACCGCAATATTCAAAATAACCTGGATAGAAATCTGAGCCATAACACCAACTACCAGAAGTGCGCCAAACAGATCCGGCGCATTGTTCGCAATCAGCATAAACCGGTAGATCATAAATAAAAAGATTAAAATGACAGATATGGCACCGAACAATCCCAGTTCTTCACAAATGATGGAGAAGATCATATCGTTCTGTGCCTCCGGCACAAATCCCATTTTCTGGATGCTTTCGCCCAAACCTTTTCCAAAAAGTCCGCCGGAACCGATCGCGTACAGACCCTGCAGCACCTGATAGCCGCCGTCCATCGGATACGCCTCCGGATCCAGCCAGACATAGATACGATTCAGCTGATAGGCTTTCAGCAGACCGATCTTTTGTAAAAGAGTTGCCAGAGAGCCGGCTGTTGCCACAACTCCCACTCCCGCTGCACCGCACAAGAAAAACGGCCATTTTTTCTTACAGGATACAAACAGCATAACAAACGCAATTCCCATAATGATGATGCCGGAACTCAGGTTGTTCATTCCAACTAAGGCACCTCCCGGCAATGCAATGAGCATAACCGCAAACATATTTTTCCAGGAATTGATCTTGCTCCCCATCTGGGTAATGACCGCTGCAAGAAATACAATCAATGCAATCTTTACGACCTCCGTCGGCTGAAAACTGATCGGTCCGATCTGCAGCCATCGTTTTTTACCATTGACTTCACGGCCCACGACTGCAACCGCAATCATCAGCAAAAGGGAAATTCCATAGGCTGGCACAGCAAACCGGGCATACCAGTGATAATCCAGTTTAGACAGACAGATCGCTCCAAATAATCCCACGGCTGCGATCATCAGCTGACGCGTCATGAAATAAGCAGCATTGTCAAATTTCAACTGTGCTGTGTAGGAACTGGCGCTGTAGATCATGACCAGACCAAATGCAGTAAGGAAAATGATAGCAAACAACAGGCTGTAATCGTAAAAACGCTTTGGTTTGTTTTTCTTTGCCATAAATCCACTCCTACAGGTTTCTTACACACTGTTTAAAAATATCACCGCGCTGTTCGTAGTTGTCGAACATACCCCAGCTTGCACAAGCCGGTGACAGCAGCACATTATCACCTGTATTGGCATAAGCTGCGCAGACACGAACTGCTTCGTCCATATCTTCCGCATACATAATCTCCGTAAATCCGTGCTTTCTTGCGCACTCCGCAATCTTATCACGGGTCTGACCGATCAGAACCAGATGTTTGACCTTATTGCCAAATTCCTCAATCCACTCATCATATTCGCTGTGCTTGTCGTACCCTCCGGCAATCAGCACAATCGGTCCCGGCATCGCACGGATTGCCTGGATTGCCGCATCCGGATTGGTTCCCTTAGAATCATTGTAATAACGGACGCCGGAACGTTCCAGCACGAATTCGATGCGGTGTTCCACTGCCTTGAATGCTTTCACTGCCTTGCGTATGGTATCCATCGGCACATCCAGACGGATGGCAATTGCCGCTGCCGCCATAACATTCTCGTAATTGTGTCTTCCCAGGATCTGAAGATCATGAATGTTTACCACAACTTCTTTCTTGCCGTCATGTGCATAAACGATATCTTCACCGTCCAGATACATGCCGTCTTTCAATTCCCGCGCGCTGCTGAAGAAACATACATGTGGCTTCAGATCTTCCTTTTCACCAAATTCACGAAGCACCGGATCCTCGTAATTGAGTACGATCCAGTCATCCTCCGTCTGATTAACCGCCACGCGTTCCTTAATCTCAATATAATTTTCCATAGTTCCGTGACGGTTCAGATGATCGGGAGTAATGTTCAGGATCGCACTGACATTCGGACGAAAATCCATAATGGTTTCCAGCTGAAAACTGGAAACTTCTGCAACCGTATAGGAATTTTCCGTAGTCTCCAATGCCATTTCCGTGTACGGAGTTCCGATATTTCCTACCACAAATACTTCTTCGTAATGTGCCTTCAGGATCTCTCCGGTCAGTGCTGTGGTCGTTGTCTTTCCATTGGTGCCGGTAATGGCAGCCAATTTGCCCTTTGCAACATGATATGCCAGCTGAATCTCACTCCAGATTGGAATCTGCGCCTCGTCCAGCACGGACACAAACGGTGCGTTTAACGGGATACCGGGACTGATCACAGAAAGATCCACACCCATCAGATCGGTGCGGTTCAGTTCACCCAGCACAACGGTCAGCTTTGCCTCTTCTTCAAATTTTTCCTTAATCTTTGCCGGATCCAGCTTATCATTGCTGTCATAGAGGACAATCTCTCCGCCCATTTTAAGCAGAAGTTTTGCCGCAGCAACACCGCTCTTTCCGGAACCTGCTACTAATACTTTCTGACTGCTCATGTCTTTCCTCCTTTGTCACCGGCAGATGCCGTGACTGTTTCATTCTGAGAACTCCGCTGCACGCTACAACCCAAGATAAGCCACCAGGCAAAGGATTGCAGTCACAATGGAGAACACCGCTACAACTCTGGTTTCTGACCATCCACACAGTTCAAAATGATGGTGGATCGGTGCCATTTTAAAAATACGTTTTCCGCCGGTTGCCTTAAAATAAGACACCTGCATGATGACAGACAATACTTCTACAAGATAAATCAATCCGATGATCGGAATGAAAAACGGCATCTGCATCATAAATGCGGCGGATGCCACAAATCCTCCCAGTGCCAGAGAGCCGGTATCCCCCATAAACACTTTCGCCGGATAAACATTAAACAATAAAAATCCCAGAAGGCTGCCGACTACCGCACCGGTAATCGGGCTGATGCCGCTGTTCTCCCCCAGTGCAACCACTGTCATAAAAGTAGCCACCAGAATCGTCACGCTGGTACACAAGCCATCCAGACCATCGGTAAAGTTTACCCCGTTGTCCGTACCCAAAATAACCAAAAACACAAACGGTACAAACAGAATTCCCATATCCAGATAAAAACCGTTCTGGAAACCGCCGGTAAACGGAATCAGTGCAGTACATCCCACCTCGCCGGAACGAACCAGATAATAAGTAAAAATTCCGGTAATGATGATCTGCCCCAGAAGCTTCTGTTTAGGATTCAGACCTTCCGAACGCTTCATCACAATCTTAATATAATCATCCAAAAATCCGATGATGCCAAATCCCACAGTCACAAACAAAACCGGTATGATCTTCGGATAATCCTTCACATAAAACAACGATGTGATGACAATGCTGGTCAGGATCATCAGACCTCCCATGGTCGGTGTTCCCTGTTTTTTTAAATGCGCCTGCGGACCATCATCACGCACTTGCTGCCCGAATTTCAGTTTATGAAGAAACGGAATCACGATCGGACACAGAATCGCGCTGATGGCAAAGGCGATAATAATCGCTAGTATGGTTTCATTAATCATGATACTCTCCTATCAGTTATGTAGTTCTTCTTATGTATTTGCAAAGACTCATTCAATAGTATACGTCTTTTTAAAGGAATAATCAACCTCAGATTCAAATCGCAGAAACTGGAAAACACCTCTCCTATTTTTCGGCATGAATTCCAAGATACGGAAGAATATTTTTAAAAATATCACCAATCACCGGCGCTGCAATGGTACCTCCGTAATAGACTCCCTGCGGTTCATCAATGGTGATCAGCGCAATTACCTTCGGGTCATCTGCCGGAGCAAATCCTATAAATGATGAAATATAGCGTTTCAGGCTTCTTGGGAGTTTTTCAGAAGTTGCAGTTTTCCCACCGATGCGAAATCCTGCAACCGCTGCCTTGGAACCACTTCCGTTTGCCACTACCTGCTCCAGAATATAGCGCATTGTTTCACTGGTCTTCGGAGACACGATCGCTTTCTTTACCGGATATGTAAACCGCCGTACCACAGTTCCATCCGCGCTCACAGTCTTCACTCCAAAATGAGGCGTAATCCGGTTTCCGCCATTGATAATGGATGCTGCAGTTGTGATCAGCTGAATCGGCGTAATCTGAAAAGACTGACCAAATGACACCGTAGCCAGCTCCACCAGACCCATATTTTCTTTCTTATGCATGATGGTACTTGCTTCCCCCGGCAGATCAATTCCTGTTTTCTCTTTCAATCCAAACTGTTCAAAATATTTATAATAACCATCGATTCCCAGACGCTGTCCCACATCAATAAACACCGGATTACAAGAATTCATCGCTCCCTGCAGAAACGTCTCGCTTCCATGTCCGCCCACCTTATGACATCGGATTTTTCGATCTTCGACAATGCGAAATCCCGGACAGGAAAAGTGATCCTCTAATCCCACCACACCTGCTTCCAGTCCTGCCGCTGCCGTAATGATCTTAAAAGTAGACCCCGGCTCATAGGTGTCATTGATGCTGGGATTGCGCCACATCTGGTTCAAAAGATCTTGTTTTTCTTTATCAGTCATGTCTGGAGAGGGTTCCACATTTAAGGAAAACGGTTCATTCAAATCAAATTCCGGCACATTGACCATGGCCATAATTTCTCCATTCTGCGGATTCATCACAATGACCGATACCCGTTTGGCTCCCTTTCTCTCCATCGTCGTGATCGCCGCCTGCTGTGCATACTGCTGAATATTCATGTCCAGACTGATATAGAGATCATTGCCCGGAATCGGTTCGATCCGGTTTTCAAAGGCATTTTCAATTTCCACTCCGGCTGCATCAGTCATCGTCAGGATTTTCCCGTTCATCCCCTTTAAATAAGGCTCATATGTGACCTCCAAACCGATGATCCCCTGATTATCGCCCCCGGTAAATCCAAGTACCTTCGATGCCAGAGAATCATAGGGATAATAGCGTTTATAATCCTCATCCACTTTTACCCCGGCAAGCCGATAACCTCGAATTTTATCCCCGATTTCTTTATCCACATTCGTTCGGATGATCTCACGAGAACTGCGTTTTTCCACCTTTTTGCGTACCGTCTCCTCATCCATTTCCAATTCCCGGCACAAGATTTGAATCACCTCTTCCCGATTTTCCACTTGATTGTAAATGACAGAAATCGTACAGACAGTACGGTTCGCGGCGATGATGGTTCCATTCGCATCCAGAATCTTTCCTCTGGCCGCCTTGATGGTACGTTCTCTCTCGTGTAAATCCTGTGCCATCTGGCTATAATGCTCTGCACGGCATATCATCAAAAAAGCAAGCCGTCCCGCAAGTCCCGCCATGCACATACATAACAGGAGAAACAGAACGGCTATTCTTTTTCTATGGTGGGTCTGATTGGAACTCATAACCGACTCCTGATAAGCTCATTGTTATACTTATATGAGTTCTGTCCCATTTTAGAACTGATAAATGCATTACTGTGCAGCTTTCGATGTTTCCGTCTCAGCATGCTGCTGTGATGTATCCTCTGCCATCGTTTCTTTTACAATCTCATCACCCTCTCCGGTAATCGTTATCTCCGGCAGATTTTCCAGAATATCACTGACCGGATATTCATCATCTATGATCACAACCCCCTCTTCCGACTCATCATTTTCCTCCGGAATATATTCTTCTGTATCATATACTCTCGGCTCAGTTTCTGCTTCTGTCTCTTCTTCGCCTGCCAGTTCAAGACCTCCATTGGCGCTGCTGATTCCTTCTGCTTCCGGAAGCTGCTCATTGCCTTCTTCCTGCCCCTGTTGATAATCAACAGTCGGGAATACATTTAAATAAGGGAGAATATCCCCCATGATCTGCGAGAACACATTGCTTGCAAAGGTACTGTGCGGCTGGTCAGCAACATGCGGGGTATCGATGGTCACATACACCAGCACTTCCGGGTCCATTGCCGGGGCAAATCCACAGAAAGATACCAGATAGTTCTTTAAATATCGCGGAATTTTCTCGGCAGTACCAGTCTTACCGGCAATTTCGTATCCCTCTACCGCTGCCGCTTTACCAGTTCCCTCTTCTACCGTCCGGAATAATGCAGTTTTGATAAAGCTGCTGGTAGATTCCGAAACGGTCTCCCTCACCAGTTTGGGAGATACTTTTTTAATCACTGCTCCCTGTTCATTTAAAATCTGCTTTACCACATGAGGTTCATAATAAGAACCTCCGTTAATTACAGAACAATAAGCTGCAGCCATCTGTACCATAGTACAGTTAAAGTTCTGACCAAAAGAGTTGGTAGCAAGGTCCGCTGATTTCATATTGTCTGCATTAAAAATCAGCCCTTTGGCATCCGCTTCACCCGGCAGATCAATACCAGTCTTGGTACCAAATCCGAACATTCTCTGATATTTGGAAAAGATGCCGGCGCCTGTCTTTGCCGCAATCTGCATCATGGCATCATTGCAGGACACCATCAAGGATTCCTGAATATCCAAAAGCTGATGACCACCCTTTATATAACCGGTACACTTGATCTTATGACCGCCGACTTCCTGATAACCGTCGCAGTAAAAAGTATCATTGGGACCGATGATGCCTTCCTCCAATGCCGCTGCCACAGTAAAGATCTTGGATGGCGAACCCGGCTCATAAGTATCACTGATGCAGTAATTTCTCCAAATCTGGTTCCATGCCACCTGTTGTCCATAAGAACGAATTTCCTCCGGAGTAAAATATTCGGGAACCTGATCAATCGTTATCACAGCACCATCCGTCTTTTTGTGCTGACGTTTGTATGTATCCATGGCTTCTTTCAGGCCGAACTGATAAATTTCCTCGTCGGTAAATTGACCATTGATATTTTTCGGATTATTTAAATCAAAGGTTCGATTATTTGCCATCGCCAGAATCTCGCCGTTGTTGGGATTCATGACGACCACACCCACGCGGTCCGATCCGGTTTCCGTCATCCACTGCCGGATCCGCTTCTCCACTGCATTCTGAATATTCACATCAATGGTGGAAACGATCGTGTTGCCATTTACAGCCGATTTGATCACACGTTCCAGATTGGAATCATCGTTCAAATAGCCATATTCCCTTCCGTTGGTACCGATCAGCATGTCATTGTATGACTGCTCAATGCCGCCGTTGCCGCCTGCACCATCACTGGTAGCAAAACCAATAACACTGGCCGCAAGGGAATTATATGGATAAATCCGTTTATACTCTTCTTCAAACCAGACACCTTTTATACGTGCCTTGGAATCGTTTTTCCGATTTTCCTTGTTAGTATCGTTCTGCAGCGTTTCAAATGCCTCTTTTTGATTATAAGAAAGCTGCCGAGCATGGCGAATATAAGCCGAGTCCGGATGACTGGTGATCAGATTCCGGATCTCGCCGGCGTCATATCCAAAGACACTCACCAGCGCAGTCACCGTCGCTTCCAGATAATCCTCCGGATCAGACATGATCTGCTTTGGGTCAAGGATCAAGTTATAAACTTTTTCAGTCGTAGCCAGATACGTTCCGTTCCGGTCCACGATATCACCGCGTCTGTAAGGAATGACACGGCTGTCATACTCCTGCTGTGACAGTACAATCTGATTGTAGCTGTCCTGATTCTCCGTCACAATATCATACAGCACATAAATTAAGGCAAATAAAGCCAGCGTAATCACGATGACCGTAATCGCCAGCTTTTCCTGCATATATCTTAAAAAAGTACGTTTCTTGTCGGAGCGTGTATTCGGATGATTATCTCGGGATGTCCTCATACTGTCTCACATACTCACTTTCTGTTTTGTCGTACAAAAGAACCTGATTGCGGTTTGCATAAACCATACCCAGTTCCTCCGTGGCAACCTTGTAAACATAATCCAGATCGATATCCGTATTGATCGCTGTCTGCAGCGCGTCATTTTCCGACCTGAGCTGTTCCAGTTTCTGCTCCAGACTCTCAATATTGTGAATTCTGGACGCAATCGTCGACTGTATGTGCAGATAACTTACGCAAATACTCAAAGCACAGATGGCCGCCAGCGTCAACATGATCACGTAAGGCAGATCCATGTAAAGAGCTTTTTCCTGATTGCGTCTGACTGCACGAGTCACCGCCAGCTGACGATCAATATCGCGCTGTTTCGGAATCCGCCGCTCCATCGGCTCTGCTGCCCGAACGGTATTGCCGGATATATAAGGCTGATATCCCGGTCTTCTATAATTTGCAGCCATTCCCTTTTCCTCCCATTCCTGAAAACCTTTTCTTGATAAGACTTTCATTGATATGACCCATTCCAAACAGGTCAATCTTTTGTTTTTAAGCGAAACCCGTTACGGTTCCGCTGTTTTTTCAAATACACGCAATTTTGAGCTTTTTGAACGCTTATTTTCTTCAATCTCCTGCTCAGAAGGTACGATCGGCTTGCGGGTCACCACATGCCCTTTGCTCTTTCTCCCGCACATACATACCGGAAATTCCGGCGGGCAAATGCACGGATTTTCATTATTTTTAAATCTCGTCTTTACGATCCGATCTTCCAGCGAATGAAATGTAATAATACTCAATCGTCCGCCTGGATTTAAAAGATCGATCATAATGTCGATTGAGCGGTTCAGCACATCCAGTTCATGATTCAGCTCGATGCGCAGTGCCTGAAAAGTACGTTTTGCAGGATGTCCTCCGGTCGCTCTCACTTTGGCAGGAATAGCGGCTTTGATCACCTCGATCAGTTCTCCCGTCGTTTCAAACGGCTTCTCTGCTCTGGCACGAACAATGTGCTTGGCAATATTCTTAGCGAACCGGTCTTCCCCATAATCGCGGATAATCCGGAAAAGATCCATTTCACTGTAGGTGTTGACGATATCCGCCGCCGTCTGGACGTTTCTCTGATCCATCCGCATGTCAAGCGGAGCATCTTCTCTGTAGGTAAATCCTCGCTCCACGGTATCCAACTGATAAGAGGAAACTCCCAGATCCAAATAGATTCCGTCCACTTTCTCCATACCAAGTTCCGAAAGCACAGAAGCAATATTCTCATAGTTGTTTCTCACGATCGTCACCTTGCTGCCAAAAACGGCCAGCCGTTCCGATGCGGCTTTGATTGCATCTGCATCCTGATCAATGCCGATCAATCTCCCTTTATCACTTAAACGGCTGCACACCAGAGATGCATGTCCTCCGCCGCCAAGCGTTCCATCCACGTAGATTCCATCCGGCTTTATGTCCAGAGAATCCACGGTTTCTTCCAATAAAACTGATTTGTGTTCAAATGTCATATTCCAAGACCTTCCATGTTTTCTGCAATTTCTTCCATGTCATCATAGGTATTGGACTGGTTCCAGATCTCCCGGCTCCAGATCTCAATCCGGCTGCCGACTCCCACCAGTACCGCTTCCTTATCAATCTTCGCAAATTCGCGAAGCACGGACGGGAGTAAGATCCTTCCCTGCTTGTCTACTTCACATGTGGTAGCTCCCGCCAGGAAAAAACGGGAAAACTTACGGGCATTGGCATTGGTAAGAGGTAAGGCGTGCAGCTTTTCTTCAAGGGCTTTCCACTCGGTATTATCATAAACAAACAGGCAGCCGTCCAGTCCTTTCGTCACAACGAACTCTTCGCCCAACTGTTCTCTGAATTTAGAAGGAACGATCACACGCCCCTTCGCATCAACCGTATGGTTATATTCACCCATGAACATAACGTTCACCATGTTCCCTGTCTTGCCACATTCTTACCATTTTCCACCACTTTCAACCACTTTTCACCACTGTAGATTTATTTTAGTACATTAGCAAGAAAATAGCAAGGAATTTTAAAGAAAAAAATCAGAACCTCCTTCACTGACGGCTTTTCCGTATGCTTAATCGAAAAAAAAGCAGCTGCGAGCACAATTCGCAACTGCTTTTATGTACATATGATGTCCGCAACAGCGGGTATGAAAATTTAGAATCCAGATACAATATATAGTTCTATCAACCGATCCAGTTCGATACTGCACTGATAGATCGTCTCATATCGGGCTCCTGTTTCAATGCTGCTGTTCAGGCAATTTCTTGCATCTTCTATTTTACTTAAAAGTTCCTCTTTCGACACTCCCATCCTTATCTTCTCCTTCAACGCACTTTCTCAGTTCCCTGCGCCGGCATACCAGGACAACTGCTGAACTCAGTATTAAAACCATCGACAAGGCTTGCGACACCGGAATTCCGGTACCAAACAAAATCAGCTGATCCGTGCGAAGACTTTCAATCCAGAATCTCCCCATGCCGTATCCTAAAAGATACAGCCAGAAGATTTCTCCTTCAAACTTCTTCCGTTTCCGATACCAGAGCAGAAAACAAAGAACGCCCAGATTCCACAACGATTCATAAAGAAACGTTGGATGGACCTGAATGTATTCCACTCCACCTTCGGTAATCAGATGATTCAAAACATCTGAATTCAGCATGTTAGGATTGACCAAAGAGCGCTTAATCCGCATGGCAAAAAGGCTGTCTGTATAACCGCCAAATGCCTCGCAATTGAAGAAATTACCCCAGCGTCCTATAATCTGACCGGTCAGCAGACCCAGGATCAGGCTGTCCGCCATGGAGAAAAATGACATCTTTCTTACCTTAATAAAAATAAACAAGGTCAAAACGGACGCCAGAACTCCGCCATAAATGGCCAAACCGCCTGCACGCAGATTGAAAATCTGAAAAAGATTCTCCTTATAATAATCCCATTCAAAGACCACATAATAAATCCGCGCACCTATGATACCAAAGATAATTCCATACAGCACAAAATCCAGATAAATCTCAGGGTCATGACCTCTTCTCTTTGCATCTGACTGCGCAACCCAGATACCTGCCAGCATTCCAAGGCCAATGATGATTCCATAATATGCAATCCGGAATCCGAACACCGAGATATGATTTCGCAGATGTTGGATCGCGATTCCAAGATGCACGAAACTGATATCGGCTCCTTCCATTCTGATTCTCCTTTCGATGTCTACTACATTTTATCGCCAAAATAACCGAAAATCAAACACTATCGACCGACGAATGTCGACAGGTATCGACAAGGAGGTCGGATATCGAATTTTGTTTTGGCATTCGCAACATAAGTTCTATGATAGAGTGAATCAGGAAGAAAATCAAGTGTTTCCATACATTTTTCCAAACCGGCGCAGACGATTGATCAGTGTCACACTGTCATTGCTGTCCCACCAATCAACACCTGCTTCCCTTCAAATGCAAACCCATAACATCGAATTCGCTCTTTCATAATCCCACGTTCTTCCAACTTCGCAGCATACTGCTTTTCCTCAATCTGCTGCAGCGCTGCCTGCACTGTTTCCTCCAGACTTTTCTCTCTGCGCCTGTTTTTCACTTTGAATTCCAGAATGATCGCATCACCCTGCTCCGGGTTTTTCGGCTCCAGCATCACATCATATCTCCCGAATCCACTTTCCTGATTCGATGTGATCCAATATCTCCCCTGCAAATCGACAATCAGTCCCAGAACAAAGCCATGATAAAATCGCTCCGGCTCCTCTCCGGATGGTCCATTTCCCGTATCGAAATAGCTGAACGTCCGAAATGCAATCCGGTTCATGTACTCATTCATCGCATCCAGGTCATCCATCAGCAGCGCCTTGACAAAATCATTGTAATCTCCCCCGGCATCACGGAACCATCCGCGCACCATACTATAAAACATCCGTTTTACTTCATAATTGGTCAGCGTCAATTCATATCTGGGTGCTTCGCCATTCTCAAACAGCGCTTCATCCTCATGGCTCCAAACCTTTAAATATCCGCTCGCTAAAAGCAGACTCCAAATAGCTGTATCGTCATAATCCAGCTGGTTATACACAATCTGTTCATCGATCGGTGCCCAGATCCTTTCCCCACGCAACAATGCCTCAAAGGATTCCTTAACCCTGCGGTTCCCTTCCCGCAATAATTTTCCAATCAAACTATTAGAACTGGTATTCGCCCAGTAAGTGGCAAGCTTCTTCTTATCAAGAAAATTTAAAATAGACCAGGGATTATAAATGTCCTTATAATCCCCAAAAGAAAATCCGTCATACCAGTATTTTACCTGTTCCTTCACATCAGAAAGACCTTGCTCATCCAACGCTGCAAACACCTCTTTCTCCGTAAAACCAAACGATGCCGCATACTTATCCGATGTAGTAGTAACTACTTCCAGATTGTTCAGATCCGAAAAAATAGATTCCTTGCTTATTCTTGTAATTCCCGTCATAATAGCCCGTTCCAGCCACGGATTTGTCTTAAAGGATGCATTAAACAGACTTCTGGTAAATCCCACCAGTTCATCCCAATATCCATCCACATAAGCCTCCTGCATTGGGGTATCATACTCATCCAAAAGAACGATGACTTTTTTCCCATAATATCGGTACAGGAAATCACACAGCTTATAAATAGCAAGTGTAGCAACCACTTCCGGCATTCCCATACGCACAGAATCAAAAAATTCCCTGTCTGCCGCAGTCATCTGCTCGCAATCTCTCAAATATACATACTTCGTATACAAATCAACGATCAACTGACAGATCCGTTCCTTTGCTGCTTCATAATTTTTTTCCTTCACGCTGGCAAATGACAGACTAATAACCGGATAAGTTCCCTGCAGCTGACGATATTCTTCCTCCCGCCAGATTGCAAGCCCTTCAAACAAATCACCCCTGCCTGCATCCTGCATGGAAAAGAAATGCTCCACCATGCTCATGTTCAGAGTTTTTCCAAAACGGCGTGGACGATTGATCAGTGTCACACTGTCATTGCTGTCCCACCACTCCTTGATGAACATTGTCTTATCGATATAAAAGCAATTCTTCTGGATCAGATCCGCAAAATCCTGGATACCAATTGCTACTGTTTTCAGCATAATTCACCTGCTTTCTTGCTATAACTGCTTTTCTAACTTTTAGACATCTTTATATTCTCCATTGTATCCGATTCCTGATTCAAATGCAAGAAACTCCCCGAACCGCAAAACTTTTATTTGTATCCATTGTCTTCTTATATTATAATGTCTATATATGATTTCCAATCCTAAAATCTTAACTTCCTGATTATTTCTCACTCAAAACAATATTATTCTCTAAAAGACTCAGGTTTTGGTTTCTCTCCAGGCATAATAGGAAATAGTAGTTCCTTCAAGTCATTGTAGAAAATGTGAAAATACCGTTCTTTTCATCGGATGGGTACAGCTGTCTTTTTATTGTAATACCGCTCACTTTGTAATCACGGATACCGTAGGCACGGTTTTCCTCAAATCGAGAAAGTTCACAAAAGATTATAATGCTAAATCCTAAAGACGGGCGCAACAAAGATATCAACAAAGCCCCTTTCTCTTGGCAATATTACAATTTAGCACTTGAGAAAAAGAACAGTGTCTGTTAAAATTAGAGTGTTGTAGTGTGTTCTTTTTCGCAAACGAAAAAAGGAGCCAATCTATGGAAAAAAACCTCGTAAATCAAGGGAAAATCAAAGGAGAATAGAAATATATGAAATTAGGTATCGTGGGGCTGCCGAACGTCGGCAAAAGCACCCTTTTTAATTCTTTGACCAAAGCAGGCGCTGAGTCTGCCAACTATCCGTTTTGTACCATTGACCCGAATGTGGGTGTCGTTGCCGTTCCTGACCGCCGCCTGAAACTGTTGGGTGATCTCTATCACTCCAAAAAGGTAACGCCGGCAGTCATTGAATTTGTAGATATCGCAGGTCTGGTAAAAGGCGCTTCCAAAGGAGAAGGTCTTGGCAACCAGTTCCTGGCAAATATCCGTGAAGTAGATGCCATCGTTCATGTGGTTCGCTGCTTTGAAGACCCGAACGTGATCCATGTAGACGGGAGCGTTGATCCGCTGCGCGATATCGAAACCATCAATCTGGAACTGATTTTCTCCGATATTGAAATTCTGGAACGCCGCATCGCCAAAACTTCTCGTTCCGTTATGAATGACAAATCCCTGGCAAAAGAGCTGGAAGTTTTAAAAGAACTGAAAGAACTTCTCGAAGACGGTCAACTGGCTTGCAATTATCACAACGATGATGATGATCTGATGACATTTGTAGATTCCTTAAATCTTCTGACCTGCAAACCGGTTATTTTCGCAGCAAACGTTGCTGAAGAAGATTTGGCTGACGATGGTGCCTCCAACGACATGGTTGCAGATGTCCGCAAGTTCGCTGCTGAGAATAACTCTGAAGTATTCGTAATCAGTGCACAGATCGAACAGGAAATCGCAGAACTGGATGAGGATGAAAAACAGGAGTATCTGGAAGCACTTGGTATGACCGAATCTGGTCTGGACAAACTGATCGCAGCAAGCTATCGTCTTCTTGGTCTGATCAGTTATCTGACCTCCGGTGAAGACGAAACTCGTGCCTGGACCATCAAAGTCGGAACCAAGGCACCTCAGGCTGCCGGTAAGATCCACTCTGATTTCGAACGCGGTTTCATCCGTGCAGAGGTTGTCAACTATCAGGATCTTCTGGACTGCGGAAGCTATGCAAAAGCAAAAGAAAAAGGACTGGTCGGACTGGAAGGAAAGGACTATGTCGTGAAAGACGGCGACGTGATTCTGTTCCGGTTTAATGTATAAGTTTTGCGCAGGACATACAGACAACCAAAAACCCCGCGGTACAGCGTTTTTTCAAACGTCATACAGCGGGGTTTTTTGAGTTATAAATATTTTTTCATCATCTCACAGCAATCCAGAGTTGCAAAATAATCTTTCGCCGTCTCTGCTCTCCGGATCATCTGCACGGATCCATCTTCTTTCAAAAGCAGTTCCGCAGATTTCAGCTTACCGTTGTAGTTGTAGCCCATGGAGAATCCGTGTGCACCGGTATCATGAATGATCAGGTAATCACCTGTTTCAACCTCCGGGAGCATCCGGTCGATCGCAAACTTATCATTATTCTCACACAGGGAACCCACCACATCGTATTTGTGATCACATGCCGCATGTTCCTTCCCGGCCACAGTAATATGATGATATGCCCCGTACATTGCCGGACGCATCAGATTGACCGCACAGGCATCCACACCGATATACTCTTTATGAGTGTGTTTCTCATGAATCGCTTTTGTTACCAGGCAGCCATACGGTGCCAGCATAAAACGTCCCAGCTCGGTGTAAATTGCCACATCATCCATGCCAGCCGGAACCAGAACTTCCTCGTATACCTTGCGGACTCCTTCGCCGATGATCCTGATATCATTTGGCTCCTGATCCGGGCGATACGGAATGCCGATGCCGCCGGAGAGATTGATAAATTTAATATGTGCTCCAGTCTCGTTATGTAACCGAACCGCCAGTTCAAAAAGAATCTTTGCTAGCAGAGGATAATACTCATTCGTCACCGTATTGCTTGCCAGGAATGCATGGATACCAAACTCTTCTGCACCTTTTTCTTTCAAAATCTTGTATGCTTCAAAAATTTGTTCGGTAGTCATGCCATATTTGGCGTCACCGGGATTGTCCATAATGTCATTGCTGATTTTAAATACACCGCCGGGATTGTAACGGCAGCAGATTGTCTTCGGAATGCTTCCCAGCGCCTGCTCCACACATTCGATATGGGTGATATCATCCAGATTGATGATCGCCCCCAGATCATTGGCTAATTGAAACTCCTGAATCGGGGTATCATTCGAAGAGAACATGATATCATGACCGGAAAAACCGCAGGCGTCCGACATCATCAGCTCTGTTGCAGATGAGCAATCCGTTCCGCATCCGTAATCCTTCAAAATCTGCAGAATATATGGGTTCGGGGTCGCTTTTACCGCAAAATATTCTTTATATCCTTTATTCCATGCAAACGCGTCTTTCAGGCGCTTTGCATTCTCACGGATGCCTTTCTCATCATAAAGATGAAACGGAGTTGGATAAGTTTTAACAATTTCATCCAGCTGCTCCTTTGTCACAAACGGTTTCTTTTCCATAATCATTCCTCCATGTTATCTTAATTTAAAAAGAGTCTGCCAGAGCTACAGCACCCACTGCGCCCCATGACAGACTCCTTCGCCTAATCTTATCTTTTATTTAGTAATTTGGGGATCAAAACGACCCCTCTGACACCGAATTGCTCCGTGCTTTGCACTCCCGCAATTCTCATTTCATTAATCGATCACAACAACTCTCATGATGTTAGTATCTGCAGCCGGTTCATGGCGCGTTGCTCTGGTCACAACACCAGCGGTAACGACAGCCAGATCACCTTCCTTGAGCACACCCTTATCCTTCAGCAGTTCCAGAGATGACCAGATCAGAATGTCGGTAGACTCTGCACGTTTTGCCTGGAACGGTTTTACTCCCCAGTAAATCTGCATCTGACGAACTGCAGTTGCACTCGGAGACAGACCAATGATCTGAACACCTGGTCTCCACTTGGAAAGCAGACGAGTGGTAAATCCGGTGATCGTCGGTGCAATGATCGCCGTTGCTCCCAGATCGTGAGCGGTAGAAACCGTAGAATAGCACACTGCATTGGAAATATTTCTCTTATTCTCTGCATTTACTTTTCTCTTCCGGTATGCACTGTAATCCAGATGTTTCTCGGAATCTTCACAGATCTGGCACATCATTTTCAGTGCTTCAATCGGATATTTACCCATAGCTGTCTCACCAGACAACATCACTACATCGGTTCCATCGTATACTGCGTTTGCAACGTCAGTCACTTCTGCACGGGTCGGTCTCGGATTGCGGATCATGGAATCCAACATCTGTGTTGCAGTAATAACCGGCTTACATGCCAGATTACATTTGCGGATAATCAGCTTCTGCAGATGCGGTACCTGATGTGCAGGAACCTCTACACCCAGGTCGCCTCGTGCAACCATGATACCGTCACTTGCCTCGATGATCGCATCCAGATTCTCAATACCTTCCGCATTCTCAATCTTGGCAATGACCTGAATCGTAGAACCAGCTTCTTTCAGCATTGCTTTAATCTCATGGATGGCATCCGCGGTACGAACGAATGAAGCCGCGATGAAATCAAAGCCCTGTTCAATACCAAAACGAATATCTTCTTTATCTTTCTCCGTCAGAGCCGGAAGTTTGATCTTAACGTTCGGTACGTTTACACCCTTGCGCTGTCCAAGTTCTCCACCATTGATGACCGTACAAACAATATCGGTGTCATTTACTTCCTGTACTTCCAGCTCGATCAGACCATCATCGATCAAAATCTTATTTCCGGCGGTGACGTCTTCATTCAGACCGGAATAATTGATGTGACCAATCTTATCATCACCGATGATGTCCCGCGTAGTCAGCGTATAGGTCTGACCTGCAGTCAACGTTACCTTTTTTTCATCTTTTAACAGACCTGTGCGGATTTCCGGTCCCTTTGTATCCAGCAGAGCAGCGATTGGAAGACCAACTTCCTCTCTGACACTTTTGAGCATTTCCAGGCGCTCTTTCTGTTCTTCATAATCCCCATGTGAAAAGTTGAATCTGGCAATATCCATGCCATTCTCAGCCAATGCTTTCATCACGTTTCTGTCATTGGTATTCGGGCCCATGGTACAAATAATTTTTGTCTTCTTCATAGCTTCCTCCAAAATCATCACCACAGTTCCGAGGAACTGTTTCTTTTTCATCAATGTTCATTCATGCAAATTCTGTGCCGGATCGTCTCTGACCACATGCTGATGGGTATAAAGATGATCCTGACAATATTCGTAATTGCCCTGGCATTTGGAGCAGTATCGAAATTCCAGTTCCGCTCCGTCAAGCTCCGTCCGACCACACACCGCACATCTGTGCCGTGTCTGACCTTTCGGTGCCATTTTTGTTACTTCGCGCTTGAAATCATGTCTGCGTTTTATCTCTTTCGGCGCATATCTCTTGAAATTACGAGTCATAAGCAGGAAAATCATAATATTTGCCAGAGAAATCGCAATCTCCACTTTTGTCGCCAGATTTCCAAACAGAAAACTGTACACATAAACTGCACCTTCTGCAATCGCCAGCCATTTGGCTTTGACCGGAATCACAAAAAACAGCAAAAACTGGATATCCGGAAAATAAATCGCAAAAGCCAAAAATATAGAAAAATTCAGGAATCCGGTAGTCATGTAAATATCATGCCGGAATACCAGATAAGCAACCAGCGCCGCCAGCACCTGCCCCAGCATTCCCATAAAGAAGAATACATTGAACCGGAAAGAGCCCCACACGCGCTCCAGCGTCTGTCCCAGATTATAATAAAGAAACAACGCCAAAATTCCCGTAAATATATCACTCAGTACAAAATTACCCAATGCAGGCGAGTAGATCAGAAACGTCACCACTCTCCAAATCTGTCCATGCAAAATTGCATTGGCATCCAGACACAGATACTTCCAGTAAACGTAGGGCATCTGAATCTGGAGCACCAGACCAATTCCATACAAAATGATAATGTAATACATAAGATTCGGAATGGCATATCTGCCAAACTTCCTCTCCATTTCATTAAAAAACTTCATGCATGGTCCTTTCTGTACACATGGCACAAAAATCATAAGCCACTTTTCTCAGGTTCAGCTCCGACACGGCATCAGAACAGGTCTTTTTTTGAAAAAATCCATGCCACAATGGCAGAAATCACAACAGAAAAAGCCAGCACAATCCAAAATCCCATCGGATGCAGGGCAAACGGCATACCAACGCTGTTCACATTCATGCCGTAAAAACTGGATACCATCGTCGGGATGGACATTACAATCGTAACCGTGGTCAGAAATTTCATGACCAGGTTCAGGTTATTGGAGATGATGGAAGAGAACGCATCCATCGTTCCGCTTAAAATACCGCTGTAAATATTCGCCATCTCGATTGCCTGCTTATTCTCAATAATAACATCTTCCAAAAGCTCAGTATCCTCTGGATATTTTTTGATTTTTTCATTTTTCAGCAGTTTTTCCAGCACAACTTCATTCGAGCGAAGAGATGTGGTAAAGTACACCAGAGACTTTTCCAGTTCCAAAAGCTCGATCAATTCCTGATTTCGCTGCGACTTGTGCAGATTTTCACCAATGGCATCACTTTTCTTATCAATGATACGCAGATACTGCAGGTACTGAGATGCGTTTTTATACAAAACCTGCAGAACGAAGCGGGTCTTCATGTACGTATGAAAATCCTTCACTCGTCCATCCATAAATGCCGACAGGATTGGGGATTCCTCCAGGCATACGGTAATGATGATATCTGCACCCATAATGATGCCAAGCGGAATGGTGACATACCAGTCCTTTTCACTTCTTTCTTCGATAACCGGGATATCTACAAGTACCAGGTTGTAGTTATCCTCGTTCTCGATACGGGAGCGTTCCTCTTCATCCAGAGGCGCTCTCAGGTGATCCGGATCGATATCATACTGCTCCGCAATCTCCAGAATCTCGGTTGCCGTCGGATCCGTCAATGCGATCCAACATCCGCTTTCTGCTTCATCTAACTGTCTGATTACACCGTCATCAGTCTTAAAAATACGAATCATGTCCGCCTTTCCTGCCTTTCTTTCCTGTTTGAACCTGGTTTTCTATACAATGATAAATCTACAGCATAAATCTCTGCGCTGCGGTCCATAGAAAAGAAAAGTCTGCGTGACGATCCTCAAGGATGCAGTGCAGGCATGCGCTTTCGCCCGTCTTCAGTTTCCGCGTGATAAGTAGGCCCGCTGTCCATAACTGCTGTTCCATCCTTTCTTTTCCTGAGTTTCCGATATGTCTGAAATCGACATACCTGTCACCATTATAATTTCTGTCAAAGGGTTTGTCAAACCCTAGCGGTGTTTTTACAAAAATACTATTTCAAAAAATCTTAACTATTTTTTTACAGTTCTAAAAATTGATATCTTTACTAAATTGTGTTAGACTAGGTAACATGCCGCATTGCGGCATACTCACTTTTCTTTTGGTTTATACGCCGCTTGCGGCGCATAAAGGTTTAGCTAAGGAGGCAGGGTGAATACCCACAAATATGAATTTACATAACACTTTGGGAATCGACATTGGTTCCACAACCGTAAAAGTTGCCTTTTTGGACGAACATAAAAACATTCTATTTTCCGATTATGAGCGACATTTTGCCAATATTCAGGAAACGCTCGCGCGCTTATTGTCCAAGGCAAAAGAAAAACTGGGTGAAATGATCGTACATCCGAGTATCACCGGATCCGGCGGTCTGACACTCTCAAACCATCTGGAAGTTCCTTTTACACAGGAAGTCGTAGCTGTTGCAACTGCACTTCAGGATTATGCACCACAAACCGATGTTGCTATCGAACTGGGCGGTGAAGACGCCAAGATCATCTATTTTTCCGGCGGAATTGATCAGCGGATGAACGGTATCTGCGCAGGCGGTACCGGCTCTTTCATCGATCAGATGGCTTCTCTTCTTCAGACCGATGCAGCCGGACTCAACCAGTATGCAGAACATTATCAGATGATCTATCCGATTGCTGCCCGCTGCGGCGTATTTGCCAAGACGGACATTCAGCCTCTGATCAACGAAGGCGCAACCAGGGAAGATCTGGCAGCCTCCATTTTCCAGGCTGTTGTAAACCAGACTATCAGCGGTCTTGCATGCGGCAAACCGATCCGCGGTACCGTGGCATTCCTCGGCGGTCCGCTTCACTTTCTTCCGCAGCTGCGCCAGGCATTTATCCGTACACTGAATCTTGATAAAGACCATGTCGTAGCTCCGGATCATTCCCATTTATTCGCAGCCGTTGGTGCAGCGATGAATGCGAAAGAAGACGTAAGCGTTTCTCTGACCGACATGATCGAACGGCTCTCGGCCGGTATCCAGATGGATGCCGAGATCAAACGTATGGATCCGCTGTTCGTCTCTCAGGAAGATTATGACCAGTTCCGCGCACGCCATGACAGTCACTGCGTCCGAAAAGGAGATCTGGTATCCTATTCCGGCAATTGCTATCTTGGCATCGACGCCGGTTCCACCACCACAAAAGTGGCACTGGTAGGTGAAGACGGCAGTCTCCTTTACAGTTTTTATTCCGGCAACAACGGCAGTCCGCTGGCTACCGCGATCCGTGCAATGAAAGAGATCAAAGAACTGCTGCCTGAGGCCGCCCACATCGCATGGTCCTGTTCTACGGGATACGGTGAGGCACTTTTAAAAGCAGCGCTTCTTCTGGATGAAGGCGAAGTTGAGACCATTTCCCACTACTATGCTGCAGCATTTTTTGAACCAAAGGTCGACTGTATCCTGGACATCGGCGGACAGGATATGAAATGCATCCGTATCAAGGACGGCACGGTTGACAGCGTACAGCTGAACGAGGCATGTTCCTCCGGCTGTGGTTCTTTTATTGAGACCTTTGCAAAATCCCTGAACTACAGTGTCGAAGATTTTGCAAAAGAGGCACTTTTTGCCGGCAACCCGACCGATCTTGGCACTCGCTGCACCGTATTCATGAACTCGAACGTAAAGCAGGCACAAAAGGAAGGCGCCAGCGTTGCAGATATTTCCGCAGGTCTTGCCTACTCCGTTATCAAGAACGCATTATTTAAGGTAATCAAGATTACCGACGCCAAAGATCTGGGCGAACATGTAGTCGTTCAGGGAGGAACCTTCTACAATGACGCTGTTTTACGCAGTTTCGAAAAAATTGCCGGCTGTGAAGCCGTAAGACCTGATATTGCCGGTATCATGGGTGCATTCGGCGCTGCATTGATTGCCCGCGAACGCTGCAGCCACAGTAAAAGTACCAGCATGCTGCCGCTGGATAAGATCATCGCTCTGAAGTATGACACTTCCATGGCACGATGCAAAGGCTGCACCAATCACTGTGTTCTGACGATCAACCGTTTTGGCGGCGGTCGCCAGTTTATCAGCGGCAACCGCTGTGAACGAGGCTTAGGCAAAGAAAAAGCAAAAAAAGAAATCCCGAACCTGTTTGACTACAAATATCATCGCATGTTCGACTATGAACCGCTGACCGAAGACGTGGCATACCGCGGCATCATTGGCATACCGCGTGTGCTGAACATGTATGAAAATTATCCGTTCTGGGCTGTATTCTTTAAAGAACTGGGATTTCGCACCGTGCTGTCCCCACAGTCTACCAAGAACATTTACGAACTTGGCATTGAATCCATTCCAAGCGAATCCGAATGTTATCCGGCAAAACTGGTACATGGACACATCAACTGGCTGATCAAACAGGGGATCCGCACTATTTTCTATCCATGTGTGCCTTATGAGCGCAGTGAAACCCCGGATGCAGGCAACCACTATAACTGCCCAATGGTCACCTCCTACGCAGAAAATATTAAAAATAACGTAGAAGAACTTACAGAGTTCGGTGTCCGTTTCCTGAACCCGTTTCTGGCCTTTACGAATGAAGAAATTCTGACCCGACAGCTCATCGTGGAAATCGGAAAAGAATTCCAGATTTCCTCTGTTGAGATTCAAAAAGCAGCTCATACTGCATGGCAGGAACTTCTCCAGTCACGAAAAGACATGGAGAAAAAGGGAGAGGAAACCATTCAGTGGTTAAAAGATCATGGACGCCACGGTATCGTTCTGGCAGGACGTCCGTATCATGTGGACCCAGAGATTCATCATGGTATCCCTGAACTGATCACCTCCTATGGTCTTGCAGTTCTGACTGAGGATTCCATTTCCCATCTGTGTGATGCTGATCGCCCGCTGATCGTCACAGACCAGTGGATGTATCACACCAGACTTTATCGGGCAGCTTCCTATGTGAAGAGCTGCGACTTTCTGGATCTGATTCAGCTGAATTCTTTCGGCTGCGGTCTGGATGCTGTTACAACTGATCAGGTACATGATATCCTGACCAGTTCCGGCAAAATTTATACCGTCTTAAAGATTGACGAAGTAAATAACCTGGGAGCTGCCCGTATCCGTATCCGCTCTCTGATCGCAGCGCTGCGTGTGCGAGAACAGAAACACTTTGAACGCAAGGTCGTTTCCAGCGCTTACAACCGTGCCGTCTTTACAAAGGAAATGAAAAAAGACTACACACTGCTTTGTCCGCAGATGTCACCGATCCATTTCGACTTGCTGGAACCGGCATTTCGTGCATTTGGCTACCATGTTGAAATCCTGCAAAACGACGGACGCGCTGCCATTGATGTGGGTCTGCAGTATGTCAATAATGACGCCTGTTACCCATCTCTGATTGTCATCGGTCAGATTATGGATGCACTGCTGTCCGGCAAATATGACCTGAATAAAACTGCAGTGATGATGTCTCAGACCGGAGGCGGCTGCCGCGCTTCCAATTACATTGGATTTATCCGCCGCGCACTGGAAAAAGCCGGCATTCCACAAATTCCGGTCATCTCCCTGAACTTCAATGGCATGGAGACGAACCCTGGTTTCTCTATCGGACCGGCGCTGCTGATCAAAGCACTGCAGGCAGTGATTTACGGCGATGTATTTATGAGAGTTCTGTACGCAACCAGACCTTATGAAAAGGAACCTGGCTCCGCCAATGCACTCCACGCCAAATGGAAAGAACGCTGCCGCAAGAGCCTTGCTGCCCGCTCTGCCAATATGGTCGAGTTCAATCGCAACCTGCGCGGTATTATCCGGGATTTTGATGCATTGCCTCGTCTGGACATGCAAAAACCAAAAGTTGGTATTGTTGGTGAGATTCTTGTTAAATTTTCCCCGCTTGCCAACAATCACATCGTAGAACTGCTGGAATCCGAAGGTGCCGAAGCCGTAATGCCGGATCTGATGGATTTCCTGCTGTACTGTTTCTACAACAACAATTTCAAGGCTGATCACCTGGGCGGCAAGCGCTCCACTGCACGCATCTGCAACATGGGTATTTCCTTGTTGGAATACGGAAGAAAGACAGCACGCAAAGAACTGGAAAAGAGCACCCATTTCCATGCTCCTTCCCGTATCTGGGAACTGGCTGATATGGCAAAAGAATTTGTTTCCCTGGGCAATCAGACCGGTGAAGGCTGGTTTTTAACCGGTGAAATGCTGGAACTCATCCACAGCGGCGTTTTGAACATCGTATGTACCCAGCCGTTCGGATGCCTCCCGAACCATATCGTCGGCAAAGGCGTCATCAAAGAACTTCGCCGCAAACATCCGGAGTCCAATATCATCGCTGTTGACTATGATCCGGGTGCAAGTGAAGTCAACCAGTTAAACCGCATCAAACTGATGCTGGCAACCGCCAATAAGAATCTGAAAACAAAATAATACACCTGCAAAAGCCCGGCAGGATATGCACGATAACATATCCCACCGGGCTTTTATGCTTCCGGATATTCGATGATATAAGACCCATAGGCATTCACTACTGTTGTATGCTCAAACCGGTCCAGGCGCTTAAAACTGCTGCCATAGGTGGCATGTACATGACCATGAATAAACAATTGCGGTGTATACTTCCGCATCAGATCGCAGAAACACGCAAATCCCTGATGCGGAAGATCCTCCATATCATTGACCCCTTTCGCCGGTGCATGGGTAACCAGGATATCAAACCCTTTTCTGCACCAGATCTTCCACCATAATTTTCTGATTCTCCAAGACATTTCCTGCTCAGAATACTGCCCGCTCTGTTTCGGAAGATACCGCATAGAGCCGCCCAACCCCAAAATGCGGATCCCCTTATAAACAAAAATGTCATCCTCGATGCAGATACACCCGCCGCATCCCTCCTGCGGGTCATACCAGGCATCGTGATTTCCCAAAACAAACAACACAGGCACATGAACTACCGTGGCGAAAAATTCCAGATAAGATTTTTTAAGATCGCCGCAGGCAATGATCAATTCTACATTTTTCAATTTGCCGGGCTCATAATACTCATATAGTGATTTCGAGATTTCATCGGACAGTACCAGAATTTTCACTTGTCTGTACCTCCATTACTTTCTCCTTGATTTTTGCACTCTGCATTCGAATCATCGGCTGCAGTTCCTCTTCAAATTCCGAAATATCAGGTATGGTACCGATGACATTTTCCAACAGCCAGTCCATGGAAATGATATCCTCCGGGCTCAGCTCCTGGCTTTCTTCTTCTCCGATCAGCTTCCCATCCTGAGTCGGGAATGCCCCGCTGAACGGACGAAATGCCCCGCTTCGGATGGAATCACCCAACAGACGGATCAGGCGTCTGCTGCCGCTTGGCAGATTTGCAGAACAGATCACATCAATGATATCCGCAGACATCCCCCACCAGTAATTGATGGCACGTTTCTCTTTCGGATCTCTGTGTCCTGCGTTACGGCACACCTGTTCCAGAATAATTTCGTAAAATTTACCCCAGTTGCAGAAAGACATTGCCAGATTATCAATCTCTCCTCCCGGGCGTTTGTGATACAGACCATATTCCAGAGTAGGAGATCCGGGTGTGATCAGATCATCACCAGAAATATAGGTAATCCCCTCCGTCTCCAGTTCTTCTTTATAATTTGTCTTTTTTAATCCTGCCCACTTCAGATGAACCTCTACCCTGGGATTGATCATCCTTGCTCCTGCTGCAAAGGCGTTGATACCGGCGACTCTGCCGTAAACCGGATAGTCAGCAATATAGCCCAGTTTATCCGTATCACAAAGAGCCGCAGCTAATGCTCCTATGATAAATTTAGACTCATGCGCCCGTGCATAATAGGTACTGATCGACGAATAAGACATATTTACCGAACAGTTAAAAATTCGCACCTGTGGGTACTGCACAGCCATCTTAACACTCATCGCCGCCATCTGAGGAGAAGTAGTAAAAATCAGGTTGCATCCTGACTCAATCGCCATGGACAACGCATTCTGAATTTCTTCTTCCGTATTGTTGTTTTCAAATACCATGGTTTTCAGCTTGCCGCCATAACATTGTTCCAGAAAAATGCGGCCCAGCTCATGACCATAAGTCCAACTGGAAGTTTCTTTATTTTTCGCATGGATAAAGGCAACCTTCAACATCTCGGGTTCAATGGTCGCTGCCGGCATCAGCCAGTTAAACAGACCTTTGCCGGAATTTTCCGAAGCAACTGCTTCCGGATCCTCAACCAGCGTAATCTTTCCTCCGCTGGACTGCAGAACCAGTTCCGCCCAGATTTTCTCCAGCCCCGCCTTCATCTCTGATTCAATCTGTTTTTTCACCGTCTCATATCCAAAGATCTCGACATAAACCAAAAATGCATCCGATACTGTCAATTCGATATCCTCTGTGCGGCGTGCCTCGAATACCTTTTTAAACACATCATAAGTGCCTTTAAAATCTGCCCGGTCTTCTTCACTCCACTGCTCACCTGGTTTCTTTCCCATGATTTCCAGAAGTTTGGCGTAACTGCCCTCCTGACTGAACCAGACATCACAATTAAAAGACACCTGATAAAAATCCAAAAACGCATAGTACAGGCGGATATCCCGATCATCTGAACGCTTAGGAAGCAGACGAGTCACATAAGCTGGTATGCTGTAAGCATGCAGATATTTCAGCACACTCACTCGTTTATTGCCTTCCATCACGTAGAAGCGATTCATAAATTCATAAGCAATGATCGGATCCGCGATTCCCTGATCAATCTGATAATCATACAAATTAGACCACTTGGCGCCGAATTCACTCTTTTCGTTCAGCAGCGGCATAAAATTCCCGGCAAATGCCTGGGTACGTCCCTGCGTCTTGGTACCCACAATACGTTCCAGCGGGACATCGAGCAGTCCAAGATTCACTTCTGAAACGATCTCTACATTCGCAAGAATTTGATCCAAAACCGGCAAATACGGATATTCTCCTTTCGAGACCGCTGCCTGATACTGCTTTCTCCCCAGACGTAAAGCACCCATATAATCATATAAAGCCATCTGTTCCTCACTCCTTTCCCAATCTTTCTTCTCGATCTTAACTCAGGATTTCCAGCAGATCTTCTCTTGACAGAGAACTCAGAGAAACCGTTCCCTCTGTGATGATCTGATCTGCCAGATTCTTCTTACTCTCCTGGAGACGCACAATATTCTCCTCTATCGTATCTTTCATGATCAGCTTGAATACTGTCACCTGTTTGTCCTGACCAATCCGGTGTGCACGGTCAGTTGCCTGATTCTGTGCTGCCACATTCCACCACGGATCATAATGAATGACAATATCTGCCGCTGTCAGATTCAGTCCCGTCCCACCTGCTTTCAGTGAAATCAAAAATACCGGAACATTGTCATTTTGAAAAGCACCCGCCATACGGATCCGGTCTTCCTTGGAAGTCGCACCAGTCAGCACATAACAGGTAATTCCTTCTTTCTGAAGCCGTTTCTCAATGCGTTCCAGCATGGAGGTAAACTGTGAAAACAGCAAAATTTTGTGTCCGCCGCTGATGCCCTGCTGAATCAATTCCACACAGGTTTCCATTTTTGCAGACCCGCCTTTGTAATTACTGTAACAAAGAGCCGGATCACAGCACAACTGGCGCAGCCTTGTAAGCTGTGCAAGAATCTGCAGTTTCTCTGCGTTGACACCCGCACCATCCAGACTTTCCAACTGTGTTTTCAGTTCCAATGCCTGTGCCATATAAAGCGTCTTCTGCGCTTCTTCTGCTCTGGAATAATAAACCATTTCCATTTTTGCAGGAAGTTCCTTCAAAACATCTTTCTTCAATCTGCGCAAAACAAACGGACCAATCAGACCATGCAGCATATTCAGCGCACGCTGATCTCCGTCTTTCACGATCGGAACCTCCAGTTCCTTCCGGAATTTGCTGTAGGTAAATAAAAATCCCGGCATCAGGTAGTCAAAAATACTCCAAAGTTCACTTAACCGGTTCTCAATCGGTGTACCGGTCAGTGCAAACCGGGTCTGGGCATTGATGATCTTTACTGCTTTTGCGCTCTGGGTTCCCGGATTCTTAATATACTGCGCTTCATCAATAATTTGATATCGGAACGTTTTATCCTCATAAAAGGCAATATCACGTTTTAACAGATCATACGAGGTGATCCATACATCTGCCAGTTCTCCGCTCTTCAAGATCATCTCACGTTCTGCCATATTTCCTGCAATCGTCATTACCGACAGTTCCGGAGCAAACCGGTGAATTTCGTTTTCCCAGTTATAAATGAGCGATGCCGGACATATGATCAGTGCTCTTGACTCCGGATTCTGCTGTTTCTCATAAAGCAGCAGCGTGATGACCTGAATGGTCTTTCCAAGACCCATATCATCTGCCAAAATACCGCCAAACCCATATGTGTCCAATGCTTTCAGCCACCGGAAACCGACGCGCTGATATCCGCGCAGCACATGCCGCAGTGATTCCGGAGCTTCCAGATCACTGTCCTCGACCGATTTCATGCCGCGCACCACTGCCTTAAACAGGTTGTCACGATACAGCGTAATGCCGCGGCCGCCTTTCAGTACACTATCCAGATACAAAGCACGATAGGAAGGAATCCGGAACTTACCGTCAGCAAGTTCCTTCTGACTGATAGCCATACCATCTACCAGGCGGGCAACCGTCACAAGACCATTCTCATCCAACTGCAAAAAGTCTCCATTTTTCAGACGATAATACGGCTTCCTGGAATCATATCCCGCCAGAATCTCCCGCAGTTCTTCCGGTGTCATACCCTCTGCATCCACCGTAAGCTCCAGCCAACTTCCATTGGTATGAACGCCCACAGAAATCTCCGGAGGAGGCAGTACACGGATCTGCTTTGCTGTATCAGAAATGTACACTTCTCCCATCTGCATAAATTCAGCCATACCCTCGCTGAGCAAACGGTACATGGCATCGTCATCGTCACGGATAACCAGATTTTCCGAATTTTCATCCCGATATTTAAAATAACGGGTGATCAGCTGGCTGACGCGAAACTCCCCCGGAACATCACGGCATACCGTGCGCGGAACTTTGTCATCTTCGATCGGCTGGAAGGAAAAATCACCATAGGAAAGCATCGGTTTCATAGTCAGCTCTCCCGGGCGCGTACTGTCAAACGAGAACTTCGCTCGAAGTTCCTGAGGCTGGTAGCTTTCCAGATTCACATCTTTCACTTCCAATGTGGTGTAAGGAAGGATCTTTTTCAACACACGCTCATAAAATAACGGGACATCTCTGTCCTGAATTTCTGTTTCATGCCTGCGTCGATCCCGCAACATCTGCTGCAAAAATACAGTCAATACATCTGTGGCTGCCCGGTCTAACCGAACCAACTTCTGTGCATCACCCACATAGAGATGATGCTCTCCGGAAAAAGCATAAAGTTCGCGGTCCACAGATACTTTGATGCCGTCGCGTCCTGCTTTTACAATCTGAACCTCCAGATTGATCGGCTCGGATCTTACCTGCACGATCATAGTATCCCCGGTTCTGTTTTCTACCTCCAGGTCCCGCCCCTCCATCAGCTTGAAGAAACGATCCCGATTGGCCTGACTCAAATTCAGTTCCCTCAATGAAGGCATGCTTACAAACGAACTTTTCCGAAACTGCTCATAATGCTCCTGATAGATATCCACCAACTGCATCAGCAGAGATACCATCGGCTGGTCTTCCTCCACAAATGCATGGAGGCTGTGGTGAAACCCGAACTGCTTGCCGTAATTGACCAGAGCACCGATCCGGATCGCTTCCGCAAACGCTGCCAGATCTTTCAGTACATACATCCGATCCAACCCTACCTTAAATTCCAACAACGTCTGATTATCTCTGAGAATGAGACGCGGTACCAGACGTACCTGCTGCACCTCGCTCTCCTGAATGATCTGCGCCACTTCACGGTTGGTATACTCGCGGATCATCGTGCGGGCTTCCTGCGAAGTCATCACCGGACGACCGCTGTTTACCGATTTCTGACGCAGGAATTCATCCCAAATCAGTTTCGCATGACTGCACATGCCCCGAAATGAGTTTCCGTTTACACAAGAACAAGAGTAGTCATCCACCTGACTACCCTTGACATAAAGGCTTACCTTATATTGTTGATTGTCGTCTTCCACAATTCCTTTGACGCCCATCTCTCCTTTCCAGAAAGTATTGGTCGTCATTTCAATAATCTTCATCCGAACCTCCATCGCAACAAATGAATGGTTAATTGTGAAAAATTGGTAAAATTACATCCGCTCCGGCGCCTCAAATCCCAGTACACCGATGCAGGTGCTGAGTACATCTTTGACCAGTGTAATCAGCTGAATCCAACTCGCCTGGCGTTCCTTGTCTTCCTCCGCAAGGATCTTATTGTCATGATAGAAGCTGTTAAATGCATTCGACAGCTCATAAATATACTGACAGATCTTATGCGGCGCTGTTTCAGCAAAGCTGTTCTCCACGACTTCATTATATCTGGACAGCTCCAGCATCAATGCTTTCTCAGAATCCCCCGCTGCCGGTAAAATAACCCCAGTTCCGGCAAATTTGCTTTCCAGTGCCTCGTATTTTGCAAGAATAGACTTAATACGAACGATCGTATACAGGATGTAAGGTCCCGTATTTCCTTCAAAAGAAACAAAACGATCGATATCAAACACATAGTCTTTTGCTGCCTGATTGGACAGATCGCCATATTTTAATGCTGCCAGACCCACGATCTTAGCGGTCTCCTTTGCTTCGTCCTCAGAGACTGTGCGGTTCTCCATGATTCGTGCATAAACCGCTTCGTTGATGTCCGCGATCAGGTGCTCCAGACGCATCACACCGCCGTCTCTTGTCTTAAACGGCTTGCCGTCCTTTCCATTCATCGTACCAAAACCGATATGAATCATCGGAGTATCTTGTTTTACATATCCGGCTTTTTTTGCTACGCGGAAAACCTGTGTAAAATGGAGTTCCTGACGTTTATCTGTAATATAAATATATTTCGCCGGCTTTAAGTCCTTCTCACGTTCGATAATAGTTCCCAGATCAGAAGTCGCATACAGTGCGGCACCGTCAGACTTGCGGACAATACAAGGCGGCAATTCTTTAGAATCCGTCGGTTCTGCGATGTCAACAACCAGAGCACCCTCGCTTTCGTAGGCCAGACCTTTGTCCTGCAAATCCTGAATCAGCCACGGAATATACGGCTGAGCATCGCTCTCCCCTTTCCACAGCTCAAAATGCACATTTAAATTGCCATAGTTTTTCTTTAAGTCCGCAAGAGAAACTGACATGATGTGCTTCCAGATTGCCATAAACGGTGCATAGCCGCTCTGAAGTTTAAAGGTTGCCGTCTGTGCACGCTCTTTAAATGCCTCATCCACCTTAGACTTCGCACTTGCAGTCGGATAAATGTCTTCCAATTCACTGATGGTAAACGGCGCCTCTGCCGGATATTCACCGGTATAAGATTCATCAAAATAAACCAGATCCGGCTTGCGGTCTCTCAATTCCTCAATAATCAGTCCCATCTGAAGTCCCCAGTCTCCCAGATGTACATCACCGATCATGTTGTAACCAAGAAATGCACCCATACGCTTTACACTCTCACCGATCACCGCAGAACGAAGGTGACCTACATGCAGCGGTTTTGCTACATTGGCTCCGCCGTAGTCGACAACGATCGTCTCACCGTGCCCCACTTCATCGAGTCCCAGCTTATCTGCTTTCTGCATGCCATTCATATAATCTGCAAGATACTGCGGATTCAGACGCATATTAATAAAGCCCGGCATCACCGCATTGATCTCAGAAAACATAGAACTGCCGCTCAGGTTCTCCACGACTGCAGTTGCTATATCAATTGGTTTTTTCTTATAAGCCTTCGCAGCCGCCATTGCGCCATTGCACTGATATTCACACAGATCCGGGCGGTTGGAAAGCACGACTTTCGCATATGTCTCATCGTAGCCGCATACAGTAAATGCAGACTTCATCTCGGCTGCGATCAAATCAAGAATCTTATTCACGTTGTGTTCTCCTTCTATCATTAAGCTGAAACATTATTATAATAAATGATTGGCAAAAATGCAAGTTCAACCTACTCCTGGCTTTTATGAATCACGTTCAGGATGGATTCCAAATCTCTCAAATCCAATTGTCCCGGTGCAGATGCTTTCGCTGCCGCGCCAAATGTCATAGCTGAACCGAAAATCTCACCGGAAATACGGCTCACGACCCCCAAACCGCCCATAGACATCGTAACAATCGGACGGTTCGCATACTGCTCCATCTCTACCGTTGCTTCCAATAATTCCAACACATCCGCTTTTGTCAAGGGCGTCACCGCAATCTTCGGGATATCCGCACCAAGCTCCTGCATCTTGCGAAGTCTCTTTACAATTTCTTCCTTCTCCGGAGTTTTGTAAAAATCATGATTCGAACCAACCACTTTCACCTTATTCTTATGGGCCGCATTGATCACGCGGGTAACCATCTCATCTCCGGAAAACATCTCCACATCAATGAGATCTGCCAGCCTGCTTTCTGCCACAGCAATATTCAGCGCTTCATATTCCTGTGCGGTGATCGGAGATGCTCCGCCCTCCCTCGGAGTGCGGTATGTGAACAAGATTGGAATATTCTTCAGCACATCACGCAGCATTTTCGCAGTTTCCAAAACCTTATCAATATCTTTCCCATGCTCATACCAGTCTGCACGCCACTCCACCACATCCATCGGCATATCGATAAATGTCATAGCCTCAGCCAGAATAGATACTCGTTCTTTATTTACAATCGGAACACAAATCTTCGGTCTTCCCTGTCCGATCGTCACACTCCTTACTGTAACGGACTTCATTGCGCTTACCTCCTTTTCTTCGTGCAATATTAAGGGCAAAATATTTTTTATGTAACGGTTTCGTACTTTCGCCTTCTTATACTCATATCATTATATACTAAAAAGAGGCAGCGCACAATGCTCTAAATATTTTTCCATTCACTTTTCTGTAAGGAAATGGTCACACGAAGAACTTTATCCTGAATAAAGCAAAACCCCAGGAAACACAAAGCTTCCCGGGGTCATACATTCAATTTTTATTAAACACGTGACAGATATTCACCAGTTCTGGTATCAATCTTGATCTTATCGCCATTGTCTACAAATAACGGAACGTAAACGGTAGCTCCGGTTTCAACCGTAGCCGGCTTGGTAGCACCCTGTGCGGTATCTCCTTTGAAGCCTGGCTCAGTATTGGTAATCTCAAGCTCAACGAATAACGGCGGCTCAACAGAGAATACCTTTCCATTGTAAGAACAAACTTTAACAGTCTCGTTCTCTTTCACAAACTTCAGGGCATCACCGATCACTTCCTCGGTCAGAGCTATCTGCTCATAGTTCTCCATGTTCATGAAGTTAAACAGATCACCATCTGCATACAGATACTGCATATCTACACGGTCAATTCTTGCGGACGGGAACTTCTCGGTCGGACGGAAAGTTCTCTCAACTACGGAACCGGTCATAACGTTTTTAATTTTGGTTCTTACGAAAGCAGCACCTTTACCTGGTTTTACATGCTGGAACTCAACTATCTGATATACTGCACCCTCAATTTCCAGGGTAATACCGTTTCTAAAATCACCTGCTGAAATCATGTGATATTTCCTCCTTGCATTAGCGTACTTGCTCTTAATCTATTTTATTCTATACTATCTACTGAAAGATTGCAAGCAAATTTTATCACTTGTTTCCAGTATGAAAAATGTTTTTTATCATCTTTTTGCTTCATTTCTCAAAAACCGGCTTACTTTTCTCTTTCTTATAAAAATGCAGTACGACCGCCTCCAGCCTCCGTTTCAACACAATCTGAATCTCTTCTTTCGGGTGAATCGGTTTCACCAGAATCCCGTAAATACCTGCGCGATTAGCACCATAGACATCAGTAAAGAGTTGATCTCCAACAAACAGCGTCTGTTTTTTTTCGGTTCCCATCAGTTCCATCGCACGATAATAATTCTTTACCCCAGGCTTACCTGCTTTATAAATATAAGGAGAATCCACCTGCTCTGCAAATGATGCCACGCGCGGTTCCTTATTGTTTGACAGAAGGCATGTCTTCATGCCCATATCATGAAACCGCTGAAACAGTTGAAGCGCCCGGTCATCTGCCGGTGCTCCGTGAGGCACCAGCGTGTTATCGATATCAAAAATCACTCCTCGAATGCCTTTTTCATACCAGCTTTCCCACGGGATCTCATAGGTGCTGTTCAGCCATTCTTTCGGATAAAACCGTTCCAGTATCAAAATGGGGTCTCCTTTCTGTTTTGTATCATCTGCACCTTTTTCTATCATTTTTTCAGCAGCTTGCCAACTTCTTCAATAAATGTATTCACATCTTTAAATTCCCGGTAAACCGATGCAAAGCGCACATACGCTACGCCATCCAACTGCTCCAATTTCTGCATGACGATCTCACCGATCGCCGCAGTCTCGATTTCCCGTTCTTCCATACTAAATATCTGATTTTCTATTTCATCCACAGCTGCACTGATCTGCTGCGAAGAAACCGGACGTTTATGACACGAATGCAAAATGCCGGACTCAATCTTGGAACGGTCATAGGCTTCTCTGGACCGATCTTTTTTGATCACCATAAGCGGCATCGTTTCAAGCTTTTCATAAGTGGTAAATCGTTTGCCGCATGTTTCGCACTGACGCCGACGACGGATCGCACTGTTGTCATCAGCCGGTCTGGAATCGATTACCTTGGTATCAACTGCGTTGCAATATGGACATTTCACCTTTGTTTCCTCCCAACATTTTTTCGCGTCCCCCGCTGTCCGAAAGACGGTTTCTATCATTTATTTTACCGTACAGATTCTGTCTATGCAAGCAATTTTCTTGTGGGATCCTCACTCAAATTTACAAGGCTTTTCCACTTTGTCGATCTCTTTGACCTCTACCAGAATAATGTCTGCGCCAATCTGCTTTACATCGCAAAACGGGATCACAAACTCCTTTTCTCTTCCAAAAATCCCGCACAAACATCCCGGCCCCGGAATGATCAGATGGGTAATGCAGCCTGTTTTAGGATCAAATTCTACATCCCCCACAAATCCCAGGCGTCTGCAGTCGCAGATATTGATGACTTCTTTTTTTTTAACTCACAAATGCGCATAGACCACACCATTCCCTTCTGATGTAGCTTATGCGCATCTCATTTCTTTTGTGTATAAACAGATATCAGGAACACAAATCTACGATTACCTGTGCAAACATCTTCGCACTGACAACCAGCTCATCAATCACCGCAAATTCATCTGCACCATGCATCTTATTGTCCGTTCCCGGCATGGATGCACCAAATGCAACGCCATTTTTCAGATCATGCACATACGTTCCGCCGCCGATTGCCAGGCACTCGCCTTTCAGACCAGTATAACGTTCATAAGCATTCAGCAGAGTTTTCACAAATTCAGAATTTCCGTCAACCATATGCGGCGGAGTCATCTTATCATTGTGCAGAGTCAGTCCATGCTCCGCCATCTTCGCCTTGATCACCTGCAGAACATTACCCTCATTTCCACATACCGGAACGCGGCTGTCAAACTCTCCTTTCAGGCTGTCTGCAGTCACAGTCAGCATAGAAAATGCAACCGTGATCCGGCCGGATACTTCATCTTCCATATCCACTCCCATTGCGGTTCCGTGTACATCACCGTGCGGCATCAGTGCTGCTGCTTTTTTCAGACACTCTATCTGCGGGCACTCAGCAAGCGGCAGTGCCTGCAGCAAAACCAGAAGTGCTGTCAGTGCATTATTTCCTTCTTCCGGGGTAGATGCATGTGCTCCTACGCCTACAGCGGTAATCTCACAAATTGCACCATCGCTGACAAACTGAAACTCCACACCGGTATCCGCAGTCACAGCCTGTGCTGCTGCTTCCAGAGTTTCCAGTTCCACACCTTCTACCGTTGCCTTCGCTTTCCCCGGAACCACGTTGATCTTGGTTCCTGCCTGGATAGAAATCAGACGCGGAAGCGCATCTGAAACCGCAAAGCTTGCGGAAAACTGACCCGGAAGACGTCCTTTTTCAATGTTAACCACCGGATACTCACCATCTGGAGAAAACGTCATCGGTGCCTCTTTTTCTACTGCATAATAATGCTTGATATCGGAGCTTCCGCATTCTTCGTCAGTACCCAGAATCAGACGTACATTTTTCTTTAACGGAATTCCCAGTTCCTTTACCGCTCTCATTGCATAAAGTGCTGCGACTGCAGGTCCTTTATCATCTGAAGTTCCACGCCCATACAACTTGCCGTCCTTTACAACCGGATGAAACGGATCCGTCACAGTCCATCCTTCACCTGCAGGAACAACATCCAGATGTGCAAGAATATCCAGCTGTTTCGGAAGTTCCGTGGAAAAATCTACCACTCCCACATAACCATCATAATCCTGCGTTTCAAATTCATATCCCTCGGCCATGTCCAGAGCTGCATCCAGACACTCGGCCGGACCTGGACCGTATGGCATATCATCTTCTGGTTCCATACGCTCGCTGTTGATGCGGCAGAGTTCGCAGATATCTTCAATCATTTCCTGCTTATGCGCTTCCATATATGCATCAATTTTTTCCTTATACATCTTCGCTTTCCCTCCAATGTGTTCTATTATCCTTTCCGCCATGCCCCCTGCTCGGAACCTCCGGTTCCTCGCTGGACGGCTGTCGCCGTATCGCGTCATATCCTTTCCGCCATGCCCCCTGCTCGGAACCTCCGGTTCCTCGCTGGACGGCTGTCGCCGTATCGCGTCATATCCTTTCCGCCATGCCCCCTGCTCGGAACCTCCGGTTCCTCGCTGGACGGCTGTCGCCGTATCGCGTCATATCCTTTCCGCCATGCCCCCTGCTCGGAACCCCCGGTTCCTCGCTGGACGGCTGTCGCCGTATAAATCTCCGTCCATAAATTCCATTCGGTAAGCAAGCTTTCCGTCTGGAATTTATGGACGGAGATTTGCATGGCTCCTAGTTACGACCAAATTCGCTTAATTTTAATCCCGGGTTGCGGTCTTCGACCATTCCGATGCTCCAGCTGTTGACAAAGAGAAGGAGCGGATTATCTTTCAAATCTTTGATCCGTTTCATATCGGAAGTACCCTGAATCTTCGCCACATCGATTTCATCTTTATTCTCAATCCAGCGAATGTACTCATATGGCAATTTTTCCAATTTTACTTCTACATTATACTCACTTTCCAGACGATAGGTCAAAACCTCGAACTGCAGCTCGCCGACTACACCGACGATGATTTCTTCCATACCGGTATTAAATTCCTGGAAAATCTGAATCGCACCTTCCTGAGCGATCTGGCTGACACCTTTCAAAAACTGTTTGCGCTTCATGGTATCTACCTGACGTACCCTCGCAAAATGCTCCGGTGCAAAAGTCGGGATCCCTTCAAATTCAAACTTTTCATTCGACAGACACAACGTATCACCAATCGCAAAAATACCCGGATCGAATACGCCGATAATATCGCCTGCATAAGCTTCCTCAACAATTTTTCTGTCCTGAGCCATCATCTGCTGCGGCTGAGACAGGCGGATCTTCTTGCCGCCCTGCACATGGTTTACTTCCATTCCGGCTTCAAATTTTCCGGAAACAATTCGCATAAATGCAATACGGTCACGGTGTGCTTTATTCATGTTTGCCTGAATTTTAAATACAAATGCAGAAAAATCATCCTGGAACGGATCGATCTCTCTGGTAATCGTTTTTCTCGGCAGCGGAGACGTCGTCATTTTCAGAAAGTGCTGCAGAAATGTCTCTACACCAAAATTGGTCAGGGCAGAACCAAAAAATACCGGAGACAGGTTGCCGCGGCTGACACGTTCCTGATCAAATTCATCTGCTGCTCCATCCAGCAGTTCAATGTCTTCCATCAGCTGTTCATGATATGCATAGCCGATCACATCCTCAATATTCGGGTCATTGATATCGTAAGTCTGGGACTCCAGCTGTTTCTGTCCGCCCATGGCAGCCGTGAAAGTCGTAATTGTATTGTCATGACGATCATACACACCTTTAAAATTCTTGCCGCAGCCGATCGGCCAGTTGATCGGGCAGGTGCGGATCCCCAGTACGTTCTCAATCTCATCCATCAATTCAAACGGATCCCGCGCCTCACGGTCCATTTTATTGATGAACGTAAAAATCGGAATACCGCGCATGACGCAGACCTTAAACAACTTGATCGTCTGTGCCTCAACACCTTTCGAGCCATCGATCACCATGACCGCACTGTCCGCTGCCATCAGGGTACGATACGTGTCCTCAGAGAAATCCTGGTGTCCCGGGGTATCCAGAATGTTAATACAATAATTGTCATATTCAAACTGAAGTACCGATGAGGTAACGGAAATACCTCTCTCTTTCTCAATCTCCATCCAGTCCGATACTGCATGCTTCGCGGCCTTACGTCCTTTTACCGTACCAGCCAGATTGATTGCTCCGCCGTAAAGCAAAAATTTCTCAGTCAGCGTGGTCTTACCAGCATCCGGGTGAGAGATGATGGCAAACGTTCTACGTTTCTTAATTGCTTCATTCATATTAGACAAGGGTCTATCCTCCGTATTATGCTCACTATTTCCCAATGATAACTGTTCCTGTCTTCCCGGTTATCACAAATGCACTCAATGGTAAATTTTATCAAAGAACTCTCCGTTTGACAACCGTGAAATCCTTCCTGCTGCCACTTTCACTAAAAAATCAGTCAGCTTTGAAAATTCTGTCCAGGAGACGATGTGCCACTTCTGATTTTGTCATCTTCTCCAGTTCTTCAATTCCGTCCCTGGTAATGATCGTCACAACATTGGTGTCCGTGCCAAATCCGGCACCTGCCACTTTCAGATTGTTCGCTGCAATCATATCAATGTTCTTGCGTTCCAGCTTAGCCTGGGAATTGGCAAGCATGTTCTCCGTTTCCATGGAAAATCCGCACAAAAACTGTCCCGGTCTTCGATGTGCACCCAGCCACGCCAGAATATCGTCCGTGCGCTCCAGTTCAATCGTCATGTCACCATCTTTTTTCTTCGTTTTCTCAGTTCCGACTACTGCCGGACGATAATCAGCCACTGCTGCGGATTTGATAATGGCATCTTGCTCATCACTGACAGCCGTCACTGCCTCAAACATGTCCCTGGCACTTGTGATCGGAACCAGCTTCACTCCAAGCGGTGCTTTTAAATTCACCGGTCCGCTGACGAGCGTCACTTCGGCACCGCGCCGAACCGCATCAGCCGCAATCGCATATCCCATCTTTCCGGTAGAATGATTCGTAATATAGCGAACCGGATCGATCGCTTCGCGAGTCGGACCTGCCGTTACCAGAATCTTCTTGCCTTTCAGATCCTTCGGACAGGCAATTTCGTTCACGATATATTCAAATAACGTTTCCGGCTCCGGCATTTTTCCTGCGCCTGTATCTCCGCATGCCAGATAACCACACGCCGGTTCAATCACATGCATCCCATATTTCCTGCAGATTTCCAGATTGTCCTGTGTGATCGGATTCTCATACATCTGCGTATTCATCGCCGGAACCACATATTTGGGTTTCGCACAGGCAAGAAATGTGGTAGTCAGCATATCGTCTGCCAGACCATGTGCAATCTTTGCAATCACATTGGCAGTTGCCGGTGCGATCATAAAAATATCTGCTTTTTTTGCCAGCGCCACATGCTCCACCTGAAACTGAAAATTCCGGTCAAACGTGTCTACCAGACATTTATTGCCTGTCAGCGATTCAAATGTGATCGGTGTGATAAAATTTGTCGCATGTTCAGTCATAATTACTTCCACATTTGCGTGCTGCTTTTTCAGCATGCTGGCAAGACTTGCGATCTTATATGCAGCGATGCCTCCGGTCACACCCAGCACCACAGTTTTTCCCTGTAACATAATTGTTCTCCTTTGCTGCAACATTGTAATTTTTTATAAAATATGGTAGGATTGTTTTCATGAAATAATATCGGGGGAAAACGATCATTTTATCCCCTGTGATACACGTTAGTATAACATAAATTATTCCCGTTTGAAAGGAGTTCCCCTTATGATTTTAGCAATTGATATGGGCAACACCAATATCGTTATCGGCGGTATAGATTCTGAAAAAACATACTTTGTCGAACGCGTAACCACCAACCATTTCAGCACCGCGCTGGAATATGCAGTTAACATCAAAAGTATTTTTGAAATCTATGGCATCTCCATTTCTCAGGTAGAAGGTGCCATCGTTTCTTCCGTCGTACCTCCGCTCAATGCGACCATCGCTTCCGCAGTCAAGAAAATTTTCGGTTTCCGACCGATGATCGTCGGCGCCGGCATGAAGACCGGTCTGAACATCGTTATGGATAATCCGAAAACCGTCGGCAGCGACCTGATTGTAGACGCTGTAGCAGCACTCCATGAATATCCAAAGCCGATCATTATCATTGACATGGGTACCGCTACCACAATGAGTGTTGTGGATCAGAACGGCAACTACATCGGCGGCACCATCATGCCCGGTGTAAAAGTTTCTCTGGATTCCTTAAGCAGCAAGACCGCTCAGCTCCCGCACATCAGTCTGGATGTTCCGTCTAAGGTAATCGGGAAAAACACCATCGACTGTATGCGAAGCGGTATCATATACGGCAGCGCCGGCATGATTGACGGTGTAATCGAACGCATAGAAGGCGAACTCGGCCAAAAGGCCACCATCGTTGCCACCGGCGGACTTTCTCGTTTTATCGTCCCGCTGTGCAGACACAAGATCGCCTATGACGAATCGCTTCTTCTGAAAGGACTGTTAATTCTGTACAATAAAAATAAAACAACGAAATAATCTGCATGCTCAGAGATACCTGCAGAACCTGCCACTGGCAGCTTTCTCCGGATGCATGGCAGCAAAAGGGATGCGGCACAAATGATCGTTCCATTCGTACCGCATCCCTTTTATACGCTAATCTTCTTTTAATTCATTTACTACCCACAATGCATAATCCACATACACATTGCAGGATACCAGCAGTGCATCCTCATCCATGTCAAACAACCCATGATGATGCGCTGAACCTGTGTTTGGATTCGACGGGTTATGCGTGCCGATATACGCATACATGCCTCTGGTCACTGCCAGATAATCAGCAAAATCATCGGCGCCCAGTTCCTTTTCTCTGTCCTGGATGATCGCGTCATCCGGGAGAAACCGTTTTGCCACCTGGATCACTTCCTCTACTACACCGGAATCGTTGACCAGCGGTGCCGCATAATCCCGGAATTCCACTTCCGCCTCTGCCCCATAAAGCGCAGCTGTCTGTCTGGCAATATCCACGACACGCTGATTGGTGAATCTTCGAACTTCCGTGTTAAAGCTTCTGGTCGTTCCCTCCAATTCCGCGTGCTCCGCAACAATATTATACTGAGTACCTGCTTTAATCACGCCCACTCCAACAATCACCGTTTCCAGCGGATCTGTATTACGTGCCACAATGGACTGTAAAGCAACTACGATCTGCGCAGCTACATACGCAGCATCAATTCCGAGATGTGGTTTGGAAACATGGGCTCCGCGGCCGGTCACCGTAATCTTGAAATAATCACAGCTGGCATTCTGCGGTCCCTTTGTCAGACAGATTCTTCCACTGTCGTATCCGCTGGCTGCATGAACACCAAACACGCGGGACGCACCATCCAACAATCCTTCTCGTACAAATAATCTTGCCCCTTGTCCGATTTCTTCTGCCTGTTGGAAGAAAAAACGGATCTGACCGGAAAATTCTTCCTGTTTTGCTTTCAAAATCTTTGCCGCCGTCAGAAGCGTCGCTGTATGTCCATCATGACCACAGGCATGGCAAAAACCTGGATTCTGCGAATGATATTCCACATCTTTTAAATCGTCCATCGCCAGTGCATCAATATCTGCCCGGAGAACTACCGTCTTTCCCGGACCACGTCCGCCGTCCAGCCATGCATATACGCCAGTATCGCCCACACGTCTGTGTGGAATACCAAATGCGTCCAGCTCTTCTTCAATCTTCTCACAGGTATGAAATTCTTTTAAACTTACTTCCGGATGTGCATGAAAATAACGTCTCATCTTCACCAGATAGTCTTTTTCTTCTATTACATATGATTTCAGCGGCATGATGAAAAAGTCTCCTTTTTTAGTTTTCAGCGCCTTCCCATGCACAGATGAATGCGCCCTTGTATGCTTCTTTGATCGTTTCTGCAACTTCCGGAGTATGGTAAGCATCTACAACCTTTTTGTAAATCTCATTATCCTGATCTGCCTCGCGGGCTGCAATTACATTGATCAACTGCGGAACTGCGTCGTTGGTCTCCGGATTTACATCCTCCTGGAAAATAGCATCCTCCGCCGGATTTAAACCTGCAGTATAAGCGTTGCCGCCGTTAATGATTGCTGCTGCGCAGTCCGGGAGAATGTTGTACAGTGTTGCAGATTCTGCCTCTTTCAGTTCAATCTTAACATTATAGTTGATGATATCTGCCTTAGTCGGGGTATATCCTTTTTCCGGATCACACTCAATCAGACCGGCTTTTTCCAACAGTTTCAATGCACGTCCGCCATTGGTCAGGTCGCTCGGAATTGCGATCACATCACCGTCTTTGATATCTTCCATAGAAGAAATCTTATCTCGATTATTATATACAGACAACGGAGCAATGATGGTATCACCGATATCTACAATTTCATAACCTTTCTGTGCAATATCATTTGCCAGAAATGCTTTGTGCTGGAATGCATTCAAATCAATCTCACCGTCATTTAATGCACGGTTCGGTGCTGCATAATCGGTGAATTTTACCAGCTCCACCTGAATGCCATCGTCTGCCAGAAGTTCATTTACCGTATCCCACTGTGCATTGTACTCGCCTACAACACCGATTTTTACGATAGTCGGCTCTGCTGCTTCCTTTTTTGCCTCTGTGGTCGTTTCTGCTGCTGCCTGTGCTGTTGTTTCTGCCGGTGCGCTTTGCTTGGATCCACAGCCAAATAAGCTCAGTACGCATACACCTGCAAGAATAACTGCTGCTGAATTTTTAAACGTTTTTTTCATAATTTTTGATCTCCTTTTTGTATAGATATAATGATGTTGAGGTCAAAAGGTTTTTGACCCCTCTGATACCGAATTGCTCCGTGCTTTGCACTCTCGCAATTCTAGATATATTTGATAGGATTGCGAAAGCATAAAATGCCGGGCAATCCGTATATCACAATGTTCAAAACATCAATGCGTGGTCTTGCTGATGATCACATTACCAACAAACTGGATGATGCTGATCATAATCAGAATAATAACAACCGTTACCCAGGTCATATCCGTATAACCCATCTGATAGCCGTAACGAATTGCAAAATCCCCCAGACCGCCTGCGCCGATCGCACCTGCCATTGCGGTGATACCGATCAGACTGACAAACGTAATCATCGTTACACGGGTGATGCCCGGAACACTCTCCTTCAGGTAAACCCCAAAAATAATCTCAATCGGGGTGAATCCCATCGCTTCGCTGGCCTCGATCAGTCCATAATCCAAATCTGCAAGCACCGTCTCAATCTGTCTGGAGAAAAACGGAACGGTTCCTGCAATCAATGCTACATAAGAACCTGTAACACCGGAACCTGTACCGACAATTGCACGACTGACCGGAATCAACAGTACCATCAAAATGATAAAAGGAATCGAACGAATCACGTCAATGGCTTTGTCCAACAGGCGGTAAATGAACTGGTTCTGCAAAATTCCGCCTTTTCTGGTCACGATCAGAACCACGCCGAAAAACAAACCAAACACAAATGAAATACTTCCGGATACGGCCAGCATTTTCAGGGTTTGTCCCAGACATTTGAGAAGCTCTCCGCCCAGACGTTCCAGATTTGGTGCTATCGTATACAGAAAACTCATCCTTTAATTACCTCCACTTCTACTCCCAGGGAGTCAATATAATCCATCGCTGTTTTTACATTTTCCGGCTGACCGCTCAACGTTACCACCAGCTTGCCAAGCGGTTTTCCTTTCAGGTAATCAATATTACCATAAATAATATTGGCGCCAATGTTGTAATTCTTTGACAGATAGGAGATCAGCGGCTCTCCCGCATTGCTTCCGGAATAAGTCAGCAAAAGCATCTTGTCCCCCTTTTCCAGTTTCGTCAATGCATTGCCTTCCTCAATCAGATCATAAATTTTTCGGATATTGCTTGCCGTATCGATGAAATCTTTGGTTATCGGCTGCTGCGGATGGCAGAACACATCAACCGTGTCTCCGGATTCTACCATATAACCATTCTCCATGATTGCCACGCGGTCGCAAATATCTTTAACCACTGCCATCTCATGCGTAATCAATATGATGGTAATATCCATCTCTTCATTTACCCTTTTCAGCAGTTTCAGGATCGCCTGTGTCGTCTGCGGGTCCAGCGCACTGGTCGCCTCATCACAAAGAAGAACCTTCGGGTCATTGGCAAGTGCTCTCGCAATCGCAACACGCTGTTTCTGCCCGCCGGAAAGCTGTGACGGATACGCATTTTTCTTGTCTGTCAAACCAACCAGCTCCAGCAGTGACATGATTTTCTTCTCCCGTTCTGCTCTGGAAAGCTTCGTTTTCTTTAATGGAAACTCAATGTTCTGATACACCGTTCTGGATCGCATCAGATTGAAATGCTGGAAGATCATGCCGATCTTCTTTCTGACATCACGCAGCTGCTTTTCATCCAAGGCAGTCAGTTCCACCTCATCCACCAGCACCTTGCCGGATGTCGGTCTCTCCAGAAGGTTGATACAGCGGACCAGCGTCGATTTACCCGCACCGGAAAAACCGATAATTCCGAAAATTTCTCCGTCCTGTATCTCCAGCGACACATCTTTCACAGCATGTACATTCCCGGAAGCCGTGTCAAATGACTTACATACTTGTTCTAATTTTATCATTTTTTCTGCTCCTTTCAGCGTATGCAGATGACCTTCCACTGGCAGCTCATCTTGCATACTAAGGCATTAAAAAAGCTCCCGTCCTAATTCATATTATTAGGACGAGAGCTATGCTCACGTGGTACCACCTAACTTCATCCGGAATTCGCACACCAGACCTCTTCAAGTACGACCTTAAAAGGCTTATACTCTAGCGCTGTAACGGGCGCAGCCGACACAACCTAACAAACAGTTCAGCTGTGCAACTCTGAGACCATCTTCATGAACTTATCTTTATCCCCTCTCAGCATACGGGAACTCTCTGTAAAAGCATCCGCCCACTACTCTTCTCTTCAATGTCTTTATAGGTTTTATTATCTGTTGATAACGCTAATCATATTGCATTTTATTTGATTTGTCAAGAAAAATCCCCTGATTTGTGTACGATTGCTTCCTCTTAGGTAACTATTCAGCCTGACGGATGAATAGTTGCATGTATTTGTGACCACTTTTTTCGTTCATATCTATTTTCCTGGATGCTTTCATTTTTGCCAGGAATCAGTATACATCATTTTAAAAAAAAGATTCCTTTTTGCTTTACTTGAAAGTATCTATTTACCAGAAACGCTCATAAAGATTCCTTTTCACGCTTATTTTGGAATCAATTTTTGAAATTTCCTTATATAGATACTAAAAAAAGAATCTTTTTTATACTCTTATTAAAATCGATTCTCCCTTAAATAGGAACAGTCTCGGAAACTCCAGCGAACGAGGAGAAATCAGAAACTTAAACGCCAACCATGAAGGCGAACTTTCAGAGGACAGTACGCAGGAACTTTGCTCCCACGGTCCGGAACCTATCATATGCCTTCCCCACAGACTGAGTATCCGCTTCTCAGAAGCAGGTGAAACAGAATTAGACGCGATGACAGGACGATGACGGATTCATCGGCATCAGATTTTTCATACTTCGAATGCTGATTGCCAGTGTGGAAGTGTTGTGCAGCAACGCCGATGCCGTCGGCTGAAGCACTCCGCCAACGCCCATCACAATAAGCGCCCCGTTAATTCCAACGATAACACGATAGTTTTTCTGTATCTTTTTCATCAGCAGAATGCTGAGTTTCCTTAATACAACAACTCCATGGAGATGATCCGCTCCGATCGTGATATCAGCAATTTCCCTTGCGATTTCTGCTCCGTCGCTGATTGCAATTCCCACATCTGCTGCAGAAAGCGCCGGCGAATCATTGATCCCGTCCCCAATCATGATGACTTTCTTTCCTTCCCGTTTTTCCTTCTCTACAAAACGCGCCTTGTCTTCCGGAAGCACCTCGGAGTAATATTCATCCACACCTACACGCTTTGCAATCGCACAAGCCGTCCGTTCGCTGTCCCCTGTCATCATAACCACCTTTTTAATTCCGGCTTTCTTAAGCTCACGAACCACTTCCGCAGCTTCCTCTCGCAGCGGATCCTCAATGCAGATCACAGCTGCGAGGACACCTTCCACACAGAGATACAGATGAGAATATTCCGGCGGCAGTTTTTCAAACCGCTCTTCCATTCCTACCGGAATCCTGCATTTTTCATCTTCAAATACAAAATGACTGCTTCCGATGATCGCCTTTTTCCCATTGATCGTAGTGGAAATGCCATGTGCAACAATATAATTCACTTTCGAATGTTGTTCCTCGTGAATCAGATGTTTCTCTCTGGCTGCATCCACGACAGCTTTTGCCATAGAATGTGGGAAATGCTCTTCCATACATGCCGCAAGTTTTAAAAGTTCATCTGGTTCCTCATCAATGAACGGAATTACATCCACAACAGTCGGCTCTGCCTTCGTCAAGGTTCCCGTCTTATCAAAAACAATGGTATCCGATGCTGCTACTGCTTCCAGAAATTTTCCGCCCTTGACCGTCATATGGTAAGCATTGGCTTCCCGAATGGCCGAAAGCACGGTGATCGGCATGGCAAATTTTAACGCACAGGAAAAATCTACCATAAGGACAGACAACGCTTTTGTTACATTTCTCGTAAGCAGATAGACAAGCCCCGTTCCGACCAGGGTATACGGAACCAGCCGGTCTGCCAGATGCTCCGCCTTGCTCTCCAGAGAAGATTTCAGTTTTTCCGTTTCTTCAATCATGGAAACAATCTTTTCATACTTCGTACCGCCCCTTGTCTCCTTAACGCGAATCGTCAGTTCTCCTTCTTCTACAACCGTTCCGGCATACACGTACTTATCCTGATTTTTTTCTACAGGCTGTGATTCTCCCGTCAGCGATGCCTGATTCACCATAGCTTCCCCGGCAACCACAACACCGTCGAACGGAATCATATTTCCCATATGGACAACAACCAGATCACCGGCTTTTACTTGATCCGTACTGACCAGAACCTGCTGCCCTTTAGTCAGCAGCCAGACCTTTTTCACATTCAGCGACATACTCCTTGCCAGATCTCCTACGGATTTCTTATGAGTCCAGTCCTCCAGAGTCTCACCAATCCCAAGAAGGAACATAACCGAAGATGCTGTATTGAAATCTCCCCTCAGAACAGAAACTCCGATTGCTGTACCGTCCAGCACAGACACTTCAATTTTTCCTTTTGCCAGAGTTTGAAGACCGTTTTTTATATATTTCACAGATTTAAAGGCTGTAACTGCTGCCCTTACCGGATATGGCAAAAACAATTTCTGTGCTCCGTAAAGAACCGTTCGATTCACCAGCTTATCCCAATATTCCTGGTTCATACTCCTTCCTGAATGTTCCAGACAGGAATCCGTTATCTTCACCGTATCGAATCGGAATCTGCGAATTGCCGCAATCAATTCCCTTCTGTCTCCCTGAAAACACACCGCCGCACTGCAGTTTCTTTCATACACTTTTACCGCGGTGACAAAATCCAGACCGGTCAGATAATACTGCAGTACATCTGCTTCTCTGGCTGTCATCCGCTTTAAAAGCAGGCGGACACGCATACGCCCTCTGATCTCATGTTCAATCTTAAATTTCATTGCTGTCTTTCCTTTCCGGTTCTTCTGAACGAAAAATCACCTGCGGAACACAACCGCAGGTGTCATCCAGGTAATCATCTATTCATCAGAAAGCTTCTCTTCTGTTTCCTTGTCATCATCCTCAAAAAAATCATCTTCAAATGTTTCTTCTGCTGCTCTCATCTCATTGATTTCCTGAGCCTCGGCATAGATATCTTCCGCACTTGCCTGAATCTTTTCTGCAGTATCCAATACACATTTCTTCGCGCGAAGCACCGCCGCTGTACATTGCGTGTATACTTTTCTCGCATCTTTACTGGACAGTAACTTGATTCCTGCAGTTCCAAAAAGAATACCTGCAGCAAAGATGCCCACACTCTTTCCTTCCGTCTTTTTTAAACATTCAAAACAATTTGCCATGATAACCTTCCTCCTTACTTATGTTCATATCCAGTATAAATTGCCATGATCAGACAAACAATCATTGCCCATGCCCAAAACTTATGCTGTTTCATCATCACCACTCCTCTGACAACCGTTTTCTATGTATGTATATGGAAAATATTATCAGCTGCCGGTACAAAATGTCCATCTGTTTTTTCATTATTGATAAATTTTCTCATTTTACTATGAAAGTCCCGTCATGCGGACATGAATGAGCCATGCTTGCATGAGCGCATTCATGGACATAGGACGGGCAAGACGGTATGAGTAAAAAAGCCACAGACGCATTGCGGCTGGGGCGATTTACGAATACCGGCGGTGATTGCGGGAGTGCGTAAGCACGAAGCAATCGACTTTCCTATGTGGAGGTGCCCGCGACAGCGGGCATGAAAGTTTAGATATAAAAATGGCATTTTTGACGGATCTTTTCATCCATACAAAAATGCCATTCAACAATTTCAATTATTCGATTGCCTTCAATCCACCCTTCTCAACCAGCACATTTCGTACACGTTTTCCTTTTAAAAGCCCGCTTTCTTCCATGCCTCTTTCAATCACATGATTCAGGGAACGTGCATCCAGCCGGATGGTTGTATCGTCCTCTAACTGGATGAGACATTCTTCTGCTCTCACAGACTTCTTCTTCATGCAGGAAATATTGTTTTTCCGTAATGCCCCGACTTCTTCCAACGCATTGACTGTACGGTAAATGGTGGCCATTCCAATATCAGGAATGAATTTTACTGCGTCATAATAGATTTCTTTACAATTCGCAAATTCTTTTTTTAAAATAATATCAATCAAAAGTTCTCTCTGTTTGGTAATCCTTCCTCCATTCTCCGAAAGACGCTTCAAAATGATATCTTTTTCCAGAGAAGATGCGCAATACTGCTGACAATCCTGATTTTTTATCTCTATGCCGGGAGTAACATGTTTCTTTTGCGGCGTCATGAAAAACATATTCAATGACTAATGGCAGTGCCCGCCGCAGTGTTTGCAGTCCTGCCCGCACTGAAAAGATTTCCCGGCTTTTTTATCCTTTACCATGCTTTTCACTGCTATCCCAACGATAACGGCTAAAATGAGCAATCCAATTGCAGTTCCCATAGAACACCTCCTGAACGATTTACATTTATGCGTTAAGACGTCCCTGAACGCTTCTTACTACTGTCAGATTCTGGCTTTCCTTATATGGACGAACTAGCAGATAAATGAAGAATACAACCAATACAACTGCTGCGATTGTTCCAATTCCAAATGCTCCTGTCGTGAACAGTGTGCCAATCTGATAGATACACAGAGAAACTGCATAAGCCAGACCAGTCTGATAACCAATTGCGTACCAGAACCATTTTGCATTATTCATTTCACGCTTGATTGCACCCATAGCTGCGAAACACGGTGCACATAACAGGTTAAATACCAGGAAAGAATAAGCCGCAGCCTGAGTCATAGAACCTGCCAGAGAACCCCAGATTTCTGCTCCATCCTCTGCAACTTCGCCGAAACCATACAAAACACCAAACGTACCAACAACATTTTCTTTTGCAACCAAACCGGTAATCGCTGCCACAGCTGCCTTCCAGTCTCCCCATCCCAATGGAGTAAAAATCCATGCAACTGCAGAACCGATTGCTGCAAGGATACTGTTGTTCATATCCTCAACCATGCCGAATCCGCCTTCCTCAAAGCCAAAACTCTGAGCGAACCACACAAAGATGGTAGATAAAAGGATAATGGTACCGGCCTTCTTAATAAAGGACCAACCGCGTTCCCACATACTTCTCAAAACATTCTCGACCGTCGGCATATGATAAGCCGGAAGTTCCATAACAAACGGAGCCGGATCACCTGCGAACAGTTTTGTTTTCTTTAAGATAATACCGGAACAGATAATTGCAGCAATTCCTACAAAATATGCGCTCGGTGCTACCCAGGAAGCGCCGCCAAACAGTGCTCCGGCAATCAGTGCAATGATCGGAAGTTTAGCACCACACGGGATAAACGTAGTAGTCATGATCGTCATTTTACGATCTCTGTCATTTTCAATGGTTCTGGATGCCATGATACCCGGAACACCACATCCCGTACCAATCAGCATCGGAATGAAGGATTTTCCGGAAAGACCAAATTTACGGAAGATACGATCCATGATAAACGCAATTCGTGCCATGTAACCGCATGCCTCCAAAAAAGCCAGAAACGCAAACAATACGAGCATCTGCGGTACAAAACCAAGCACCGCGCCGACACCGCTGATAATACCGTCAACCAGCAATCCGGTCAGCCAGTCCGCACAGCCGATGGATTCCAGAACTCCCTGCGCTCCCGGAATGATCCATTCGCCAAACAAGGTGTCATTTGTCCAGTCAGTCAGGAAGGTACCTACCGTGGTAACCGATACATAGTAAACAATATACATAATGACCGCAAAAATCGGCAGTGCCAGAAAACGGTTGGTAACGATCCGGTCAATCTTATCCGATACGGACATCTGCTGTTTCACACGTTTCTTATAACAATCCTCAATAATCGTTCCTATGTAATTATAACGTTCTCCGGTAATGATGCTTTCCGAGTCATCATCCATTTCTTTTTCACACGCGATGATATCATTCTCAATATGTGCCAGCAGTTTCTGATCCAGATTCAGGCTTTCCTGTACTTTTGCATCACGCTCAAACAATTTAATGGCATACCAGCGTTCCATACTTGGTTCTACTCGCCCGGTAATCGCCTCTTCAATATGCGCGATTGCATGTTCCACGCTTCCATGAAAAGCATGTGCCGGAACAGTTTTCTTTCCACTTCTTGCCAGAGACACTGCCCGTTCCGCCAACTGCTCAACTCCCTCACCTTTCAGTGCGGAAATCTCAACAACCTTACAGCCGGTATCCTGAGACAAACGTTCGATATTTAATTCTTCTCCATTCTTTCTCACCAGATCCATCATGTTGACCGCAATGATCACCGGGATTCCAAGTTCGGTAAGCTGTGTAGTCAGATACAGGTTTCTCTCCAGGTTCGTTCCGTCAATGATATTGATGATGGCATCCGGACGTTCTCCGATTAAGAAATTTCTGGATACCACTTCCTCCAACGTATAGGGAGATAAAGAATAAATACCCGGAAGATCCACAAGAATCGCTTCATTCTCCTTATCGGTATGTCCTTTCAGTTTTCCTTCTTTCTTTTCCACTGTAACTCCAGGCCAGTTACCTACAAACTGATTGGAGCCGGTCAACGCATTAAATAAGGTGGTCTTTCCACTGTTCGGATTACCAGCCAATGCAATTTTCACTCTCATAATCATTTCCCTTTTCTAAAGTTTTAAATTTACAACCATTTTTAGTTATCACTAACCGTCTGGTAAAAAAATTATAGAACTTCTATCATATCCGCATCTGCTTTTCTCAAAGACAATTCATATCCTCGGACAGTGACTTCTATCGGATCACCCAGAGGTGCCACTTTGCGCACATAAACTTCCGTTCCTTTTGTAATTCCCATATCCATAATGCGGCGCTTCACCGCACCCTCTCCGCGCAGCTTCAGCACCTTGACAGTATCTCCGCACTTCACTTCTCGCAGCGTAGCCATACTCATTCCTCCTTAAATCATGATTTTGTTTGCCAATTCTTTGTCGATTGCCACACGGGATTCCTTCACATTGACAATCAGATTACCGTTGATTTCAGATATGACGGTGACAAATCCGCCTACTACAAAACCGAGACTCTCCAAAAATCTTCTGGTTTCCTCTTTGCCTCCCACCTTTTTAATCTGACTCATTTTTCCGGCTTCAGCCATTGATAAAGGCATCATACTTCACCCGCTTTCTTATCGATCCTATTTATCAATCATTTCGTTGTTAGTATATTCTTACTTTTGTTTTATGTCAATAACTTTATTGATATTTTTTCTCATTAACAAAAATCCCAAATGAAATTATCTGCACAGCCCCCCTTTCAAACTTGTTTTTCATTTATGTGAATGCTATAATAGCTAACAAACAGCCAATATATCATGTTATTGCTCAGGAGGATTGTATGCACGGAAACGAATCCAGAGAAGACTACCTGGAAACCATATTAGTTTTAAGCAAGCGACTGCCGGTGGTCCGTTCAGTTGATATCGCCATGGAGATGAACTATTCCAAACCTAGTATCAGCGTAGCAATGAAAAATCTGCGGGAAAAGGGATATATCGAGGTGAGCTCTGCCGGCTTTATTACTCTGACGGAATCCGGTCTTGCCATCGCAACCAGCATTTATGAGCGGCACACCGTACTCTCGAACTGGCTGATTTCTCTCGGTGTCCCGGAACAAACAGCCATTGCTGATGCCTGCAGCATGGAACACCAGATGAGCGATGTGAGTTTCAATGCTATGAAACAATTTATCGAACTCCACCAAAAGTAAACTTTTACGCAAAACGAGCTGCTAACAAACAGCTCGTTTTGTATATTCAGACAACAAAGAGAAACGTATTATGCAAATTCTGGAAGTATAAACCTGCTCATTTTCGTAAATCATTTTCAATGTACGGCAAGCATGCCGTCAGCACACATGAATCTGGTTTACGGAGGTAGGATATGGCAGGATATAAAGTCGAAATCTGCGGAGTTAATACAGCAAAGCTTCCTTTGCTGACCAACGCTGAAAAAGAAGCGCTCTTCCAGCGCATTCTTGATGGCGACATGGATGCCCGCGAACAATACATCAAAGGAAATCTCCGCCTGGTCTTAAGTGTTATCCAGCGTTTTTCCAACAGCAACGAAAACCTTGACGATCTCTTCCAGATCGGATGTATCGGTCTCATCAAGGCTATTGACAATTTTGATATTACACAAAATGTAAAATTTTCTACCTATGCGGTGCCCACCATATATTCTTGTCGAGGATCTCAGAAAGGAGTACCAAATGACAAGGAAACAAGCACTTTTCCGGGCCATCGACCTGATCTCCCAGATGCCGCCGGACGGTGAAAAAGAAGCCATACTGAATGCTCTTCGGGAGCTGGCAGAGGATCTTCCTATCACAGGCTGGGACGCCAAAACCATCCTCGATACCGTAGAACAGTTTTTTCTGGATCATGGCCGTTACCCCAACGCAAAAGAATTCGAGAGCAAAGGGCTTCCCTCTCACCCAACCATCGCCAACCGGTTCGGAATGACTGTCGTTGATTTTCTGGATACTTTTTATCCGCAGCGATACGATTTCGTTCACAAGTCAATCCGTAAGTACAGGGAACATCCCAGAGAACACTGGCTGGATATCTTCAAAGAACAGATGGCAAAGCATCAGATCCGGACTGCGACCGAATACAACCGCAAAAGAACAGAAGGACCCGGATGGGCCTACATAGCCCACCTTTTCGGTTTCAAAACCTGGAAACAGCTGGTCACCCACGCTGAAGTAAAAATCCCACCGAAGCCCAGAGACAGAATTCCATTTACCGTATCCCGCCGCACCAATCATGCTGACATCGAAACTTTAAAAAAGATACAGGCCAGGCTTCAGGATCACATGCTTCCTGGCACGGAAGAAAATGCAGAACAGAACCAACAATAAACACACAAAAGGCAATCATCCCAACAGAAGGCCGGCCTGTTTTTCAACTGCTGAAAGGCATAACAGAGAAAAACAGGCTGGCATTTATTTATGTTACGTCTGCCAAATCACTTTGTATTATCTGACCCTAACATGCAGCCCCTCCATCGGGATTTCCGGATAACCTACTATATAGTAATCCTTTCCATTATGTTCGACACGGGAATGAACCCAGCCATCTTCGATCAATACTTCGATTCCCCTTCCACACGTCCATTCCTGTTCTTCAATTTCATATCTTCCTCTGGCATTTGCCCGAAGAATTCCTCTGGCGCGAACTGGCTTTTGTAAGTATTGGATCGAACAGCTGATACTCTCCAGCTTGTCCAGCGCATCCATAGCAAAGTCATATAAAAGTCTCTGATCTGCGTTTTCCGGATACGCAATCAATTCCCCAGTTTCGTTGATCTCACTGTTACCGGTTGCCAGTTTTTGATTTTCCTTCAAGTTTTGGCTCGGTATTATTCTTCACTGGTATCAATTTACCGTTACCATATCTTGCTTTGTTTTGAAATACATTGCTCTTGAAATCTTACTTGATTCTAAATATCCCTGTTTCTCCAGATTGCCAAGTACTTGCTTTCTTAAATAAGTTGAATCACTGATTCCTAAATACTCTGCAATCTCAGAAACCTTGTGCGCCTGATAATAGCAATATGACAGAACCTTATCATCATAATCCGTTCCATTTGCCACCGGCACAAACGTAAGGATTGGAACACTGCTGTCTTCGACGCCATCCATATAAGTCAGATCCGGCAAAACAAGTGTAAAATGATCTGAGGAAGAATATATATATGGTCGATGCGTTTCATTCTCTCCTTTATATTCCTCTATAATTTTATCAAATCCCGTTCCTGCAGCCTCCATGACATTACAGCTTACTAACACAGATGCTATCAACTCATTCCTTCTTTTGGAAATAATTCCTGATAAATCATACGTTTTACCCAATTTTTCTCCTCTATAAAAACTACCTGGAGATGAAATTTCCAATCTATCCTTAAACATGTCTACCTGAATCTGTGTGCCATCCAAAAAATAATCCCGATGTGCAACTGCATTGATGACTCCTTCGAATAAAGCTCTCTGTGGATATGCATCAATATTTTTTCTTGTATTTCCAAGCTTAATCATCGAATGATTCATCCTCTGAGTTACAAATTCTACTATATAATTGATTGCAGAAATAATATTGCCATTAAAGCGGTTTATAGTAATTATTCTCTCACTGCCCTTATTGAAACCAGAAAATACAGAACATTGAATCTCTGTTTTCTTATCCTGATAATCATCTGCAAACAGCAATGCACCATTTGCAAGCAATCCCTCTTCATTATAAAACCCCATGGATTGTAATGCTTTTTCCGTCAACTCTTTTCCATCATTGTGAGCTGCATAAAAATCACGAAGCATTGTAAATTTTGAAGCATCATACTTTACATCCGATGTAAGAATGTCATACTGAGTATTTTTGCTTTTCACACTCATATCAATAATCTCTTCATATGTTGCCCCATTTGTAAACCCATCTCTTCTCATATAGATAGATGGAACATTTTTATATTTTAGTATTACCGGCTTTATAACAGAGTCGCCAACTTGAACACGAATAACAAATCGCTCTTTCCCTTTGATTTCATAGCGGATAAAGGATATTGCCGCCAGATGCGTTCGCAAAACCAGCGATTGTCTTGAGCCAGCCCACAATATCATCCCGATTCAATTTTGCTTTACACTGGAATTTATCACTTTCCATCTGTACATTTTCTATAATTTCTTCTAAATACATCCGGTCACCTCCGACATTCTTGTTTGAAGTTAATTCATTTTACTTCAATGTCACTTCAATGTTAACTTCAAAGTCGTTTCAAGCAAACTTCAATTTGTTTTGAAGTAATACTCATTATGCTCGTTATATCTTGCATTTATCATAAAAATAGCATCCCGGCAGCAAATTATGTCTCAGAATGCTATTTTTTCCAACCGACAATATTCAAATACCAGAGGTTCTTAATCTCTGTGGTCTATCGAAGGGACAGGCGCTCCCAGTGCTTTCTCAATAATCTTCCCCTCACCCCGATTTTCTTCGGTCAAAACCCGGAACAGTTCGACGGCAGCCCGGAATTCTTTCCGGTGGATATTCCGGATGAACTCATAAAACATATCCTTAAATGGAAAAATCCTGTGGTAATACTGATCCGTCTCTGAAAGAAGCATTATGAACTCTTTCAGGAACTCGGACTTTTCATTTTCTAAATCCGAAAGTTTCTCCATGAGTTTCCGGTGCATGGCCGCCAGTTCCTCCAGCCATCGCACTGTATCTTCCGACAGCACCACCTCATCTGAAGCATTCCACCAGTACATCACAATATTATTTTCGTCCGGTGCTGGCCGCGCTGCTACAGTCAGCTTTTGTCCATCCAGTTTCACGTCCTTCAGTTTCCGAATACCAAACAGATAAAGCAGCCGCAGGATATTACTGTTCAATTCTTCTTTTTCAGATGCTGCAATCCTGACTGTACCTGCAATTTTATAACCGTTTATCATGTATCCGACCTCTCCTTTTTTGTCAGGATGCAGGTACCGTTTTCGTTTTCCGGATTTCTGTCATCCTTGCACCTATTTTATATGGTTGTATATGAAATTTCCATACTATTGATGTGATACAAAAGGTATCTGAGAGAATAATGAGGGCAGGCAAGCAGTAAAAACAAGAAAGGCATCCTATGACAACAAACGAACAGGAATATGAACAGATTATGAGAAACATGGTTATTCCTTCCAGCCCATCTGAACAGGAACAAAACATCAAAAAAGTCTGCCCGGATGGAAAAACGGAATTATACTACTACAACAAAAACGATTGCTCAGAAAAAGTTTTGCAATGCGTATGGAGCCACTGATTTCTTTCGTCAGTATCTTCCAGACCAGGTAATCCGTCAAATAATAAATTTTTTACTGCCTTTTCTGCGTTAATTACCGCTGTCGGATAATTTTCCGCAATACGGGCAGTTACTGTGTAGTCTCCTTTCACGTAAGCAGGCTCTCTTGCTACAACTTCAGCTAACATCTTTTCTTTATCTGAGATTGATAAAACAGGAGGGGCAAACATTTTGTAGTGAAGCATAAGCCAGTATTCAATACAACCAGTTGATTGGATGCTGTACCTCCAGTTTTTAATATGCTTAATAACTATGTCTCATAATGAAACGAAGTTATTTCTGTGGAACTTCTTTGCGGATAATAAAAAAGAAGCTCTCACAGAGAAAACTTCCTAAGTTAACGAATGATTTGGCATCATAGCTTATCTTAATTGTAGCCCGCAGCTCGTATTTTAAGTTTTTACCGGACATCTTTTTTCATTTCAAATATATTCAAAAATACTTTGTATCGCATCGGATACGTTAATCATTTCCGGAATGGGCAATCTGTCTACTTTCTTGTAGCCACGAATCGATAAATCCAACAATGCGAGTTTTTCACACTGTATATACCCTTCATTTTCTTCCGTGGTCATCCATATATGAAGAGGACCCGGGATAGAATTTTTTATAATCGGACATCCGATGATCTCTCCGCTGGTATTAAAAAAATCTTTGCTGACAATCAATACCGGATGTTTGATTTTCTCAATCCTGAGAATATCACCCTGGTGTAATGCTTCCATCACCATACCTCTCTTCCAACAGGTTCACCCCAATCATATTCACCATCAAGCATTAACTTCCCGTCAAATTCAGCGGCCCTTTCTTCTAATGTTTTATGACGAAATGATTTTACTAAAGTAATAGAACCATTTGATACCTTAACATCTAAAACCTCATTCAAGGCAATTCCTGCGCTTTTTAGTATTTCTTTTGGCAATCTGATTCCCTGACTATTTCCCCATTCTTTTACCTGCGTCTGCATATATAACCTCCTTACAATCTAGTATATACATAGTATATACCATATATCATTAATAATCAATGTAGTTTCCTTTATAGACGCTATCTTCCGCACATTTTCCTGTCAAAACCACTGCCTGTTCCAGAAAGAAATCCGATGTCATGCAGGTGTAGACCGGTTCTTCCTCCGGCTGAAGCTTATATTCCTTTTCCGGTTTCTCTTTAGCGGAAGGTCGAAACTGGCTGTCTTCTCCACGATGCTGCTGTCTTTCCCCAATTCTGCATCCCTGCGGTACACATAACAGTTTAGACACCCTGGGCTGAATTTCCTGCAGCCATGCCATGGATTCCAGATTGCCATCCTCCCACCTTCTCTCTTTCTATTTCCCAGCCCAACAGAATCTAATCTGATACTATCACAGGAGGAACGAACTTACAATCGTTCTCCGCTAAATCAGCATCACCCACTTACATGCTTCACAGTAGAAAATCAATTTGAATTCCCGGAACAGACCACTGACAATTGCTTCGCAGCCATATTCCTTGCTTGCAATACCAGAATAATTCTTATCTTCTGAATAGAGGATTGTCATATCGCTTACATATGTTCTAGTCAATGCTATGTAGGATGGGAATTGAAGGAAATGAAAAAAACGTATGAAAAAACCGTCGGTGGCTCCACTGACGGTAATAGTCCGAATAAATGACTACTTCTGGTACTCCTCAATGATACATTGATGAGTTTTGCTCTTTTTATCATAATTAATTCCTACAAGAAGAATATTTCCAGTATAATCAAGCAATGACCGCGGATATTCTTTCTCATAGATCTGCTGCAAGGCTGTCTCAGCACTTTTATTCCACTTTAGTTCCACAACAAGCGCCGGGTAATATGCCGCATATTCAATCTTGGGAATAAACACAAAATCCGCAAAGCCTCTTCCCGCAGGCAGTTCCCGAACCGGCTTATAATAATACTGCATGGCGCTCAAGTATGCAATCGTCAGTACGCTGCTGAGAGAATTTTCATTATTGTACTGAATCGATGAAGCATATTCTGTATGAATTTTTTCAATTCCTGCAGCAACCTCTTCCGGCTCCATATTGAGGGTTGCATCAAGCAGGTTCCTTGACTGCTTTTCCAATTCCATCAGTTCATTCCAATTCTTGCTTTTCGTAGCCAAAATGAACTCCTGGCGTATTTCTTCATTCGGGATAAATGCCGTTTTATTTCTCTGATTATAAGCAAGATAACCAAGATGAATTAAAAGTGTAATCACGTCGTCCTTACTTTCAAAACTGATCATATCGTTTTGAAAAGACATCGTATCAACCTCAATCGTGTCACCGGAAATCATCTCAATAATAGCCGTCCTCAACCCATCAAAATCCATATTAATAAACGGTCGAATCGACTCAAACGTACCCGTCTGCGACCAGTAGCTTTGAAACTCGCCCTGCAGCATAAGATTCACAACCGCATTCGGGTTATACACATGGTATTTTCCCAGCTGATATCCATCATACCATCGTTTTACCTCTTCAAAATTCTGTCCATATTGTTCACACAGTTCCGATACCTCTGCTTCTGTAAAACCAACGTACGGAGCCAGAAGACTCGAATTCAGCATAGTAAATTGCGTGAAGTTATTCAGTGCAGACTGCGTCTTCAGCTTCTTGATTGGCAGGATTCCAGTCAGGTACGCAAGGCTGATAAATTTTGTAGGTTCTGATCCCTTGAACAATCCTCTCAGGAAATCGATAAATTGTTCCTGCACCATTTGATTATTTGCATCATCACGAATCAACACATCCCACTCATCAATAATAACAATAAAACGATTACCCGTTAACGCATTGATTGTAGACATTGCATCTGGAAGCGAGATAACTGTGTCCGTCAAAAGATTGGGATATGCTGCTTTTAATTCACCAATAATACTTTTTTCAAGGAACGATACAAGATTCTCCGCACTTTTTGCCGGAGCCAGGCACCACTGGACATCAAAGTGGATAACATCATATTGATTCAGATGCTTCTTAAAGTCCGCATCTTTTCCAATCGCAAATCCGGAAAACAACTGCTCCGAATCACAGCCCTTACTATAATAAGCAGTGAGCATATCAGCCGTAACAGATTTTCCAAAACGCCGCGGACGACTATTGCAGATAAATTTCGAGGTCGTGTTGATTGCACCGTTGGTGTGCTCCAAAAGACCTGTTTTGTCCACATATATTTTCGAGTTCAACACATCACGGAACGCACTGTTGTCAGGATTTAAAAATCTTCCCATCCGTTACTCAATTACTCCTTTCCAAAATCGCATTTCATACCAGGATTCCATACACACAATAAATAATATCCAATATACTTACAATATTACCACGAGTCCTTCCGGATGACAAGGCACTTGAAATGACACAAAAAGTGCACTACCTGACACGAACGTGCAAGCCCTCCATCGGAATCTCCGGATAACCTGCAATATAATAATCTTTTCCGTTATGTTCGACACGGGAACGAATCCACGCATTTTCAATCAGTACTTCTATCCTGTTTCCACAAGTCCATTCATACCCGTCTGTCTCATATCTTCCTCTAATATTCGCATGGAGAATTCCATCAGCACGAATTGGCATTTGTAAGTACTGAATTGAGCAAACAATGCTCTCCAGTTTGTCCAATACTTCCATAATACAATCGTATAGGAACTTCTGTTCTGCATCCTGCGGGTACTCAATCAATTCCCCAATTTCATTTCGTTCGCTATCTCCGGTTGCCAATTTCTGAATTTCTTTTATATTGTCATTTAACAATAACAGCTTCTCATATAAAGTCTCTATCCTGACCATACTTGTCTCCTATTCTCGTTTCCTAAATACTGTCATACTTAATATATGATCAGGCATCTTGATTATTCCATTTTTCCGTTTGTGCAACCAACATAACTGTTCTATATCAATTGAATCGACAGATGCAAAAACGCCGGATACCATAAAGTATCCAGCGTAAAATAACCGGTAAATTCACAAAAACATTAAGCTCCAAATCCCAGTTTCGTATAAATATTCCATGCACACAATGCCATAATCACCAGAATCAGAAATACGAATAACTTATCTACAGTTGCAGACGGCATCTTTTTATTGATTTTTTTACCAACAATACCGCCGTAAACACCACAGATCATCATTCCGATCAGCATAACCCACAATCCCAGATCTACATCCTGATACAACGCCTGCGGAACGTTTCCTTTTACAAAGGTCATGATCAGACTCGCGGTCTGAGAAATCAGAATCATGTACAGAGAGTTCTGTGCAGCTACCTTTGTCGGCATAGACAAGAAGTAGAACAGCACTGCCAGGTTCATTGGACCTCCGCCGATTCCTACAAAAGAGGATAACGTGCCCAGCGCAAAACCTAAAATCAGCAAAAGTGCCGGATTCTTTACATGAAAGCCTTTGCAGCGTTTTTTATTCAAAGTATAGATTAAAGTCAGAAATACTGCAATCAGAAGTGCCAATGCCTGATAGCCGCCTACTGCTTCCTGGTTTGCAAAAGAGGATTTAATCTCAGAATAGATAATTTTGCCAAGCAGACCTCCGATTGCTGAACCGATTGCCAGCCAGGTGGTCAGATTCCAGTCAATCAGATTTTCACCGCCGCCTTTTTTTGTATTCATAGCAGCTGTGATAACATTATAACTGGTCATAGAAATTACCGTACAGGTTGATAAAAAAGTAATGGTATTAACCGGAAGTACTCCAACTGCATCCAATGCCGGCTTCATAAATACGCCGCCGCCTACACCACAGATTGCACCAACTACAGAAGCCAGAATACTGACTGCAAAAAAGATTACATACGTCATTTCATTCACCTATTCCCTTCAAGACGTTATTTGTTTGCCTTATCTTCAAAATATGTGGATTTTTCGAACTGTCCCGGAAAAATCAACTCTTCTGTCAGGATTGCTGCATCTGCAATACAGTCCAGACAAGAACGGAATTTTGGAGATTTCGCTTCCTTCATATCGCCGCAGGTAACCGTCTGGTTCTTCTCATAAAAGGCTTTGGTAATCTTCCCTGCCAGATCATAAGACACTTTCTTGGACTTGTTCGCCTTATCATCATCCATATGACCTGTACTGGTTACAAAACCTGCAAGGTAGATGGCTCCGGAGATTGCTCCGCATGTTCCAAGCTTCGCGCCCATGCCGCTTCCAAAAGTTTCCATTCCCTTAAAACATACCATTGGATCCAATCCCAGAAGATCTGCATAAGTCACTGCCACAGCCTGTGAACAGTTGTAACCACTCTTTGCATAATAATCGACTGCCTTCTGTACTCTTGATTTCATCATTTGCCTTTCCCCCTAAATGATTTGTTAATAATAAAACGTTATTTATTTATCAATTGCGATTATATTATAACAATCTCTTGTACAGAAAACAATTCTTATGTTATTATAAAATACATAATTATTTTATTATGTATTCGTGAAATCATAGTTAGCAAGGGGGAATTTTTATGACGATCCGACATCTGCATATTTTTCTGGAAGTATGTTACGCAGAAAGCATCACATTGGCTGCAGAACGACTGAATATGGCACAACCAGCCGTCAGCACTGCAATTCGTGAACTGGAACAGTATTACGGCGTCCGCCTGTTTGATCGTATGAACCGCAGAATTTATATCACAAAAGCCGGAACCGTGCTAATGGACTATGCCAACTCTATCCTGTCCCAGATGGATGAAGTAAAAAACGTCATCAGCGAAACTTCCACCACAGGAACCCTGCGGATTGGAAGCAATATCGCATTTGCTGTCAGTTACCTTTCCGATATCATTGCCGATTTTTCTAAAATGTACCCCTCGATTTCAATCTATACCCGTATTCAGAGTCCACGCAATCTGGAAGATGGACTGATGCACAATGAACTGGACTTTGCTATCGCAGACAGGCTGACTTCCCACGGGGCATTCCATTATCAGAAACTTATGCAGGAGGAGATGCGCCTGGTCTGCTCACCGGATCTGGCCATAAAATATTTTCCGGAACTTCCGGCATCCGGAAACGTCAAAGTCCCGATCACACTTGCGCAATTAACCAAAATGCCCCTGCTTCTTCGCGAAATCGGAAGCGGCTCACGTGATCACATGGATCTGGCATTCCGCAGCGCAAATCTGAATCCGATTATAGCGTCAGAAAGCGTCAGCACCCCTGCTCTTTTGAAACTTTGTCTCAAAGGTTTCGGTGTGCTGCCGCTTCCTGCCTCACAAGCCAGTGATCTCAGAACATCCCATCATCTTATTGAATTTTCACTGACCGATATCGTTTTGTGCCGTAACTATCATCTGATATATCACCAAAGTAAATACCTGACCCGTGGTATGCAGATGTTCATTCAACATTTAAAAAGTCAATTCTGACTGTTTTTGGGGGATGACGCTCGCATATACTTCGCAGCTGAAAAAGTCCGATCACTACCTCACCGGAACGATCTCCAGCCAGTATCCATCCGGATCTGAAATGAAGTAAATTCCCATTTTGGGATTCTCGTAGCAGATGCAGCCCATCTCCTCATGCTTTTTGTGCGCTGCCTCCATATCATCCACAGTAAATGCCAGGTGGATCTCATTATCCCCCAAATCATAATGACCTTTCTCCCAGTCCCGCAGCCAGGTCAGTTCCAGCTGGAAGCCGGTCACACCGTCTCCCAGATAAGACAGAATGAAGCTTCCGTCCGAGGCCTCCTTGCGGCGCACTTCCTTTAATCCCAGCGCTTCCTCATAGAATCGAATGGATTTTTCCAAATCCATCACATTGTAATTATAATGCGCAAACTGAAATTTCATATTCTTCCTCCTGATTCCGTTTTTTAATTAATCCTGCCAAAAGGCCTGCCCCCGCTCCTTGATCTTCACAATCCGCTCCCGGTAAGGGCTGTCCGGGTGTTCTGCCAGCCAGAGGTCAATGATTCCGTAATCTTCCCAGCAGTGCATAGGATATACACATTTTGCATCTGCCAGTTCCAGAAAATAGTCCATGCCTAAAGTATAATGTTTCTCCTGCCGCGGGTCAAGCGGAATAAACGCTGCGTCGATCCGGACACCACGGAGTACTTCGATGTATTTATGGAAATGCTTCTTCATCCGGCTGTTCCATTCCTCCGGTTCGCCTTCCCAACGCCAGTCATTCAAATCACCGGCATGGTAAATCGTCTTCCCCTCCGCTTTTACCAGAAAGGCCACGCCTTCATCCGTCGATCTTAGGGTCCGTACCTCCAGAGATCCATCCGACCACCAGGCACAAGGTTTTAACTGAACCGTCTTTTCCTGAAGCGGCTCCGGCACACGGCTTCTCCAGATGTCCCGTGAAAGAAGGAACTGAATCTGTTCCCGTCCCTCTGCCAGCCGAAATATTTCCGGATTAAAATGATCGCCATGCCGGTGACTGGCAAATACATAAAGCTTCTTTTTATTCGAAATTTCCGGAATCTCTCCCTCATAATAATCAAAAAGCAGCACAGATTGCTCCAGCTCCGCCAGAAAGCCGCTATGCCCGATATAAGTAATCTTCATCTGCCGTTCCTTTCTCCTTATCATTTCTACTCCTGATTATATCATTGTTACAATCCGGTTAGCAATGAAAACCCACTTTTCCAGATAAGATTTTGCAAATATCACTTTTATATAAAATGCCATAATCTTACACAGCAAAAAACTGCATCCGCCGTCTCTTTCTCTCGGGACTCCATGACGTGCCCCCATTTCCACATCTGCGATGCTCAAGCCTTTTCCACCTTCCAGGTAAGCACCCTCCAACTGGTTTGCGGCTGTTGCGCCTCCCCATAAAAATTTTCTCTCAACTTGTTATAAAACTCTGAACGTGGTAAAATATAAACG